>KB911991.1 GCA_000383715.1 Verrucomicrobia bacterium SCGC AAA164-E04
CGGATCTTCTGTTCGCTTCAGTATCTTATTCCTTTCATTGTCTGAGTCCTTTCTATTGACCCAGACTAACTTTTCAAGTGGATCAGTTCTCACAACCTGGGCCAGCAAGTGCGGTAGCTCTCGTAACCTCGACCAGCTCGGCTTTTGCTGATAGTGCATTGCGTCACATCATCGCAGCAACCAATCGATAGTCTGAATTTGGCCTCATAGGGTATCATTGTAGATTATTAAAATTAGAACTTGATACCTAGCGGCGGGCATCAAACATTTAAACGACTTGCACTATAGAATATGAATTACTTATTTCGATCCCTTTCCTTCATCATTTGCTTATTACTTATTGTCGGCTGCCAAACCACGGGAACTAAGGAATCCTCCTCAAATCAGAAAAGCGATCCGTATACGGGCGAAGGACCATCATCAATCGATGACTCTGCCAAACAATATGTATTCGGATGGGGGATGATGCCCCATGACTTGGCGAAACCTAAAGGCGGCACCACGCGAGGCGCTAAAATTAAACTCTCCCAACCAATCCCTGTAACAGCGGGTCAAGGTCATTCCAAATTCGAAAAAGATCGCTTAGCTATCTTAGCTTTAGCGGGAGATTTCAAAGTGGACTTTCATTTTATGGAAACTATTGCTTTGACCGAAGCATTTGAACCTCGAAATGGCTATAATTCTTGGGGTACTGAACATGTCCACGTATTGGAAGATTCTGGAGAATTTATTAGTCTGCAGCATACCTTGGTGATGTTCTTTGAGAATGAGAACGGTATTTCGGAACCGATGGTGATGAAACATTGGCGGCAGGATTGGAGCTACGAGGATAAAATCGTATATAAATTCAAGGGCGATCTCACGTGGGATCGTGAATCGCTTGTGGATGACGAGGCGCAAGACACTTGGTCTCAGGCTGTTTTTCAGGTAGATGATTCGCCTCGTTATGAGGTGGTAGGATCCTGGGAACATCGCGGGAACCTTAGTCGCTGGGTTAGTAATATGGATTCTCGCCCATTGCCACGCCGCGAATATTCTCAAAGGTCCGACTACCAGCTGCTTGAAGGCGAGCATCAAATAATTCTCACCCCATTCGGCTGGGTTCATGAACAAAATAACTGGAAGCGCATCGACATTTCGAAATTAGATGTCGCGCCGACATATCTCTCACAAGAATTTGGAATTAACCGCTACGAACGCATCACAAAACCGGACGTGGCTTCAGCGGCCAAGGAATATTGGCAAGATTCTGGAGACTACTGGGGCGCGGTGCGTGGAGTTTGGCGGGATTTGATGAGTGAGAGGGAATCTATAAGCCTTCATTCCAAGGTCGATGGTAAATCACAGTATGTAGTACACTTTCAGAATGCCGAAACAGCGAAAGATGTGATTGAGACAGCCCGGCAATCGGTGATGTCCTTCATCAAGTAATTAAAAGAGCAAGCGTTAGCGTACAACATGTACAAATTGATATGGAGACTAAGCGTTGAGCCAACCCATCCATCTGGTCCAACTGCTGTAGGGACTTTCGGCTCCTGCAACTACCTCAAAACTTGCTGATAGATCGTCAGTAAACAGCAACTTCGCATCCCCCTCCCAACTAAGTGTAAGATTGGAGGGGTCACTTGTTTTGAGCTTGAGCTCAGGAACAACAGCCACTGGAGGTTCGCCTCCAAAATTCACCTCAAATGCCTGTGTGGCCGTTTTGCCATCGGCATCGGTGACCACCACGCTGAACTGCCCTGTGCCTTCGGCGTTGCCGTTGTTGTTGAGAATGAGTTCCCGCTGAGCCCCGTTACCGACAACAAGCACATGGCCCTTCAGGATGTAATCCAGTGGCTGTGCTGTGAGGTAGATAAACAGGTTACCTGCAGATGTCCGGTCATCGCTCACCTCGAAGGGGACGACTACTTTCCTGCCTTCTCCGAATTGATTGGCAACGGTTTCAAAATTCAATATTTACTGCGATCGGTCTACGACCGCTCAGCTAACCGCTATTGACTTATTACAAGCTGTCGAACAAGGTGTAAATTTAATCCAGATTAGCAGAAACTCTGGTTGAATTTGCATAAACAACCAAAAATGTTTTTTACTACCCATCAACCGGATATTGCCTTTTGATTAGGATGAGTCATCACTTATCATTTTTCATTATAATCACCATCAGCTCGCTGCTATTTGCCGCTCCTCCTTCGGTGACCCAAACGCAAACTCCTCCGGGCCCCAAACAAGGTCGCATTGATAGCAGTGGAAAATTCGTCCAGCCCGGCAAACTTTTGCCGGGAACTGCGAAACCTATTCAGCAGGTGCGAGACGACGATGCCTTGCTTGAGTCAAGCGGCGTTGAACATCTCGGAGAAGGCCGCGTCGCAATCGGCGAGGTCGTCGCTGATGCCAACGACCTTACGATTAGCTTTCCAGCAAGAGTGAACATGCTCAGTGGCCTCATTGAGTATGCCTTAGTAAATTCCACCGGCAAGATTCACGAATCCTTATTCTCTACGGATGTCAAACCAGGGCACATTCACATCGCGGCTCTGCTGATCGGCATGAAACCTAACTTGGCTAAGGTGGGTCAGGACAAAGGATTGGTGTTACCTCCAGAAGGGACCATCAGGATAGATGTGAGCTGGAAAAAGCATGGTCCCGACGCACGTTACCCTCTTGAGGAACTTATCCTCAGCAAATCGCCGCAGTCAGAGTATCGATCAGAGAAGACTGAAATACCAAGAGAAAGCCGTTGGCACTATAGTGGGGCGTCCTTTTTCCAAGGTCAGTTTCTGGCTAGCCTGGAGGGTTCCATTATTGCCCTCATCCCGGATCAGAGTGCTCTGGTGAACAATCCTCGTCCTGGACGCATGGACGACGAAGGTCACTTACCAAATCAAGGACTATTACCCAGTCTCGAAAAAAACGTCACCATTACCTTTCACCTACCGAGACTGGTAAAAACCAACCGATGATTTCCCTTCCAATAAAACGCCTTCTGATCTGTCCCTTTCTGATCTGCTTTACTTTTGTAGCGACGGCCACTGAGGAGGTTGACTTTGATTATCCGCTCGGCCCAATTGGTGGTAAGTTCCGCATCTTAACCGGGAACAACCTCATTCGCCTCACCGAAATCATCCCGAACGCCCCTGGTGCCGCTGCGGGGTTGAAGGTTGATGATTTTATTTACGGTGCGTTCGACCGAGAATTTGATCCCATGGGTAAATATTTTCATGGTATTGTGCGGCAACTTGGTGCTTGCATCGACCACGCTGAGGCCAACGATGGCAAACTACCTTTGATGATTCAGCGTCCAGGGGAAGGAAATATTTCAGTCACGGTAAATCTTCCCGTCCTTGGAGCCCTCAGCCCTGCTTATCCATTAACCAGTGCCAAGTATGCCTCAGCCTACGATTGGGCATGCGATGCATTGCATCGGCGTGTTATGGATGGTAAAGATGGCGATCTTGGGTATCCAACCGGATTCACGGGGCTGACCCTCCTTGCACACCCAAGTTGGAAGGATACTACCGGGGCAAAACCCTATCGGCTGTCAGTCGACAAAATTCGCGATTATTTCGTAGGTCGTATTGAGGATGCGATCTACGCTCCTGTCGAAGACCTCCTTTTAGATCAAGAAATCAATAAATCGGGAAAACCTAGCTCCAACCCACATTACGAAAATGTTGGTCTTGAGTCCTGGACCCTTGGCCAGGCAGTGATGTTCCTAGCTGAATACAAGGCCAAGACGGGTGATGCCTCCCTCATGCCCATCCTTCAGCGCGGTGCCGAGTTGATGGCCAACCGCATTCAATGGTGGAGGCAGCCACCACAGCACGAAAATGGATACGCACCCGGTTGGAATGATGGAATTGCTGGAATGACAGGCCACGGAGGCGTGGTTGGAGACTACATTCATTCTGGTTGGGGCGGAGGAATCAACATGGTTGGTGCACATCTTTTCTGCGGGCTTGGCCTCGCCAAGAGAGCGGGAGTAGACATGAGTGTGCGTCCGCGAGATGGTCATTACTTTGGATACGACCTGCATCCTGGCGACAACATTCCTCCAGAGATTGCCACTGCGCTGCCTGCGTCCATTGACCTGCCCCGTGGTTGCGAAGATCCCATCACGGGTGCCTCGAAGATTCAAAATCCTTTTTGGTACGACATGACTCTTGACCAGAAATTCTGGCTCCATTGGGACTGCATTACCCGGTCCACGGGGCAGGAAGGCAACGTAGGTTACCATTTCGCAACGTCCTATAGCACGGAAGATGCTGGCGGACGTACCCCGAGTGCCCTTTTCGGTTTTCTCGCCTATACAGGAAAGGATAAGCTCAGCGAGACAGATCAAAAACTGCTGGATAAGAAAAAGGAATATATCATCCTGCAGCATGATCGGCACCTGCAGGCACATGCTTACAACATGGGGGGGTCCATGTTCATGGCCCTTTCACTCCCTTACCTCAGCGATCGTGACCAACGCTATTTCCTCGATAACTGGAAGTTTTTCTACAACCTTTCACGTCAGCCAGATGGATCGCTAAGCTACGTCAGGGGCAGGGATTACGGCGATGCGTATCAGGACTACTCCTTGGTTGCCTTACTCAACACGGCCTTGCCACGTTCGATTGCAATAGGGGGGGCTCCCACATGTGCCAGGATATGAAACCAATCGCATTTTCGCACGTTTTCGCCAGCCTTTGCTCGAGTGGCCCACCCCTGAAGCGCGCCAAATTACCCTGAAGGACTCCTTGATTACCAAGTTTGAAGTGGACCTTCTGCATGCGGGTGGCGAAACACTCGACTCAAACCAGATCACCGCTCAGTGGTCTGTGCTCAGTGGCCCGGCAACGGTCAACATCTTTACTACACCAGAAAGCCTTTCAACCATGGCTCAGTTTTCTGGTCCGGGCATCTATCGTCTTCAGCTAGTCGCCAAAACCTATCGTCTTCAGCTAGTCGCCAAAATTGGACACCTAAACACCACGGAGGTCATCGATGTGTTCATCCCCCCCCAGTCTTCCAGATGATTGGGAGGCTGGGGTGGCCAATTACGAAATATATGAAAACATAGCAGGGACGGCGATCAGCGATTTGACTAGCGCCACAAATTTCCCTGACAGCCCGGACAAGGTTCGAACGCTTTCAAGCCTCGAGGGGGATCAGCGAATTGCCAGGGGTGGATCCCGCATATCAGGTTATCTCATTCCCCCAGCCACCGGGAAATTCGTATTTCATGTTGCCTCTGACGACGCTTCAGAATTAAGGCTCAATCCTACCCCCTCCAACGGGGATTTTTTGGATGATGAGGCAGGCCTTGCTCTGATCGCTTCCGTTCCGAATTGGACCGATGCCAGGCAATGGGGCAAATATGCGGAGCAACAGTCTGATCCCATTCATCTGGAGCAAGGCAAACGCTATCGTTTCGAGGCGCTTCAAAAGGAAAACGGCGGAGCCGACCATATCAGCATTGGCTGGACCCTTCCAAACGTCTCCAAGATCGAGATCATTGGTGTCACATCACTCGCCATTCCACTGCAACCCGAACGGTCTCCAGCCATTGTCAAGCAACCAATCAACCAGGCTGTTGCTCTGGGTGATAAAGTCGCCTTCACTCTCCTCACCGAAGGCCCGGCCCCCGCTCTTTACCAGTGGCGCCTCGATGGAGTGAACTACCTTACCCCCACCGTGGATCCTACCTTGACCATCAACAATGTTGGAGCTGGCCACGTGGGGGTTTACGACTGCGTCTACACGGCTGGTGATCAAGTCCTTATCAGCCAGACCGCTGCATTGAAAATCACCAATCCTGAGTTCGGAGCGACAAAGTCGGGTGGCCTGTGGCAAGAAGTGTGGGAGGGTATTAGTGGGGGAGCAATAACTGACCTCACATCCGATTCGAGCTTCCCGCGTTTCTCAGATGCATCAAGCCTTTTGACCGGTGCAGAGACTTCAAGCCTAGGAGATAAATACGGCCAGCGCTGGACGGGTTGGATCACCCCCGATGAGACAGCCGACTACCGTTTTTATATCACCTCTGATGATGCCTGCGAATTGCGTCTGAGCAAGGACCAGACGCAGGCCAACTTGGACTTGATCAGCAGTCGAAAAACCTGGTGCAATGCACGTGCTTGGGAAACTGTCACTCCCAGTGACTGGTTACCTCTAGTAGCAGGCCAGCGTTATTATCTGGAAATGTTGCACAAAGAGGGAGGAGGGGGTGACCACTGCGCAATTACATGGCAGAAATCAGGAGCAGCAGATCCCATCAACGGTGATCCACCTATTGATGGAGCCTTTTTGTCATGTCGTTTTGGTGGACCTCCGAGTGTTCAGAAGTCCTCACAAGCGGTGACAATTGAGGTTTCTGGTGGGGTATTCTCTGATCCATTTTATACCTTCACCATAGATGGCACGTTGCTTGACCGTTTGAATGGCAGTCACTTTAAGGCTGGTTCCGCTTACGAATTCAAGGCCAAAGGCATATCCTTGAATCATCCATTCACAGTGGGTGTCTCCCGAGACAGCACTCACAGCTGGATCACTGGAGGTGCATTGACAGGTTCAGAAGGCTTGATTCGATTAGAAATCCCTGAGGATTACCAAGGAAGCATCACCTATTACTGTACTGCCCATACCTCCATGACCAAGGCTTTGAAGGTGGGTGAGGCAGATGTCGATGCGTTTACCGTTTCAGGAAAGGTGACAATGTTGGGTGCTGAAACCAGCACGCCTCTTGCAGGCGTGACGCTCAGGCTCAATCAGGATGGTAGCGAAAGCGATACCATGAGTGATGTCGATGGGAAATACAGCTTTAACCTGGCTTCTGGGGCGGGTATCGAGCTCACAGCAGGCAGAGCTCATGGAGAAGGCGCCAGCGCAGGGGTTGACGTGGTCGACATCGTAGAGATGCGCAAGCACATCCTGGGGCGAACGCCCTTTGGAACCCTCCGCAAGGTGATAGCCGGCGATACCAACCGCGATGCCTCGGTGGATGTGGTCGATATCGTGAACGTGCGTAACGTCATTCTTGGGCGAAACGATTTCTTTTCTACAAATGCCGATGGTAAAAAGCAGACCTTCTGGCGCTTTCTGGATCAGGACTTCAGTAACCTGTTGGTTGACCAAGCTTTTGATCATGTTGAAGCATATGAAAAGATCAACCTAAGCTCTTTGGAGGACAATGTTTTGGACCAGGACTTTACTGGCATCAAGCTAGGTGATGTCAATGGGGATTGGACAAACACCAACGCTAGCACCCTTTCGGGCCGAACATTCCTTCAGACCGAAGACCTTATGAGCCTGGGCTCACCGCGGGTATCTCCAGATGGTCAGGTATGGTTCGAACTCCACGCCGAAACGACGCAGGGGCTTTTGGGAATGCAGTTTGGACTAAACTGGGATGAGCAGGTATTGCGGCTCACAGGTATAAAAAACCACCAACTAGAGGGTTACAGGCCGCAAGCCCACAGCCATGTAAAAGGTGGTCGCGCCGGTGTGGTATGGGATGATGCGACCTTGAGAGGTGTCGACATTCAGGCCAACCAGCCCGTGATGACCCTGCACTTTGCCTTGCAGCCAGGCGCTGACCGGGGCACAAGCATCCAGCTGACACAGCCTCTTCTTGCTGGGGAAAATGGTTCCAAACAAGGCTCGATGCGAGTAGCCAGTTACTACCACCCCGAAGGAGTGACCCTGCTTGGCAACCAGGACTTGATCCAATCGCTGTATCTTAGCGAGAGAGGCCTGAGTCTCGAGTTTGAGACTCGGAATGGTAAGAGCTATGTGGTGGAGATTACCCATAATCTGAGCCCCGGTGAATGGCAGGCGGTGAGGACCCTCGAAGGCAATGGCAGGCACGAAGTTGTAGAGTTAACCACAACTGAACAGGCTCAGACCTATCTTCGAGTGAGAGAAGTCAGTGACACTATCAAGTAAGATGGAATCAGATGGCAGCAGTTGCGGTGGTGGCTGGGCTGCGATTATAAAAAAGAAATAACCTATAAGATATAAGACTGCCATTGTTGCCCTGACAGGTTTCCAGCTACCGTTCTTTTTTAAAAAATCTGAAAAAAAAAGCTGAAACTGAATCCACTCATTCGGATCCTATGATACTGCATCGGCAGGAAGTCGCCGAACTGCTAACCGGCAAAGGTGCTGATGTGTGTGTGCGAAAGTTGTGTCAGGTCCAAAGCAAGGATTGACACCGCTTGACGCAGCTAATGAAACCAGCCAATTTAAAACCTCCGACCTCTTCCGCAAACACGGCGGCAAGACGAGTGAAGAATTGAAGGCTGAACGGAAGTAGCCAACTCACCTTTGCGGCAACAGTTAAAACGGGTTGAAAACTGCGCTCATCGGGATGACAGTCGGCTCACCATGAAATCACAACTGATCGCAATCGTCACAGCCTTGCTGGTGGTGGGGTGTGGGCCGTCGGTTCCAGGTTTCTTAATTCACGAGGCTGCAGTTTAGTGGGAAAAGAGATTAATTTTATTAGGGAAACGCACATTAGAGACAAACTAATCGTTTGTATTGCATTTTGTTTCTTGTAATTAATTCGGCTTCAGCTGAGTAAAACGGGAGTATCGCGAGGTCCCAGAACGCCTTCAAACCCTTTCTCAAATTCGACATGATTGACTTAGGTAGGTCATCTTTCGGTGGCCGTTTCCAGTGAGGAAACTCATTATTTTTATCTTCGGTTTCCATTGCGAAAATCAAGTGGCCATCCACCTTTCCTACATTTTCAGTGGGTCTATAGATGATTCGGATGATGATCTTCCGCAGTTATGACATACGCCTGCGTTTTTGAAACGCCACATGCGGCAGTAGTCACATTTAACGGTTCCGTAGGGCATGAACCCGACATAAATTACAACTACTGGTCCCAGCAGAAATCCAGCGGCAAAACCATCGCCAGTTCGGCCTCTCACATTTCTCAGCATGGTGTCTGCGCTTTCCGTCCCCTTTCGTAAGAATTTAAACGATATATTTCAAAGGATTTAGGAGGAGGGTTATTCTTGATGTTGCAGTCATGTCAATTGACTTATATCTACCAACCTGAACTTCGTTCACCAAATTTTTAAATATCGTTAAAGTTTGGTTAGCGATGCTAAACAGAGTAAAAATGAATTTTGATCAAGGTTATGGTTCCCGCTAGAAATCATAAATCCCGCACGTCATCAAAAATTGATTTTTTGATGATGTGCGTTGCGAAACACTGACTTATATTTTGTCAGTAAAAATTAAACATATTGGAGGACATATCGGTGAGCGTTGAAGTATTTATTAGTTATTCCAGTCAGGATTATGATCGCGTCATGCCATTGGTCGATCGGCTGCGTTCCGCTGGAGCCGCTGTATGGGTCGATGAGGGGAATATAGACGCGGCTACCCTCTGGTCCGAATCCATAGTCAAAGCCATAAATGAGTGTCGTGTTCTAATCATGATGGTTTCCTCTCACTCGACGGACTCTCATAACGTCGTCAAGGAAGTAATGATCGCTTCCGAGGGCAAAAAAACCATCCTTCCCATCTATTTGGAACCTGCCGAAATTCCGGCAAAGCTAAAGTATCAATTGACTGGAATCCAGCATCTGGAGTGGTTTGACTCTGATAATGAGGACGTTTTTGAAACACTCAAAGAGGCATTGGCTAAACGAGGCGTGTGTATTACTGGTAAAGTTTCAGCCAACGTATCCATTGATCAGACATCGGAAAAAAGAAATCGAAAACCACCACGTCTTCTATCTCGTCAGCGGAGCCCCTCATCTCCAGCAAAATACGTAGGTTTGATTGCAACCTTACTGACATGCTTTTTGCTGCTGGGATTACTTGTAACTAAAAGGGACAAGCAAGTGAAAAAGACAGTTCTGAACGAACCTATCTATCTCCCTGTAAATTTATCAAATGGAGAAAAATTCTACTTCGATCTAAGCTCACAGTTTCACCAAAGCATTTCGATCTCTCCGAATGGCAAATTGATAGCTTATGTCTCCGGATCCAAGGCGGACGGCATCCACAACTTATGGCTTCACTCTTTAAAAGATGACAAAACAACGAAATTAGCAACGACTGGATCAATGTGGGGTTTATACTACCCATTTTTCTCACCGGACAGCAAATGGTTGGCTATTTTTGACGATGGTAAATTAAAGAGATACTCCACTGATACACTAGAAATGAATATCATATGTGATGAATCGGTCACATTCGGTGGAGTGTGGGGTGACGCTAACACTATCTACTTTTCTCCTTATGAAGGAAGCCAACTACAATCCATAAAACTCAATTCATCAAGCGGTCCTGAAACAATTATATCTGATGCAATCTTAAATAATTCAAACAATAAAAAGAAAGTCGGCAGCTTTGGTTGGATCGATTACTTACCTGATGAACAAGGGGTAATTTTTTCTGATTTCGACGCGATCAAAACTGCCGATAATGGGTCCATAGTTCATTATAATTTAAAAACAAAAAAAAACAACCACTCTGATCAAAAATGGTTTCTCGCCGAAATACTCTAAAACAGGCCACATAATCTACATTCGTGACAACACATTAAAAGCTCGGGAGTTCGATATTAAGACTCTTAAGGTTGGGCTAGAAGAAATTACTCTCATATCAGGCATTCGAGCGAACCCATTTTGGGGAAACGCTCAATTCGCAATATCCAAAGAAGGTGATTTGGTCTTCATTCCGGGAACCAATATCACCAAAGGGCAATTTGCATGGGTTGATTGATCTGGTGACGTAGCCCAGTTAGGTTTTAAATCAGCCGCTTACACCAGGTTTAATCTTAACTCTACTGGAGATAAGATTGCAGTTGCTGTTGCTGGTGAAAGTCCGGATATAGAAATATTGGATATTAACAAAGGTTCTACGACAAAACTTACAACAAAAGGAATTAATTGGTGGCCAGTCTGGAGCCCGGATGACTCTAAAATCGTTTTCGTGAGGTCAACAAATGAAAATCGTTCTCATGAAATTATTCAGGTAAATTCTTCGGGTGCCTCTGTTCAAAAAGTATTATTCAGCAATGATTCTTCAATAGGACCGGATGACTGGTCAAGGGATGGAAGCAAAATTGCAGTAATCAACTTTCCGACAAATTCTGGATATTTGGATTTAGATACAACTCCAGTCGAGTTCAAGGAATTAACTTCTTCTCAAGGATCTTCAATATTTGGATTGAAATTCTCACCCAACGGAAAATGGATTTCATTTAGTTCGAGTATTGCAGGAGGATACAATTGCTATATCGCCCCTTTTAATAAACCGAATAATGCCTATCTGATTTCAAACATATATCAAGGCGAAGAACCAATATGGTCACCTACAGGTGACGAAATTTTTTATAGAGCTCCTCAAGGTATGTATAGCGTGGCCCTATCATTTGATGAAAATGATGAGGTGGATATCGGTAAAGCAAAATTGCTCTTTGACACTCCTTGGATTGATAACCCCGGAATTGGTCACACCATTCATCCCGACGGGGACAAATTCCTAGTTGTTATTCCTGAAAAGGAGGAAATTTCTGATCACTTTAAAATTGTTTTGAATTTTGATGCTTTGATTGAACAGAAGTTTGCTAAATAGGAGGGTAATACCAATAACTTAAGATAAAGATGTCGTCTTGTCATGCGCAAGGCACAAAGACTCCAGCAACCGGTCGATGCATACTGGGAACCCTTGAGGAGTTTTGTAGTATATGGCTAACCTGGCTCAAGTTTTTCCACTGCAAAGCTGCAGAAGTCCAATTACGGGTAATTTGATTCTTAACGTAACTACCTCACCAGAAGATTTACCTGCTTCCACGAGTTCCTTTGCTTGTCTGCGCATGTCCAGAGGGAGTGGAGACATGGTGGTATGTCATTACGGGTAAATGTTACGTAGAGAATTTTTGAAACCAATTGTAATCAAATGGCCCTTTTCGAACCTTAAAAACGTATCCTTTAATGGATACGAAATTTCTTTTTGAATAAAACTAAAAAATTAAAAAAACATGAAACAAATAATCGCCATTCTTGGCTTAGTAATTTTTCTACAAGGTTGTTCAACCGCATCAGTAGATCGGAACAAGGCTGATACCAATAAAAAAAATGAAACCCTACTGCCCTCTGAAACAAAATTAACGAGCTCCGTAAAGCTGTCGCAGGGTCAAAAAGCGGCTCGTAAACCATATAATTTCGTTATTGTTGACTACATGAATGTTGTCGAGGGGCAGGAGGATAACTATCTCAAGGCTGAAGCAGTATGGCAAAAGATCCACCAGGATTTGGCTGAGCAGGGAAGAATCCTTGGCTGGGGTTTAGCTAAAGCCCGGGAAAATAAGCTAGGGATGGAATTCATTACCTGGAAAATCGTCCACTCAAGAGAGGACGTCGTCGACCTTTACAACATGGACAAGTTTAAAAAGTTACTCAGCGAGGTAGATTTCAAAACTTTGCAGGAGCTAACCGGCAGTTCTCGGTCCATATCAGGTAGTGAGGTATTGTCACTTACCGATTATACGTTGCCTCAGGAAGGAAATAGTTTCGGTGAGCTGGATCCCGCAGTTCTCGCTTTTAACTGGAATTTCATGACTCCGACTTCTGGTCGAGAAGCTGAATATCTGGATGTGGAACAACGGTATGCTCAACCGTGGTCACAGGCCAAGACAGACTTGGACCCGCGTTTTATTGGTTGGGATCTTCAAGAAGTGGTTTCTGCTCAAGGGCAGACCCATCCATCCAAAATCAGAACCGTAGACGTGCTGCGAAAAGACCAAAAGCTATCCAACCCAGATCGATTGGCTATCAATAATAAAATCAACAACCTTGGAATTTGGCCTCAGAATATTAATGTAGGAGCCATGCGCAAGATGGAGAGGGTAACCTTCGACGTCATTTACAGAACCGAGCTTTCCAAAAATGGAGTCGCAAAACTTTGGGAGGCGCTCGAGGGTTCGTGGACTGCGGAACAGGGCCAGGGTTATCGCACAAAAACCATCACACGATACAATGAAAAGATCCAGTTTTTCAACCGTGAGGGAGAACTTCAGGGTGGTGGAAATAGCCCAATTTCGGTGGAATTCGTGAAACAAATACCGCAATTCACGGTTTATAAGCAGAACGGTTCTGCGGCTTTCTCGATTCCGTTTGAGATTAAAGATAATATTTGGTTTGAGTATGCCGGATCAGCTAATGATAATTGGAGTACTTTTCGTTACAGTAAAGGCACTGACTCGCCTTACACAAAATAAAAACACCTGATAGGACAATACGAAAAAGAGTTCACTGTTGAGTGAAAAAAATTGAGTTCTGTCTGAAAAAATGCCCGAAATCACTTGTCCAACCCGGATGAGAACTTCGAAAGACGGTAGATTCTACAGAATTTTCTCAAGCCGGAAGGAGCAATCCTTCCGGTTTTTTATGTGAAAGTAATTTCATGCTTTAATCCACATTATCCATAACCCAAGAACAGGAATTCCAAAGCTCTAGCAGACGTCCTGCTTTTTATGTATCACGTCTGCTGAGCTGTAGTTGTAAGTAAATCATCCCTCCAACCTTACTCTATGAAGGAAGAAGAGGGCCAGTTGCTGTTCACTGAAGATCTATCAGCAGGCTTCGAGGTAGTTGCTGGTGCCAAAAGTCCCTATACGATCAAGAAGGGAAGCATGGGATTTTACATCCTCAGAGTGGAACCTTGAACGAGGAGTAGGGGTTTCTTAAAAGAAGAAAAACATGTGTTCTGAAATGACCGGAGTTTCGGATCTAGTAGGATCATGTGAATAATTTGCTTTCCCTGATCTCGGCGCAACCATACCTCGAAACAAGCTTTTGGGTTGAATCCTCACCCCGATATTCGTTGAGTTAAGCCGCATCTAATGGGTTACATAGATTTATTTTCCCGATAGGCGTTGAAAGGCTTCCCAGCACTGTCCCTCCCCATGTTACTTAGTAGCTTTTTTATGACCTTGTACAGAATACTTGCTGAGCATATACTCACTCCATGGCTGTGGAAGCATTGGATTTGGAACTCAGGCAAAAAGCGAAGGCCATGATAGCTCATGGCTCAAGTTCGGCTGACGTTGCCAGGGTCCCCGGGCTTCATCCCGGAACTGTCCGCGAGTGGAAACTTCGCTTTATCAAGACACCTTACCTCCTGCTGATCCAAGGATGGAGTATTTTGGTCTTGTCATCCACATTCCCTCGTGTATGGATGTTTAGTATCCACTAAATTTTTGTGCTCAGGAGTGTGTGCTCTTGGCGATGTATTTTTCCGTCGCAGTCTTCGATGGCAATGTGCTCTCACGATGGGACCTTACTGCAAAAAATTAATCACCCAACTACAAGTCATTGTCTACGTATGAAAACACTATCACATCTTCGCTTGGTAAGCCATGCCCGCCACGGGTTTTTCGGCGTGATACTCGTGATCTTTGCAGGTTTGCAGATAAACCTTATTGGCCAGGAAATCCTCTTTCAGGAAACCTTTGAAACCGATGGAAATGGCAGTCGGTATACGGTTGAGGGAGGCGATGTTTATGAACTCGATCGTATTCAGTCAGAGCTGGGTAACGCCGATATGAAAGGGGCAATCTACTGGGCACGTAACAGTGATATTTCCTTTGTGGGGGTTCCTGCTCCAACCCCCGAGAAACGGGGTATCATGGCCTGGCATCACAGTATTGCGGCAGAGGATGTCACGGAAGACTTTCTGAGTTTCTTTGATTCAGTGGTCAGCTGGATGACTGGAGGAAAGGCAAAAGCCACCATCCTGTTCAGTCCCCCGCCTTCCGGTGAGGGTGATTTCGTGCTGGTTGAGCGTCTTGAGTCCAAGGGGCACACCGTGCTGGAGGATGACGCGGGTGGGGATCTTCCTGACCCATCCTCCATTGATGCGGTGATCAAGAGCAGCAGCGGCGGTTCTCCCAGCAGATTTGCTACTTATGCGGTACCTCTGGTGACCTATCGATCCTCGGATCATGATGACATGCTGGTCTCCAGTATTGGCCAGACCCTCACCGCGGATATCGGGCCTGTGACCATTGCGGCTTCTGAACACCCGGCTGCAGGTGGGGCCACAGGTGATAGTGTTTTTGTCAAAAACACCCACTCATTCGATCTCGCCGGAGCATTTTTTCCTGGGAATGCCACCGTGGTGGCTTCGTTCAAGCGGGTGCTTCCTGCAAGCGTTGACAGCATTGAGGAGGCCATGATGGTGATCGCTGGAGAGCTTCCCAGTCAGCAGTCCAAGGCTACAATCTCGGAAGCTGACCTTGTGGCCGCAGCCAATCCTGCAAGTGGCGGTGTGTTTGACGGGGACTTTGAGGTGCCCGGTAATCCAGATGGAGGATTTGTCACGGTTTCCCGGGGGAAGATTGAGATTGCCACAGCAGGCACGATTGCGCTTGCGATCGGTGCCGATGATGGAGCCTTTCTTCGCATTGACCTGGACAAAAACGGACTGAACGATGAGGACCATATCATGAGCCTGGATGGAACAGGATCGTTTCGATACACCACCACTGATGTGGAATTTCCCAAGGGAACATTTGATTTCGAATGGGTGGCCTACAATGCAACAGGCGCCTTTGGCAGCGAGTTTCTCTCGGCATACAGTATTGGGGATGACACCCCTTCCACCATTGATGATTTCGATTGGGAACCTGTCAGCGGCATTGGTAACGCGATTAAGCTGGTAGGCTCTATGGACGTCACCACCTACGCTCTGGACCTTCCTCCTGAAGAGGATGTGATTCCCTTCTTTATCGCTCTTGAGTCACCGGGGGACGGTGGGGCTGTTTTTGGTGGAGGTCCCTTTGCTGGTTTTGAAGGTGAGGGCTTTTTTGCAGGTTCCGGCTTGAATAAATTCGCGGGATCGAAGTCCATTACATGGAATGCTCCTGTTGATGTTGCAGGTAAGGACAAGCTGAAGATGACCGTGGCCCTGGCAGCTACCTTCCTTGATTTCGAGACATCGGATTACCTGAACATATACATCGACGATGGGGATCCATTGATGTCTTTTTCGGCTCCTTCGGGTAACGACAAATTCTTCAGTGATCAGGTGAGCAATGGAGAATCCCCGACACGCCTGGACCTCAGGTTCCAGGATGTGACCTACGATATTCCCGATGGAACACCGACTATCGATTTGCGGATCGAGGCCAACACCACCTGGTGGAACGAGATTGTGGGCATCGACAATATCCGTATCACCTCGGGAGAAAAAGAAGTGCTTATCCCCGAATTGAGTCTCCGGCGTGATGGGATGAATCTTATTCTGGAGTGGAAAGGGATGCTGCAGTCCGCAACCGAAATTACGGGCCCCTGGGTTGATTTTGGTGATGACTCACAAAGTCCGATTGTGCTGGAACCGGGAGACCTTCTGCCAGCCCAGTTCGCCCGTGCCGTGGCGCCTTGAGTATCTTGAGGGTTCAGGTCCTCATTCTGTGTCCTCAGAGGCATCTCCAGGCATGACAGATGTTGTCGTCAGGAGATGCCTTACTTCTTTGCAGGCCCTTGAACGGATGAAGAAGGAACCTGGCACCGCGCTCCACGTTCGAAATCGCCGGTGCCTGTTCCCTGTTTCCCTGGGTAGCCCGGATGGTCATGTCTTTACCGGGACATTCACTTGCTGGCGCCAGTCCTTGAGGACCTTGTGGAGAGCCTTCCTTTTCTCAGGACGCAAAGCGCAGACACTTTTCTCCGACTCAATATCATCTCGCTTCAGGTTAGCTGCGTCGGTGAACCACCCTGTCGGGCCTATGCCCGAAGCTGTCCTAGGGGTGGATGGAGAGGGATCAATCGCCGTCTTGCATTTGCAGTGGAACGCACTAGGCTTTTGTTAAATTACTCATTTATGTTCGACTTCACCCTATGCTACACACTAAGAAAGGGGCACATCCTGGGACCCTTTGTCTTGGGTCTGATCCTGATCTGTTCGACCGCATGCCAGTCAGGTAAAAAACCTCCCAGTCTGCTTTCTGCTGATGATCCCCTGCCGGATCCGCTGGTGATGAAAGATGGCAGCCGGGTCACTCGCCCGGCCCAGTGGGATGCGCGACGCAAGGAAATGCTGGAGGATATCCTGGCAATCCAGTTCGGGCACATGCCAGATGAGATTCCTGCAATCAAGGTGCGCAGTATCGAGGTGGACGAGGCAAGTAGCACCGAGCACAGCCTGCGGCGTATCGTGATCTTCACCACCGGCCCGCGGCAGGACATCACTGTGCGCGTGGTGCTGGTCACGCCGCGCACGGGCAAGGGACCGTTCCCGGTGATTGTCAAGATCGGCGATGATCATCCCGATGAGGCCGGGGTCAATCGGCGTGGTTATGCCATCGCCCTGGTGGATACCGGGCAGCTCGATCCCGGGCGCGAAGGGCACGATGTGGTGGGACCGGTCCAGACCGCCTACCCCGAGCTAGACTGGGGCAGCCTGGCCACCTGGGCATGGGGCGCTTCAAGGACTCTGGACTTTCTGCAGACCCTCGAGGAAATAGATGCCTCACGGGCCATCGTGACCGGACACTCCAGGACCGGCAAGGCCGCCCTGCTGGCCGGAGCCACCGACCTACGTTTCAAGGTGGTGGTGCCCAACGGGTCCGGTTGCGGTGGTGCGGCCACTTACCGCAATTACCGGGCGGGAGCCGAGACCCTGGAACTTTTGACACGGGAGAATCGCTGGCTTTTCTGGATGCACAAGGACATTCGTCGTTTCGTGGGTCGGGAACACGCATTGCCCTTTGACCAGCATTTCATGCGCGCCTTGGTCGCCCCTCGTGTGGTCCTTTCCAACGATGGATATGAGGATGTCTGGGCCAATAATTTCGGTACACAGGCGGCCTATCAGGGGGCCCAGCCCGTCTTTGACCTGCTGGGCGTGCCGAAGCACAACATGGCCAAATTCCGGGAAGGGGGCCACACCTTCAATGCAGAGGACGCCGGGGTGATGCTTGATGTGGCCGACTGGTATTGGAATCATGGAAGTTTTCCAGAGTCCATGAACAACCTTCCCGAACCGGATTACGAGCTGAAGTTTTTCCCTTTTGTCGAAGCGCGGCCTTGAATGATTGCGGAGTAAGCAACCCACACCATCTCCGAATGTTCCTTTTGAGCAACAGCCGGTCAATGTCAGGTTCTCCCTATTCCAATAAAATTTTTCCTACAAACGATACAATACAAATTCTTCTCGATTAGTTCGGCTTTTGCCAACGGGGCATTGAAGTCGTTCGACAGATTTTTTGTGACCTTGATTTTAAGGCCTGCACAAATGGATCCTGGGTTATTCCCTTTAACTTTGATTTTGAGCAGGTGGCGGAGCAGGGGAGTTGCCATGGAATTAATCACTGTTCTGTCCGTCTTTTGTGTCCCAAGAGTAAATGTCTTTTCTGATAAATCGACTTGTTCCCACCTCAACGCGATCACATCTCCTAAGCGTAACCCAGCATGGGTTCGTTTCTGGCTTTGATATCCATATCATTTGGATTGTTGGATGTTTCTGGATGTATTTGCTCGGTTTGTCTCCTAAGCTAAACGAGGTCCATGCGATTTTGAAAACACAACTTTTGATTGGTTTTTTGTTTGGGATCCATCATCTGCCGGCGACCACTGAGCGGAATCTACAAGACGGGTCGGCACTGCCTTCCCCGAGAGATATTTCATACAGTTCACTTTTCCATTTTACAAGAATCCTCCCGATCAGCAGGATATGAATCAAGGTCCTCAGCGATAAACGGTAAAACATGAACGTCAAACACCTTCTAGCCACAACACTCACCGTCGTATTTCTGGTGGGGTGCGAAATGCCCCGTCTCTCGTCTACGGTTGAACTCACCGAACCCGTTGCCAAAAAGTCGCTACCGCTGCTTCCATCCCGGTCGAGTATGGCGAAAACCTATCTCCGGCCCGATTTCGAACCCATGAACCTTGAGCAATACAAGGCAGCATATCCTTACCTGGCCGGGCTTGATTGCGGCATGGAACAATTCTTTGATACATACATCAATGTCTTCGGTGTCACGATTGCGGGGATGCCAAAGACACCTGTTCCGGAGATGATTCACGCGGCGAAGATATACGCCCAGCTCATCGACAACGACGAAGATTTCATCCCGGACGACCCGAAAATTTTCGATTATCATCAGAAAGATCCCGAGGGACGAAATTACCTCATTGTTCTGGTCGATACCAAGGCACTGGATAACGCATGGATCGCCTTCAGGCCCGGTCAGCGTTTCTGGGTTCCTGCCCAGGCGCTTCGCCCGGGGCATTCCGGCGTTGGACACTCTCGTGATGGCGAAATGGACATCGCGGTCGAAGAACTGTTCCACAAGTATGGAAAAGCTTTCCAGGGTGTTTACCCCAAGGATTTTGGTCTGCCAGACGATGAAGCCGGTGATACGTGGTCATCAACCCTTTCCAATGCAATGGATCGAGCACGTGGTATCGACCGGACAGTGAGGCCCATCAATGGGGAATGGGTTTATCCAGAAAACGCCTGGTATACGTACAACGCGACCTCATGCGGTTGGGGGTGCCAGCTTGATGAATACCTATGGCATGTCTGGGCCACGAATATTGGTTACAATGAGATGCTCACAAGACATCCCGAGGCCCCCAAAGAGGCGTCCAGACCTCAGGGTTGGTGTGAGAACCTTCATTCGGAATGGAAACCATGTTCCAGGCAGGACCTCAAGGAAATGGATTCTGCAGCCTATCACTTGATCAACGACAAAGACTATCAGCTGCCCACCAGGATACCTTTCGGCGAGTACGGAGGTAACCGGGTCGCATACCACGGCTACGAAATAAACGTGTATCCCGACAATGGACCGCATTTCACCATCAACCGGGATTTCAATCCTCACTTGACCTTGAAACGTGGGAACACCTATTACTTCGACCAGTCTCTGGAAACCAATGCCGGCTTCCCACTCAGATTTTCCACATCCGAGGACGGCGCCCACCGTGGAGGTGAAGAGTATCAAGCAGGCGTGGTCATCGAAGGTGTGCCTGGAAAGCGAGGTTCTTACGTCCGGATCACTCTGGCCAACAACGCGCCCGATCAACTTCATCTGTATTGTTCAGGCCAGCCAGGCATGGCAGGTAATAACATTCTAATGATCGAAGATTGATCCAAGAGATCAGGGCAAGCAACCTTATGGAGACCAACGCATACTTCTCAACGAGGTCGAACATCCCAATAGAGGACAGTTTTAATGATCCACCAAACAAAGATTGTTGCCCTAAATCAATAGGATTCCAGTTGAGATACCCCTGCGACCCTACGTTACGGCATCAAGAATCCTACCCCCATCTTTTCTTCCAAGTTACTCAACTATTTACAAGTATTGGCTGTTAATTATTTGATCGCTTGCGCCACATCATTGCCGTAAGCCATGGATAGTCTGAATTTGCCTTGATAGGGTATCATTTTTGATTGTTACTACTACAACTTGATATCCATCAACGGGGATCAAACATTCCAGTGCTTTGCATCATCGAATGTGAATTACTTATTTCGATCCCGTTCCAACATCATCTGCTTGTTGCTTATTCTAGAAATTAAACAAGTATCGAACCCGTTCAGGCTAACGCAAACTCCGGCCCAGTTTATGTCACTCGACCCGAAGGAACCTAATGTTCGGAACCCAAAGAGATGTAGGAACGGTCAATTTGAGAAGGGCTACCACCCTACTCGGTCGGATCTTCCATTAAGGTTTCCACACCAAATGACATTCAAGCATATCATCCGAGTTTCCTCTCTCCGAGAGCTGATAGATTGACCGATCAAATCGTTTTTCAAACTGTCCGAATGATTGATTGGTTTGACTTCAACGGAGTATTTTCGATACTTTTCGAAGTCACTAAAATTAACTTTTACCAAAATGGAACCAAAAATAGGAACACCGTTCTCAAGCAGCGCAACGAAAGTAATGCTTTGTGGGAGTGGCGAACTAGGAAAAGAGGTTGTAATCGAATTTCAGCGTTTAGGCGTTGAAGTTATTGCAGTTGACTCATACAAAAACGCACCTGCACAGCAAGTTGCTGATCATGCATTCGTTATCAACATGCTTGATTCTCAACAATTGAAGGATGTGATAAATCAATGCAACCCAGACATTATTGTCCCCGAGATCGAAGCCATAGCTACTGATGTGCTTGTCGAAGCAGAAAAGAACGGCCATACAATCATACCTAACTCTCGAGCAGTTTCTCTAACCATGAACCGAGAAGGTATAAGAACTTTAGTAGCTGAAACTCTTGGGATTAATACATCGAAATACAAATTTGCCTCTACGGAACAAGAATTTAAAGAAGCAATAGAAGAGATTGGGTTACCTTGTGTTGTAAAACCCATCATGTCATCCAGCGGAAAAGGACAAAGCATTGTAAAATCATCTGATGATATAAAATTCTCCTGGGAGTATGCTCAGTCAGGAGGAAGGGCCGGGGCGGGAAGAGTCATTGTTGAAGAGTTTATTCATTTCGATTATGAAATAACCCTTCTTACTGTGAGGCATAAAGATGGAATAACATTTTGTAAACCAATAGGCCATGAACAGGTCGATGGTGACTACATAAAATCATGGCAACCCCATCCAATGAAAGATGAATTGCTCGATGAATCAAAAAGGATCGCAGCTGAAGTCGTTGATAATATCAAGGGCCATGGAGTATTTGGTGTTGAGTTGTTTATAAAAGACAAAAAAGTTTATTTCTCCGAAGTATCTCCTCGACCGCATGATACCGGGTTAGTGACCTTAATTACTCAAGATTTATCAGAATTCGCATTGCACACAAGGGCCATACTAGGTCTTCCGATCCCCGAAATAAATTTTTACGGCCCAGGTGCGTCTCATGTCATCAAATTGGAAGGTCACAGCGAAAATGTAAGTTTTACTAATTTTGGCGCGTTAAAAAAACCGAGCACCCAAATAAGACTATTTGGTAAACCGGGTGTTTCTGGAAAACGTCGTATGGGCGTTGCTGTTGCCCTGGCGGATAATGTTGAAAACGCCGTATCAAAAGCTGAAGAAGTTGCTACATCAATATCATGTGAATTGTGAATACAGTTTTCATTGTGATGAACTAGCCAATGTTTCTATCCCAATAGAGAATATCTCCCAAATTCATACACCGTTTTCTTTTGATGATTTCCCCTCACGCATCAATTTGGAGATTCGTTGTGGTGATGAACTGAAAAAACATCAATTCATACACAAAGGGGTAACCCAATGGATCGTTGATTAATGTTTTCAAATTTTTGGTTTAAGTGTTTTTTAGAATCGTAGATGTGAAGTGGGTTCGCATCCCTTTTCAACCGCAACTATTTAAACGAAAATAAGTGCGTTGTGATTTGATAGGCGAGTTAGTTATAGGAAATCTCTCAACTATTGAATTACGTGCAATCTTTAATGAAATCTCCATTATGAATCATGTCCGTTTTGATGATCCCCCAACTTTTATGAGTCATGGGATGAAGCCAGATTATCCCATGCCTGCTAATCCAGAGTGCATATGGAATTGGACACTTCCTCACCTGTATCATCGCTGTGAGAAATCTTCTGGAAAAATAAACAATCAAATAGGAATTTGCTTCTTTCAGAACAAAAAGAAAAAATGCGGCAGCCATCAGGCTCATGAACTTTGAAATAAGAAAACCAAATGAAAAAAATAAAGAACCACTACTTCTCATACAGGCGATATGCGCAAATTCTGGTTTGCTGCCTCCTGACAGCAATAACGGCACGTGCTGCAGATCCCGTTGCCTTTTCAAACGAGGCACTGGTCGGACCAACCGTGGTTGATATGGGCGATTTGTCAGAAGATGCTACCTATGTCTTTTTCTTCAATGCCCTCAAAGGCGGTGCATCCACTGCGTTGGCAGGAAATGATGCCTTCGGACTAAAATTGGAACAATGGAATGAAACCGGCTTCTTCGGAGTCACGGAATTCGGCGTGATGGATCATGTGTTTGAACCGGACGGAAGCGGTGAACCCGAATCTATTTTCGAGGAAGACGTTCACGCTGCCTTCGTCAACGATTTCGCCAACGAGGAAGTGCGTTTGTATCTGAACGGCCAGCTCTCCGGATATTATGTTGGAAATTTCGAGCTATTCGGAGAAGTCAAAGTGATGGCGGCTCGGGTAGTTGCGGAAGCGGATGCCATGGGAAGTGGAAGCATTCTCTATTCCTGGGCTACTTATGACGAAGCGCTTGCTCAGGCAGAAATCAGCGAATTGGCAGCCAATGCCAAGCCCACCACTCCCGCGGAACCTGAAGATCCCGCGACCGTCATCGCCTCTTCAACGTTTGTATCCGACTCTCCAACTGATGTTGATTTTGGAAGACTCTCAGGAGATGCCACCTATGTGTTTTACATGAACCTCACCAAGGGAGGTGCTTCGACCGCCATCGCAGGCAATGATTCCGTCGCGAT
>KB911992.1 GCA_000383715.1 Verrucomicrobia bacterium SCGC AAA164-E04
GTAGAGGGAGATCGTTTGATCTGCGGCGCCGGTGTGCGATTAAAGCGGGTTTCAGAAACAGCCCGAAAGGCTGGGCTTTCCGGTTTGGAATTCTTCGAAGGAATACCCGGTTGCGTAGGTGGTGCTCTGAGGATGAACGCGGGTGCCATGAAGAGTTGGGCTTTTGAGCCGTTGATTCACTTAACCACGATGGATCGACAGGGCTTGATTCACGAATGGAATGCGGAAGATGTTGAAGCTCGCTACCGCCAATGTCCGCTTCTCAAGGAACACATTGCGCTCGAGGCTGTTTTTGAAGGGACCCCGGAAGACCCCAAGCAGATCAAGCAGGCCATGGATGACTACAGTCAGCGACGGCGTCAATCACAGCCCATTGCATCCAGCGCTGGTTGCATGTTCAAGAATCCTACTGAAATTTCTGCAGGAAAGCTCATTGAAGAGCTTGGATTGAAAGGGGCACACGTCGGAGATGCCATGATCTCCGAGGTTCACGCGAACTTCATCGTGAATCGAGGCAATGCCACCTCTGATGACGTATTGACTCTGATTGAACGGGTTCGAACTTGTGCGAAATCCAAACGCAATATTGATTTGGAAGTGGAAGTGCAGGTGATGGGAGAATGAGTCAAAAGAAGCACATAGCGGTGATGATGGGAGGCCCTTCGGCTGAAAGGGAGGTTTCATTAAAGTCAGGTCACGCAGTGTCTCAGGCCCTTGAATCACTTGGGCATCAAGTCCTTTTAGTTGATCCCAAGGATGGGGTTTTACAGATTCCAGAAGGTGTTGATGCTGTGTTTTTGGCTCTTCACGGAACCTACGGTGAAGATGGCGAAGTGCAACTTGCTCTGGAGTCGCGTGGCCTTCCCTACACTGGTAGCGGGCCTGAATCCAGCCGGCTTGCATTCGACAAGTTGGCTTCCAAACGTATCTTTCTTGAGCAAGGATTACCCACACCTGATTTTGTCACGGTGGTCAATAAAGAGGCGAATCTTCCTCCTGAATTAGGCGGAAAGCTTGTCGTCAAACCGATTTGTCAGGGATCCAGTGTCGGATTGCATTTTGTGAACAATGAGGTTGAGTGGCAGGACGCCTTGGGAGAGGTTTTTAAATACGGCAGCGAGGTGTTGGTGGAACAGTACATTCAGGGGCGTGAATTGACAGTTGGGATCATGGGCGAAAGAGTCTGTCCAATTGTAGAGATACGCCCGAATAATGAGGCTGCTTATGATTATGAGCACAAGTATACTTTAGGAGCGACCACTTATACTTGTCCTGCGGCATTAGATGAAGCGACTACACGGCTTTGTCAGAAAATAGCTTTGGAGGCTTTCAATGCTCTGGGGTGTGAAAGCTATGGAAGAGTCGATTTAATACTCGATAATGATCATCCGTTTCTTCTTGAGGTAAATACACTTCCCGGAATGACAGCAACAAGTCTGCTTCCCATGGCAACCGCAGCTCAAGGAACAGGTTTTGCGGAACTTTGCGACTGGATGATTGAAGACGCCATTCTTCGTCACTCGTATCACTCACATAGGCAGCAAAACAGAGGCGCTTAACCACCACCATGCTATTTAGTTCATCCAAATCACCCTTCAGTGCTGCAGCTGCTCCAGAGCATATTGGTCTCGGGTGCCAGCGTCGCGAACGACGTCAGCGCTGGATGAAACGCATTGCACGCATAGGAGGTTATTTAGGTTCTCTGGCTCTGCTGGCCTGGATGCTTCAGGGAGGCATTGAAATGTTTCTTGAGAATTTTGTCTGGAACAATCGTTCACTCTCGCTTCAGAGATTTCAGGTGCGCTCTCAGGGGGTGATTCCCCAGCACAAGTTGATTCAATGGACCGGCTTGAGGGCGGGGGACAATCTATTGGCTTTTCACCTTGCCGAGATTAAACGCAATCTTGAACTGTCTCCATTTGTGGCGGAAGCCTCCGTAGAACGCATTTTTCCAGAGACGCTAAGCATTCATGTAAGAGAGAGAAAACCCAAGGCGCAAATTCGGCTCTTGCAATTAGACGGTGAACCGGAAGCTGATTTGAAATTGACGACCTTGCTTCTGGACGAGAAAGGTGTGGTGATGTCCCTTCCCAAGCAGGGCGAAATTCCAGTGACGTCGCTGTTGAAGTGGCAGCAATTGCCCGAAATCAAAGGTGCTTCAGATATTGAATACCACATCGGCAACAAAGTGATTGATGCAAGATTAAAATCAGCCCTTCAATGGGTGATGACCTTCCGTAAATCCGCACTTAAAGATTCGCAAGAGATTGTCAGTATTGATATTTCAGAAAAAGATATACTCAAAGTTCTAACCAAAGACGGTCAGAGGATTCTGTTTGCTCACGCTAATGTGGAAAGCCAACTGGCAAAATGGATGCAGGTCATAGAGTTTGGCCGTCAGATTGGACGGCGGCTTGCGTTTCTTGATTTAAGTATATCCAACAACATGCCTTATGAATGGGTTCCTGAAGAGGCCATGCAGGCAGATAAAAGACAGCTCCGAAATCATACCCCTCATTTGAATCATGTGGATGTTTAAACAGGATTCCCTCATTACTGCTCTGGAAATTGGTACTTCGAAGGTGGTCGCCATCGTTGCTGAACTTAATGAGTCCGAAGCTCTTAACATCATT
This sequence comes from Verrucomicrobia bacterium SCGC AAA164-E04, assembly GCA_000383715.1. Taxonomy (GTDB): domain Bacteria; phylum Verrucomicrobiota; class Verrucomicrobiia; order Limisphaerales; family AAA164-E04; genus AAA164-E04. The sequence goes on from KB911992.1 coordinate 2,634, forward strand.
GGGTTTGGTCAGGCGCCTTCACAAGGCGTCATCAAAGGACAGATCGTTGATCGCAAACTTGCCTATGAGGCCATTCGTCAGGCAGTCAAGGCAGCCGAACTAAAATCGGATTTAGAATTACATCAAGTTTACTTGGGAGTCACAGGACAGCACATCACGTCGAGCAACTATACAGGGTCGCATGCCATTGCATCTCTGGATCGTTGTATCACAGACGAAGATATAGATGATGTCATGAGCAATGCGCGAAGGTTTAATCTTGCTCAGGGGCAGCACATGATCCACGTGATACGTCAGCAATTCATGGTGGACGGGCAGCGTATGATCAACTCCCCCGTTGGATTAAGCGGATCAGATTTGGGCGTCGTGCTTCATGCTGTTCAAGGATATAAAGATGATCTTCATGCACCTGTGCAATTGTTGCGTCGCATGAAACTGGAAGCAGAAAATATTGCCTTCAACGGTCTGGCATCTGCACTAGCAGTGCTGAGCCCTGCTCAAAAAGCGGAAGGTGCTTTGGTCATTGACCTTGGAGGAGGCACGACGGATTACGCGATTTGTTCTCGAGGGGTTGTTTGCCACTCTGGTGTGCTAGCGGTCGGAGGTGACCATGTGACTCAGGATCTGGCCACCGGTCTGGGTTGCCCTTTCAAGCGTGCTGAAGATCTTAAGATAAAATTTGGCTCTGCTATTGTGTCTGAAGCAGCGCGAGGTCAGGTTCGGGAAATTACCAATGAATCAGGGATCATGGATCGTCGCGTAAATGTTGAAAATTTGCATCGGATCATGGCCGAGCGGTTGAAAGAAATATTTGCCATCATAGCGGCTGAAATGGATCGCTGTGATGTTGCCGATATGGCTCAACTTGTTGTTCTTTGCGGAGGAGGTGCCTACATCCCTGAAATATGCACTCTTGCTGGTAAGGTTCTAGAATTGCCGGTTCAGATTGGGGCAGCAGTGAATCTGCACGGCCCAAGCACCATCATCGAACGACCAGAATATGCCACTGCGTTGGGACTTCTGAAATTTGGTGCCTTTGATATGGTGCGCCAGAGAGAAGCAAGCTCAAAAATCATTCCCCTTAAACAGCGCCTCAAGAATTTATTGCGCATCGATCATTAATTTTTGACTCATTCACGGTATGACACACTCTGCTTTTCCTCAGTCCGGTGATTCTCCAGAAACATCTCAATCTGATACCCATCGTTTGATCGGTATCGGTAAAATGGGTTGTCTTGTTTCGTCTACGATATTGGAGCGAGGCGAATTTGCATTCAAAGGAATTGCGCTGAACAATGATCCGTCCCTTTTTGAAGACCTTCATCCATCCACCTTGACCTTGCTTTGCGATGGAGGTGGAAATATCAGTGTTCATGGCAATGCTGAAACTCCAGACCAGCAGGGTAGCGCCGAAGACGAGGCGTATTCTCTCCCATTGGGTAAGAGCTCAAAATGGGCTGTTATCGTTGCTGGGCTTGGTGGTGAGTTTACTTGTGATTTCATGGGCAGGGTGATTTCAACCCTGCGTCAGCAAAACAGCATGGTGCTGGTGGTGGCATCCTTGCCATTCGACATGGAGGGTGAAGACAAAACGGCAGTCGCTGAGAAATCGCTTAACCAGTTGGTCCAAGAAGCCGATGCCGTTATCGCGCTACCAAACCAGTCCTATTTAAAGAAACGAACTCAGTCGGTTAAGCTTAAAGAAGCTTTTGAACTCAGTCGTCGATGCCTGACCGAAGCTGTGGAGGGGGTTTGGGGGATGTTGCATGCTGACGGTTTGACAAATATTCGCCTTTCCCACCTCAAGAACCTGTTTCAAGGGCATCATGTAAAAGGTTTGTTTGCCTCAGCCCATGCGCATGGTGAAGATCGTGTAAAGTCGGCCCTTGATTCATTACTAGCGCATCCGCAGATGGAAGATGGTGGTGCTTTAAAATTGGCGGATGCCTGTCTCCTTCAGGTGACGGGTGACGAAAGCCTGACATTCAAAGATGTCGAGCGCATTAAACGACATATCAGAAAATACCTGCCTGCTGATAAATCACTCGTGGTTGGGACTTCAGTCAATGGTGAAATGAAAGATCATCTGAGAGTGAGTATCGTCAGTGCCCATTTTTCAGGGCCTAAGCCCAATACGCTTGCAGTCATTGATGGTAATCCGAAACCTGGTATGGAAGTTTTTCAAGTTGATATTGAAAAGGATGGTGTTCAACCCGGAATTGCGGAACAACAAGGCAGCCTGGATGAAGAAATGGTTTTGAGTGGAACGGATGTATCTGGCGCGCTAAATCTTGAAACCTCCAATCCCATGATGCCTCCATCCTCTTCCAAACGCTCAAAACGAGGTGGAAAACCTTATTTCCAAACCTTCCTCAATTTAGGGGGGAAGAAAAATGGTCGATTTGCCAACACTGATCCGACTTTCTATAATTCAGTGAATCTGGACGAGCCTACCTACCAGCGCAAGGGCGTCTTTTTTAACTAAGCATTGCAAACAGGGCTCACATCCCACGCCCCTCGGATTTGCTCAGGGTGAAACTTTCAATCTAGGGTTTGATGGAGTTCAGAGCTTTCAGATTCGTCTGCATGCTGGATAAAAAATCACCTGATTCAATGAGCCCTCCCTGCGGGCGAAATACCACCCATTTTATTTGACGTTGTTTCAACATGCCTTGCGTCGCTTCAGTTGGAGTGTCCTCCCAGATCATCCATTGCGCAGGGTTTGAAGTCAGAAAAAAATCAAGGTCCTTCCACTCACTCTCATCAGGAGTGGTGTCTGGTTCCCAGTGTAGGGAGTGAATCTTCAGGCCGTATGCTTTTGTCGGGTATTGATACACTGGATGCGATGCCAGTAAGGGGGTGTTTCCAATTTGTTTTGCGATATCAAGCATGTCTTGATGTAGTTTGTTAAATTCGTTCCTCAGGATTGAATGGTTTTTCTTCATCGTTTCCTCATGGTCAGGCCATTGTTTTATCAAAACTTTCAGTATCGCATCCGCATGCATTCCAGCCAGTTCGAAATCCAGCCATGTGGTAGTGGCATACCCCTTGTGCGAATGTTCTCCATCAGGGCCGTGCTGGTGTACCACAGCATCCTTTGCAAGTATGAATCGATCTTTAAATGCTGCGGAGGTGTCGTGAAGTCGAGATAATTTCAAACTCGCTGACTTAATCCATTTGGCATAACCACCGCCGTTTAGCAGAATGAGATCGGCATCCTGATAGCGTCTCATCGTATCAGGAGACGGATTCCAATAGACAGGATCCGCGATTGAGGCGTCTGCAGGAAACTTTATCGTAGCCCATGAATCATTTGTGATGCGTTCGGCCATGAATCTGATGGGCTCAGAAACCGTCATGATAAGCGCTTTGCGGTCCTTATCTTCTTCTACTGAATCTGTAGTCGGGTTGGTTTGCTGATGGCACCCTTGAATTCCCAAAATCAAAAACAAAGGAACCATTACTTTGGCTTTTTGACTGATGAAGTTCATTATCCGCTTTACGGAGCCGGAAGATTCCTTTTGTTGGTTTGAGTTTTTGGGATTCATACGATCGATTCTTGTCAAAAGTGGTTTCTTTTTTTATGAACCTCTACCCGCACTCCTATCAAGCGGAAAACCCAAAACTCATGTGATCGACCTAAATTGTTGATTGAATCAGGTATAGTGGAAGAAAAAATAAATTTAAAAGACTTTTGTGAACGCAGCACCTTGCGGGGACTGGGCGCGATATGCCGCGATTGGTTATTCATGACAGGGGCAGCTGGCGTTTCCATATGGCTGGATCAATGGTGGTTCACCCTCATGACTGTCTGGTTCATAGGCTACATTCAATTTTGCTTGGGAGAGGCGCTTCTCCATGAAGCTTCCCATTATAATCTGTTTGCAACGCGTTCGCTGCACTACAAACTTCAAAGCCTGTATGCCTACCCTTTTTTACAGACTTTGAAAGGATTTCAGGTAGAGCATCATCAGCATCACATTGATTTGATGGGGAAATCAGACATTACCATGCAGGATTACAATCGTTATGGATTGTTGAATAAGAATCCGAACATGATTTACATCTGGTTTATCAAACCGTTTTTAGGTGGTCCCACGTATTACTACCTGAAAAGTGGTCCAGATTTGGACACAGTCTCCAGTCGGCTTCAATTATCTTTATTCTGGATTCCATTAGTGAGTCTTTTTGCTTTTTATGAATCTTTGGATCTTTTGCTGATCTACTGGCTGATACCTTTGATTTGGTCGTTTCCCATTTATCAATATTGGTCGGAAATAGAGGAACACCACAACACTCGTAGCGGAGCCAGGTCCAACCTTTCCAGATTTGATAACTTCTTCAAACATAACGAAGGTTACCATTGGATACATCATCGATATCCCTCGATCCCATTTTACAAATTAAAAGAGGCGCATCAACATCTAGCCCCTGAGGGCACGGACATCAGTAAGAGCTTCCTCCAAAGCTTTCATCAAATGAGACTGCCTCAGGAGCCTTCCTGGCCAGGGCACCCCGCATTCAAACCGGGCCCTCTGAAAGATCCTCTCTCCTGAAAGGTGCCCGAGAGTTTTTTATTGCCCTGAATCAGTGCTTGAACTCACTCTCTTTATCTTTAACTTCACCTTTTATGAAATCTTCACATACCAGTTTAACAGAACGGTTTTTAGCTCTGCTGCTTTTCGTTTCGATTGTAAGCGGTGACAGTTTCGAAGTGCTGGGTCAGGAAAATGAACCATCTGAGGTTTTTTCATCCCCCGTACTTGATCTCGGGATTGTTGTGAAGGATCTCGATAAATCGGCGTCTTTCTACAAAGATGTGATCGGCTGTAAAGAGGTGAAGGGGTTTTCAGCACCACCAGCTTTTGCCACATCCATTGGTTTGGTGAATGAAATGGAAGTTGTGGCCAGGGTGTTCGTGCTTGGTGCAGGGGAAAAACAAAGTCGCCTCAAGATGATGTCCTTTCCCAAAGCTGAGGCAAGCCAAACAGACCAAACCTATATTCATTCAACATTGGGTTTCAGCTACCTGACGTTGCATGTCACAGACCTTTCAGCAAGTATTGAACGCCTTAAAAAAGCCAAAGTTACTTTCCTAGGTAAGACTCCTGTTCCTTTAGGAGGGAAAAATGCACTTCTGGTTATTCGCGATCCGGATGGTAATTTTATCGAACTCATTGGACCAATGCAGGATTGATTTCACCTGTAATCAAAGCTTGGTCAGCCTAATCTTTATTGTTAGCGCGAATCGTTGAGTATGCATCACTGACATGAACAGGCGCCCACGCACTGGAGAATCCAGTCACTTAGAATTCAGAGTGACTGAGCAACACATCATCGATTTTGCAGATGAAGTGATGCCCGAGATTCTTTCCACCCCGTGGCTAATCTGGTTCCTGGAGCATACCGCACGTGGAGTTGTTTTACCTTATCTGGAAGAGGATGAATCAACTGTGGGTTCAGTAGTGGAGGTGAAGCACCAAGCTCCCTCACCTCTGGGCGCCCTGATCACTTGTCATGCCAAAATCATTTATCAGGACAGAAATATGTTTTCATTTGAACTCAGAGCCCATGATGAGCATGAAATCATCTGTCGAGGCACCCACAAATTACGCGTGATCCGAAAAGCACGTTTGGCAAGCGCTTTATTGGCCAAGAGGCCATGAAGCCAGTCAGTATCACATGGGTTTGCTTTTCAAGTTACACACGAGGAATTACCTTCTTTCCATAAAGATTCCAAGTCCCTGAGGGCCCAACTTGAGGCCATTGACTTGCAATTTCCACGTCACATGTGAATAAATACATATATGCAACTTGCGCTGATTCTCGACGATTGGAGGGAAATTCTCACCAATCCGTTTTTCCTGATTATGACGGCATTCCAGATATGGATGCTGGTAGACGCCATTCGTAGAGAGGAATGGTTATGGTCGGTATTGATTTTCTTCTTTGGTGCTTTTTCCGCCATGCTCTATTATTTCATGGTTTATCGCAGCGCAAAAGCGATGGAGAAAGGTCCATCATTTGAATGGCCTGGTGCCGCGGAACGGGAACGGATCAAACAGCTCGAAGAGCAGATCCATCACCTTGACAAGGCCCACCACCATGCCGAACTTGGTGATATCTATCAAAAACAAGGTAAACCGGATAAGGCACTTGCATGCTATGAAGCTGCTTTCGAGCGCGATCCCGAGGATGTGGACATTCTGGGGCCATATGGCCAGTGCCTGATCAAACTCGACCAGCTTGAGAAAGCGGTTACCATGTTGGAAAAAGTGATCGAAGAGAACCCCAAACACGATTACGGAGCCACGATGATGGCACTAGCCAACGCTTACTCAAAACTTGATTCAACCGACAAGGCCAGAGTGGCTCTTGAGACCGTGCTCGAAACGCAGACTTACGCCGAAGCGCGAGTTTTATTAGCTGAAATTTATAAAAAGCAGGGGATGTCCAATGAGGCTCTTCAACAGCTTCAAGAGGTAATCGAAGACGAAAAACATGCGCCTTCATTTGTTCAGAAGAAGGATAAGGTTTGGACTCGCAAGGCCCGTCAACTTCTTGACCAGATGTGAGGTTTTTCTCATCTGGATTCCGCTTAGTTTTGAGCACAGTGAGCTGAATATATGAATGTAACCAATGATTTAACCGTCAGCTTCTTGGAACTGATTTCAACACCTGATTACCCCGGGTTGGGACCTGGTATTCGTAATACTGTTGAGAAACCGTCAGAGTTGAATGCCAAGGTAAGGGATTGGTCAAATACCCGGCATTTAAATGCCGAACTCATCGATCTGTTGCGCTCTGCTGCTCTGCTCTGGCATGATCATTTAGATGCATCCCATTCGATTTCCCAGTCAATTTCCTCAGCGACCGGTAGTTTCCTGCATGGTATCATGCATCGGCGTGAACCTGATTATGGGAATTCCAAGTACTGGTTTCATCGAGTCGGGACGCACCCTGCCTATGCTGAAATCGCAAAGCAGATTCTGACACAACCGTTTGGGGGAGATGTTTCACCTAATCTGAATTCATTGATAGAATCGGGTGAGTGGGATCCTTTTGGCTTTGTCGATCTCGTTTCTCGAGAATTGGCCGACTCTGCCGATCAGTCCGTGATTGAAGAATTACAACGAATCCAGGAAATTGAATTTCAATGTTTGGTGCGAAGTTTCTTTGAGGTTTAAGAAATGCCATTCGAGTCCGCGCCTTGTTTTGTTCACCACCTGGGCCACTCGACATTGTTGAGCTTAAAGTGAGTATAGGGAATCAAGTTTTGACCAGGAGATATACTTTTGCATGATCTAAAGACGAGCGCGGGCCTGACAAAGTCTCTTCCCCGATCGAGATCTTTGCTTGATTAAGTTCTTTCAATACTCAGGTAGAGTGAAAAATACTCTAGCGCTATTTAACAGGTAACCTTAGAGAATGACCTGATACAATCGAATGAAATTTTAACGAATCGCTGATCCAGATGCCACTTCACCCACAAGCACAAGCTTTCCTCAAGGCCATCGCCAACCAGGGTGCTCCTGGTTGGGATGAGTTGCCACCTGCCGAAAGTCGGTACATTTTTTCAGGATTTACCGATTTGTTTGGCGATGGACCTCCACTTCATCACGTTGAAAATCTAGCCATTGAGGATCGTTTACCCATACGCATATACCGCCCCTCAACCAATGGTAAACTTCCAGTGGTGTTGTATTTTCATGGCGGAGGTTGGGTGCTCGGTAACATTGAAACACATGATGCTTTATGCCGTCATTTGGCGGCGATTTCTGAAGCTGTGATTGTCAGTGTCGATTACCGACTGGCGCCTGAGTCCCCTTTTCCAGCGGCCTTCGATGATTGTCTTGAAGCAACGCAGTATGTTGTGAAGCATGCTGATCGCCTTGGAGTAGATCCGGCAAGAATTGCGGTGTGCGGCGATAGTGCGGGAGGCAATCTTGCCGCTGCTGTGGCTTTGAAGGCTCGCGATCAAGCCGCATTCAAGTTGGATTCCCAGTGGTTGATCTATCCAGTCATAGAACCCAATTTTGAATCTGCCACCTATCACATGTTTGCAGAGGATCATGGGCTGACACGGCATATCATGCGTTGGTTCTGGGACCAGTATGTGCCGAGGCCCGCAGACCGTCAGAATCCTTACGCATCACCATGCACCGCTGAGACACTTGAGGGATTACCTTACTCTCATGTGGTGACCGCTGAATATGATGTATTGCGAACTGAGGGAGAGAACTATGCTGAACGGTTAAAAGACGCTCAGGTCCCAATCGACCTGATCCAATACGAGGGAGCCTTGCATGGTTTCATGCAATTTGCCGAGGCTTTTGATGACGGCAAGCGTGCGGTAAAAGAACTTGGCTTGGCCATGAAAAGGCGCTTTTCGAATGAACGACGCGTCTCGCAATGATTCACTTATCAGTCTTTCGCATTTATGGATAAACTGATCTTTTCGAATGTCCTAAACGTTTGAATGGACCTGTTCGTTGGCTTCATGGGGCCCAATGTGACTGATCTATCAACGCTATGGATGAGGAGCTCATCTTTGATGCCGCGGTTGTGAACGAAGGCGTCATGCTGATCAAGCTTGCTTGATTACTCAGTTTTCATTGGGGGGGAGGGCTCTCTTACTTCCAGACTTTATCAAGTGATACGGTCTGACACGTAACTGATTTTTTCACCAGGGAAAAGGCGATGCCTCTGTATTCAATGGTAAGCATACTAATACGAGCTCAACTCGTTACGAGTAGTTCGCGCGCGACATTGCCTTCGCTCAGGAAAATGGGCCGACCGACGGGGGTGATGATTTCTTTTTCAGAATCGATTCCCAGGCAGTGTTGGATGGTAGCATGTAAATCCTGAACTCGCACGGGGTTCTCTGGTTGTTTCCTGATGCCTTCTGGATCGGTGGCGCCGATGACTTTCCCCCCAGCGATGCCTCCTCCACCGATTAAGAAGCTGAAACCATGAGGCCAATGATCGCGGCCTTCCAAAGGGTTCAGCTCCGGAGAACGGCCAAATTCGCCTCCGCAAAGGACCATGGTGTTTTCCAAGAGTTCGCGTTCTTTCAGATCACGAATCAGAGCTGCGAGTGCAGGTGCTAAAGTCGCGATGCGTTTTGACTGGGTCTCATGATTGTTGATGTGACTGTCCCATCCACTCAGTGTGACCTCTACACAACGTACCCCGGTCTCGATCAGTCGACGAGCTGCCAGGCAGCCTCTACCAAATGCTGTGTCGCCATATGCATTTACTTCCGTCGCTGTCGCAAGATTCACATCAAAGGCCTTGATTTGATCCGAGTCCATCATCTTCAGTGCTTCATCAATTGTGGCTCGGTGGCGTGTATGGGACGCTATCCATTCAGGGTCACGACCTTTCATGAAAGCTCGTTCCACGACGTCAAGCCCTTGGAGTCTCCGTTCAAGTCGCTCTTTGCTGACAGGGGAAATCACATCCGGGATGCGCTGGCCGGGATCTCCAATCTGAAAAGCATCATAGGTGGCACCTAAATAACCGCCGCGTGCAGGCCATTCATTCGGAAGTATGGAAACATGCCTCGGGATCTCAACAGCATTTTCAGGCAATTCATGGCAAATAATGGATCCGAGAGAAGGGTGCACGACCGTAGGGTTAGGGCGGTATCCTGTTTTCACATTGTAAACAGCCCTTTCGTGATCCCCTTCCTGACTGACCATGGAACGAATGAGGGAAACGTCGTTCATTAATTCTGCCACTTCCTCTAGACCCTGTGCCAATTGCAGATGTTTCAAGGGCGTGGAAATTGCTTTCCTGCCTGTGGATCCGTTTTGAGAGGGATGTGGGTCAAACGTTTCCAGCTGGCTTGGCCCCCCAGCCATCCATAAAAGGATGATCGCCTTGCCTCTTGTCTCAGAGACATCGTTTTCAGCGCAACGCGCCAGCTGTTGGGCAAGAGGGTTCATCCATGCCATACCTGCAGCAGTTGTCGTCTTCAGGAATTGTCGGCGGTTGCTTGTTGTCGAGGCGCAGTGATGGAGTGACGGGCGTTTCATATGATTCAATGGTTCCAGGCGAATTCCGTGGAATTAATCAGTGACCAGAATAAATCCTGCATTTCTGTGGCTCGTTTTTTCTTTTTCTTTCCCCGAAATCGATTGGTAAAATATTGCGTTTCACTTTCGGTGGGGCGTCGGGTCAGAGTCGCCAGATACGCCATCTCGACTGCTACCGAATCATTCGGAGCGAGCGCGCCGATGCGCGTGGCTGCATTCATGACCAGGTTTTCTTCGGTTCTTTCCTCAACGAGTTTGCCGTTCATGACGGTTAATCTTTGCGGGATGGTACCGCCGGTCCCTACAAATTCATCTTCACCAGCATCCCCATAACGTTTGATAAATTCACTTTGTTGAAGGATGCGGATCACTCGAGACAATATGTGTGAGTCGGCATCGACCGTTTCGAGTGAGGCTGATTGAATGATACTACCCGCGACTTGCTCTGGTCTGAGTCTTGTCATTGGAAATGGCGGAGTCTCACTTTGATCCAATGTTCTACTGGTGATCTGAAAGCGGCTGCTGTTGGCAATCATGGTAATCAAATGCCGTAAATCAAAACCGGAGGCGATGGCTTCATTGGCCAATGACTCCAAGGCTTCAGGGAAAGGTCCCTCAACTGGAATTGAATCCACCGGGTTCACCAATGGTTTGTTAAACATCATGGCCCAAACACGGTTGACCAAGGCTCTTGCAAAGGGTTTGTTTTCTGGATGAGTGACCCATGCCGCCAGGCGTTCTCTCAAGGAACCTTCTGCTGGTAGCAAGGATTCATTGAAAGGCACTTGTGGAGGGACAAGTGCCGGTGCAGGCTGTCTCTTATATCGGTATTTGTAGGGTTTTTCTGATTCAATTAAGCCGGTCAACGACATTTCTGCGCCTGAAAAAAAGGATGCCATTTGATGGAAATCCTTTTGCTTCCAACGATCTCCAAACATATCGTTATGACATTGAACACAATCGATTCGAATACCCAGAAAAGCTCTTGAGACTCGAGCCGCCAGTTTGATTTCGTCTGGACCTTCCTTGTCGTTGTTAGGATCAATTGTTGCTGTCAGGAAATTGACCTCCGGTTTGGATGTCCAAATCCCCTTAGCAGTGATGAGCTTTTTAACTATTTGATCGTAGGGGCGGTTGGCATGAATCATTTCACTCAAGTCATCCACCATTCGACGTCTGCGATAAACCAAGAAAGGACCATTCTCAACACCCACGAATGCACGCGCAAATCTCTCAGCCAGGTAGTCGCTGCTGCGTCGGTCACCAAATATCCTTTCAAGAGCCAAGCTAATGCGCTGATCCTCTGGCCACGCTTCATAGTCGCGTATCCATTCCACAGAAGGAATTGTTCCCGTCAAAGCCATGGAAAGACGTCGGAGTATTTCGAGATCCGAGGCTCGATTCTGGATGAGGTTTCTTTCCAATGATTGGGTCAGAGAAGACGTGGACTGTTTGTCATGCGTTTTGCCAGTATTGGTCGTGTTCTCGAACTTCGGTGCTGAAGGCGGATATGGTTTGTCCTGATAGAGCCAAAACAGAACAAGGCTCACCGTCGTGAGTAGCCACAAGGAAATGAAAGTTAATCGAGTCATGCCTTGTTTGGGTGGATATTCCTGGTCATGCTGCAGTCACGAATGTGATTCATTATGAAACTTTCTTTATCCATGCTGCATAATATATTCTGAGCATTAACAACGTTCCAGAAAATCAGCAAAACAACAAGAATCATTCCATTGAATCCAACCTCGCCCATTTCATTTCAGTTGTCAGAAGCTGAAGTTTTGTCAAAATCCAAAGCACCTTTCTCTCTGTTTGCCAAGGGATTCTCGGGGGTGTACCGTTTTCTTCAAACGTGTTTTGGTGGGATCACCATGGCATTGCTTCTGTCAATTCTGGCCGTCTTTCCGGTGTTGAATCTCATCAGTCTGGGATACCTCATGAAAGCTTCCGGTAAGGTGGCTGAATCTGGTCGATTGAGAGACGGATTCATTGGCTTTCGCGAGGCATCGTTTTTTGGAGGAATTATTTTGGGGATATGGTTTTGTTGTTGGCCGATTCGTTTGGGGATTGATTTGGCTGGTGATGCGGCTTTGATTTCACCGGGCCGGGTCATCCCTCAGCGAATTCAAATGGGATTACTATTGCTGCTGTTAATAACTGTCGGGCATATCTTGTGGGCTTTGGCCAGAGGAGGGCGGCTCCGGCATTTTATTTGGCCTGCCCCTTTGAGATTCATCCTATGGTTGCGTGATCCTTTGTGCCGTGAATTGCCGGAAATACAATGGAGCACTTTGATCGATGGAGAAGCCATATTTACATGTTTCAAAGTGGGGTTAGCAGGATTTATTGGTGCGTTAACTTGGTTGATCTTACCCGTCTGGGTAATTTTCATGGCCAATACCCTTTCAAAAGATCCCGGGATACTCCTCTCTCTATCGGGAGGGTTCATGCTAGCTTTCGTAGCCGTTTATCTTCCATTTTTACAAGTGCAATATGTGAGGGAACCTCACTGGCGTAACCTTTTTGATATTCGAAAAGTTCGCAATCGCTTTCAACATGCGCCCTTTGCATTCGCTTTTGGATTGCTTGTGACGCTCTTGTTTTCGATTCCACTTTATTTGCTGAAAATCGAACTGGCACCAAGAGAACTTGCCTGGCTGCCCAGCTTGTTTTTCGTTGTCTTCATCTTCCCTGCGCGCTTGATCTGTGGCTGGGCGATGCATCGTTCCATTCGGAAGACGGATCGAACCCATTTTGTGTGGCGATGGATCTGTCGCTCAGGAATCATGGTCATTGGATTGGTTTATGGAATCATGGTTTTCTTCACTCAATTCCTGACATGGCATGGCACCTGGGGTTTGCTGGAGCAGCACGCTTTCATGGTCCCGGCTCCTTGGCTATCACTTTAGCAGGAATTAATCTCTCAAGTATTTTCCGTTGACCTTCAACCAGGCCTCCGATTTTCGAAACAAGGGGCAGAGAGCCTCCAGGCTTTTCCAGAAATGAATCGAATGATTCATGTGTTCGAGATGATTTAACTCATGGAGGATAATATAATCGCAATGTTCCGGTGGAATTTGGATTAGCCTCCAGTTGAGTGAGATAGTGCGGTTTGATGAACAGGAGCCCCAGCGAGTTCGTTGGTCACGAATAGTGATGTGATTGAATTGGAAGCCGTGTTGCCTGGCAAAAAAGCCGACTCGATCCGGTAGTTCTGCTGAGGCCTGATATCTCAGCCAATGTTCCAGCCATTGTTTCAGGTTCATCCGCCGCAGATCAATGGGTAAACATCGATCTGCAAAAGAGACATGAGTTTTTCCATCAGCTGAAATAACGCTCACCGGTTCAAGCTTACCGCGGTAATGGATAGAGGGACGTTCACGGTCCGCTTTCTGTCTTTCCTGAAGTTTTTGTTCTCTGGTTTTCCATTGGTTTTCCAGCCAGATTTTATTTTTTTCAACGAATACCAAAGCGTCCTTGCGATTACCCCGAGGTGGCAGGGTCACCTGAATGTATCCATCAGGATGGATACGCAGAATGTAGCGTTTTGCAGATCCGTGTTTATTGAACTTCAGGGGGGCTTTGCCTCCCTTCAACTCAATAAAGGAGTCAACAAGGACACGTTTTTTGTTGGTGATCCATTCTGGTAGTCGTCCCATAATCAACAATTGTCAAGCGATTGGTATCAGTCAGGCAAACATTGAGTCATGAAAAATCATTTGAAACGCGAATACACTTGATTTCCTTGTGAATGCGCACATGCTATTCCACCTAAGTTATTATCAAAGAAGAGCACAAATCGATTACGGATGGAAGAACATATAGAATTGGAAGGCACAGTGAAGGCTGTATTGGCCGGCACCATGTTTAGGGTGGAACTTGCAAACAAGCACGTTGTCTTGGCTCACATCTCAGGTAAGATGCGTAAGCGGTTCATCCGCTTGACGATTGGAGACCGCGTCAAAATTGAGATGTCCCCCTATGACCTCAACAAAGCACGCATTGTCTATCGCTTGCGTTAGCGTTTTCGTTTCTCGGGAGATGTCATCATTTTCTTGCCAATCGACCACCAAAGCAAGGGTGGTGCGATTGCGCTCAGTATCATCGAAATAGCAGGGTGATCCGACCCCATGTGCCCGACCATCGCAAACGTAAATGCCATCGGCAGGGCTCCACACACGAGTGCCATCACAAATGTGCGCCATGGCATTCTCAGGAAACCAGCCATGCACGATACCGCCTCGGGCAGCAAGGGAAGCCAGCGGGATAAAGCAACCATCCAGCCCCCATACCTCATGAAGAGCAGTTTTCCTTTTTCCTGATCTTTTTTGCCAAGCAATTTTTCGACGGCACTTTCTCCAAATAGCCGGCACGATCCATAAGCAATGATTCCTGAGCCAACTGAGCCAATGCCTCCAATCAAGCCTCCCCAAACAGGGCCGTAGAGGAGGCCCAGGCTGGACATCACTGCTGTGGATGGAATGGGCAAAAACAAGTCTCCCATAAATAAAACCAGAGCAACCAGCCATCCCCATCTGCCGTATTGCTTGAGCCACTTGATCGCATCCTGAGAGGACCAATCCCAATGAGTTCCCCAGATGAGGAATGGAATCGAAAATAAAACGGCCAATCCAATAAAAATCCAAATCAAACGAAACATCGGATGGCTTTCTAATTACTTTTCTCTGATGAGGTAAGTCAGAAGATAATTGTCTATTTCACTTACAATTGATCAGGATTGCTACTTGATCAGAAGTATTTCCAACATAACTAACCTCTCCTGACAAGGGAATCGAGCTTCTTTGTTCTTAATAAGTGAACAGATGGGAGTGTTGATGCAAGATGACAGCGGAAATAACTGTGGACTGAATTCGATCGCATTTTCCGAATAAGAACTGAAAGCACCTACCATGCGTATCTTTTGCTCGAGAAAACTTCAAATAAATTAAAAATATCGGCCTTTTCCAAATTAGGTAATACCTTCAACTCAACAAGGACTTCGCAGCTTTTCTTGTTCTCAAGTTCGGTTTCAAGATCCAGAGACTGGGCTCTTTTTTCAAGTCCTGTCTAAATTGTGACCCTGGATTCATTCCTAATCAGTCTTGCCATTGTTGAGCGAAAGACCTTCACTCCAAAGATTGCGCATATGATTATGTATTGACCACATTTTGCGGTTTTCCTGTGAGGTAGCACTTCACGTTTTCGACTGCCGTGTTCAGAAGACGCGTACGTGCCTCTTTGGTTGCCCAGGCAATATGGGGCGTGATGTAGCAGTTGGGGGCCTGATAAAGTAGGCTTTCCGAGCGTGGAGGTTCAATTTCCACTACGTCTATGCCTGCTCCGGCAATTTGTCCTGACATAAGCGCATCAGCCAGAGCTCGTTCATCCACCAAAGGGCCTCTGCTGGTGTTCAGCAGAAATGCATTTGATTTCATTTGTGATAAACGATTTCCATCCATCAGAAACTGAGTCTCAGGTGTCAGGGGGCAGTGCAAACTCACAACATCGGATTGTTGCAGAAGTTGCTCCAAAGAAACAAAGGTCACATCAGAATGCTTGTTAGCGTTCGTAGATGCACGCTGGGTTGCCAAGATTTTCATACCAAAAGCGCGTGCCAATTCAGCGACCTGCTGTCCTATCCGCCCAAAACCAACAATACCCATGGTCAGTCCGTCCAATTCGACCAACGGATGCCTCCAGAAACAAAAATCGGGGCAATTCACCCAATCCCCATTTTGAACTGCATCAGAATGGGCACCGACTCGCTGGGTTAATTCCAAAAGCAATGCGAGCGTCATTTGGGCGACCGATCTGGTGCCGTAGCTTGGAATGTTGGTGACAGGGATACCTCTGCTCTTTGCGGTGTTGGTGTCCACGATGTTGTAGCCAGTGGCCAGGACACCGATATATTTCAGGTCGGGCAGTTTGACCAATGTATCAACAGATAGGGGTGTTTTGTTGGTCAGGACTATTTCTGCCCCCTGGGATCGATCCACTATTTCCGTGATGTCACTTCGCTCAAAAATGTCGCACTCATCTACCAATGCTTTCAGGGGTTCCCAATCCAAATCGCCAGGATTCAGTGTGTGACCATCCAATACTACCAGTTTTTTACTCATGTCACGTCACATTAATTGAAGCGAACCAACCTGACAATCCCGTGGATGCCCTAATTAGTTTGTGCTATGTTCGACTATTTCTGAAGTTGGTAAGAGGCGTATTGTGTCTGAATGCCTTGATCATTGAAGTGGTTTTCAAAGTCAGTCTTAATGGCGGTTAACGATTCAGAGGGAATTGATTTCTCGAAACATTCATTTCGACCGAAGACATCTAGCATTTGATCAAAGTAATGTGGATGATCTGTTCGCAGGTGAACCATTCCCCCGGGTTCGAGAATTCCTGCGCATTTTTTGACAAAATCTTCATTGATGAGCCGTTTTTTGTGATGGCGTATTTTAGGCCATGGATCGGGGAAGTAGACGTGAACGGCTCGAATGGATCGACCGGGTGCCAGGTATTTCAAGAAATACCCGGCCTCGATTCTGAATAATTGAATATTTCCTACACCTGCCCGATGTGTGTCACGATCAATCTTTCTGATACGCCCGAGGAGTCTCTCGATGCCCAGTAGATTGATTTCCGGATATTTCGATGCATATTTGATCAAAAAAGAGCCGTCTCCTGCCCCTAATTCAATTTCTACGGGATGCTTGACTGCGAATACATTCTCCCACTTCAGGGGCTTGAAATAATCCTCAGGATGAAAGCGTTTGGTATACTGGGGAGGAAGGGCTCTTATACGTGCCATGGGGCGTGGATGCTGTCCGATTCAACGAACAGCCAGATTATTTTGTTCTTTTGCTGTTTGAGGTACATCCAATGTGATGTTGACCATTTCACCGGGAAGGCAATGGAAATCCGGGGGAAGTTTTACCATCAGGGGAACCCCGATTCCTCCAAGTTTGTAAAGCTGTAGTTGTGATAGCATGTCTGGCATCAATTCGTAGCTGGTGCCCACTCGCACAATCGTTGCCTGGCATTCCCGAACTGATTGGGTGCGGGTTTTGATATTGACACTTTGTCCTACCAGAACCGGGATCTCGGATCCCTGCGGCAAATAAGCGATCACCATGTCCGATTGGGTCTGGGTGAGTGTGATGATCGATTCGGATGAGTTGACCATTTCACCATTGCGTTTTTGAATGGCTGTCACAGTACCTGTTGCAGGTGCCCTGATGACCCACTCCTGCTCCAATTTGGCGATGGATCGCTGCAATGTTGTTCGATCAATGTCCAGCTTGACTTCCTCAATTTCCTGACTGGAGGCAATCAATTTCTCGATACTCTGAATGGTCTTTCCCAGATCCTTAATGAGAATGTTTCTTTCCTCTACCTCAGCACGAGCAGCCAAATAATTTTTTTCAGCCAGGTCGTAGAGGCTATCGGACAAAAGCTCCTGATCATGTAAATCCTTGGCACGATACCACTCATTCTCAAGATTTTGAAGGCTGACCTCTGCTGAAGCCAAGGCTACCTTCTGCTGCATTAATTCTGTTCTGAGGCGTTCCTTGTCCAGCACATTTCGCTGTATATCAAATGCGCTTGCAGCAGTCGTCAAATTCATGAGTTGTAACAGCTCTTTTTTCGCCAGCAAAAGATCTGCCTGACTTCCCAGCGTCGTCAATGGATCCCCCGGATCCAGTTTTGCAATGGTGTCGCCTTTCTGGATCTGTTGGAATAATTGGACAGTCAGATTGGTGATGGTCCCTCCGGAAGGGGTGCGTATATTCAATCTGGTTGTTTGAACCTGACCAATCAATGAAGGCGAGGTAAGGTGCCTGTCCCAGAGTGTACTCACCGCCAAAAGTGCCACCACAAACACAATTGCCGGCAAAACCCGATGCCTGAATTCCAGCCAGCGCTTCCAAGCCGGAACACCAATAGGCTGGGAGGAGTCCTTCTTCATACCTCGGATTCCTCCTCGGATCTCAGGCCTGTCACCCGTGAGGCCCCTTCAATCCCTTTCAGTTCATCAAGAAGATCGTGCATGCGATCCGGATTTCTCAAGAGCAATCGATAGGAAAGGTCAGTGCCGGTTTGGGTTTGGTGTGTGCGTTGGCTTGCGCACACATAGCGCAATGCATGGCGCCTCAAGAGGATGTCTAATTCAGGTATTTGATTCAAATCCCTTGACCAATGCATATTCAGGATCATGTCGTAACGTTGTCTACTACCGAACCCGGTCAACCAGACATAAATAAGAATCCCGCAAATCAACAGGCAACCGATTGTTGCTGTCAGGAATTTGTAAGTTCCGCAGCCCATACCTATGACAATGACTCCGAGAATGTAAGTCGTGTCCAGAGTGTCCCTCAGGATATTTCTGAATCGAACGATTGCGAAGACTGCCATCAACCCGAAGGCATATACGATATTGTTGGACAGCACCATCATGACAAGCGCCACGATGACAGGCATGATCATCAATGATTGTACAAAAGTTCTGGAGTAGGACAATCCGGTATGGGTCATCATGTAAACCCACGCCACCAGATGACCGCATAGAAATGACAGGAGCAGGCCCAGAGCCGTTAAATGCAAAGGCGTAGGCGATGTGGAGAAATCCGCGTTGAGAAACCATTCCATGTGCTTAGAATGCAGCGGCGATTGCCTGTTCTCGACGTTTCAGGTGATCTTGTTGCTCCAGAATACTCCCCTGGTTGAGGTCCATGTGACTTGCGACCAGATCGGTTACTTGATCTTCACCCATAAGAGTGACCCCGTCTACATACTTGGCTGCTCCGCATTGAGTCAAATCGAAAACTTCAACCAATTCTCGGAACCAGTTGGGAAAGCGGTCAGTGAATTTCAGTTCTAGAATGACCCAATCTCCAAAAACGAATGTAGGATTATTCATGGCGGTATTGAGCTTGGCATCCGGATCGGGTTCGCACCTCACCTGCCTGTCCAAAGTGACTCTAACGGCATTGGTGTCTGGTAAAATCCATGCTTCTCTGCGATAGGCCACATGCGAGACGGGCTGAGCCTGAAGTTGATTGACGTGCTCAGAGAATTCGTAAAGTGCTTGTTCCTGCGAGGGGGTGATATAGTCGACTGAATCTTGATTGGAAACTTTCCTGTTCGCGGAAACCAATTCTTCGGCCGAGGGAATTTGACCTGAAATTACCGATTGTGCAGTTAATCGTGGAATTCCAACTCGTTTTTTGCTGATGATGTTATTCATCCGGCGTTTGATTTCCAGAAAAACGGGTGTGTCCTCGCACTCGTTGTAAAATCGAATACGTAATTTAAAACGGTTTTTATCACCATTGATCGTGCTGTGATAAAGCGCCATTCCGGGTGAATCGAGATATAGACTGTGGACCGAGTAGGAGAGATCTGGTTGACCTAGACAATTATTGTCCACATCCAGATAACAACGCAGGAAATCCCGTATCGCCAGAGCTTTCTGCTCCGGTATCACGTATTTCAATTCATAACGCTGCTTTTGTAAATTGTCCTGCCCCATGATAATCATCCATATCCACTGTCCATCTCCAGATGGGTCGTTCCACTCAGAGCTGCAACTTAAGCTACAAACAGCTGGCTGAGACGCATTTTGTCGCGTAAAAGTAACATAATTCAATGACAAAAACCATTTTCCCTGACACTACTCACGGAACTAGGCCAAAAAGTTTTCTGTTTTTTTCAAGTTTTGACCTACTTTTTTGCGACACTGAAGTCATTGTCCTTGGAAAGCATTTTCGGTGCCAGAGTGTAGGTGCGAAAGCTTTTTTTGGGGGGGAAGGTTCATTTCAGCGTGCTAAAATGCTGATTCCAGAATACTCAAAAGATCATCCCTGCTTGGTTGAACTGGGTTGATGTCCATCAGCCGCTTGATTTGAATCGATTTATCAGCGAAAGCGCACAATTGTTCGCGTTTCCCACCAATATCACGAATTTTCTCTGGAAGGCCCACGTTCCTTTTGATTGATTCCACCTTTTCAATGGCTTTATCAGCAGCTCCCTCCAGCGACATGCCTTTGGTCTGACATCCAAGAAACTCGGAAATTTGGGCAAATGCCTTGATCCTTGCTGGTTTGTTAAATCGCATCACGTAGGGCAAAAGTAGCCCATTGCCCTGGCCGTGTGAGCAATGAAGTTCAACTCCCATCGGATATTCCA
>KB911993.1 GCA_000383715.1 Verrucomicrobia bacterium SCGC AAA164-E04
ATGCTGCAGAGTAGAGGGGAGGAGCTGATATAAGGAAGGAAGGCCGTTGGGGTCGTTTTTAGAACAGAGGACCTTGGCCGGTTTATGGAAGAGAAAGTATTGTTTGAGTCTGGGACGCAGTGTCTGCCCCTCTACAGAGACGCAGTCAATGTTGGGATCAATGGAGTCACCAATCTGAGCCACTTTGGATTGATTGAGAAGGACTTTTCCTTGAGCAATCAATATTTCGGCGGCGCGACGCGAGCAAATACCGGACTGGGCAATATATTTCTGTAGCCTCAGCCGCATTTCTCAGAATGTGTTAAGCATCTGGTTTGGTCTTTTGAAGACCAATGACCCGATCACCTTCGTTCCAAAGGCCGCGTTTTTTGAGCAACTCAACTCTTTCAAATCGTTTGAGCACGCTGCGTTTAGCTGCCATTCCGCTGGGACCTCTTAAACTAGGATGTTGTGACATAATATTAACTTAGTTTGGATTAAAAAAAAGCCGAACCCTTGAGTTCGGCTTTAGAAATAAATTTGGCGGCAACCTACTCTCACACAGGCTCTACCTGCACTACCATCGGCAATGCTGCGTTTGACGTCCGAGTTCGGGATGGGATCGGGTCGGACCACAGCTTTATGGCCACCAAAAAAACCGTTGAGAATCATGTTCTCTGAAAACTACATATAGGAAAAACCAAGACCTACATTCGCTTTGAAAATCGCTTTACCACCGAAGTGGAAAAAAGCGATCAAGCCGAACGACCGATTAGTATCAGTCCGCTAAATATGTTGCCACACTTACACGCCTGACCTATCAACCAGGTAGTCTACCTGGGGTCTTCAGGGAAACCTTATCTTGGGAAGAGCTTGGCACTTAGATGCTTTCAGCGCTTATCTCGTCCGCACATGGCTACGCAGCGCTGCTCCTGACGGAACAACTGCCACACCAGAAGTGCGTCATTCCCGGTCCTCTCGTACTGAGGAATGAACCCCTCAAGTTTCCTACGCCCACGGTGGATAAGGACCGAACTGTCTCACGACGTTCTGAACCCAGCTCGCGTGCCACTTTAATCGGCGAACAGCCGAACCCTTGGGACCTTCTCCAGCCCCAGGATGTGACGAGCCGACATCGAGGTGCCAAACCGCGCCGTCGATATGAACTCTTGGGCGCGATCAGCCTGTTATCCCTAGCGTACCTTTTGTCCGTTGAGCGATAGCAATTCCACATTCTACTATCGGATCACTTGGGCCTGCTTTCGCATCTGCTCGACGTGTGTGTCTCACAGTTAAGCACTCTTCTACCCATGCGCTCGACGCACGATTGCCAACCGTGCTGAGAGTACCTTCGCGCTCCTCCGTTACTCTTTGGGAGGAAACCGCCCCAGTCAAACTAACCCGCAGGCACTGTTCCCCGCCTGGCTTCACAGGATCGGGGTTAGAATCCTAATTAATAAAGAGTGGTATTTCACTGGCGACTCCACGACAACCGAAGCCATCGTTTCAAAGTCTCCCACCTATGCTACGCATTAAGAATCAGAACCCAATACCAGCTTATAGTAAAGGTGCATAGGGTCTTTCCGTCCTACCGCGGGTAGGCGGCATCTTCACCGCCACTACAATTTCGCCGAGAACCTCTCCGAGACAGCGGTTCGGTCGTTACACGATTCGTGCAGGTCGGAACTTACCCGACAAGGAATTTCGCTACCTTAGGACCGTTATAGTTACGGCCGACATTCACGAGGACTTCGGCTCCGAGCTTCGCCTCAAGGGCTAACAAGTCACCTTAATCTTGTCGCATTGGTCACGTGTCACACCCTATACGTCGTCTTCACGACTTAGCAGAGTGCTGTGTTTTTGGTAAACAGTCGCCAAACCCAATTTACTGTGACCCCACTTGCGTGGGGTACCCCTTCTCCCGAAGTTACGGGGCTATTTTGCCGAGTTCCTTAGAGAGGTTTATCTCGCGCGCCTTAGTGCATTTACACTCACCCACCTGTGTCGGTTTACGGTACGGGCGGCCAGGGGAACAATAACAAGCTTTTCTCGGTCAATAGTCCGGTGATGCGCTTCGCCCGAAGGCTAGGCTCTGTCTTTCGATGACTTAGTCACTTTTTTATTCACGTCCCTTGTTACCTTAACCCTTGCCGGTGCAGGAATATTAAACTGCTGTGCATCGACTACGCCCTACGGCCTCGTCTTAGCTCCCGACTAACCCTGGGCGGACGAACCTGCCCCAGGAAACCTTGGGTTTACGGCGGCCAGAATTCTCATCTGGCTTATCGCTACTCATGTCTGCATTCTCACTAATCAGCGCTCCACTTTCCTTTACAGTCCAGCTTCGCAGCACTGATTATGCTCTCCTACCACCCCGCATAACGGGGTCCGTGGCTTCGGTATATGATTTAATCGCCAATCATTTTCGGCGCGATATCACTCGATGAGTCAGCTATTACGCACTGTTTAAATGGTGGCTGCCTCTAAGCCAACATCCTCACTGTCTAAGTAACATCACATCCTTTCCACTTAATCATATTTCGGCACCTTAGCCGACGGTCTGGGATGTTTCCCTCTCGCCTGTGAAGCTTATCCCCCACAGACTCACTGCCAGATTACACCTTACGGCATTCGGAGTTTGATTGGTTTTGGTACCCTGGTATGGGCCCTAAGCCATCCAGTGCTCTACCTCCGTAAGTCAGCATCTGACGCTAGACCTCAATCTATTTCGGAGAGAACCAGCTATCACGGGGTTTGATTAGTCTTTCGCTCCTATTCACAAGTCATCCGAGCACTTTTCAACGTACACCGGTTCGGTCCTTCACAGCGTATTACCGCTGCTTCAACCTGCTCATGAATAGATCACCTCCGCTTCGGGTCTATTGCCTGCGACTAAATCGCGCATTTCACACTCGGTTTCCCTTCGCCTCCATCCCATAAGGACTTAGGCTTGCCACAGACAACAACTCGCAGACTCATTATGCAAAAGGCACTCCGTCACCCCACAAGGGGGCTTCGAAACTTTGTATGCAACGGGTTTCAGGTACTATTTCACTCCCCTAGCAGGGGTTCTTTTCACCTTTCCCTCACGGTACTAGTTCACTATCGGTTGCCAAGGAGTATTTAGGCTTATCCAGTGGTCTGGACAGATTCATGCAGAGTTTCACGTGCACCGCATTACTTGGGATACCTCTAGGGCACTTTGAGCTTCACACACCCGACTGTCACGGTCTTTGGTTGAACTTTCCAGAACATTATATTCACTCTCGGTGTCCCACATTAAGGTCCCACAACCCCTAGGAAACAAGTTTCCTAGGTTTAGCCTGTTCCGCTTTCGCTCGCCACTACTTACGGAATCACATTCGTTTTCTTTTCCTGGGGTTACTGAGATGTTTCACTTCACCCCGTATCGCTTCACTGGACTATGAATTCATCCAGTGATAATCCCACATAACTGGGATTGGATTGCTCCATTCGGAAATCCACGGGTCAAGGCCTACTTGCGGCTAACCGTAGCTTATCGCAGCTTGTTGCGTCCTTCATCGCCTCTTGGCACCAAGGCATCCACCTGTTGCACTTAGTAGCTTGATCACAAAAATTGAACTCTTATTCTAAAATAAGAACTCAGCGAATTGTAGATTATTTGGTTTTCACCTATATGTAGTTGTCAAAGAACAAAACCGATTCAACAACCGGTTAAAATTAAATTGGTATGGTGGGCCTGACTGGATTCGAACCAGTGACCCCACGCTTATCAAGCGTGTGCTCTAACCAACTGAGCTACAAGCCCTACCGTAAAGTAATACCCTTGATAATTGTAACTCAAAATGGTGGAGCTGAGGAGATTCGAACTCCTGACATTCTGCTTGCAAAGCAGACGCTCTACCAACTGAGCTACAGCCCCATCAAAAGGCCTGGCCATGGCTCCTGTTTTCAGGATCCTATATACCTTATTTGAAAGCTGAATTGTGCGATCAGCAATTACCCCATTCCGTCGAAACGGAATTCGACCTAGCTATGGTTTATTCAACCATGCCTACTCCTTAGAAAGGAGGTGATCCAGCCGCAGGTTCCCCTACGGCTACCTTGTTACGACTTCATCCCAATTACCAGCCATACCTTCGGCACTTGCCTCCCTTGCGGGTTAGCTCAGCGACTTCGGGTACAACCGGCTTTCATGATGTGACGGGCGGTGTGTACAAGGCCTGGGAACGTATTCACGGCGCCGTAGCTGATGCGCCATTACTAGCGATTCCGACTTCATGTAGTCGAGTTGCAGACTACAATCTGAACTGGGCCTGGTTTTGAGGATTTGCTCCACCTCACGGTATTGCTTCCCATTGTACCAGGCATTGTAGTACGTGTGCAGCCCTGGCCGTAAGGGCCATACTGACTTGACGTCATCCCCACCTTCCTCCTCGTTGAGACGAGGCAGTCTGTCCAGAGTGCTTTCCGCGTTAGCGGAAGTGGCAACAGGACACAAGGGTTGCGCTCGTTGCGGGACTTAACCCAACATCTCACGACACGAGCTGACGACAGCCATGCAGCACCTGTGCAAATTCCCCGAAGGGTCACGTGCTTTCACACGCTTAGAGATGCATGTCAAGGCCAGGTAAGGTTCTTCGCGTTGCATCGAATTAAGCCACATACTCCACCGCTTGTGCAGGCCCCCGTCAATTTCTTTGAGTTTTAATCTTGCGACCGTACTCCCCAGGCGGCACACTTAACGCGTTTGCTCCGCCACAGAAGGGGTCGAATCCTCCTACAGCAAGTGTGCACCGTTTACGGCTAGGACTACCAGGGTATCTAATCCTGTTTGCTCCCCTAGCTTTCGTGCCTCAGTGTCAGGAATCGTCCAGAGACTCGCCTTCGCCACTGGTGTTCCTCTCGATATCTACGCATTTCACTGCTACACCGAGAATTCCAGTCTCCCCTCCGATCCTCAAGCCAAGTAGTATTCAATGCATTTTCCGAGTTGAGCTCGGAGCTTTCACATCAAACTTTCCTGGCCACCTACGCACCCTTTACGCCCAGTAAATCCGAACAACGCTTGGGACCTCCGTATTACCGCGGCTGCTGGCACGGAGTTAGCCGTCCCTTCCTCTTTTGCTACTATCAGCTTTTGATCTATTAAACCAAAAGGTTTGTTCACAAATGACAGGGGTTTACAATCCGAAGACCTTCATCCCCCACGCGGCGTCGCACCATCAGGGTTTCCCCCATTGTGAATGATTCTCGACTGCTGCCACCCGTAGGTGTCTGGACCGTGTCTCAGTTCCAGTGTGGCCGATCGTCCTCTCAGACCGGCTACCCGTCTTAGCCTTGGTGAGCTTTTACCTCACCAACAAGCTGATAGGGCGCGGGCTCATCGTAAAGCGCCAGGCCCGAAGGTCCCTAGCTTTAATGGAACAGGGATGTCCCTGTCAGATCACATTCGGTATTAGCTTTGATTTCTCGAAGTTATTCCGAACTTTACGGTAGATTACCCACGTGTTACGCACCCTTTCGCCACTAAAAATACCCAGTATTGCTACCGAATATTCTCCGTTCGACTTGCATGTCTTATCCACGCCGCCAGCGTTCGTTCTGAGCCAGAATCAAACTCTCCGACTAATTATATATGTTGAGCATTTCAGTATTGCTACTGAAAGCGCATTCTTAAAACTCTTGTTTTCCGAAGAAAACATCAAGGGCTCATGCTTAATCGCACAATTCAATTTTCAAAGAACATTGTTCCTTTAGGACAGGAACATCAAAGTCATTAGGGGCCAAAAAAACTGAGAGCCGATTTCTTTCGAAGTCGTATCGGCATCTCAGTAGCCAATTAATGACGAGCTGTGTTTTATGTTTTTCAGCTTCGTCCGTCAATAGTAATTTAAATCTTTTTTACAGACTTTTTTAAATCACCTTGCCACTTACGTTCTTGGTTTTAAACGTGTCGCAGCGACGGACGTAATCTGGGTGCAATCCGTATTTTCTGCAAGGGCTTTTTTGTTTTTTTTGAGCAACTATGCAGCACTGTTCAATTAAATAAGGTATAAGCCATAGAATACCAACCATATAAACAAATTCACTCAGAACTGGTGGCGTTGCTTGTTCGATCACATTCTGGTTCTATCAACCTTGGATATTATCATTATTACAGAACATCTACTAGAAGTTGAATCCCTTATGACCTTTTACCACTTCCACGATTTGTAGCCGTAAATGATTACTTTTCCAACGAACCACCTTAGGTCTTTAACGAGTAGAAAAAAACAAGCCTTGATTGCGCAAAATAAGGTTCCTGACCCAGCAATTGTCATAGTTAATAATCATGTCAGGTATACCGCAGGTGACCTTAACTGCACTCTTTGCCATCTTTTAAAACTTCTCTGGTAACTTCACCAATATTCGACAAATTCGCCCGTTCATCCAACCTTGCTCCTTCCATCAGCTTAACAAGAAACCCTTAGCATCAGGGGCATGAGCGAGCTTGGAAAAAACCTCAACTCCAGGCTTTTTCCAATACATTCAAAAAGTTCTTGCTGAAAAAACCTATGATATCTTTCGTTGAATAACCTTTCGACTCCATCAATTTCTCGAGATTTTGAAGATCAGCAATGCTCTCAATGTCCTGAGGGCATTGTTCGGTCCCGTATCCACCGTCCAGGTCGGAACCTATGCCCACACAGGAAGAACTACCTGTGGTCTGACAAATATGGTCTGCATGATCTACAATGCGGTTTAGCTTCAACTTTGCTGATTTTGGTGTTGTCTCCCCTCGTTTCCACCCTGGATGCATCATCCAGGCATCGAAAACAAGACCGATAACGCCACCTCTATCGCAAATAATACGGATTTGCTCATCACTTAGTTGACGCTGATGGGGTACCAATGTTCTACAATTACAATGGCTAGCCCATACTTGCCCCTGAAAAATATCCAGCGCCTCCCAGAATGCCTGGTCGGATAAATGCGTTAAATCCAGGACCATTCCAAGACGGTCCATTTCTTTGAGTAGATCTTTACCGCGCGGGCTTAGGCCACCTACCGCACCCGTACCAGGCGCGTATGTTCCGGGCCCGTAATGACCAAGACTCAGGGCCCGTAACCCCTGACTATAACTCTTCTCAAGGTAGGAGATATCAACCATGGAATCAGCACCTTCCAAGCTCAAAATATAGCCGATTGGTAAACTATCATCTACTTGATCTTGTAGAATGGCTTTTTCCCAAAGGGCCACATGCGAGTTTAACTGTTGAGTATTTTTGATCTGTATCAAGTGCCCCTGACTTTCCATGGCGCGGTACCAGGCTAGTTGGCCTTGGGTTTGCGCCCAAGCTTGTTCAGGGGAATGCCAACCAGACAAATGGCTCTCAGGTTTGACGTATCGTGCAATTTGGGTAGCTACACACAGACCAATTTGCCCAGAGCGCATCTCGGAAAAACTTAATACACCACGACCGCGATCGGGTTTATCAGTCCAGTCCGCCTCTCTTTGTCTGATCGACTTCAGGGGTTGCCTCAAATCACGATTCCATTCCATGGCATTCATTGCCAGGTCCAGGTGGGCATCAAATAGGAACATGCTTCTAACGAAACTCAATACCCATGTCAGGGTCAATCGCAATGTTTGCAAGGATTAATGATGGAAAATCCCAAAGCCATGCCGATGGACACCCAAAACACCGATGGTGATTCTATTCATTTATTAATCCGAACGGAAACCTAAAGCCTATGACGAAATTCAACCCTTCGATAGTGTCCATTCAATCTATTGGATAGATCTTCCATTATGAATAGCAGGCAAAATATGGGGCTTATTCATCAACTTTATCATGGTCTCTCCCTTTATTGATCAATGATCTCATGCCTATCAAGGATACGAATCACCTGCTCCTTGGGGAGTTGAAATACAGTGTTTCCATTGATCCCCACCATCGTCTCGGCAGCTACCATGGCATTGATAACGGATTCTTCAACACACTGGATAGTGGCTAGAAAAAAGGCATCCAGCTGGCTATTGGCAAGCATACTGACTTGACTCAGTCCTTTGTTAGAAGTTTTGCCTATTGGATAGGTAGAAAAAGCCAAAAACAAATCTCCACTCGAATTAGCTCCAAATCCCCCTGTGCGCCCAATACCCAGGGAAGACCTGCGAGCAATTCGTTTTAACTGATGCGGCAATAAAGGAGCGTCGGTTGCGATGATAACAATGATTGAATGCCCGCTCGCTTGAGGCTCAAGCCCATTCATGATCATCTCACTTCCTGCTATACGTTCCCCCAAGCGGATGCCTGCAATCGTGAGGTTTTCACGCTTACCATAATTAGCCTGCACCAACACACCAAGGGTATAGCCGTTTTTCATCACACGCGATGAGGTTCCGACCCCACCCTTAAAACGATGACAAACCATGCCTGTTCCACCGCCGACATTACCCTCATCAACAGCACCTGATCGAGCTGAATTGAGGGCCTTAAAGACATGCTCCTGCCGTATGTGATGCCCATGAATATCGTTCAAACGACCATCCCATGTTTCAGCCACAACCGGAAGAGAGGCCCAACCGAATGGGTCAGCGAGATCATGATATCCCGCTTGACGACGCCAATGGATCACTGCCTCATAGACATTTCCGACACTGTGCGTATTGGTTAAAAGCAGAGGTTCTTCAAGGAAACCAGACTCATTCACCCAAGTTGTCCCGGTCATTTCCCCATTCCCGTTGAGTGTGTCACAAGCGGCAAATACGGGTCTAAAAGCCTTTCCACTCGGCAAAATGGCCGTAACACCTGTCCTTATGGGACCTTTGCCGACATGTAAGTCACCGCTGCCCTTTATCAAAGTGCAGTGTCCTACCAACACACCTTGGACATCGGTGATCGCATTTTGAGGGCCAGGCTTTCCAACGAATGGAATCCCCCAATCCCTGGCGCGCTCTGCGTGGACAAAAGCGCTCCATAAGAGGAGCAAGATTCCTATGCTTCTGACAGAGAATCTCAAAGATTTAATAAATAGGAACATGCTTCATTCTTGCCAACCTGACTCATATTGGCAAGCTCCTGAAATTTTTCAACTACACTGGCCTGATGATGATTATGAAACCTTGAGCAAGCCTGAGCGTCAGAAAGAAAACTCCAGTCAAGTGAGTCATGAATGACACCGAAAGAACCCGCTTGAAGGGGCCTAACAGGGAGGTTTAAGCCTGCAGCTGCTTACGCAAAACAGTCTTCAACACCTTGCCTGTTGCATTGCGTGGCAGTGTTCCAATGAAAAGGATTCTCCGCGGAATTTTATAAGCTGCTAGCCTTGGCTTTAACGCTTCCAGTATCGCATGGGCGTTTTGATTGCAACCATCTTCCATCACGATGAATGCAACCGGTAATTCTCCCTTACGTTGATCGATTTGCCCCACTACTGAAACTTCCTTCACGCCTTCGCATTCATAAATCAATTCCTCTATTTCACGCGGATACACATTGATCCCATTAACCAGCAACATGTCTTTTTTCCGGTCCGTGACATAGATATATCCCTCTTCATCTACGTGCCCCATATCACCCGTCCTGAGCCAACCATGACACAAGGCTTCTGCTGATGCTTCAGGTCGATTCCAGTAGCCTTTCATCACGTTGCCCCCCTTGACCCAAAGCTCGCCCGTTTGCCCCGTTGGAACTTCCTGCCCCTGTTCATTCATGATCGCTACAGCAACATCATGAATAGGAAGCCCTATTGAGCCAGCTTTCCAAGGGCCGTCTACTGGATTAAGTGTCACGACCGGACTGGCCTCACTTAGCCCATAACTCTCAATCAGGCTCATATTCGATTGACGATTAAACTTTTTAAGGACCTCTCTGGGCAAAGGAGCGGCACCACTGATACATAGGCGCAAGGGCAATTCCGGCAAGGAGGAGGCAGCGAATGCACGGTAAAAAGGAGGTATTGCCGGTAAGATAGTAGCCTCCGCGGCAATGATTTCTTGCAGGATATTTTTGGGAGGATGCAAGGATTGGATCAGCACAATGGAGCCCCCAACCTTGATAGGCAGCAGAATGCCCACAGTTACCATAAAACTGTGAAACATGGGTAATAGCAGCACAATCTTGTCAGCCTCAGAGACGCGCATCGTCTGTACACAGCTGTTCACGTTGTGCGCAAGGTTCCCATGCGTAAGCATTGCTCCTTTTGACCTACCCGTCGTCCCACTGGTGTATATGATCAATGCCAAATCATCCTCGTCTTTAACCGAAGTCGTGTGCATGATTTGTTCAGTTTCAGATGGTCCAGCGCTAAGGTTTTTAATGTGGCAAAGATTAACTTCAGGAAGCACTTCGCGCATGCAGTTGGCCCCCTTATACATGGCATCATCTACAAAAATCACTTTGGCTCCTGAATCCCTTAAAATGAGTTCGGCCTCAGGTGCAGTCAGAAAATGATTCAAAGGTACGACCACCGCACCAGCTCGCAATACACCATAGAGAATAGAAATAAATTCGGGTGTATTCTTCATCCAAAGCGCAACTCGGTCCCCAGGATTTACCTGGCACTCCTTCAATAAATAATTTCTAATCCAATCTGATTCCTCAACTATTTGGGAATAGGTAATTATTTCACCGCCCCAGTAAATTGCAGCCTTTTCTGGATGCCTTTGAAAAGCATCTATTAGTGCATTTGCCAAATTCATGGGGAGCATTCTGAGAACAAGACTTTGCTCATCCAAGTTATTTTGTTTTGCAAACCTCTATGACAAACATCTACATATTAGGTTGTCGGTGATGCTTATTCCGGCTTGCCTATTTAAAAACGATGAAGATTACTCCAGATGAAAGCTGCTTGATCGATGATGACCTTCGGTTGAAAGAGGTGGTGCAAGCTGTGTCCAAAGCGAATGAAATCGCTCTCGATACCGAAGCGGACAGCATGCATGCTTATCCGGAAAAGATTTGTCTTCTGCAGATCCGCACCCAGAAAAGCAGCTGGCTGGTCGATCCGCTCTCGGATGTTGACTGCCGCCCGTTGTTGGAAGCCTTTCAAGACAAAATTTTAATTTTTCATGCTGCGGACTACGACTTGCGCTTGCTTTACAAAAGGTTTGGGTTCCGCCCCTCTCAAGTCTTCGACACCATGTGGGCGGCGCGCATGGTAGGTCATGAGCGCTTTGGCTTGGAATTCCTTGTAAAACACTACTTTAACGTCCAACTCGAGAAAGGTCCTCAAACGGCAAACTGGGGCATGAGGCCTTTGACGCCAGCCATGGCCCAATATGCGCTGAACGACGTCTTTTACCTTCATCAACTCACCCATTTGATGCGAGAAGAATTAACAAAACTCGGTCGACTTGAATGGCTGCATGAAATCAGCCAGAAAGTGATCGATCAAGCCTGCTTGCCTGAGAAGGATACTTCAGACCGCGAGTGGCGCATCAAAGGAAGTCAGAAGATGTCCAGACGAGAATTGGCTGTGCTCAAAGCAATCTACTATTGGCGAGAAAATGAGGCTATTCAGGCGAATCGCCCTCCTTTTTTCGTTTTGAACCACGACTTAAGTGTGGCCATCGCAATAAGCGCAGCGAATAATGAAAAATGGGGAAGCCTGCTTCCTCGTCGCCTGTCTCAAAGGAGACGTCAGGGTCTTGAAAAAGCCATCACTAAATCTTTGACAATCAAGGCTCAAGATTACCCAAACCGTATCAAAACGGAGCGTTTCCGCACCACGGATGAGGAAAAACGCCGTGCAGATCGGTTAAAATCCATACGTGACGATGCTGCGGAAACCCTGAATCTT
Organism: Verrucomicrobia bacterium SCGC AAA164-E04; assembly: GCA_000383715.1. Classification (GTDB taxonomy): domain Bacteria; phylum Verrucomicrobiota; class Verrucomicrobiia; order Limisphaerales; family AAA164-E04; genus AAA164-E04. The sequence continues at coordinate 11,749 of KB911993.1, forward strand.
GACCCGTCAATCATTGCAAGTAAGGCCACTCTGACTCGCCTGGGACTGAACGACGCCGAAAAGGCCACCAGCGAACTCATGCAATGGCAGCGCCAGATCCTCAAGCTGTGACTACTAATATTCCAAACGCTGGTAGGCGAAACCTTTAAGGTATTCTGTTTCAGGGATAGATGGAACGATAGGGTGATCCGCTGGCTGACCATAGGTTCCCACTCGCCGCAAGGTACATCGATTGTCAAATGCCGCGCTCAAGACCGTCCCCTCAAATGTCAGGGGGTCAATATGATGCGAACAGCAAAATGTAGCCATCACTCCATCAGGCTTCAACAAGCGCATGGCACGTAAATGGATTTCCTTGTAACCGCGCAGTGCGTCAGGCACTGATGCACGACTCCTGGTAAAGGAAGGCGGGTCCAAGATGATAAGGTCATAGCGAGGCCCATCTTCCAAAGCTTCATCATTGTCTTTTTTGGCAGTCATGACCTTGAGCCAATCGAACACATTGCCGTGCACCCATTCACATCGCTGTGAGAGGCCATTCAATTGCGCGTTGCTGGTAGCTGCATCAAGCGCATCCTCGCTCTGATCAATGGCAGTAACCTCTGTTGCTCCTGCCTTGGCACAATGAAGAGCAAACCCTCCCATGAAACTGAAGCAATCCAGCACCTTTGGAGCATCCATACGTGCAACCAGATTGGCAACTTGCTGGTAATTTTCGTATTGATCCAGATAAGCGGCTGTTTTGTGACCTTTTTTCGTATCAATCCGCCAATCCAAATCGTTCATCTTTACAATCATCTCAGTATTGGAGTCCTCGGATTCACACTCGTACAATATGGAATGCCGCTCTTCGAGTCCCTCCATGCGACGCCCGGTGGAATCATTACGCTCAAGAATACGCTTAGGGCTCATCAACTTTTTCAGTGCGCCCACAATTTGTGGAAGACGTTGATCCATTCCGAGTGAACTGGTTTGCACAACCAACACACCGTCGTAATTGTCTACGATCAAGCCACTCAACCCATCACTTTCCGCATTGACCAGGCGAAAACATGTGCGATCAGCCAAATGTTTGTGCCGCCAATTCAAGGCGGTCTGCAGCTTCATCTCAAAGAACGATTGATTGACTTCAAGCTTCGACCTTGAAATCAAACGCACTCGTATTTTTGATTTTGAATTGAAAAAGCCCAAACCAAGAAACCGGCGACGGTGGTCCCTCACCTGAACGACATCTCCATCTTCAGGTTCCTGCGTGACTTTTTGAATGTTGCGGGAGTAAACCCATGGGTGCCCAGCTTGGATACGTTGTACCTCACCGTGACGAAGGTGCACGGTGGGCCACGTCATGTCAGATGACTTGTGACTCATTAATTTTTAAGTGAATTTGAATGTTGCGCAGGAGCTTTATCCTTTGAGGATTTTTTTGCAGGCTCGAATGAGGGTGTTTAGCCCGGCTTCAGATTTGGCCTCGATATAGCATCGGATCAGGGGTTCGGTTCCACTTGCACGAAACGCGACCCATTCCTGCCCGGGAAGAAGAAATTTATAACCGTCGATATTGATGAATTTTTCTACCTTCTGACGCCCAACTTTCTCGAGCCCTTTGGACAGATGGTTTAGAAGGGCCGCTTTTTGTTCAGCAGGAATGCGGACATTGATTCGATCGGTGTAATAAGGACCAGTCACCTTTTCAATATCTTTAAGGACTTCACCGAGAGGTTTTTTCTCATAGGAGTATAACTCTGCCATCAAAAGACAAGCGAGAACACCATCTTTTTCAGGAACGTGCCCTTTGACACTCAAGCCGCCGGACTCTTCGCCTCCAACAATGATGTCCTCAGATTCCATCAAGGCTCCAATGTGCTTAAAACCCGCTGGGGTCTCGTGCACCTTGATGCCAAACATATTGGCAACATCGTCCACCTGATGGCTTGTGGGGACGGTGCGGACGACTGCTCCAGTCCATTTGCGGTTTTTGGCGAGATGATAAAGTGCCAGCGAGAGGATCTGGTTAGGGGTCAACCAAGTTCCATCTTGATCTACAATACCAAAACGGTCGGCGTCACCATCCAATCCCAGACCAAGCTGGGCTTCACCAGATAACACGCATTCACGCGCATCCGCCATGCCTTTCTCGTTGGGTTCGGGGTGTCGACCTTCGAAACCGGGATTCAGATAATCGTGGAATAAAGTTGTTTTGGAGCCAGCTTCATTGAGTAGTGTATCCAGATAACCGCGACCGGTACCATACATGCACTCCACAGCGACTTTAAGTTTTGCCCGCTTGATTTTTTTAAAATCAATGATGCTGCGAACCTGCTTGAAGTAGCTATCGCGCGGGTCAATGGTTTTGCATTTGAAAGCTCCCGGATCGCTGACTTTCCACGCCCATCCTCTGTTCTGGAGTTTCTCGATGTTTTTTTCGATTTTACCGGTGACATCTTGAGGTGCAGGAGCTCCACGGTGAGTCGAAAATTTCAGACCCTGATATTCGGCTGGATTATGACTGGCTGTCATATTGATTCCGCCAATCGCTTTTCGAACACGGATGGCGTGGGCGATCACCGGTGTCGGAGCATCTCGTTCGCAAAGCAAAGGGATCAATCCGTTTTTGGAGAGCACTTCTCCCACTGTCGTTGCAAACTCAGGCCCCATGAAGCGAGCATCGTGTCCCAGAACCACAATAGGCCTGCGTCCTTTGATTTCAGACTTTTTACGCTTGAGCTCGCTTTTGAAATAATCAGCGATGGCCTGAGCCACGAGGGCGACATTAGCGAAGGTGAAGTCACGGGCAATGATACCGCGCCAGCCAGATGTGCCAAATTTGATGGAATCCATGTCAGAAGGATTGAGATGCTACTGTCTCAAAACGATTAATTTTTCCAATCGAAAGCTTTCTTTTTGAGCTCGTAAATGAACCCAACTAGGAAAAGCCCCAGAAAAACCATCATCGAGCCAAAGATCAAGTGGGCATTTTCGACAAGCATTTCCTTGTAAACAACCGCCCAGGGAAAAAGAAAAACGACTTCCACATCGAAAAGGATGAACAACATCGCAACCAGATAAAATTTGACTGAAAACCGAGCACTTGCTGGTCCGATCGGCAGCATACCACATTCATAGGCAGTATCTTTGATCTTTGAGCGGTGCCCTTTCTTGCCTACCAAGGCCGAAAAAATAAGCGTCCCAAAGGCAAAAGCTGCTGCCACCAGACCAAGCATCAAAACAGGTATATATTCCGCAATTTGCGATTCCATAACAAAAAGAAGAGTATTCCTTCAAAGGCAGCAAAGGCAAGTGGATTTCTAAAGGAATCAGTTGGGCAAAATTTCTCATTCTGAACACAAATCAAGCCAACCGGGTTCTATTTGAATTGATATGTTCGTGATGGACGGCTTTATAGGCTGTATTTCGACCACGACAATGATGTCAGCCGTCGGTTTTCTGGTCTCTTGAGAAAAGCCCTGCCTGCCTGACACGCATATTCCTGCATCGGCATTCACAATGACGACAGGTTAGCGTTCGGCTCATCCCGGTCGCGGGCCTGAATCATCAGTGTTTATCGCAAGGCAATCTTTCATCAAGTGGATATGATTCAAACGTCCCTCAAAATTTCCCCCACAAACCTGGCATAATCATAGAGTCAACTCACGGTCGGACGGCTACATTAGGATGATTGACGTATCTTTATACCTCAGTCTAATCTTTGACTTATGAACCAGCAGCTTTTGTCGCCATTGGATTTTACTATTTTCTTTGGTTCCCTGATTTTAGTGATGATCATCGGACTGTGGGCAGGAAGAAAGGAGGAAACCGCGGAGGATTTTTACCTGGCAGGAAAAGACGCTCGATGGTGGGGAGTGGCTGGCTCGATTTTCGGATCCAATGTTTCGGCCAATCACATCGTAGGCATGATGGGAGTTGGATTCAGTCTGGGTTTTGTTGAAAGTCATTTCGAAATCACGGCAATCGCAGGACTGCTTTTACTGTGCTACTTCTTTCTTCCCGTTTATCGCAAACTCAACATTTATACTTTAAGCGATTATCTGAGCCGACGCTACGATGACCGCTCCCGCGTTGCTTATGCCATCATCATGATCACGATCATCGTTGTGATCATGATGGTGCCAGCATTTTACATTGGATCCCGCTCATTAAACATATTACTTGTGGATCAATCCCAAATTCAGGCAGCCCTGGACTCCGCAGCAGCAGGTAATTCAGCAAAAATTCAAATCAATTATACAACCTATATCATCGGCATTTTGGTAATGGCTGTTGTGGCTGGCTCGTACACCATTTTCGGAGGATTGAAAGCAGTCATCATCACGGATGTGATCCAATCTGTTCTTATGCTGGGAGGAGCAGCATTGGTAGCTTATTTGACTTTTGGTCAAGCAGAGATTGGTGGATGGTCAGGAATGAGAGCATTGGACGCAAAAGGCAAGGACCTAATGCACCTCTACCTTCCCATGAATCATCCGGGGCGACCCTGGACAGGAATGTTGAGCGGATTATTAATCCTTCACTTTTATTACTGGAGCGCAAACCAGTTTATCGTTCAACGTGCATTAGCTGCACGATCAGACCGCGAAGCACGCATTGGGATCGTCACTGCCGGTTTCTTCAAGTTAATCATCCCATTTATTTCCATTGGAACCGGCGTTGCCGCATTCTATTACTTTCAGGCTACGATGCCGGGTGTCCCTGTGGATGGAGACACTGCTTTTCCAATGTTAATGAGAGAAGTTGTCGCACCTGTCGGTTGGGGACTTGCAGGTCTGGTCGCCGCCGGATTAATAGGTGCGATCCTTTCGAGTGTGGACTCCATGCTAAACTCCGCCGCCACATTGATCACCTTTGATGTTTACAAACGTTTTATCAATCCTCAGGCCACCGACAAGCAGTTGATTCGTGTGGGGCGCCAATGTATCTTGCTCTTTGTCATTGGCTCTGCATTCTTGACAATCTTTATCTTCGACCCAAACAGCGAAAAACCGTTTTTCACCTATGTGGCTAGCCATCAAAGTAGGTTGATCGCTGGATTGGTGGTTGCCTTTGGTGTGGGGATGCTCTGGAAGGGTGCCACTGCCACAGGAGGATTTGCCGCCATTATTACAGGCCTGATAGTTTCCTATGGTCTTCCTCCACTTTATGCCATGACACTGGGACAGAACAAAACCATTGCATCCCTGTTCGGTCAGAACCTCAACTTTTTCCATGCTGTTTTTGTGGCTGCAATCGTGTCTACCCTGGCCCACATCATTGTGAGTAAGCTTACAATGACAGACGAACGAAAAAGTCAGCTCACCTGGCATGGACTAGGCTTGATTTCAAAGGAACAACTCGCTTCCTATGGTAAGCGTCTTTTGTTGAGTGTCCTTGTTTTTGCAGGCTTAGGATCGTGCATGGTCAACAACTTTATATCGCCCACGGTTGCCGGCACTTTTGGGTCATGCTGGACTCTGTGTATTATCCTTTTCGGCATTAAACAGTCTCAACGCAAAGACAATGAAAAAGGGATCGACGACCGTTACCTCGCCGGCATTTTGGCGTCATGTGCCGTGTTCATTCTATTCTACTTCTACTAGAAAGAAAAACATACTGAGGGAAACGAAAGAAGATCACTGATGACCACCCAATACTGAACGCAGAGACCACAGGAAAACACCATCAACACGCTATTGTGGTATGATATCGCATCCTCATTCCAAAGGCGCTCCAAACCTGACACTCGATACCAATGTATTTTATCAAGAGCTACCTGATCGCCGCCCTGGCTGGCAGCATACTGTCCATGCCTCTCATGGGTGCCACATTAAACTGGCCAGGCCTTCTGGGCCCTGAACGTAACGGTAGAGTTAATCACTTCAAGGAACCGGTAATCTGGCCAGATAAGCTCCAAAAAATCTGGAGTGTTCAAGTAGGAGACGGATATGGCTCTCCCCTGGTCCACGATGGTCAAATCTACCAACACTCCAGACAGAGCGGCCATGAGGTCATCAGGAAAATCGATTTTGCAACTGGAAAAGAAATTTGGAAAAACGAACACTTGGTAAATTTCAAAATGGGCAACGGTGGCGAGGGTCATGGAAGAGGCCCCAAATCGTGTCCCAGCCTGGCTGATGGCCGTTTATTCACCTTCAGCATCACCGGAGAACTTTCCGCCTGGGATATGGATTCCGGAGAACTGCTGTGGCGACATGATGAAAGCCAACGCTTTGAGAAGACAACTCCCTACTGGGGTGCAAGCATGTCACCCATAGTTCATGGGGAAAAAATCATGGTTCGATTTGGCAACGACGATGAAGGAATGCTGTTGGCCTTCAACGTTGAATCCGGGGAACCCATATGGCGTTTAGGCGATGATGGCGCCTGTTATTCGTCGCCGATCACAGCTAAAATTAAGGGTACAGATCAGCTCATTGAATGGAACCACAATGCGCTCATTGGAGTCGATATGACATCCGGTCAAATGCATTGGAGATTCCCTCTTCCTCACATCGGATCTAATCAAAACATGCCTACCCCCACCTTTCATAATGGCGCTATTTTGGTGGGAGGTGAAAATCGCGGTATAAGACAAGTGCTGCCCATATTGGAGGGAAGTGCCTGGAATGTGGAAGAAGGATGGCACCAGAAACGAGTTGCACTGGACATGAGCACAGCCGTCGTGCATGGAAACCACCTGTTTGGCTTTTCTCACTTTGGCCTTGGTCAACTTTTTTGCATGGACACCACTTCGGGTGACATTTTATGGCAGGGGCCTTCAAGAACAGGAGAGAACGCATGCCTTCTGGCAATGAAAAACCACATTGGAGTCCTGATCAACGACGGCAGATTCTGGGTAATTGAAGCAAGCTCCAAGGCATTCCAAAAAATCAGGTCATATGAAGTGGCATCAGGCCCCACGTGGGCATCTCCAGTCCTCTGGGCAGACAGTTTACTCATTAAAGATCGCAACCATCTCACTCGATGGTCTTTTACTGAATGAGGTTTGAGCATTTTCTGAGGGACACTGGGCAAAACCCGTTTTGCGACCGGCAGAACAATCGAGGTCAATAGCCTCAAGAACGCGAGCCGTGTCAGAAAAAGCTGAATCACGTCTTTCTAAAATGGGGACTTTTCTCAATCACAGTTTACCTTGCAGTAACTGGTCCACCTTTGCACGCACCTTGGCATCCATCTTGATCAGTGGGGGCCAGTCGCGTGTAAACCCTTCTCCTCTTAGTTTACGCGTGGCATCAAAACCAAGCTTGGACCCAACGCCCACCGCATCCGTGGCATGATCCAACACATCAGCAGGTCCGCGTGTGAATACAGCGTCCCTGCGAGGTTCGGTGTTGGAGCAAAGCCTGAACAGAACTTGGCTGGTGTCATGAACATCAACATCGTCATCTACGACCACTATGTATTTGGTAAACATCATCTGCCCCATTCCCCAAAGCCCGTGCATGATTTTGTAAGCCTGCATCGGATACGTTTTTTTGATACTGACAAATACCAAATTGTGAAAAACCCCCTCGGCTGGAAGCGCAATGTCAACGATTTCCGGAAAATTCATTTTAAACATGGGCAGGAATAACTGAACACTTGCCTTGCCCATGTAAAAATCTTCCATCGGTGGAATACCAACAATAGTTGCCGGGTAAATTGCGTTATTACGGTGGGTGATTGCAGTCACATGAAAGACGGGGTAAGGCTCTGGTAATGTGTAGAAACCCGTATGATCCCCAAAAGGCCCTTCGCTGCGCAGTGGCTCCCTCGGGTCGATGTAGCCCTCAATCACAATGTCGGCGCTGGCTGGCACCTGCAGGTCGTTGGTTTCACAACGAACCATCTCGATCGACTGTTTACGCAAGTATCCTGCCAATAAAAACTCATCAAGTCCGTCGGGCAAGGGAGCGGTGGCAGCGAATGGAAATGCCGGATCACCGCCAAGAAAAATGGAGACAGGCATGCGCTCACCTGTTTCGTAGTAACGTCGACCATGCCTTGCTGCGACTTTCTGAAGCTGCCAGTGCATCCCAGTCGTTTGGTCATCATATATCTGCACTCGATACATCCCAAGATTACCTTCACCTGTATCGGGGTCACGCGTAACCACACATGGCAAGGTTACAAACCTGCCTCCATCCAAAGGCCAGCACTTCAACACGGGTAAATTCAAAAGGGTTGGAGTATCTTTGGGATCCTTGGATGTTTCCCTGTCAATAGAAGGCGCATCCGGCCATTCCTGATTTCTAGTCCTGGGAGGATCAAACAGATGGATCACATCTTTGCAGGGTCCAGTTCGGACTTTTTTGGGACGTACGTGCCGCAATTCCAATGCGGCACTGAAGAGCTTGATGGCATCTCGCACACCTGAGGGCGGCTTGGCTTTCATCAGGACTGCAAGTTCGTTGGCGACTGATTCAACCGATTCAGCTCCCATGGATAAAGCCATGCGTCGATCTGAACCCATCGTGTTGACGGCCACTGGAAAAGGTGAAATTTGGCCGTTGACGGTTGGCTTCTCAAATAAAAGCGCTTTGCCCCCACCCGGTTTTTTCATTTCCCGGTCCGCTATTTCCGTGATCTCCAATTCTGTGGCGACAGGTTCAGTGATTCGAACCAATTCCCCCATCTCGTCTAATTTATCAATAAAAGCCCTGTAAGATCCAAATGCCATATAAAAATCAGCGTAACAGACTCTAACCGGTATTCAACACGTCTACTTGAAGATATTTCTTGCAAGGCCTTATCGAGTGAAGTGCGTTGCTGGTTGCTTTCCATTTATCAATAATGCGCAAAGCTCAACGAAATTTACCAAGCAATATCACCCCTAACACGGCAATTAAACCACCTGCAAGAGAACGCATCGTGGGTTTGTCGCCCTCCATCCAGGTTGAAAGCGGAATGACCATCAAGGGAGTGGTGGCGACGATAGGCAAAACCAAGCCACTCGGAATGGCTTCCAGAGCCCACTGGTAGCAGCCAACCCCAAGGGTGGGTCCAGCCAGGGCAGTACCAATGATCCAAGGCAATGCAGCACGGCCTTTTGAGCGTGCTTTCTTGTCCTCCGTAGAACTTTCATGATTCGATTCTCCCTGCTTGAATCTGAGTCGTTTCATGACGAGCAATGCAATCAATGCCAGCAGCAAACCACCCAATATTCGCTGATAAGCAGCGGTCAGTCCATCGATATGAAAATCCTGTCGTCCATTGATATCGTATGCCAATCGACTCATCGCGGCTCCGACCCCCTGCCCAATCGCTGCTAGCAATCCATAAGCGACACCGACGAGGTCGATGTGTTTCGCGGTTGATTCGCCATTTAATGGCAACAAGGCCACAACCACCCCGAGTAAAATACAGGCAATCGAAGCTATTTGCGGCAGAGTCAACGTCGTTCCCAGCCACAACCATTCAGCGAATGCTGCGGAAGGCGCAGCGACGCAATGCACCAATAATAAGGTTAATCGAGACCCTAACCTGGGCAACGCTTGATAAAGGGCCAGATCCCCTAACCCAAAACCAACGACCCCACTCCAAAAAAACATCTCAAACCCTTCACCTCGTATACCTTGAGCAAAACAATGAGCCCAGATACCCAACAACAACGTTGCCAGAAGAAGTCGCCAGAAATTGGCAGAAATGCCCCCAAGAATGCGTGTGGCTCTTGTGGCAGAAACCGCAGAAAGACAAAATAAAAATGTCGCCAAAAGAGCGGGTATCATAGAAATCGAAGAAATTGAGAGACTAAAAAAAGAGGCCGGGGGAAACCCGGCCATCAATAAAATGGCTGTCCGGCAAGGATTCGAACCTTGACCAAAGCCTCCAAAGAGCCTTGTGCTACCTTTACACCACCAGACAAGCCGTGGGTAAATTTACTAGGGAAAAACGAGTACGCAATAAAATTGTCATCAAAAATAAGGAAAAAAAAACTCTCAACGAACTAGATATTACGCAAGCTATTGTAGTATAATTCCTTAGAAGTTAAATAGACTTCTGAGGTAATGTAAGTAGTTTGCCTATTTCTCGGTTGGTTACCTAGTTTGAATCAGAGGGCCAGTGCCTATTTTTCATTTTACAGTTGCTTAGGAGAGGAAAATCGGATCATATGGTTATATTCACCGAGTAACTCGACTGCATTGCGGTCCGTACGTGCTTGCCCTGACGATGTGGGGAATTGTAAGCATGGTTGGATGAAAAAAGCAGTCGACCATCTTGGGTTCATTATGGCTCTGGATTGGGAATGCGATAAAAACAATAACGAAAAACTTTTAAACTTGGCGAGGCT
>KB911994.1 GCA_000383715.1 Verrucomicrobia bacterium SCGC AAA164-E04
TGCGCCAACAGGAAGGTCAAACTTGTAACTCATGTAGTGGCCCATTGGCGCATGGAATGCCTCTTTGTGGTTCGGTTCTGTTCGCAATATTGCTATGCCTTCCAAATACGTATCGGATATATCGATACCCACAAGTTTTTGTTGCTTAGCTGCGGTGTTATTCACTTTGGCGACAATGACAAATTCATCGCCTTTCTTCACGTTCAAAGGCAATTTTACTTCTGCTTCGAAATTTTTAGGCTGTCCTCCGCACCCTAAAAGTGAAATCGCCATAAAGAGTGTTAACAGCAATTTTGTTGTTTTTTTCATATATGTTTTACTTTTAAGCCTATTGACAAAACGTTGGAGCCGGCAGGTTATGAGCGTTTTATCAAATTGGATTTTCAAAACAAACTTGGCTACCACCTCGGAGACTTTCCAAATGATTGTAACAAACGGCGCAGCTTTAAGATCATTACAATTATAGACTGTTTTTGTATCACTAAAGACCCCGCCCCTGAGTATTCATCAAGGGAAGATATCAAAACAGCAAAACGACAATACAACAAAACCTCAGAAATTTTCTTTCTCCAAATATTAGTCTGGAAACAGAAATTATAGTCTCCTGAAAAATGCTTTTTAAAGTCAACTGAGTTCAACTTCTCTGGGAGGTGTTTGTTATATACCACATACCGGCAACATCGTGTCCAATCTTCCATCAGTCAATGGACTCAGATTAACTGGCGACCATTGGAAAGAGTATAAAGGAGACAAGAAATTTGGCCATCAGGATCACGATGAATAGCCACAAGACCGACAGAAACGATATTTCATAAAGTCGAATCATCAGCCAAAAGGCGAGATAAATGGCACTTAGCGCTCCCAGAAAACCTACTAAGCCACCAAAAAAAGGTGTAATCATTGCCCCAACCATTGCAATCACCAAGAGAAGGCCAATGAAAGCAGTCATGATGCCGTTGTAGATTGCAGCCGTCTTGAAGTTTGCGTTTGGCGTCGTAACAGTATAAGAACAAAGCCACAAAACAACGGTGCTGAAGACAAAATCTAAAATTAATTCAACGATTGACGTTAGGATTTCCATTACAATAAGACAAACGTTTAGAACTGGTTTGACGGGCCATTTTTTTTGAAATTCGTCAATTGTAAATGGTTTCTGAACCAGCTCAAACCCAGATGTTTGTTTGATAATAAAAAGTAGAATCTCCTGAAAAATGCTTTTTATGAAATCAATTTTATTCACCTTTTCTGCCATTTCCAGCGACAATGATTAACGCTCTTTCTTCTTTCTCCATCTGCTCCTGCTAACGACAGTTTTTCAGTGTAATACCAATATGAAGTGGAATTTTACGGTGATAATGAAATTGCTGCGGTGCGGATGATCGCAGATCGGGTCAGGGAAACAGACGAGTATGAGTACGAAGGTTGAAGTCCTGAGGAAATATTAGATCCAACACGCAAAAGTTACATTTTTGACAGTAGTCTCAGTTTCCTAAGCCCGATTTACTGCAGAAAAGGAGCTGCAAAGATCAACGATCTCGATAGGTCTCTTGGGCTTCAGAAACTACTTAAAAATTACCCTCCATTCATCCACATCGAAGGCTATGAAAGTGATGCTTCCTCCAGAGCGGAAACTGGGTGGATCGAAATGATAGAAAATGCAGCAAAATCTCTTCATATTAGCGCACAACGAGGTTTTGGGTGGCAGAACCAATATTCCAACTGCGAAAGAGTTCTCAAGCCCATATCGCTGCTGAAGCTTCAAGGTCAAAGATCCAGTTTAATGGCAGAGATAGTTGATTCAGATCAAGTTCATGGGAAGTTTACTCATAAAATTGCTAAAATTCTTTTTATTCAAAACGAGGGAAGGATAGCGCCATATAAAACGAAGGGACTTGTCAACTTGGAGCTGGACGCAAAGCCATTGGAGAAAAAGATGCAGGAACCCTTGCTGCATCTAATCAGGGTGGAAGCTATGCAGAATTTCAGTAGGCAATCGGCTAATCAACAATGAGTATTTTGGAAAGTTCGAGATTTCATAGTGCTCGAAGAAGGCTAACGAGCCTTGCTTGGATCATCTCAAAACATACAACAAGGGAGGCTACTTATGAAAAATACTCAATTGAGTAGTTGGAAGGCCTGCGCTATCGGATGGTTTGTGATCACTCCAATTTGCGTGATAATTTTTACCTCGGGATGAATTCCGGAAGCCTCAACTCAACAGCCCATCCAAGAATTTAGAGTTCATCAATAAACGAGTGTTTAACCTTTTTAGATTCATCCTCGTTTTTTTTAAATGAACATGCACTGAATAATTGGGCAGCCTCTGGACCTTTGGGTCCGTTCCTTCATACAAAGTTTCAATGTCGCGTTGAATTTGATTTAATAAATATATGCTTTCTTCATCCATAACAATCTAGCCTGACGAGCTTACACTAAATTTGAACAGACGAAAAAGCAAGTGGCACCCATGAGTGATTCCTTTTTTGTGGTTAAAAAATATCTAAAGTATTAATTGTGTCTAACATGCAAATATTTAGAATTTGTTCTCAAAATCTCATAACGGATACAATGTTGATCGAGTTGAAGATTAAAACTCGCGTCAATAGCTCCAATGGAAATATCGCAATCAAATGGTGATGCCTGTGGATGCCACCCTTTTTCTGTTTAACGAAGTCAAAGGAAAGGGAATTGTAAATGTTTGCTCTCGTCGGTAATTTAGGGCAATTGAAACAAGGCAACTGGACTAAAAACGTTGAAAGATGTATCTCCAATCGATTGGCTTTGGGATGGAGGTAATCCCAGTCGTCCACTTTCAGTCCAAGGATCGCATTTTCCATCTGTTCAACCCATCTATCACCTCAAACAACACGACACGGATTGTGAAGCGCAAACTCCAGATCTGAAAATTGAGACGCAGAAGAGGACGCCCAATTGTTGGCCTTGCCCATTTTAATAGATTCAGCTCAAATTCTCTTAAGCAAATCGGTGGTCCATGAAAACAGATTCACCCAAATAAATGTTTGAGTGAAATTGAGAACTCATATCGCAGATACAACAAAGAACGAAGTTTCTGCGCATAATATCGAAAACCAATGTCATTCTCACATCCTTTTGACAATATGTTGCTTCAATCATGTGTTTCTGATCAAACCTCCAGAAATTCCACTTCCTATCCGAGGCGCTTAGCAGTAATGATAATCACATAATGAAAAGATTCGGGGACTGAGCTGCCGCTCTGCATGAACGACATGATAATAACTGAATCACGAACCGATGAACCATGGACCATAAATCCCACCATCGCTTCAACATAAAGTGTATCAATGAAAGGTCAAAAACACATCAATCGCCGTCAATTTGCTGTTAAGACAGTGACGGGTGCGAGCGCATTGCTGCTGCCGAGTGGGCTCCATGCCACAGGGAATGGCAGTAAGCTCAAACTGCTCAGCTATAATGTCTGGTATGGTTTCAACGAGAAGGCTGAGCGCAAGGATGATTGGCTCAAGTTCATGATTGAGCAGGCACCGGATATTGTCTCCCTGCAGGAACTGAATGATTACACACCTGAAAAATTAGCCGGTGATGCCAGAAAGTGGGGTCACTCGCACAGTGTGCTACTCAAGGAAGATGGTTTCCCTACCGGGATCACCTCAAGTCAGTCGATCACAGAGGTCAAGCGCATGATTGAAGGATTTCATCACGGACTCTTGTCGTGCAAGACACATGGCATTCATGTTTACGCGATTCATCTGCATCCCAGTAATTGGGAAATCCGCCTGAAAGAAGTTGAGCTTTTGCTGAAGGAAGTAGCCAAATTACCACCGAACGCAAAGGTAGTTTTGGTCGGAGATTTCAACACCTTTTCCCCACACGACAAGGCGGCATACGATCAGGCTGACGATATGATTCCATTCTTCAAGCGACTGGATATACGTACGAAAGGCAAAAATCTTCGCAACGGTCAACTGGATTATCGACACCTGAAAAATCTCGAGGATGCTGGGTTTGTCGACCTCATCCACCGCAAACGCGAAGCCTTCATCGGCACGTTTCCAACCCCATTGCGTGCGGATGAAGACATGGGCCCTGATCGGCGGCTGGACTACATCCTTGCCAGTCCCGGCCTCGCCGCCTCCTGTCTGACGGCGAAGTGTATTGTCAACGAGACAACCGGGCTTTTATCGGATCATCAGCCCGTCAGTGCAGTGTTTGATTTTCCTGCCAGATAGCGCACTGCCAACTCCGTAATGCGCATTCGTGTGTCCTGGACGGGAACCCTTAATCATCACGTCCAGAGAAGGCGAGCATCAGGTGGAGGATGGCAACAAAAACATTAAAGAGTCCGGCAAAAAGCATCAGGGCTCCTCCCACGGGTTCATCATAATCGGGACTGTTCAATACCTGACTGGTTGCATTGACGAGGATGAAGATACCGAAAACTCCTATACCACATGCAATGAGAATACCCAAAAAACCTATGTTCAGGAACATGTTCAAAATGGTGATACCCGCAAGAGCGAAAAACAATCCCATCATCAATCCTTTTGGCGCTGAGTATTGAACTTTGGTGATCATCACTGAAACGCTGACACCAGCAAATACCAATGCGGTCAAAATAAGGGCTGCGGGAACAATGTCAGGGGCGAAGACACTGGCCATGTGGAGAACCGGAGCCAAAACCAGCCCGGATACAAATCCATCTCCGACCAATGCCATGGTTCCTATGACAGGGTTGTGACGGCAGGCCATGGCCAGATACGGAATGCCATTGAGTGCCACCATGGCGACGATCCATCCGATGCCGGACCCAAAGAACTGGACCATGGCTGGCGAGCTGGATCCAATGCTCCCCCCAATCAAGGCCGAGAGGACACTCATGGACAACAGCATGTAGGTTTTCTTGATGGCAGAGGAACGTGCACTGTCGAGTTCCATGCTGCCAAAGAGTCCCTGCGAGATGGGAAGGGTATTTTCAAAACTACTCATAATGCTTTTATCTTTTTCAAAATAATTGTCTCCATTCAATTATAATACATGCTGCGTTTTATAACGCTGACAGGTGCAATACCAGCCGTCGATGTGTATCCGTAGGGCTTGGTTTTTAATGGATAGACATTCCTCAGAGTTCGTTCCATGTGGTCATATCGGCTGTATTCGGCGTGACCGATTCATAGGAGTAAGAACTTGTCCACAAGGCATCGATTTGTCATAAGGATTCCATGCTTACTCGAATCTCCCAATGGCAACGGTGCATCTTTCATGGTGCGTTCTTTTTGTTTTTTGTGACGCTTGCTTCGCTTCAGACGCAGGCGGCTACCCCTCAGCAGGGACTGAGGTTTGCCAATGGTGATCGTATTTTGTTCCTGGGTGACAGTATCACTCAGGACGGACGTTATGTGGCTTTCATCGAAACCTACCTTTGGGCCGCTTATCCGCATCTCGATCTCACGGTGATGAACATGGGGGTCAGTGCCGAGACTGTTTCCAATACTACCGAGCCTGGTCATTCGCGAAGACCGTGGGTGCACGATCGTGTGGAACCCGCGTTACGTATCGCACAACCGGATTGGGTATTCATATGCTACGGTATGAATGATGGGAATTATTACCCACCCCGCCGCGATATTCAGCAGGCTTACCAGACTCAGATGGCGCGCCTCATTGACAAGATTGAGTTGACGGGTGCACGGATCGTTCTCCTGACACCCCCTCCTTTTGATCCCGTCAGTAAACCAGCGAAAAATGTGCTCCCTCCCGGTGCCGATGTCTATGGCTATGGCCAAACCTATGTGCATTATGACACTACCTTGGCGGTCCTTGGAGGATTGGCTCTGGGAAGTTTCGGTGACCGCGTCGAACAGTTTATTGATATCCATACCCCGCTTCATGATTACATCACTGTCGCGCGCTCAAAAGAATCCGGCTATCGTTACGGAGATGGAGTGCATCCTCCTCTGGACGGGCATCTGGCATTCGCACTTGCCATCCTGGAAGCAATGGGCGAGGAACGTCATGAAGCCTATCAACTGCTTCATCAGTTGACGGGGGTCACGCTCAAGACGGAGGCAGTTGGAAACGAAGCGGTCGATGGGCATGAGTCGCTCTGGAAAGATCTGGGTGCGAGGTTCAATCGTTTGAGCAGGCTTTACCGGGAGCACACGCTTCCTCACACCCGTAAGAAGGCACCTTCACTGGACGCGGGCGTTTCGAAGGCCGAAGAACAGGAGCGGGAACTGCGTCAACGTATTCGTGAAATGCTCAAGTAAGCCATGAGCAGTGAACGATTCCTGTGGGTTTTGACTCGCGCTGAAGCAGGCTCTACACAAAGCATTTGAAGGTTAAAAGTCAGGGTTGAAAAGTTCAAATAGCTTTTTAAGGATGGCATCCAGGTGTTCAATTCACCTGCGCTTATCTTTTCTAGTAATGTGACTTGCTTGAACATATTTACAGTCTGGATTTTTCTGATACTTCAAAGCACCAAATGCTTGGTGAATGCATGTCCTTTCGGGAATGAATAAAAAATGGAATACCTCTGATTGATAAGTATTACTTAATCATTAGGGGATCTCCAGCTTCCAGCATGTCTTCGTAGATTCCATTGTAGGTGAAGTCCTCCATGGAACCTGTCATTGAAAAGCTGTCAGGGTGTAATTCAGAGATTAGACGGTCTATAATTCTTCGCCCTTTATCATCATCAGGTAAATCTTTTGATGGTTCTACTCGTGAGTAATTGTTTTTAAGTCTACCCAGAATTGAATCCAAACTGATGTCTCTTCTTTCACCCCAAGTCGTTTTATTATTGAATGGCCATGGTTCATTTGGGTCATGCTGCAATGATCTCCTATAATCATGTAAGTGTGTAAAAATCCACCCCCATAATAAGGGGTCTGGTGACAATCCTTCCTCAATCAAGATTTTGTGTATATGTTCAAAAGCGGGCGAATACCGGGATGGGTTATTGTAGAAAGCCGCAAGGAAACCATGTTTTTCAACCAAACCTGCCATTTCAAAAAATGCAGGACGATCTTCATCCGCAATTTCTTTGCCTTCACTCATCATATCATACACCTCCNGGTCAAAAGTGATTTCCGGATGGTAAACGGGTTCAAATGGAAATTGTTCCATCCACGCCTGTCTGCTTTCCCAATAAGCGGCTTCTTTTGCCTTCAACTGATCTTCGATCGCCCGCTTTTGAATCAGCGCCTCGTGATGCGCCTGATGACGCGCTTCCAGATCGGCTTTTGCCGCACGCTGCAATTCAATGCCTGATAAAATGGATTTTGCAACCGCACTGCCTTTTGCCTCAGGATGAACATCAGCACTTTCCAGACCCTCACCCGGAACCACAAGGCTCCGTTGAGTTTCGTTACGAAATTTCTTTAAGGTAAAAACAGTGAGCAACACGATACCGAAAAGCCCGATGATGCTTAACAAAGGTCGAGACATACGCATACTGATGATGGGTTTTAATGGTTGTTTAATCTAATTCAGACGGCAGCTTGGCCCTTCTCTCCTTAACAACCAGTCGGTCGATCCATTGACAAGCCTCGACCGGAAACAAATGCAGGATAGGCTGATCAGGGAAGGCGTAGCAATATTGCGAACAGAACCGAACCACAAAGAGGCATTCCATGCGCCAATGGGCCACTACATGAGTTACAAGTTTGACCTTCCTGTTGGCGCAGGTGAACAAAAGCTGATCAAATTTTATGTTAAGGCCGTCAAACAAGGGGATTATAACTCAGAAATTGATTTTTGGGTAAACTCCGACTGGGAATTTTTCAGCAAATTCATTCGGACTATTGTGGAATGAATTTCCGCTATGTAGTTTTTACCACCCATCTATCAGGGAAGTTGAACTCATTTGATTTTAAAAAGCATTTTTCGGGAGATTCAAACTTTTGCTATCATACCAATATTTGGAGCTGAATTTTTGTTGTAGGGTCGTTTTGATGTTTAGATTTCTTCCCTTGAAGAATAATCAGAGGCGGGTTTTTTAATGCTACAAAAACTGGCTCAATTTGTAGTGGCGTGATTTGGAATTCTGTGGTGTGTATTGGATACCGTGACCAAAATGAGGCATATATTTAATATAATTCCCGATGTGATCATAGGCGGTATTTGCGCCATTACGGTTTCCGTAGGCATATACCTTTTATGGCTGTGTTTAGCTGGAAACATGGAATTGGGATTACTGGGTGGTTCCTTTGTCCTGATCGCGTCACCTGCGTATAGTGTATACAAAAGACTCATAACGGGCCGATGGGTGAACATGGGTGGAGGCTACGGAGAGTATGGTGGAGGATGTGGAGGTGGCTGCGGCGGTTGTGGAGGTGGCTGCGGCGGTTGTGGCGGCGGCTAACCCACTTTTCAAAAGTAGATATCTCTCAGAAGCGCCGGGTAGTCCCGGGGTGGGTAGCTTATAAAACCACATGCTTTCCCAGTTGCCTTTTTCAGAAATCCTACAGGGTTAATTCATATGCCGCGGATGACGCTTCGATGAGATCGAAAATTGCGGAGTAGTTCACGTGCTCGATTTGACTCATGATCTGAAATGATTGACTGATCCTAAGAAGCAGATGTGGGGGATTAACTAGAAGCTAGAAAAGCATTCACTGATAAAAACTGTTGAGGAATACTCCTGTATACAGAGAAGCATGGTGTATGAACCTTTCAGATTTTGACTTCAGGTAAAATATCCTTAATCAATTCCTTATCATCATCAGGAAGAAGCAATAGATCATTTGTGTATTCTATTCCAGCTGGCGGACTCCAATATTCCTCATGTTGTTGATCAAATTCTTCCCAATCCTGAACGGGTTGAAGTTCCATATTTTGATCCCAACATAGTTGCCTTATGTTGGATTGCTTCCGAAGGGCACTGATTTTAACAGCTAGAGCTTTGACCTTTTCTTGTCTCTCCTCGTTCAGTTGACCTCAAGGGGAATAATCGAATAGTAGGGGATGGCTTTTTTATGCTTAACAATGGTCAGGTAGTTATCAAAGAGTGTTGTTGAGTTTTCTTTATGCCCCATTCGCATCTTGGTGCATCCTTCATTTCCCCACATCGCCAAATGATGACTGGCGAAAGTATGCCGCGTTGAATTTGTAGGTATTTTAATTCCTGTTTCCTTCTCAAACTCTTTTTTTCTGCTGCTGTAACGCTGAAAAAAATCTCCGTGGAATACTGGACCTTTTAATATCCCTATCTTGCTTTCAACTAATATCAACCACTTTTTAGCGTGTTCAGGAATGGGGAGGATTTTACTTTGGCCCTTTTTTTCTTCGTTAGCATAGATTGATAATTCCCACCCAGTCAGATCTGGTAAATTTAGACTCTCTGAATATTCAGCATCCCTGTCTAAATCATCCCAACTCACAAGGTCCCTTTCCTCTGACCGAACTCCACAAAACCAACTTAAAACATTTGCAGCGAGGTCAAACCACGTCTCCCTGCGGTAATCTTTTCTTATGCTCTTCGCTCTTCCTTCAAGAAAAAGAAAAAACTTTTCAGCGTCTTGAGCAAAAATAATTTTTGACCTGATNTTCCCATCCCGCTCTTCCCGNATTACTAGCTTTTCGAATGGGTTTAGAGCTTTCGAACAGTAATTTTTGTCAGCCATTGTCCCCCAAAAACCACACAAGACATTTCGATAAGAGTTCCAAGTGTTGGGGGACCATTTAGCACCTTTCTTTTTAATCCATTCAGCTTCTCTGGTTTTGAGCCATTTTTCTACCTCTTCAGCTGTGATGCTAATTAGTAAACGCTTACCAAAGCTTTTTAGAAATGGTTTAAAATTTGAATTAAAGTTCTTGTGGTCTTTGGAAGCTGATGTGTCTCTCAGCCCTCGATCTTTCTGACGTTCCAAATGGAAATCGACAGCTTGGGCTACTGTTATTCTTCCTGCTTTAGGACAACCATGCTTTAAAAAGAAATCGACTGCATCAAGAATATCATAGGGAGTATCTTTAAGCTTTTGAACAGCCGTGTTGCTTCGTAAGGCAAGCTCGATTGATAGCGATTCTGAGACTGTGCTATTACCTTCTTGAACAGACTTGTTCCAAAGCTGCTTNAANAGNTGAGCAAATTCTAAACCTTCNTTGAAGCGCTTGGTAACGCGTNTCCCATTCTTACCAATGCCAATNTTAGCTTTAANGCCTTTGGCATCAGTATAGAGCTTTTTAATTGNTCTTTGTTACCAAACCTTTTTCGCTGACTGCTCTACCTGATGTTTAACAGCTTCTTTTTGTTGATTAATTTCCTTCATTTTAAGCCAGTCAGAAAATGTGACACTTTTGGCTTAAAAGCTAAATCATGGAATATGAGCTAACAAGTTAAATTACTGCAAGCAAATAGTTTTCAACTAGGAACTGCAACGATATTCAACTTGATCACAACTTCATCCCTGATGAGGCACTTTATTCGGGTTTTTAGTTCTTGTATTACCTTGTTTACGTGGCTTTTAAGTATATTTTAAGATTTATCGCAACCTAATTTTTGGTGTCACACCCTTGTGACACCTTGTCTTTTCTGCACTATTAAGATAGTTCGTTTTGAGACCAAGCCGCTCATGTTAAAAACATATCTTCAGAATCCATAAAAATTAAATTTATGAATTTATCAGCAAAACATTTCGGGGGCTATTCATCCGCGTTTATCCCGAGCCAATCTCGCATTCCTTTCCAACCCTTCTTGAGGTAGGCGTGTTGTGGAGCTGCGGGGATGTCTATGGGTAGTTTGCCTGACCGCTTATATGCTTTCCACTCTTCTCCGTTCTTAAGCTTAAGAGATCTGACAAATTCTCTGGCAGCTTTGAAGGTGCGGAATTGTCTTAATCTCGAAGCTATGGTTCCAGTTCCAAGCCAATCTCCCCAGACAGTCCAGCCTTTACCCTTGTAGGTTTGGTCTGGAGCTAAAGGGATGTCGGTAGGTAGTTTTCCGGATTTAGAAAATGCTTGCCATTCCTCGTGGTTTTTAAGGTTTAGAGCTCTTACATATTTTCTAGCAGCATTGAAATTACGGAATTGTCTTAATCTCGAAGCTATAGTTCCAGTTCCAAGCCAATCTCCCATTCCTGTCCAGCCTTTATCTTTGTAGGTTCGGTGTGGAGCTGCGGGGATGTCGGCAGGTAGTTTTCCAGATTTGCATAATGCGCGCCATTCCTTCCTGCTACTAAGGTTTAGAGCTCTTACATATTTTCTAGCAGCATTGAAGTTGCGGTATTGTCTTAGGTGAGTTGCTATGGTTCCAGTTCCTAACCAATCTCCCCAGCCAGTCCAGCCTTTATCTTTGTAGGCCCTGTCTGGATTTGAAGGGATTTTGGCAGGTAATTTTCCTGATTTACAAAATATACTCCACGCCTTTTGACCGCTGAGCTTTAGAGCTCTTGCATATTTTCTGGCAGCATTGAAGTTACGGAATTGTCTTAGGCGTGAAGCTATGATTCCAGTTCCTAACCAATCTCCAAAGCCAATCCAGCCTTTATCCTTGTAGATCCTCAGTGGGCCTGCGGGGATGTCGGCAGGTAGTTTTCCCGATTTGCATAATGCGCGCCATTCCTCGTAGTTTTTAAGGTTTAAAGATCTGACAAATTTTCTAGCAGCATTGAAGTTGCGGTATTGCCTTAGGTGAGTTGCTATGGTTCCAGTTCCAAGCCAATCACCCATTCCAAGCCAGCCTTTATCTTTGTAGATTCTCATTGGAGCTGCGGGGATGTCGGAAGGTAATTCACCCGATTTGCAAAATGCGCTCCATGCTGATTCACCCTTTAAGTTGAGGGACCTAACAAACTCTCTAGCTTCTTCAAAAGGAAGATATGCCCTTAAAAGCGTTGAAACACTGCCCGTGCCCAGCCAGTCTCCCCAGCTCTCCCAACCTTTGGATTTATACAAATGATTTGGTGCAGTTGGAATATCAGCAGGAAATTTGTCTGATTTGGTAATTGCTCGCCAATCTGTAAAATTTTTGAGCTTAAGGGATCTTGCAAATTCCCTAGCTTCTTCAAAAGGTCTCCATGAAAGTTTAGCAAGCTTGTTCCATGCAAGCAGTTTAAGATTACTCTCCAGTTTCTCTGTTTCAATAGAATGAGTTTTCGCATCTAGCACCTCGAAAATCTTTTTACTTTTCGAGACTCTTGCACCTTCCGACACTGCTCGAAAGTATTCGATGATACGATCATCATTAGATGCCAATGCACGTAGAGTCATCAATACATCCTGAAACTCCTCAGATTCTTCAATCCGCTTTTTAGTGTTCTTCGATGAGACTAAGATCGGGATGATCACGTAACCCAGTTTTTTCCGCTCAAATGGTCTAAGAGCTCGCCCAGTTGCCTGCACGATGTCTACTGCACTTTTCTTCCTATCA
Source organism: Verrucomicrobia bacterium SCGC AAA164-E04 (assembly GCA_000383715.1). GTDB lineage: Bacteria > Verrucomicrobiota > Verrucomicrobiia > Limisphaerales > AAA164-E04 > AAA164-E04. The sequence continues at coordinate 12,368 of KB911994.1, forward strand.
GCAAACATGACGCAGTCTACCTGCTTGATATCTACGCCTTCCGTTAGACAACGCGCATTAGTGATCAATGACCTTTTAGAGTCTGCAAAATCTCGAATGATCTTTTGCCTTTTTCCCGTGTTCAGCTGTGCCGAAACATGAAAAGTATCAAGATCACCAAACGTCGGCATACTTTCAGTAATCCTATCGTTTGTTTTCTTGAAATTGATAGCCCTCGCAACGCTTGAGTGGAATGAGATGACGTGTTTGACCTTTAAATCTCTGATGGCCTTTCTAGCGGCCAAAGCTGCTGTAAGCATTCGAATTTCCTGCGGCGAAGACTTTCCTTTATCAGGCTTTACGAGAATGTTTTTTTGGAATGCTTCTTTGAGCTCGGCTTCATCAATAGCGATTGTCAGGATTTTGTAATCGCAAAGAATAGGCGGTTCGCATTTAAGCGCTTCTTTGAATGACAGCAGCTCAAAAGTTTCACCATAGATAGATTCATCATCCATCGATAGAATATCATCACCACTGCCTGCATAACGGCGCTCTGTAGCCGTCATAGACAAGCGCTTTTTTATCCTGATATTCTCTTCGTAAAGTAAATGAGCAAATGCTTTGTCCCTGTTACCTACAGTTTTGTGAGCTTCATCAAGAACTCCGAAATCAAATCTAAAATTAGCGGCTTTTGCTGCATCAGCTAATGTTTTGCCGCTTTGATAGGTCGTGAATACAACTTTGATTCCTTGGGTTCTTTTTTTGAGCCACTTTGCTATTACAGCAGGATCAGTGTCGACCTTCACACCTAGATCCTGAAATTGAACAGGATCATCATCGTCGCTTTTCTCGATGCTTTTATCACTGCAAACGCATATCCAATTTACAGTTTTCTTGTTTAAAACTGCCTGCTCCGCCCATACCTCAATAGTTTGTTTAACAAGGGCTAAACTTGGGACAGCAACAACAATACGCTTGGCGTTTATATCCTGAGCAATCCAGTAACCAGTCAAGCTTTTGCCGCTGCCACAGGGCATAATCATTTTTCCACGAGAATTCTTCTGAGTGACGAAATGATTTAGGGCATTTTTAATCGCTCTTTTTTGATGAACGCGAGGGGTAAAGGGCTTTACCGTTGGAGGCTTCTTCTTATCAATCAGAGCTTTTGCAGCTTTGAAAAAAGACTCATCCAAATCCTGCCACGTTTCGATGTCTCTAATGGCTAGCTTACCTGTTGCATAATCTTTGAGGTGCCTACTGCGTTTGCCTCCAGAGCCACCAGATGTAGCCAGTATGAAGCACGAGATACCCTTGCACTGCGAAAATGCCAAGCTCATACCAGAATCTGTTTCAGCCTTGGTAACAGAATCCTCAACGTTGGAGTGATACTTACATTGAATGGCGTGATATTCGCCCTCAAAGGTCTCTGCGAGTAAGTCGATGCCTAGGTCTGGCTCAGGTAAGCGGAGTTTGTTTCTGAGTTTCTCTGGGATTCTGTAGGAAGCATTTTTTGTTGGCCGAATCTTCCAGATTTTTTTGTATTTGGTTTTGTCTTTAGGCGTGATCTGGAAACTCAATGCAACGAGGTCTTCAAATGCATCACCTTTTCCTTTGTTAGTCAGCGCCGATAAACGATTTTGAAAATCACTCCAGTCTTTGCAGCTTTTGATCAAGGTTTGACTCATTTTCGGCAATTATCAGATTTAAATTTATCTAGCGGCAGAAGCTTTCAATCACTTGCAACCTTGTTCAAAGCCAGCCATGTTTTTTTGCGATCTCTTCATCTTTAGGAGAGCGTAGAGGAGTCACTGTTCGGGGCTTTTTTGATACTCCGTAGATTGTCTTAGATGTTCTTGGCATTTTGAGAGTTTCTCAAAGCATCCACCATGGCCAGCAAACCAATAGCTGAGATTATCGCTCCCGAAAGTGCCAGTGTTATTGAAGGATCGGAAGGATCATACACCTCGCGGACTGTATTACCAACTCCGATTTCGGTAAGGTACCAATCAAGCCAAGGTAGACGATTTTCCAAAGACAGAAACATGAAGCAGATACCCGTTGTCATGATGATTAAAGAGATGAAAATTTTCTTAACTCTTTTCATTTGTTGAGTTTATTAAAATTCTTTCACCAATTCAACAAGCTATAGCATGTCTGTTTGATCAATATTAGATTAGCTGATTTATTTTAAGATGTTTCAAAATTCGAGCATTGTGCGGATTGGCAATAAAAAACCCCGCGCCTAATGGCAACGGGGGTTGATGTGAACACGCACCTAAATTAATTTTAGAACCATGCTCCCTTGGGTGGTAAATTGTAACTTGAATAACTTGGGAAGAATCCCGGCAGGCACGGTGGGTGTGGCGCATCTCCTGTGGTTCGCCATTTTAAATCAGCCATGTAGCGGTTAAAGCGTTCAAACAGCATATCAACTTTATCGGACTCTTCATGCCAATTACCTTCTTCAGTGGAAAGCCACTCCGATTCATTTTCACTTCCTTTTAAAGCCACTCGGATCACCCCTTTAATATCCCTAATTTCATCGCGGATGTACTCATACATCTCATCTTGAATAGTAGTATCCTCGTTAATTTGGTGAACCTCCGTATGCAAGCACGGATTCGGTTCTTTCCCCGCTAAAAGTTTCAGCATTTCTATTTTGCTTCTTTCGCGATCTTCCTGTTTTTGTTCTGGGGTTTTGCAATAAGTAACCATATGGAACAACATTATCAGCCGGGGTAAGACATTGGCTGTCCAATGGTAAATTAATATTAATTTTCTCCGAGATATCACCAATCATCAGCGGCTGTCTTGACAGCGTCATCTTAATCGGTCATGGAACAACGTCTGCTGCCATAATTGATTGCAATTCTTCAATAGGTGGGCCGTTGCGATAAGCCCAACGCTCAGCAACATCAATTGGACGCCAGTTTGAGGGAAAAGAATCTACACTGAAATTAATCAAACTGTTCATGAGCCATTTCCCCTTCTCCTTGTTGAATACAAGATTGTAAGTAAAGCACATTGTCTTTCTTGGGGTTTGATTCGGTGTAGTGTGGAAAACATCAATCAAACTCAGCAAGACGGAATCTTCTGAAACTGGCTGGTAGGCCATCTTGTAAATCTTGAGACTTTGAAATTCATACGGACTGCTTATAGCTGGGTAAATTTCATTCCGTACAGAATTGTAAAAGGCAGTTGTATCTCCAATGTTTGAGAAGGCAATTGTGGGGTTCCCAACAAAACAAAACTGTTCACTGACCAAACCACCCATTTCTTTTTCTGACAATTCGTTGCGATTCAAAATACCCCAATAATCATAAAAGGTTTTTATAGCGCCCTCGTAGCGCACTTCGATATCTGAAGCTTTGCATGTATGGTCAAACCCCACAAAAGCAAATGCCAAAAAAAGGTTAAGTAATAAAAAATTTTGTTTTTTCATAAACAATCTCATTTCGTGGTTATTTAACGTTGTGTGACCTGAGTTGTCCATCATGCAACGTTGCATTTCAATCTCCGCCAGACGCTCATTTTGGATAAGCCAAAAGTCTCCTGAAGTTCTTTATAAGATGCCCCTTGATTGTATGCAGCAAGAATAGCTTCATCCTTTGCCCTGCTAGTTTTCCGCTTTGCTCCAAGCTTTCCGCCTCTCTTCAAGTAGCGTTCACGGCCTTCACTACATGAGTTTTTGATAATACTTGCTTGGAACTCACTAAAACTAGCCATCACGTTTAAAAGTAACTTTCCTGATGGATCATTTGTATCAAAGTTTTGTTCAACGAAAACAACTCTGACCTTTTTCTGCTCAAGTGCTTTTAATATGTTGCAAAAATCGACCATTGAACGGGCCAGCCTCGAAACATTTTTGACATACAGCACATCATCTTCACGAACCATCTCAAGCATCTTGTTTAGTTCAGGCCTTGCTCTTTTCGTACCACTAATCTTTTCGGCGAATACTTTTTCGCAGCCCAACTGTTCAGCTAGCTCAACTTGTGCTCGTAGTCCCTCTTCCTGCGCTAAACTACTACTTCTTGCATAAAAGAATTTCATACTCTCATTTACCTTCCGTTTCAGGGTTGGGTTTCCATAAGAAGAGATGACTTGCACAAGCTCTGGAGTATCTTCCTCCGCCAAGTCTTCTAGTTGAGTATGGCTTTCTTGACCAGCGGTTGGGGACAATTACTACAGCTTCGTTAGTTTCTTGTTTATTATTCATGATACCATTTCCGTTACTTCTTTAATGGTACTATTTCATGATACTTGTACAAGACTTATTTGAGCACATGAGTGACTTTTTTTGGGAGGTATCAGAAATGATAATTTGTGATACTGGGGAAGAACATCTGCAAGAGGACTTATTCAGCTGTTCATTTAATCGGTGCAGAGATTTATTAGAAATTATTTTTTGCTTATCTTCGTTATTTCCTCAATGAAGTTTTGTTGTTGGTCTTTTTGGATATTGTTTATCCCGATCTTTACTTTTTTCCCCTTAGTTAAAATTGAATATGTTGTTTTATTTTTATTTGTCTCAATACCTTCAATTTCACTTAATTGTATTTTTTGTCTACGTGCTATTGCCAAATTTAGTTTGAGCTCGCTTTCTGTTATTTTAATAAATGGAGTTTTTCTACTCCAATAATAGTTAAACCCAATGATCAATGCGCCTATAAACCAAGCTGTTGATAAGGGACCCTTTCCAACTATTAAGTTAAGTATTGCAGTAATAATAAAAAGCACAAAACTTACTAGCATCCACTTAATATATTTTCCATTTCTATTATAAATTATCATTTCTGTGAGACTTCTTATGATTATATTTGTATTCAATAGCTGCAGTTTCTGGTGAACTAATCACCACCACCACAACCTCCGCCACAACCTCCGCCACAACCTCCACCACAGCTGCTGCCGCAGCCGTTGAAACGACCAAAGCCCCCACTGCCTATTCTACCTTTTCCAAAGAAAACTACGCAGAGAAACACCAGCATTAAAATTCCCATTACCACCCAATCCATACTTTAGAAACACAATGTGGCGGCTCATTAGTCAATTACAAACAGTGGGAGGTTTTGGAATGCCTGTTGGCATCTTCCAGTCCCGATGCTTCAGGACGCAACAGCCCGCGCAGAAACTGAAAACCGATGCCAGAGGAAACTGCTCGCGCTTCACACAAATGAATGCTGAAGAACGGCAGATGCTTTCCAGTTTGTTTTGGTTAGAAGTTCAAGCTTTGGCTGCTGCTCCAACACCCCCCTATTTTCTAAAATTTACTTGAACAATAATTGCATTATTCGACAAGGGGGTGACCTATTTCATTCTCCCCTAAGCTTTCAAAAACAAGATCAGTTGTGTCACTATTCATATTCACGACCACCCCAAGGCTTATCTTTTCTTAATAAACACACTTTGTTTGTTTTAACTTATGTGAGGCCACAAAAAAGCCCGATAAAGTTGGATTTTATCGAGCTCAGTTTTGTTTTAACTAAATGATAAACAGAATTTTTGTTTTGTTTTGTCTCTATTTCGCTTTGATTTGTTCGGCGTTTGTTCCTTTTTCGCTGCTTTTTATTTACCTCCAAACAGCTTCATTCATATTTGATTTAAACCTCCTCAAGTACATCCAAAACCTTCAAGTGTTTCTTGGTATTTTAAACTGTGCAGTACTCCTGCTTTGTAAAACCTGCTGTTTTTGTAATAGATGTTTCCATGAGGATAGTTCTTCTTGAAGTAGACTTGAGCAGCGTCTACTGCTGAATCTTGATCTAAAGCAATGTCTGTTTCCTCGTACATATACTGGCGTTCAGCTTTACTCAATTTGAACGGAACTTTATCACCCGTTACTTCGTCTGGCAGTATTGGCTCAGACAGACCTATTAACGCAAAGTAATGCCGAGGCTGGAGTTGTTGTCTTGCTGTTGTTCTAACGTTCATACATTTACCTCCCCATCAGGATGGCTCCACATTGTTCGCGGGATGTTATTTGAACCTCGAAGATTGCTCTTTTGGTAAACCTCAGTTTTCTTGCATAGACCTCGACTTTGAGCAGACCGCAACACTCTCGACCAATCTCTTGAGTCGGGAACTTTGCCAATCTGTTTTGCGTCCACCAGTAGGCGGAGATGATCAGTTGAAAACATCGTCATTTGTTCAGTTAAGAACTTGATAACGCTATCGTATTTTGTATTCGGATATGACTTTTTCATAATCTTTAAAGTATTTAAAATTTTCGGCGGCTTGCTCTGGCATTTCATCGAACATCATTTTTATTGCAGATGGGGATAGGTACATAATCTCCTCGTCATCTTCTTTAGTTTGACCAGCTAGCACCCAACCAGAACGGAGATAAAGCGCCAAAAGTCTGATCATAGGCTCTGACAACTGACCGCTACTGTCTTTAATTTGTATTAATTCTTCGCGCCAATTCTTACCGTGCCTTGAAGTTCTAACTTCATATTGATTCATTCTTCGCGCCCAGCCGTGGAGATAAAACACACCACTTTTGAACAGCACTTCTGAACATTCATTAACGTGGCGTTGCATTCTTTGACCACTACCTTGTTTCGCCGCCTGCGGCTGAATAACAAATTTAACATGTGCAATTTTCTTTAATCCTGTTTCATTTTCATCTTCACATATTTCATAGTCAATTGAGTAGCCATCTGGGGCTTTCAAGCGCCATATGTCAGTTTTACCAATTTGCTTTTCCTGCCCTTTTATTGTTCGATACACATCTGCTTTTACATGGAAGAGCTTTAAGTGTGGCTGATACTGTTTGATCAGTTCTAATGTCCTCAACATCTCTTCATGATAGCGGTTGAATGTTTCCTCTTGAAAATCATCCATCTCATATTCAAGGCGAGTTACAACAGGAGCATACTCTTCTTTAATTTTGTCTAAGTATTTACTTGCTCTAAAATCACGGAAGGAAAGTGGAAGAGTACCTAATGGATCAAAGTAGCCACCACCATATTGACCTAAACCACCAACGAGCATTTGAGCTCTTACTGCAGCGTCCTGAATGATATTGTAGTGGTGCATTTCATTTTCAATTACACCAACTGGTTGTGTGGGGAACTATTAATTTTAATTTAAATCAAAAAAAGCCCCCGCATGCGCGGAGGCTATCAATTTCATATTTCTTAAATTTTAGTTTTCGGAGAGATATTACTTTTGTCCAAGATATAATTCAAAGATATCTATTTTATTAGCGGCGATTTTACTCTTAACTCTTCGCGCCGCTTTATTTTTAATATTATTTGTCATAATAATTACAAATTAACATTATCAGTTACGCTAGTAAGCAGAAGTTAACCCTGCAGAGATCTTACTATAACTTCTGGAGAGTCTTCCGACTCTCATTTTTCTTACGTATTTAAGCTTTCGCGTATCGCACTTAATTAAAAATCACTTTAAATTAATAGTATCTTAACAATAACCGTGCTTATGCGTGATATTTCTTTACGGACAAATTACATTACAACTCCCCCCCCTTGAAGGGAGAGAGTTGAATCTGTAATAGAATTATGCACGAATTTCTTTTCCGGCCCATATTCACTTATTTCTGTTCGTGGTGGGACACGAACCAGCTTTTGAAGCTGTTACAGTAAAAAGCTATTTCAAGCAGCAGGAATACCAATTGTGGCGAATGGAACTATGCTAATAACCATTTCTTACTTCCTGCTCTCCGTTCCTTGCGGAACCATCCCGGGTTTGTTCAGGGGACAGTAATTAACTGTCAGTTTTTTTATCATCATATTACTAAATGATGGGCACCCTCTCGGCATCGCTCAACCAAAGTCGTATCCTAATATTAAGGCTCCTTAAGGAAAACTCACAGATTACTCCTGCAAGCGAAAGGGGGTAGGACCCTTTTTTATTATTAACGTATATTAAAGACGTATCCTGACATTTTAAAGTTACAGGTAATTAACTTTTTTATTTTACGTATTTATATTTGTACTACCTTCTATTGTAGCTACCCAGCACACCGCGTCTAGTGTTTTTCTTCAGAACGTTAAATTAATATTTTATTATCACTCTTTTGCTAAAACGCCTTTTATTGTCATTGTTTATTGTTAAAAACCCTTTCTGGCGGCTCATAAATCTTAAATTTATCATTTATCAGTGTCCTATAGGCTTTTTTCCTTAAGTTTGGGCCCATATCCTTATAAATTTAATTTTTATTTAAGTACAATAAAGGTAACCATCCATTCAGTGCCCTTAACGATTCATATCTTGTTTTATTAACTTAAGATTTAATATTGGCTATCCTATATTATTCCGATTTAGTTAGAAGTCCTTTGAAATGATCTCGCCATCTTCTGTCCTCAGATTTTGACTTCAGGTAAAAGCACTTTAATGAGTTCCTCATCATTATCAGGAAGAAGCAATAGATCATTTGTGTATTCTATTCCAGCTGGCGGACTCCAATATTCCTCATGTTGTTGATCAAATT
>KB911995.1 GCA_000383715.1 Verrucomicrobia bacterium SCGC AAA164-E04
ATTGCCGTGGCAAGAAACCCCTGTCCCATGGGTTATTCAAGCACTTCAAATATGATTTCTTTCATTTGTTTTTTCACAGCAGATTAAACAGATTTTCACAGATGTTTTACCACCCGCTGCGCTGCGCTTGCTTGAGAACACGGAGAACACAGAGGAGTTTTTGTATTTTTTTTGTATTCCAGTTTTGAATCTCAAAGAAAATACAAACGGTGCATACTAAAAAGGGTTCGGTGGTTTTCTGGGTTGTTGCGTGCTGTTTTTTCGATGGTTGCGTTGGGACGTTCGTTGAATAAGTGGGATCGAGACGGAGCTCGACCCTCCGAGTTTTTGATTTTAATAAGTGGAATTGAAGTGGCGGACCAGGGATCCCGCGGTAGTCGGGACATGCTGGTCCGATCTACCTGCTGCCATAGGGATAATGGTTTGAGGTTTTATTTTTGATCATTTAACCGAATGGGCAGAAATAAAACCTCAACTCCCTCCTTCTCCTCTAACCTTCTTTTTTCTCTCTATCTTCCAACTTGCTTGTCCCGTCCATTGCGGGATCTGTTTTCTCTAGTCGCACGTAGTAAGACGGGTGGTGAAATCTTTAACTCGTTCGTTCAGCTCAGCCATTCTTCCCTGGTAATTCCTGCTTGCTTTAAAATTCTCACTAACAAATCCACACTAATACTTGTTTTGTGCGGATTGGGGAGTGTTAAACGCTGTGCCTTGCGTTGCATGAATTGATGCCGGCCTCCGGTAAACGGTCCGACAAAACCCAATTCTCTGAGCTTTTTTATTAATTCTGATCTTGAAATCGGCGTCAATCGTCTCATGACGCTTGAGGCAACAGTTCAGGAACTTTGATAGTCAAGCCATCTAAAGGATGAATGGGTAATTTGTTAGCTATACTGTAGAGAATCCAATCTTCTACCACTTGCTCTAATTCAAGTCGACATTCCTCGAGTGTTTTTGCGCAGGCCCATACTCCATTTAGCCCAGGAACTTCGCCATAAAAGGGATCTTCATCATCGATGATTTCATAATGAGCTAAGCTCAACGCTTTTTCGATGTATTGGAGTATCATGATATTTCGATTTTTAACCGCAAATTAAACAGATTTTCTCAGATGTTTTACTCAAAGTTTATTTTTACCACCTGCCACGCTGCGCTTGCTTGAGGACACAGAGGAGGGTTAATAATTACTAAGTAAATATTAAAATTGCTCACTTAAAAGGGATTTGTAGTTTGATGAATGCTTTCTAAGTGCATTCTTGGTGGTTGAGTTGAGGTATTCGCTTAATGAGTGGAATCGAGTTGGAACTCGTCCCTCCATTGGCATTTTATTTTGGATCAGGAGGGTCCCATCTACCTTATTGTTCGAAATAATTTCGTGCTAATTGGCTTTGACGAATGATTGAACTCAGTGTTCCGGGTTTAAGGTCTTTATGAAGCGGAACTGGCACCGTTATCGTCCCTTTTTCAAGGTGCTTCTGCATGATACGATGGCTGCCTTTTTGGCGTACCGGCTTGAACCCATGGTTTTCGAGCAATTGACATATTGATTTTCCTGAGAATTTTCTAAGCGGTGGCATAATCCGCTTCGAATTGTGTTATTGTGGATTCACCGCTCAATCTTTTTTTAATCTCCTCTATTGAAGCAGTTTCAAAAAACAGGTTCACCGCTTCTCGTAGGTTATCAAGCGCTTCCTTTGAAGTCCCTCCTTGACTGGCTATATCCAGCTCTGGCGTGAGGGCTACGTAAGCATCTTCTTCGCTCCGAATGATTGCGGTTAATTTCGTTTTCATACATTATTATCTCACACCTGTCCCGTTTGCGGGACTCAAGACGCGGGGAATACAAAGTTTTTTTACCACCCGTTCGGTTGCACCTCACTAGAGGTCACAGAGAAACGAGAGAGGAGGAAACATATTGGACTTGATAGATTTAGTTTTCTTTGGGATTTCTGTTTAAAATCTCAAAGAAAATTCAAACTTAACACGCTTAAAATGGTAATGGTGATGTTCTGAGTTTAAACGCTATTTGCGTTTGTGGTTGCNCCCAGACCTTCTATTTAATCATGAGAAAGAGGTAGAACTCGACCCTCCGTGCAAATGATCCGATCTACCGGTACGCGACAAGGTGCCAAGTCCTATCTAATCCTTGAGTTCAAATGGAACTTTGGATTTTGATTTCCAACGTTCCTCGGCTGATGGGATGCTATCGGGGAACCATTTGATCAATTCCTCAATCTTGCGTTGCATCATTTCAATGGATACTTGAGGTGGTGTTTGAATGGGTGGTGCGTCTAACGGCAGATCCAGATCAAACAGTTTTTGAGCATCTTTATCCATATTTCAGACATCTTTTCAGCGTTTCGTAAATTTGTTGTGTGCCGTATTTCAGGAATAGTTCCTTGTAATGATCACTCGTTATCGGTAACGCATGATGCCGCGCCAACATCTCAATATCATTAAAGTCTTTCGATGTTCGGTGTGCTGGCGCGTTTTTCACTGCATGAAGCTTCAAAGCAATCAGATGGTCCAAGCCTACGATCATGGCATGGACCTCGCCAAAATCTTGAGGGATGGATTTATCATTCATCTTGTCGAAAGCCTCCCCCTCAACAAACATCAAGTCCAATCTCTTGTCAGCGCCATCATACTGTGCAAATGCATTCGATTGTCCAATGCACCTTAATCCCATCTTCAAACATCGATCATGCCACGTCAATTTGTCTTTCCGGCGAACTAACAAATCGATGTCTATTGTCATGCGGGAGTAGCCATGCGCAACGACAGCGTAGCCGCCGATGACCAGATAGGGTAGTGGTGGTTCTTGGCTCGCCAGTGCATCGACTTGTTTGAAGTCCATGGTTTATTTTTCTCATCCGCCCCGCTTGCAGGACTTAAGACGCAGGGACGATGAGTTTTGTTTTACCAGCCGTTCGGTTCCTCACTAGAGGTCACAGAAGTTTTGTAGTGGTTGTTTTCGGGCTTTGGATCCCGCAGTCGACAGGAATCTACGTATACCCGCCCGTAGGGCTGATAGTTTGTGGTTATATTTTGGAAGTGTAATTGGAGCCGGTTGCTTGGTTTTGACTGAGCTGCTGGCGGGAATAACAGTAAAAGGAATTTTATGAAAACAGTCATCATCGCTGAGGCAGGCGTAAATCACAATGGAAGTCTAGAAACCGCAATCTCTTTGGTTGAAGCTGCTGTAGATAGTGGAGCTGATTATGTGAAATTTCAAACTTTTTCAGTTGAAAGGACAACCACTGCCAAAGCAAAGAAATTGGCATACCAAAAGGCGACAGCAGACTCGAATGATTCGCAGCAGGATATGCTGCGTCGATTAGAGCTTTCCCAAAAAAACCATTTACAACTCGCTAGAAGGTGTGAACAGGTAGGAATCAAATTTTTATCTACGGGATTTGACGAATTGAGCGTGGATTTGCTTTGTGATATGGGTGTCGATTACCTCAAAATACCGTCCGGAGAAATCACCAATCTACCCTATTTGCGCCATATAGCGGGAAAGAACAAACCAGTCATCTTATCTACTGGAATGGCAAACATGGCTGAGGTAGCATTGGCAATAGAAGTTCTGGAAAATAGCGGTCTGAATCGTTCTAATCTAAAGGTGCTTCATTGCAGCACCGAATACCCAACTCCAATGGAACTTGTTAATCTGAGTGCGATGAAGACCATTCGCAATGCTTTTCACGTGGAAGTTGGTTACAGTGATCACACGCAAGGGATTGAGGTGCCGATCGCCGCGGTAGCACTTGGTGCATCGGTTATCGAAAAACATTTCACTCTAGATCGTGGAATGGACGGGCCTGACCACGCCGCTAGTCTTGAGCCAGGTGAACTTCAGAACATGGTGACGGCAATACGTAATATCGAGCGAGCCATGGGAGAAGGAATCAAGAGGCCTAATGAGCGTGAGAAGTCCAACATCATTGGTATTCGAAAATCAATCGTGGCCCGTATTCAGATTCAAAAAGGTGAAACACTTACTGCAGACAATCTCGCCGTCAAGCGACCGGGAAATGGAATATCTCCAATGCTATGGGACCATTTGATTGATAGTAAAGCAGTCCGAACATTTGCTATTGACGAATTAATAGAATGGTAAGAAAACGAAAAATATGCGTTGTAACAGGGACGCGTGCTGAATTTGGTTTGCTGCAGTATCTGATGGAACAAATAAATTGTTCCGAACAATTAGAATTGCAGGTAGTTGTAACCGGAATGCATTTATCGCCTGAATACGGACTTACCTACAAAGAAATTACCAAAGCTGGATTTATTATCAATCGCAAGGTGGAAATGCTTCTGTCCTCAGACACCCCGGTAGGAGTTACCAAATCAATTGGTTTGGCATTGATGGGCATGGCAGATGCCTTCAACGAGCTTAGCCCCGATTTTTTGGTTCTTCTTGGTGATCGGTTTGAGGCGTTGGCTGCGGCTTCAGCAGCTATGATAGCCCGAATTCCCATTGCTCATATTCATGGGGGAGAGGCAACCGAAGGTTTGATTGACGAAGCTATTCGACATTCTATTACTAAAATGGCACACCTCCACTTTACGGCAGCAGAGGATTACCGCAAACGAGTAATACAACTTGGAGAAGTGCCTGACACTGTTTTCAATGTCGGGGGAATGGCAATGGAGCACATTGCGAGGATGGACTTTCTAGACCGTGCGGCTTTCGAATCATCCATAAAGTTTAAATTGGGTGCGCGCAATGCAATCGTCACGTTTCATCCCGTTACATTGGAGAAATTATCTTCAGAAAAACAGTTTCATTCTCTACTTCAGGCTCTGGATGAACTCGGAGAAATGAAAGTAATCATCACAAAGCCGAACGCAGATACAGATGGTCGCATTTTAATCAAAATGATTGATGAATATGTAGCGCGAAACCCTAGCAAGGCCATAGCGTTCATTTCACTCGGTCAATTACGATATCTTTCTGCGCTTAATCACGTTGATATTGTAGTAGGAAATTCATCCAGTGGACTTTCAGAAGCACCATCTTTCAAGATTCCAACAATTAATATTGGAGACCGACAAAATGGTAGAATAAAGGCAAAGTCTGTAATTGATTGCAAGCCTGAAAAAAATGCGATTAAGACAGCGATAAGGCAAGCACTGAGTAGTGAGTTTAGACCAATTTTAAGGGAAACGGTAAATCCATATGGTGTGGGCGGTGCGGCCAAAAGTATCTGTAAAATACTCGAGACCGCCAAACCTGAACGACTTTTGAAAAAAAAATTCTACAATCTCATGTAGTATGAAAATTCTTTTTATTGGAAGTGTAAAATTTTCGAAAAGGTGTCTTGAACATCTGTTCAATTTGAAACTTGAAGTAGTTGGAGTCATTACTCGAGAACATACAGGTTTAAACACTGATCACGCAGACCTTCAGCCATTAGCCGAATCTAAAGGTGTCCCCGTCCTAGTGACCTCAAACTTAAATACTTCAGCTTCATTAGAATGGATAGAGCAATATAGGCCAGATATAATTTTTTGTTTTGGATGGTCAAATTTACTTAAGGCAAAAATACTAAAGGCAGCACCGTTGGGTGTTATTGGGTTTCATCCAGCAGCTTTGCCAGCTAATCGTGGAAGACATCCGTTAATTTGGGCTTTGGCTATGGGCTTGAGCGAAACAGCTACTACTTTTTTCTTGATGGATGAAGGAGCAGATTCGGGGGATATTATTTCGCAATTGTGCTTAAGGATAGATGCAACAGACGATGCAGGAACGCTCTATGAAAAAGTGATCGAAAACGCATTGCAGCAACTAAATGAATTTATTCCCAATTTGATTAATGGAACGGTGAAGCCAAAGAAACAAAATAATAATTTAGCAAATGTTTGGCGAAAACGGAGTAAAAAAGATGGCCTTATTGATTGGCGAATGTCTGCAAAAACAATCTCTAACTTGGTTCGAGCTCTAACTCGACCTTATCCGGGAGCAGAATTTCTTCGGAACAATGTCGGCATTAAAATTTGGCAGGCAGAGGTAATAACGAATGTCGTTAATAACATTGAACCAGGTAAGGTAATCGGCGGAACACCATTGGCCCCAATAATTAAGTGCGGTGAAGATGCTTTAAAAATAATTGAATTCGAACCAGTAATATCTTTTAATAATGAAGAATACCTCTAATTCAGTGCTTGTTGTTGCGCCACATCCGGACGATGAAACTTTAGGCTGTGGTGGAACGTTGCTTCGCCATACAAGCAATGGTGATCGTGTCGTATGGCTGATTGTGACAGAAATGACCAGGAGAAATGGGTTTACGGAAAAGCAAATCGTTCACCGTGAGAAAGAAATATCAGTTGTATCAAAAATGTATCCCTTCTCAGCGACTGCCAGACTTGAACACAACGCTGGCTGCTTAGAGGATGGAGATTTGCCGACGCTAATTAAGGAGATTGGAGAAGTCATAAAAAAACATGAAATAAAAACAATTTATGTGCCAAATCGCAACGATGCTCATACCGATCATCGAGTTTGTTTTGATGGTGTCATGGCATGTCTTAAGTGGTTTCGATACCCAACCGTAAAAAGAGCGTTTGCATACGAAACACCATCTGAAACTGAATTCGGGAGGCAATTCGAAGGAAGCTCATTTTATCCTAATACTTATGTAGACATAACACAATGGCAAAAGCGAAAAATGGAAATTTTGGAAGTATTTGCGTCGGAATTGGGTGAATTTCCGTTTCCACGAAGCCCTCGTGCCGTGCGGGCATGGGACGAAGCCAGAGGAGCGTCGTCAGGTTTTTTGTTTGCAGAATCTTTTCAACAGATAATGAATCGTATCGATTAAACTTTAACAGGATATATTTCAATGTTACTTGACTTAAAAAATTTATGCGTGTCAGAAGCATCGACAATCCAAGATACAATTTCCATAATTGACAGTGGAGCTTACCAGATTGCTCTAGTCATCGATTCGGAAAATAATTTTATTGGTACGGTGACAGATGGAGACATTCGCAGAGCAATTTTGAGAGGACATAAACTTCGAGAGACTATTAGTTCTATAGCCCATAAGAATGCATTAACTGTTAATGAAAATTATAACATAGAAAATGCTCTCAGTCTTATGCGCCGAAAAAAAATTCACCATCTTCCTATAGTATCGCAAAATAAAAAATTAATAGGTCTACATACTGAAGAAACATCAATATTCGATGGAGAATTACCGAACGTGGCGATTATCATGGCAGGTGGTCTCGGTGAGCGGTTACGACCTCTGACAGATGGGATTCCCAAGCCAATGCTTCCCATAGGGGGTAAGCCGATTTTGGAAATTATCGTAAATTCACTTAAGGGTTATGGTATTAAGCAAATAATCATTAGTTTAAATTACCTTGGTGATCAAATTAAAGAGCATTTTGGAGACGGATCGAATTTTGGATTACAGATCGAGTATTTAAATGAGACTGAACGTTCTGGCACGGCGGGATCACTACGAGAGTTGCGCAATTATGGTGCAAGCCCAAGCATTATTATCAATGGTGATGTACTGACCCGTGTCAATTTTCGTGCGCTTCTTCATTACCATGAGCAGTCTAGATCAGATGCGACGATGTGCGTTAGAGAACACAGTGTGCAAATTCCCTATGGCGTTGTTACCATGAAGAAAAACCACATAAATGGAATTGAAGAAAAACCAGAGTCTAAAATTTTTATTAACTCAGGAATTTATGTTCTTAATCCACAGATATTAAACTTAGTACCAGATGCCGGTATTTTTGATATGCCTGATTTATTTCGAACTTTAAAAGAGTCAAATAAAACTGTGATAGCGTTCCCAATTCGTGAATACTGGCGCGATATTGGGAGAATTGAAGATTACCAAAAAGCTAATCGTGAATTTTCTGCTAATTTTCCATCCGATGATTAAAGGCAAAAAAGTAATTGGAATAATTCCAGCGAGGGGTGGATCGAAGGGTGTATCCCTGAAAAATATTCGTTTATTAAATGGCCAACCTTTATTGTATTGGACAATTAAAGCTGGGTTAGGATCTCGCTACATTGATAGTTTAGTACTATCAACAGATGACATTAATATAGCTAGAATAGGAAAAGAAACAGGTGCTGAGATTCCATTCATGCGTCCTAGCTACTTAGCAAAAGATAGCACACCTGGAATCGACCCGATTTTACATTGTTTGGAAAAGTGCGCTGGATTTGACATTGTAATAGTTCTACAACCTACTTCTCCTTTTCGAAATTCAAAAGATATAGACGCATCACTAGAGTTACTAGTAGAGCGAAAAGCAGACAGTTGCTTTTCTATCGTTGAATCAAAAGCACATCCAAATTGGATGAAAAAAATAACTAAACAGGGCTTTTTGGAAAGTTACGAAAAGGAGGAAATTATTACTCGAAGACAAGAACTGCCTCCTATATATCAATTAAATGGAGCTATTTATACAGCTATGACAAAAAAGTTACTGATTGAGAAAAGTTTTCATTTACCGAATTCAGTAGGATATATAATGCCAAAACAACGCTCTATTGACATAGACAGCGAGCTTGACTTTACCATTTGCGAAGCCCTATTTCACAAAATAAAATAACAAACTTAATTATCCAAATGAAGTGCTGTTCCTAAGAGAATTCACGCCGAACTTTCTGCATCTAAAATAAAATTAACAATTTCGCTGGTCGAGGTTACGAGAACTGATCCACTTGAAAAGTTATCTGGACCAACAGAAAGGACTCAGACAATGAAAGGAATAAAATGCTCGACCGAACAGAAGATCCGCATCCTTCGTGAAGCCGAGGGTAGTGGAGTAAAATCCAAAATGTTGCCTCGATCATCAGATAATTGAACAATCCTCCCACCGTTGGAAGCATAAGATTAGGATTCTTAAGATTAAACAGGCCAAACAACTCAAGGAACTGATGCGTGAAAACGCCAGATCCATGCGTATGCTAGCCGATGAGATGCTTGTAAAAGAACTTTCTAAGTAGGGTCATTAAAAAGTTATGGGCCTCGGTCACAACCGTCAATTTGTCAAATCACTTGTAGCTGGAGGACAATGCTACAACCTTGCTGCATGTTGTCATTTTGCACTTCATCGCAGCCCATTTGCCTAGCAAAGAGAAGAGCCGAATGCCTGGTTGGCAAAGCTTAAAACGGCCCTGCGCCGTTTATCCAATCTTCATACGAAATTTTGGTATGAAAAATCACCCGATTTCTCAAAAAGGAAGAGTGGAAAGTTGGCATACGAATGATCAAACGCTAAAGACGGCAGCTAGGATTAGTAGTTCCAGCAAAAAAACTAAAAAGCGCCGTCAAGGCGGTTCCACAGAACTTCCTAAAAAGCCACCTACAAAGGGCATGTCTGGAAATGAAATTTCGTCCATGACACCACCATACAAGGTGGCAAGCTTCGCATGCTAACGTTGTTGACCAGTACAGTCGGGAATGCCTTTGTATTCATTTAGATCGCAAGATCAATGCGCAAAAGTTGAAAATGATACTGTCGGACTTGGTTAATGTCTACAAGGCTATAAAACATATCAGAAGTGACAATGGATCGGATTTTATTGAAAAAAATTTATGAAAATGGGGCGTCGAGAATCATATTAAGCTCTTCTACATTGATGAGGTGAGCCCATGGCGGAACGGTTATATCGAGAGTTGCAAGGCACGCCTAAGAGAAGAGTGTCTGAACCGAAAACAATTGTGGACATTAACTGAGGCCCAGGTGGTGATTGTTGATTGGCGATGGAAATAGTACAACTTTCGTCCGCACGGTTCACTGGGCTACATCACACACCTTAAATTTGCTCAGGAAGAAATATAGGAAGAAGCCAATCAATGCAGGGACTCCGATCGGGTTCGCCCTCTCTATGGCAAAGTTGAATTATTATATGATTTTAAACAAGTACCGAACCCCTCCAGACTAACGCAGACCTTGGCCTACTTTGACGAAGTCGACCTGAAGTGCAACGGATAATTGGACCAGTAAGTTTTCAATTTAGTTGATTATTTCTTTCGAACTGGACAGGTGATTGATAGCCGATTGAGGAATGTTTGCGTTGGGTGTTGTAATATCCTTCGATGTATTCAAACAGAGCGATGCTAGTGTCCTCGTGGGATTCAAATACGCCCCTTTGAAAAAGTTCCTTTTTAAGAGTTCCCATGAACGATTCGTTCCGCCTACGACTTCCACTCCCGAGCTGAGAAGCATTTTGAGACTTTTTTACCCACGCGTAAAGAATGCCGTCGCCAATGTTTTATTCTTGAGCGACTTCAGGGACTAATTTTCCGAGACGAACCAGTTCCACTGCTTGCTGTTTAAACTCAGAGGTATACTTTTCCTAGTTGATCGATTCATTGCGTTCACTTTCTTATGAACTGGTTCAAAAATCTAGCACACCTCAACCAATCTTTGAGCAATAAAGAAAACCAACCTTATTAAATAACGATGCACCAATTACTATGTTTACCAATTGAATTTTACAAGCGTGAGTTCTTAGCGAGATTGCATCTTGCTTTGATAGCATGCAAAGATAATTATCAAGTTCTTATAGGACAGCAGAATGAGTACACGTTTAAACATGTCAAAGATGGCATAATATTTCATAAAGACCATGCTCCTTCTAGTGAGTGGACTTTTGAAAAATATAAAAAAAATAGAATGAAAACATGCGCTTTGGACGAAGAAGCATTAATTATTATCGATTTAGAAACATACATCCATACGAGGGTATCAGCAAAATTGATGGAAAACTTAGATGCAATATTTCTATGGGGTCAAAATCATTATAATAACTTGCAGCCTTACAAAAGAAAACCCAATTTATATATAGTAGGATCTCCGAAGTTTGATTTATGTGAATTAGAAAGGGACAAATTTAAAGTTCCAAGTAATTCCAAAATTAAAAACATATTAATAAACACACGTTTCACGTATAACAATACTTTCAGACATGGTGACAATGCAGTATATAACCAATTTATTGAGATGGGATACTTCAGAAATGAAGAAAAAAGAAAAAGTTATAAAGAGCTATATAAAAGTGAGGTAAAAATATTCAATGAATTCGTTAAACTAATTAACTTAATAGGGAATGACGAAAAATTCCAACTGGTCATCCGACCGCATCCCGCCGAAGACTTTGCTTTTTACAATGAATTAACAAAAAACTACGTTAATATAGTGGTAGACAATTCAACATCCTTAAATACACAAATTTTACGTACGGACTGCGTCATACATGATTCTTGCACAACAGCAATAGAGTCACGCGCAATGGATAAGGTTGTATTTGGTCTCAGACCTGCGAATTTAAAAGTTGCCTACGACGATAGCGCAAATGCATACTCATTAAACTTTAACGAAGCAGAAAAATTATATGACTATATAAAAGAGATAAATTGCAATCAAATTAAGCAACCTGAAATCGAGGGCGAAGTAACACAGTCGATATTCAACTGGAAAAACAAAAAAGGTTCCGCCTCTTATGGTATGTTGGAAGTTTTTAAAAAATTAAGGCCTAAGCCTATCAAAACTTACAAAAAATCTATATTTGAAGAATACCACTGGAGAAAAATTTTATATAAAGTTTTAGACAGTAATCAATGGATTGTGGACTACCTCAAACATTCCAAAAATAGACGCCTTAAACACATCTACGACGCCCATCATTTGATCAACCATAAATTTCCAGATTACAATTTAAATGAAGTAAAAAAGGCAGTAATAAATTTGTGTAATTTAGACAGGAAACTTGGCAAACCAAACGATTTTGAATTGAAAAAAGTAACTAACAAGCTTTTGCATATTACATATAATAAAATTAAATAGCCAGTAGCTTTAGCCGAAGCTTGTTATGATTTTCAAACAATATAAAAAAGCAATAGAATTACTGTCGCAAGATGAACGGAAAAAAGGCTTATTCCTATTGTTTCTGATTTTATTTATGGCCATTGCTGACGCAATTGGTGTTGCTGCAGTAATGCCATTTTTAGCAGTAGCAGCAGATCAAAATTTAATTGATTCAAATAATTACCTTAATACTATATATCACATCGGTAGATTTTCTAACAAAATTACATTTACTATTGCATTAGGGATAGCTGTGGTTGCCTTGATAATAATAGCCCAGATCATCAAGACATATGCATTCTTTAAGCAATACCAGTTCGCAATGTTTCGTGAAGTGAGCATCGGCAAAAAGTTGATAGATGGCTATCATAGCCAAACTTACGAATGGTTTTTAACCCGTCATAGTTCAGATCTAGGCAAAAATATTTTATCTGAAGTCGGAATAGTAATAGCGGAGTCCATATTACCCATGATTACGCTAATAGCGCAAACATTAGTAGTCTGTTCTATTGTTACACTTATCTTGTTAGTTGATTGGCTTCTTGCAATTTTTACGGCCACTGTTTTCTCGTCTTTGTATGGGCTCATGTATTTTTTAATGAAAGACAAGCTTGTGCAAATAGGAGAAACCCGATTAATCGCTAATTCATGTCGCTATAAAGCGATCGGGGAAATGTTTAACTCAATTAAAGATGTAAAAATTACCCATACAGAAAATAAATTTACAAATCAATTTCTAACTCCAGCCAAGACTTATGCGAGTCAAACATCAGCAATTAAAGTTCTCGCTCAAATACCTAGGAACGTATTAGAATTAGTGGCATTTTCATCATTAATAATCATAACCTTATATTTATTTATAAATGGAAATAAATTTTCAGAAATCATACCTACAATCTCTCTTTTTGGATATGCAGGAATTCGTTTAATGCCTTCGCTGCAAAAGATTTTCTCAAGCGTGACAACAATTCGGTATTCTAGTACGGCATTAAACTTATTNCACAAAAATATTAAAATATTAAATTCACCTGATAAAAAGAATCCAAAACAAGATCAATTAGTCTTTAAGGATACTCTTTGCTTTAAAAATGTATCTTACTCATACCCCGGTAGCATCGAGCCTGCCTTAAAAAACATTAACATCAACATTTCCAAAAACGCAATTATTGGAATTGTTGGAACAACCGGTAGCGGAAAGTCCACTTTAACTGACTTAATTCTCGGACTACTTCAACCATCAAACGGCCAAATATTTGTTGACGGTTGTTTATTAAAATCGAGAGATCTAAAAAGTTGGCATAAAAACATAGGATATGTCCCACAACAAATTTATCTTTTTGATGGAACAATAGCCGAAAATATTGCCTTCGGAATCAATAGTGATTGTATTAAACATGAATTAATTTCTGTAGCATTACGTATAGCGCAGCTTGACAAATTTATTGCAGAAAATTGTCCCCTTGGTACTGAAACTATCGTAGGGGAACGTGGGGTAAGACTATCAGGGGGGGAACGGCAAAGAATTGGAATAGCTCGGGCTCTATATCGCAACCCTAGCATTATAATCTTAGATGAAGCAACTAGTGCGCTAGACAATATAACAGAAAAGAAATTTATAAACGCATTAAATCTTCATATGAAGTCTACAACTATAATAATGATAGCACATAGACTCACGACAATTAAAAACTGTGACAAAGTAATATACATGGACAAGGGCAAAGTTTCCGATTTTCTAAGTTATGAACAGTTGTTAAGCGAAAATCTGGCCTTTAAAAAAATGGCTGAAGGCTCAACCAAAACTTAAATTATCAATTAAAGGTACAATGTGAAAAGTCAAATGAGTAACCGCAAACTTGTCACCAGATGGGCAAATTCAGCGAAGAAAACATTAGTCACAAAATTAGAAAAAGAAAAAATTAGACCATTAAAACAAGGTGAAATTTTAATCAAAATGCTATATGTGCCAATGCACGGCAGTTTCTGGCTAGCCGCACACCCTGACGGAATTCATCCAAGAAAAGACGAATTCATGTCAAAAGACAGGTTTTGTTTTGGTAATGGTGGTGTTGGAAAAGTGGTTAGGAATCACAACAATTCACATGATGTTGAAATTGGCGACTTTGTCTGTGTATTTGGTCATGTACCGTGTAATAATTATGATTGTTATGCATGCAATGTTTTGCATCGATATGTAGAGTGCGATTATAAGGAAAACGAAATCCTAGGCCATGGTAAAAATTCAGATGACGGTACTTATGCCGAATATTGCATTATACCGCAATATTCTTACAATGTTTGTTACAGAAAAAATGAGAACCCAAGCAAGGCTAAACTTAAAGCTTTCATGTTTGCATTTTTAATAGCAGATGTACGTAATGCCTTGACGAGACATCCTGACACGCTGAGGCAAAGAAGAATGTTATTGTTTGGAGCGGGATATGCCGGTCAAATTGCCGCATATATCCATGCCCACAGCTGTCCTGAGGCAAAAACTTTTGTTATAGACGTTAATAAAAAGCGCCTTAAAATTATCGACCACATCAATCCAAATAACACAGCTTCTTACCTTTTGCCTCAAGAGACTATCCAATCTCTATCCCAAACTAATCAAAATCCGAGAGAATTTCTTGATAATACTATTCGGGATATATCTAAGAAGTGCCAAGAATTTTTCGGAGGTAGATCTGCCAACTTATTATTCGACGCTACTTCCGGTAACGGGGCACCTCTGTGGGATAATAACCAAATATTAACATCCTCAATGCATTGTATTCCTTTTGGATTTGGTTCTGGTAATATTATGATAAATAAAGAAATTATCCAACTCTCAGGACTAACGATAACTATGTCAAGAGGGGTTGGAAATCTGCGCAACAGGCTGGAAACCGTAGAATTAATAAAAGCAGGAACTGGAGAATTTCTCAATAATATAATTATTAAAAATTCCACCTGTATTAAAGGTATCGGCGAAGCATCAAGGTTTGTTAAAAAAATACAAATCTCAAACCTTGGAATCGAGGAGATCCCTCATGCCTACATTGATTTCACCGACTCATAAAACATTAAACAAAATTTGAAACAAATTTCCGTTCTGTCAAAATAAAAACAATTAATATGACACCGACTGTCAAAAAAATGGTTGTTATACCAGTTGCTGGTAAAGACCATATGTTACTAAACTTAAGTGGTGCACATTACCCATATTTCACAAGAAACATTGTTATATTAGAAGATAATTATGGAAATGTAGGATTGGGGGAAGTGCCAGGAGGACTTTCAATAACTAAGACTTTAGACCTATCTAAAGAACTTGTGTTAAACAAAAGAATTTTTCATTACAAAAACATTTTAAAAGTTATAAGGGAAAAATTTTCTGAACTTGATTTTTCTGGACGTGGGATCCAAACCTTTGATCAAAGAATAACAATCCACGTGATCACTGCATTGGAAAGTGCATTTTTGGACCTAATTGGAAAGCATACAAAAGTCAATGTAGCTTCTCTTTTGGGCGATGGGCAGCAAAGGAAAGAAATAGAACTTCTAGGCTACTTATTTTATATTGGGAATAGAAGCAAAACTCCCTTTAACTATCCCCACCTAATCAATGGTAAATCTGATGATTGGTATAACCTCAGAACCACAGAAACTTTAACACCTGATGGAGTTGTAAAACAGGCAAAGGCTATTCACTCGAAATACGGGTTCACAAGTTTTAAATTAAAAGGAGGTGTATTAGAATCGAATACAGAGATTGAAACAATTAAGACCCTCAAAAAACATTTCCCAGCATCCAAGATCTCATACGACCCGAATGGGTGTCTCCTTTTAAAAGAAGCCATTGTTTTAGGAAATGAATTACATGATTCAATATCTTACATGGAAGATCCATGTGGAAGCGAAGATAGCTTTTCAGGTAGGGAAACAATGGCAACTTTTAGAAAATCAACTAACATTAAAACAGCAACCAATATGATAGCTTGTGATTGGCGGGAATTAGGAATTACAACTTGCTTAAATGCGGTAGATATTCCTCTCGCAGACCCTCATTTCTGGACGATGTCAGGCTCAGTTGAGGTTTCAAGATTTTGTAGTACGCATGGTATGTCTTGGGGATCCCACTCAAATAATCATTTTGATATTTCATTAGCCATGGTTACGCATGTCACTGCTGCAGCAATTGGTGAAATCAACCCAGTTGACACACATTGGATTTGGCAAGAAGGTTTAGAACGGCTAACTTGTGAGCCTTTGACGATTCGCAGCGGAAAGATACAAGTTCCTGATGCCCCCGGTTTAGGGGTCAAAGTAGATATGGTTCAGCTGGAAAACGCTAACAAGCTTTACAAAAAATTAAAAATAAACAAACGTGATGACAGTAAAGCAATGAATTACATCATTCCAAACTGGAAGTTTAATCCGAAAAAAGCAGCCTTAGTAAGATAATATTATATTCTAATTATGAAAGAACATGTATTAGCCATTAGCCCAGCACGAGGAGGATCCAAGGGTATTCCACGCAAAAACATTATTGATTTCTGCGGTAAACCCCTAATAGCGCACACGATCAGTCAGGCTCTAAATTGTGAGTTGATTGACTCTTATATAGTCAACAGTGAGGATGCAGAAATTCGGGAAGTTGCGTCAAAATATGGAGCCAATACAATGAGTAGACCTGATAAATATGCACACGATCAAATCTTACAAGAAGTTGATTTGTTATTAAAATGGACTGTTAATGAGTTTGAGAGGTTTAATCCCGAAATTAAAGTAACACTAGTTGTATTGTTATATCCAACCGCTCCTTTACGAGACGTGATTTCGATTACTAAAACTATCGATTTAGTCCTAAACAAAAATTTCGACTCTGCCCTTACTGTATATTCAGACGATAGGTATTTGTGGAAAGCCAACTTTGATAATAATTCGATTTTGCCAACCAATTACGATCCAAACAAACGAATGCCAAGGCAAAAAGAATCGTGGAACCAATGGGCCGAAAACAAGGCTGTTTACTGTACCAGGCGCGACGTTTTGTTTTCAGAGGGTAGAATAGGAAAAAATTGTGGATATGTTGAAATGGAAAAATGGAGAAGTATAGATATCGATGAGCCTATAGATTTAGCGATAGGAAAAAGTATTTATACAGCAAAACATTCGCAAAGTTGTAACAAGCCATAATTGTAACCTCAAAACATTGCATTATTTATGTAAGGCCCACAAACCGTAATAATAAGTTTTGAAAACGAAATATTACCAAATTTTGTTATTCGCTAATGGTGAAAAACGTGAACTAGGCGGTTACCTGGATAAGAAAACCAGAGTAAGAAGTCTTCATTTAATCTCCGATAAACAGCCCAAATGCAAAATCAACAACTTTTTATATTTTAGAGACTGCAGCTTAGGTAAGTTTTCAAATTTAGATGACTACTCCCAAAATCCTTTAGACAATACAATTTTAAACAAACTAAAACATTGCGAAGCCACATCATTAAAAATGATGGAAAGATATCGCTTCTTCTGCGGCTTATATACTTACGAAGGTAGAATCAACTTGTATCACAGGCAAGTGCTTTATTGGTATAATTACCTAAAAAAACACGATATAAATCAATTAATACTTTCCAATGTTCCACATGTGATTTTTGACTATATCCTCTATTGTCTCTGTAAACAGCTAAATATTCAATGTTTGATGCTTTACAGGTCAAGCATTATGCTTGGTGATAATATTTCATTATACTTATTAAAAGATATTAATTCACATTTGGCAGAGATAAGCGAATTATACATGCAGAACATTCAAACCAGCTCAAAGCGTGTAATATCCCGACGTATGTCTAGCTACTTTGAATTAAGAAACGCTAACCAAACAAAAACAAACAAAGGATCCAATACCCTTAAAAAACTAAATTTCAAACGTATTTTAAAACACTTGAAATACAAGTATAAATTGGTTTTACATTGGCAAAAATACTGCTCCCTCAGCGATATACTTTTCCGCTTAATCGAATTCATCCGATCTTCAAGCATAAAAGAACCACCCACATTAGATAAACCAAATTTAAATCGAAAATATATCTATTTTCCGCTCCATTACCAACCAGAAGCGTCAAGCTGCCCCTTAGGTGATAATTACGTACACCAAGATTTAATTTTAGATTTACTTCAAAAAACGCTTCCCTCTGAAATCTGTATATATGTAAAAGGTCACAATATTAAAAAAGGATACAGTAAAGAATATTTATTAAGACAAAAATGTGATTCAAGAACTCATTATATTAACCGAAAATACAACGGATTCAATTTACTGGAAAAATGTCTAGCTGTTGTGACCATTACAGGCACTCCAGGTTGGGAGGCATTCATGAACAGAAAACCAGTAATTATGTTCGGCAATTACTTTTACCAGACAGCCCCAAATGTATTTAAAATTTCAAACCAAGGCGACCTAATTGAAGCAATCACAAAAATTCTAAATGGGCGGGCGAAAACGACTGAGGTTATGATACATGCGTACCTTAACGCCCTAGATCGTTGTACGTTTCAAGGGTGGGTTGACAATCGTTATTCTTCATTTGTCGATTATTCGCCAAAAGAAAATAACGAAAATATCGCCAAACAGTTAATAGACAACCTAGCAATAGACGAGCAGTGAAAACTATAAACTCCATGATCAACATTCAAAAGAGAGTTACTTAAAAATCTTATACCTTAAAACTACCTGTCATAAATATCCGTTGCACTTCAACCTGGTCCAAAAATATAGCACGCCTCAAATCCGTCTTTAAACGAGATCAAAAGAATTATGAGTTCATTTAAGTTTAAAGACCGAACCGATGAATGAGAAATGTGCCTATCTATTCCAAGCTACGCACTCCACTTCGCAAGGCTCCGTTGTGAGCTTTGCTCTTCGTTCCGGCAGGCAAAATCCTGGATCCTGCGCTTAACACGATCACTAAAACATTGAACCCTTAACCCTGATGCAATGTTTTTTCGACAAAAACAGTGGGATTGAGGTAAAAGGACAATCATGAAAAGGTAGTGCCTTCATGGATATTGAGAAGACACTGCATGGTCTATTAGGTTTGGATGAGCGCTGGGAAGTCTGAGCCGTTGAATTTGATTAACAAGCAGATCGCTTTTTATTGTGGTTGTGGAAACACCTCAGCTTTGGGAGCGGGAGATTTCCCACATGACACCTGTAAATCAACAGACATCACATGCCATGACCATACTGAGACAGGCTGTTGGCGCCACATGAATGTGTTTGGAAAACGCTCTGAGATTCTGTGCAATGTTCCGCGTGGAAAGTGCCATTCTTGTCAGCAGGTTTATCGGATTAAGGTGCCTTGGGAAGGCTAAAGAAAACATTTCACGACAGCTTTTGAGGATTTTGCTCTAGCACTGATGCTAGAGATGCCAGTAAGCAAGGCATCAAAGATTATCGGTGAAACTGATCAACGAATGTGGCGAATGCTCTTTACGCATGATGATGCAGCATACTCCCAGCTGGATATGAACGAT
>KB911996.1 GCA_000383715.1 Verrucomicrobia bacterium SCGC AAA164-E04
TTATTGGATTCCAACACATCGCAGGTAGCTGCACTCTTCACTTACATCGGACTGTTGAATATCGGTGTGCTGGTGGTATCCATTCGTCAACAATGGTCCAGAATGGTATGGGCTACCGCCATTGGAACATTATGTTATGAAATACTCTGGATAGTGAATCAGCCAACTTCCTTTCCCTGGTTTACCGCGATCGCAATCTTCATTCCGTTCAGTTCCATGTTCACGCTGGCTGAAATTATAATGCACAAGAAGAACCCCATGGATGAAAAAGCTCTGCCTGCTTTCCAAATTCCATCAATGGGGGCCATAGGAATGGTTTTACTGGCAATGGCAGGTGGAACCAGTAGCTATCATCCGGCTTGGATTGCGCTTTTGATCTTAGCCACGACCTTTTTATTGATGTGGCAATCCATTCATCGAAACGAAGTCACTCATTGGGATTCCCTGAATGCCGGGCTTGCGTTTCTGGCGTTGAGCCGATGGACCTATCTTTACTCGGACAACGCTTGGACAGTTTGGGTCTTGGGAGTTTGCCTGGTCTTTGGGCTCATGCAATCAGCGCATCTATTGCTGCAACTCAAGAAAAATAAACCAGCTTCCATGTCAAAGTGGAATGTGCTCACTCCTCTGTTGTCATTCTGCATGGTAGGTGTCAGCATCTTGAAAACTCCCATAGCTTCGCCCGCATTGTGGCCTGTGACACTTCTGATCGTCACCGCCATCCTTTTTCTCTCATTCATCTGTGGATCCCTGATGCTGATGATAGGAGCCATCGTTCTCACCATGGGCCTTCTGGGAGTTTGGATGCTGACTTTACCTGCTGAGATAGTTGGAACTTCAGGCCTGTTTCCTTGGATTCTGGTCTTCTCCGTATTTTTACTGGTCCTTATCCAAAGAATGCCACAGTGGTTGGCGTCCATGAGCAAAATGCCAACTGGAAAAACCTTAGGCAACCTTCCTTCCCCGGGAACCGACAGGTTGGCCGCCATGCAACTTTTAGGTCAATCCTACGCCATTTTACTACCTTTTATGCTGTTGCTAGGAACCCTTGGCAGGATGGATGTTCCACCTATGAATTGGGTGATGGGAATTTCGCTAATACTTAGCTGTTTAGCGAGCTGGCTAAGCCGTAAGAATGGATGGATTTCGCTGGCAGGACTAGGAGCTGCTATGACGATTCAATGGTCATCGTCACACCACTATGGAACCAACAACGAGCATCATGGAATCCTGATTTGGATGGTCACTCACTATGCGGTTTTCCTCATCACGCCATTCATCACGCAAAAAGGACAAGCGGCTCCTAAACAAAATTGGATAGCATCGGCATTATCAGGCGTGGGGCATTTCTTCCTAATTTACAGTTGGATAGATCGGAGTTTTGACTGGGGAATCATGGGCTTGCTTCCAGCTGCCTTTGCGTTGGTATCCTTGGCGGCGCTGTATCTACTTTGGTCGCAAATTTCGCATAAAACCGAAGTAGGTCGCAGTGTTTTGGCTTGGTTTGGTGGCGTATCCTGCCTGTTCGTCACTTTGATTTTCCCGATCCAATGGAGTCATGAATGGTTGACTGTGGGATGGGCGCTGGAAGGGGCAGCTCTGGTTTGGTTTTATCGGCATATTTCACATCGGGGTCTGCTTGGATGGGGGCTTGCATTGATGTCTTTGGCATTCCTTCGTCTGGCCTTGAATCCGGTTGTATTGCAGTATCATCCTCGTGGCGAATGGCCGATCCTGAATTGGTATCTCTACACCTACTCAACAGCTGCGGTCTCAATGTTTTATGCAGCCACTTGCATGAAACGCTATGGTTTGGATGGCATATTCAATCGGGCAACCTCGTGGCTTTATGCCATGGGAGGTCTTCTGTGCTTCTTGTTGTTGAACATAGAAATTGCGGACTTTTTTGCGAAACCAGGCTCAGGGTCACTAGTCTTTGAGTTTACAGGAAATTTTGCTCGTGACCTGTGTTACAGCATTAGTTGGTCTTTGTTCGCCTTTCTTTTAATCAGCTTAGGCATTGCGAAAAAGCTCCGTGAAACACGTTGGGCAGGATTGGGTTTGCTAGGGGTCACTTTGAGCAAAGTGTTCCTCCACGACATTTCGCACCTGAATCAACTCTATCGGGTAGGCGCCTTGGTGGGAGTTGCGGTAGTGGCCATGTTCGCCTCATTTCTTTACCAAAAATATGCAAAAACGCTCAAAGAGACTTCTTCTCTGAAGTAGATCCCGTACGCAGTTTGAATTACATCATAAAAGAACCCGAAAATTTCCGGCCACCTGTAATTCAATCCATCTACAGCAGGTTGTTCTTCCGACTCTGAGAACACATCTGCCCAATGCACAAGATCAGTGAATGATTCAATCGTCCATTCAACTTGGTTTGAATGACGGATTTCACCAACACGCAACAACAATGCACCATCAATCACAGAAACGCTCAAACCATTTACCTCGTGGATGAAACCCGGATTCGAATTCAATGCGAAGTCGGTTCTGTTCGGCTGAAAAACTGAATGGATACATGTCCGGCCGTGATACAAGGATAACCTACTTGCATCTAACACCGTCCCAGAAGGAAGAGGAACAGCATTCGCAATCCAAACTATTCTGGTCGATTCATGTTGGGGAACAGGAATTGTATCTAAAATGACAGGAAGCCTACTTAAAGGCGTCGCTGAAACCTTCGGCCAACATACAAACAGAAGAATAAACAGGCAAAGAATCATCCGCGTCTACCTTTCCCATCAAGAGAGTAGAGAACATCTACAAGTGACATACGCCCGAAACTGGTCTCAATCAATTCCTGAATAGTGCCTACGTCGACTGTCGGGAGAAAACACTCCTGCCTGGCTAGAAAAGGTTTCGTTTAATTCAATATGAAAGGCTGAAAATTTCAGGGTGAATTCTCTTAATTCCGCACTCAATGAGAAAGTCCAAAATGGTCAACTAAGAATCCTTCGATCCGTTGGCTCACCTGCAGATCTTTAAACCAACCGTGTTTGCCACCCTTTACGGTATAAAACGAAGTCAGCACTCCGGCGTGATTCAATGCCTCGAGAAGGATGACACTTTGGCCATGGGCGACCAAGGGATCTTCATCTCCGTGAATAATTAAAAAAGGAGCATCTTTTTCAGTGACATAAGTGATCGGATTAGCCGATTTCACCCTTTCGGGATGCTCCTGAATAGGGCCTCCAATCAATTGAGATTCCGGAGAATCCTCGGCATTATGATTCATGCGCCCTATTTCCCCATCCATGGCATCCATTTGAAGAAAATCAGTGGGTCCATATTCGTCAATAACAGCAGTGACAGAACTGGATTGCTCCAGATTTCCCCCTACATCAAATGAGCGAACATCACCTGTGACTCCGAGAAGCGCAACCAGATGCCCACCGGCAGACGCTCCCCATGCGATCACTCGATCCGAATCGAGCTCATACTTCTCAGCATGGGCACGCAGCCAACGAATGGCACTTTTGCAATCTTCGATTTGAGCGGGAAAAGTTGCCTGGTGGCTTAACCGATAATTAAGCGAAGCAAGCGCCACGCCACGATCCAACCATTCCAATCCGCGAGGTCGTTCCTTACTGCCAGCTCTCCAGGCTCCCCC
This sequence comes from Verrucomicrobia bacterium SCGC AAA164-E04, assembly GCA_000383715.1. Taxonomy (GTDB): domain Bacteria; phylum Verrucomicrobiota; class Verrucomicrobiia; order Limisphaerales; family AAA164-E04; genus AAA164-E04. The sequence continues at coordinate 3,617 of KB911996.1, forward strand.
GTGAACCCAAACCAACAAAGGAAATGGTCCTCTGCCCCTGGGGATGTATAAGTCTAGTTTTTGACGTTCGTGCCCGCCTGATACGTAAGAAATATCCTTGTAGATTATTTTTCCGGGTATTGCCTCTGTTTGTTCGGCTCGAAGATCAAGTCGGAAAACAAGGAGCAAAGTGATCAAGCAAAAAAGACGATATGATCTCATGTCAGGATGATTACCTTAAAGTAAAAGCCAATGTCGATAAAGAAGTCCTGCCACACAAGGATTGGACATTCAATGTTCGATGATAGATGCGTACGATGACTCGATCATGCCTGTGAATGAACCCACTAAACAAACCGTCCTTGTCTACCTGTATTATCACTGTTCAAAAGATTTTCATACTGGTTGGAATCCTGGGCCTGTTTTCTTCAAACGTCGAAACCCTCAGCCTGCCTGCTTCGAACCAAGAATCCCCCCTCGGGAAAATGATTAAATACAAAGACCTGACAAAAATAAAAATCGAGCGCCGTATCGCATGCAGTTGCGAGAAAAAAAATTAATATGCCAAACGAAGACAGACGTTTGTATCTTTTTCTGGAAAACAACTTATCAGGAGCGATTTTCCAGAGTCATCGCGTGAGTATGCGTGAACTTATTTTGTCTGTCTGGTTGTTTTCAGATTCCAATATTTTGGATGTAATTACCCTCAAATCCATCAAGAAGGGTGAGATGCAGGATCTGAAACATTATTGTGTGATCTGAGCCATTCGCACTGCCCACCCGGACCGCGCAGGTGCGGTCAGAGTAATGCAACGTTTGTTGAAAAACCCATCACACCTTGATTGCAGAGCCTTGCTTTCAAATTTGCGAAATCCAAGAGCGCATGGCCGTCCACATTGCAGGACTGCACTCGTGCTCGACTGCAGGAATGACGTCCGATCGAAACCGATCTTTTTGACCATACATATCATAAACTCTGGACACGCATTTCTCTACGGTTGTGACACCCGCTGCAGGTGAAAGCAAATCTTCAGCTCCGTTCAGACAAAGCAAAGGTCTGGGTGCAGACAACGCCATGATGGATTCCAGATCGCAGTATTCCAGCAGTCCCGGCACATAGAAATACATTCCATGAAGCCGCAATGCTCGGGCATGCATTAAGTCACGATACCTCACCATGCACGCCATCGCTACGCCACATGCCAGGGACTCTTCCAATGCCATTAACCATTGAGTACGCGTGGCTCCCATGCTGAGTCCGGCAGCCGCAATGCGCTTGGAGTCGACTTCGGGTCGTTGCTGGAGGTAACGCAAGGCAAGTCGATCATCCCAAAGCATCCGCCCCCAAAGTGTGCTTCCTTGCCAGAGAAAATGTTTAAACAAACTATGCTCACCTTCCTGATCGTGGTCACCACAGGACTCTAGGTCCTGACCGTTGCGCTCGCCAAAGCCATAAGCATCAATGCACAAGATGGACAATCCCATTTCAAGAAAACATTGAAGAGGTGATTGAGGGGTATGTTTTTGTTCAAATAATTCCTGTTTCCCCAGAGAGTATTCTCCTCCATGCCAATGACACCATAAGACTGCAGGCCCGGGTTCCTTGAGGTTTCGCGGTGTCGCAAACCAGGCAGGTATCCCTGGATTGTTACCGCTGTGCAAACGTAATTTCTCAATCACTCCGCATGCATGGTTCCGCTTGCCGATGGTTTCACTTTGAACTTCGGATGGCAGCGTGGGTAGATGCCCGAGTCGTTGATGCAATCCTCTCCGCAACTCCTCACGCTGAGATTGCCAATGATCGAGATCCGATGTTACCCCTTCAAAATCGATGATCGGAGGTATCATGGTGCAAAATGATCACCAAGAGCCTCTTTGAGTGGATTTGCATTTCGAGAGCAAAACCCCATGTGAGAGTGCGGTCGCCAGCCTTCGGCAGATTCAAAAACTCCCGATTGCTCCCCCACCCTTTTCGCCATGGATTCCATGTTATGCAAATAGGAATCCATTCCTTGAGATTGATCCAGCCATTGTTTTTGACTAGTGTGTAAACTGAGCGCGACTCGTTTACTATCCATCAAATCAGTGACATCAACGAACATGTCGGCTTGAACTTCACTACCAAAAGGATCACAAAGTTCGTGCGGCATCGCGTGGTAAAGTGTCACTGGATTATTCACAGGCTTTCGGGGAGGAGTCGTTTTGAAATTAGGCACCCCCCGCGAAAAAGCAGCGCTCACTGCAAGACGGCAGGCATTGCTGTGATCTTCCATGTAATCCACCGGTGAGTGAATCAATAGAATATCTGGAGCCACCTCACGAATCACCGAGGCCAGTTGGCGCAGCAAGGGTTCTTCATAAAAAACCTCAAGGTCGTTCACCATGGGGGGATGCCAGACAGCTCCCAATAATTTTGCTGCTTGCTGGGCCTCGTCGGCACGCATCCTTGATGTCGTAAGCGCGTCATGCTCCATGCTTCCGCAACAACCATTGGCTATATTCATATAATGCAGTTCCCAGCCTTCTTTTCCCAAACGCATCAACGTACCTGACATCATGAATTCAATGTCATCAGGGTGAGCGGCAATCGCCATGGCTACCTTGGCATTGGTTTTGGATACGGGGTTTTGTTGCATGAGGATATCTTGTACGTTCCGCGAGGCCGTTCAACTCACCTTGATGGTACGCCCTCCTGATTTGGCAGATCGATCTGCTGCAAATAAGATTTCATGCGTGCGCAAAGCATCACTGATATGAGTCAACGGCATGGGTTTATTTTTCTTCAATGCTGAAAAGAATGCTTCGAACTGACTTTGATAAGGGTGGTCAGAGACGTCACCGCTATCGAGCATTTTCATGGAAAGCTCACTCCAACGTGTTTTGTCGAGCCCTCCTAATTTTGAACTGTGAAGTTTATTGTCCAACAAACTTCCCTCGCTACCCACCAGGTGGGTGTGAAAATAGTAAGGCTGAATACAGTCAATCACCGAAGCCACTTTACCCACGCGTCCATCTTTGAATTTGAGCAAAGTAACACTCGTCGTCTCATATTCATAAGCCTTGAAATCCTTGCTTGATGAACCCGTCGAAAGACTGGTCACGGATTCAACGTCGGTGCCCATGCATAACAGAAGCGCATCCAGAGCATGACAACCAGCCGAGAGCAAGCTGCTCCCTCCGGCATCCTTCCTGGTATTCCATCGATACTGCCCATACCAGGGACCGATGCCGTGGTAATAATCAATCTCACCATAATGAATGCGACCAAGGAGTCCTTCATCAATGATGGATTTGGTGGTTAAAAATTGACTGCTGTAACGACATTCAAAACAGATGCATGAAAGGACGCCCGCCTTCTCGATTGCATCACGTATGGCAACGCAATCCTTCCAGGAGAGGGCCATTGGTTTTTCCAGAATCACATGTTTACCGGCCTTGGCGGCTGCAACCGCATGATCACGGTGCTGGTAAGGGTAACTGCAGACCGATACAGCATCAATGGACGGATCATTCAACATGTCTTTCAAATCCTGATAACACTGAATCGAGCTGCCGTGCTCCGCACTGACTGCATCCGAATTCAAAGGACGTGAAGAATAAACCGCACACACCTCCGCCTGAGAAGTCGCATTAATAGCCTGAATGTGCGCGCCCGCTACCCAACCATAACCAATGACACCTACTTTAATTTTTTTCATGGAACGTGTTTTAAATTTAGATTATTGAAAGTTTAAGTTTCATCACCTGAAGGAACAAGTGCGGGTTTTGAATCTACACTAAAAGCTCTTTTACCACTTTCGCTTCGGGTTGATCGACCAGTTTAAATTCCCGCGGACCACTACGGAAAGCAAGTTCATGATGATTCAGTCCAAATTGATGAAGCACCGTAGCCAGCCAATCATAATGATGCACGATTCCGTCTATCGCATGGTGGGAAAACTCATCTGTTTGCCCGTGCACATATCCTCGCTTCATTCCGCCACCAGCCACCCACATACTGAAACCGTAGGTATTGTGATCACGCCCCACTTTATCGCGTCGATCCAATCCTTCACGAAATTGAATCACCGGCAAACGCCCCATTTCCCCACCCCAATGGACAAGGGTCGAGTCCAGTAATCCACGCTGTTTGAGATCCTTCACCAGGGCGGCAGCCGGTTGATCAATTTCAGCGCATCGTTGAGGCAAAGCGGTCTTGATCGATCCATGATGATCCCACACCTGCCCGTTGCAAAGGATCTGCACAAAGCGTACCCCTCGCTCAACAAGGCGCCGCGCGATCAGGCATCGCGTTCCGTAATCACGGGTCGCATCCTGATCCACGCCATACATGGTACGTGTGTGTTTGGATTCCCCTGAAATGTCAAAAGCCTCCTTGGCAGCCGATTGCATGCGTGCAGCCAGACCATAACTCGCCATGCGCGCCTGGAGATCGTTTTCACCTGAATGCTCCTCCAGATGCTTCTGGTTGAGTGCATCCAACAATTCCAACTGCGTCCGCTGTGCTTTTCCCCGGAGATGACGAGGCGCATCCAAATTAAATATGCGAGGTGTTTTTGGGCGCACCATTGTGCCTTGAAAAATTGAGGGTAAGGGTCCGTTACTCCAATTCTCCCCGCCAATCAAGGGCAGCCCTCGCGGGTCGGTCAAAGCAACGTAGGCAGGAAGTTCCTGTGATTCACTGCCTAGTGCATTGAGCAACCAACTTCCAAGGACCGCGCGACCACTGCGATGTTGCCCCGTGTTCATGGCATAATTCGAAGGCAAATGGTTATTCACTCCGGTATGCATGGAGCGAATCAAAGTAATGTCATCCGCGATGGATCCAAGGTGAGGCACAAGCTCCGAAAGTTCCATTCCGCATTGACCGTGCGGCTTGAATTTCCAGAGAGGTGCCATGATTTCACGACTCGCTTGCGCCGCATTGTCGAATTTGATGTCTTCCGGAAAGTTTTTACCGTGCCATTTGTAGAGTTCAGGTTTGGGGTCAAATAAATCTATCTGACTGGGCCCTCCCAACATGAACATGGAGATCATGGCTTTCGCCTGCGCATGTTTTGGGGGATGCTTGGGCAGAAGATCGAAGGAAGTAGGTTGATCTATGGGCTTTGCCAGCGCTTTCCCCTCACTCGCAAGCAACCCGTCCTGCTGCAGCAACCACGGAGTTGCCACACTACTTAGTGAGAAAGCTGAAGATGCGAGAAAATGTCTTCTGGAGCACAATTTTGTTTGCATGCGATATGATATAGGTTGTGAGCTTCAATCGATGTAAAGAAAGCGATTTGATGCGACCAGAGTCTGACAAAGGGTCGCCAGAGCACGTTTCCGTGCAAGCGTGGGATCTTTCGAAAGCTGATCTTGCCAGATGGGGTCTTTGTCTTCGATGAATTGCAGTGTTTGTGATTCAAGATACCTCAGGCACATCTTTTTGTCGGATTTATCAGGCAGAGAGGCAAACAGTCGAACAAACAAATCCTCCAGCCATGGGATGGCGTCATGAAGGTCGCCATCTATCGACTCCGCCATTCTTTCCGACCAGTCGACCATTTGTGAATCGTTCATGAACCAGAGAGATTGAGTCGCTACCGTTGTTTGAGGGCGTATCTCACAATTCGGTGTCATTCGAGGGAGATCAAAGGTTGCCAGCATGTTCAAGGGTTTGTTGCGCTGCATTTGAATGTAGAGGCTTCTTCGATTGGCGTCCCCCCGCCCGGAATCAACACCTGCTTTTAAACCGTCCTTGATCTTTCGCACGCCAATAACGGTTTTACCTTCCTGGTTTTCAGTCACGGGCAAACTGGCACCACCCAGCTGTGGATTCAACAAACCTGCAGCCACGAGTAACGAGTCGCGCACGGACTCGGCGTCCAGTCGCTTCAGGTTGGCTCTTCCCATCAGCATATTTTCCGGGTCCACTCGATGCAGATCCTCGCGTCGTGCAGAGCTTTGACGATAGGCATGCGAACTGAGGATTTGGCGAACAAGCCTTTTGAGGTCCCAACCGTGGCCCACAAAATCACCGGCCAGCCAGTCAAGGAGCCCGGGGTGTGTGGGGCGTTCTCCGGAAAGACCAAAATCTCCCGGTGTCGCCACAATGCCGCGCCCCAGCAGATGCATCCATACTCGATTCACAAAAACCCTTGCGGTCAATGGATGCGTGTTTCTGGTGATATGCCGGGCATAAGCCAGACGGCGCCCTGTCGTGGGAAGGTTTTCGTCATTTTCAGGCAGCACAGCATCAACTCCATTCAGCCTCAGAGCCGTCAATTCACCAGGCAGCACTTTTTGAGTCGGGCTCTCAGGATTCCCTCGAAAGAAAACCTTACTTACCGGAATCACATCTGACTGCTCAGTAGTGGCCAGGATCATTTTTCGATCAGGTTTCGTGGCACGCACGGCTGCGACTTTTTCAAACTCTTTCTCAAATTTCCGGTATGACGGAGCGTCATATTCCACCAGAAGACCAATGATCGTGGAAACAGGTTTAACCATCGGAAAATCATCCAACAATTTCTTTTGCTGTTCGGTTCTTTGTTTCGATGGGTCTCTGACAGCCGAACGAAGGACTTCCTGGAACTCAAGGGGAACATCCGCAAGTTTTCGTTCCTGGATATCAAGCGCAACAGCCTCCCGCCTGGCCTTGATGTCGTCCTCCACCTTTTTGGCTTTTGCTTCGATGCGGTCGATCTCGGCGGCTAGATCTGGCTGGGTTAAATCAATGAGTCGTGCATCGTGTCGTCGCCATTGATCCAATGGAAATGCTGGATCGAATATGGAACGAAAACGATAGTAATCATCGATACCCACTGGATCATATTTGTGGTCATGACACTGAGCACAACCCACCGTCAACCCCAGCATTGAGGAACTGACCACTTTCAGCATTTCCGCCACAGCATTGTTACGGTCCATTTTTGTATTGCTCGTGCGTGTGGCATCGGGGGCCATCTGAAGAAATCCGGTGGCTGTGAGCAACGATTCGTGTTCAGAATTGAAGATATCAATCTCTCCCTGGATCATTTCGTCACCCGCCAGTTGTTCCTGAAAGAACTGGTCAATGGGTTTATTTTGATTGAATGATCCCATGACATAATCACGATATCTCCAGGCATGAGGCCGGGCAGGGTCATTGAGTGTGCCCCCATCACTCTCGGCATAACCTGCGGCATCGAGCCAATGACGCGCCCAGCGCTCCCCGAAATGAGGAGAGGATAAAAAGGTACTGACCAATCGATCCCAGGCGTCTTCACGCGTATCATTCAAAAAAGAATCCACTTCTTCTGGCGTGGGCGGCAATCCTCTTAAATCAAAACTCAATCGACGTATGAGAAGATGCTTTTTCTCCACCGGCGACGGACGCAGACCTGCGTCGTTGAGTTTGCGCCCGATGAAGGCGTCTATCGGATTTGTGCACGCCTCGTCCAACACACTTGGGATGAAAACTTTCCTGAGGGTGGCGAAGGACCAGTGATCCAGTTCCTCTTTTGTGTAGCGTGCATCTTCCACGTTTTCAGGTTCAGGACGAACTGTTTGACTGCCTTGAGTGATCCAGTCATGGATCATTTGCTTCTCTTCATGGGAAAGCTTTTTCTCTCCCTCGGGCATGTCATCGGACTCTATACGCTCCCACAGCAGACTTTTTGAAGGATCACCAGGCGCAATCGCTTCCCCCGATTCTCCTCCCTGCTGCATCAGGCGAACCAAGCGTAAATCAAGACCACCTTTCCGGATTTCACCTTCTCCATGACAGTGAAAACACATCGCCTTGAAAATAGGTCTTACATCCCGCTCGAAAGTAAGCTCCTTTTTGCCTTGCTCATCACCCTTGGCATCAGTGGCCATCAGGAGAGTGAAAGCCATAACCATAAATGTCAGTAAGGATGAAGATCGCTGATTAATCATGGTTAACCTGAGACTTTACAAGCGTTGCAGAGCAATTGATGGATTCTGCAAACATTTAAAGCTATTCGAACTCAAAGGGCAATCCTGTTGTTTTAAGAAAAGGTTATCTTGGACAAGGCACGGGGTTTGTGATTTATTCACATTTTGAAGACATGGAAGATACAAACTCACTCATCGAATTTCGCAGACAGAAGTTAAGGGAATTGAATGAAAAGGGAATGAACCCTTTTCGCAACAAATTCACACCCTCGGAGACCTGTGCACAAGCAAAGGAAAGTTACGAAGAAGGACGTCCGGCAAAACTGGCTGGTCGCATCAGTGCACAGCGAGTGATGGGGAAAAGTCAGTTCCTGGACATCAAGGACGGGAGCGGGCGCATGCAGATCTATGCGCAGAAGCAGCACCTTGGCGATGAGGCATTTCAGTTACTGAAAACGATGGACATGGCAGATTTCATTGGAATCGAAGGCACCATGTTCACCACAAAGATGGGTGAAATTTCAGTCAAAATCGACAGTTTCATTGTGCTCTGCAAGGCATTGCGTCCACCTCCTGAAAAGTGGCATGGATTGGAAGACACGGAAATACGCTATCGTCAAAGATATCTGGATCTCATGGCCAGCGATGAGGTCAAGGATGTATTTATCAAACGCAGTCAGATCATCCGCGAAATCCGCAACTATCTTCATGACCATGCCTACATGGAAGTAGAAACCCCTATGATGCAACCCATCCCGGGGGGTGCAGCAGCTCAGCCGTTTGTTACTTTCCACAATGCACTGGGTTGCCAGTTTTACATGCGCATTGCTTTGGAGTTATATCTGAAGCGCCTGCTGGTAGGTGGCATGGACAGGGTATTCGAAATTGGAAAAAACTTCCGTAACGAAGGTATTTCACGCAGACACAATCCTGAGTTCACCATGCTCGAAGCCTACCAGGCATATGGGGATTACGAATCCATGATGGAATTGGTTGAGGGGATGATCACTCACGTCTCACAGAAAGTGCTTGGAACATTGGTCATCGAACACAAGAACCGTGAAGGTGAGGTCACCCGCACCATCGATTTGACCACGCCCTGGCGGCGGGTCCCTTACAGGGAATTGATCTGCGAGAAAGCAGGTGCCGACTGGTTTGAAATCAGCCCAGAGGGACGCAAAGCAAAAGCTATCGAACTGGGCGCTGAAATCCACGAGACAGATGAGGATTTCGAAGTATCCAATGCCATCTTCGAGAAATTTATCGAGCCCAAACTCATTCAACCTACCTTTGTGACGCATCTTCCAAAGGAATTGGTACCGCTCGCCAAACTGTCTCCCAACGACGATTCAACCGTGGAGGTCTTTGAGTGCTGCATTAACGGCCAGGAAATTGCACCTGCCTACACGGAGCAAAACGACCCCATTCAGCAACGTGAGCGCCTGGAACATCAGGCAGGCGAGGAGCAGCAGAAACTCGATGAAGACTTCTTGATCGCGCTGGAGCATGGCATGCCTCCCGCAGGTGGAATGGGCATGGGCATTGATCGCTTGTGCATGATGCTACTGGGTCAGGAGAGTATCCGCGATGTGCTGTTGTTCCCACAGATGAAACCGAAAACTAAAAATACCCCGGCATCAGAGGGTGCAGAAGAGAGCAAGCAGGAAGATGCTGAAGGGGCGATGAAAGAATCTGAAAAGGCTTGATCGCCGCCGCTTGAGTTACACAAGAACGCCTAGCGATTCCAGATAGGCCTCCTGATCTTCAAGGAGGCCGTCTGGATGCGTTACTTTCAATCCTGCCCAGGATTTCAATCCATCAGTTTCACCTGCAACCTGAGTGCGTTTAAAAAAACGTGCTGCTGAAAGAAAGTTCCTGTCCAGCCTTGCATCATCCAGAATAGCCCCCGAAAAATCACAGCCTTCCAGATCCGCTCCGGATAAATCAGCTTCCGTAAGATCTGCGCCCTCAAATTTACCGAATGTCAGGTTCGCATGCTGGAAATTCACCCTCTTGAAATTGGCGTGACTGAAATCACATGACTTGAGATGCAATCCACTTAAATCACGCGTCTGTGGATCCCAACCAGAGAAATGAGCACGGACTATCACTCGCGGATCCCCATCGATATGTCGATACGCATCAAACGTCGACAGCTGTTTGAAAGACTCACACTCCTCCCGCGAGCTGAAGCGAGTTGCATCCAATCTCTGTTCCTTCCAGGGGTCGGCTTCATTGTGGTAACCGGTTGTTCGTTCCCAGAACCCCAAGCGATCCTCCTCCAGAAACTCAATCCGCTTCACCCATTTCAAGCTTTTGTAGAAATACCTTGAAGGCACCACCACACGCAGAGGGAAACCATGTGCATGAGGCAATGGAAGTCCATCCTGTGAATGGATCAACCAGGCCTCATCCAGAGCCATTGACCGCGGAATGCTCGTGTCATGGCCTCTGGCTGAATAGGCAAGAAAACGAACGAAGGCGCAGCTGAGAGGAATCTCAATCATATGATGGGCAAGAAATTCTCTGAGCATAAACCCTTGGAATTTCGTATTCTTCCGACTCCATCCCGTCACGCAGTGAACATCCATGCTCAGTGTTTCCCGAGGCATTTGCAGGACTTGTGGATAAGTAAATTCAGCAATGGAATGGTCAGGGGTGGCAAGCTCGAGTCGCCACTCAGCAGGATCCATCAGGGGGGGGGGCAGCAACTTTTTCCCCTACAACAGGGAACTTGCGGGTCAATACCTGCCCTGGTGGCAGGCGTTCTTGATGAGATTTGTCAGCATTCATGAGGAATGGATCATAAAAGACAGTTTCTCTGTCGAAAAGTCAACCAGGGTTTACAGATCAGGAAAGACAGGGACCACTTCAGATTTTGACATTGCACCATGCTGAAATTCTGGGAGAATTGTTGAATATTCCATGAGAAAAAACCTGAATAACAAGCGTATGACGATTCAATCGAAGTGGGTCTGGTTGGCATACCTCCTTCCCATGTGTTCAACAGCCATTGGAGCCGACTGGGTTTCGATGTTCAATGGCGAGGATTTCACCGGCTGGGTCCAGCGTGGGGGCAAGGCCAAATATCATATTGAAGACAAAATGATCGTCGGCACAACGGTCAAAGGCACCCCCAACGCTTTCCTTTGCTCTGCCAGAGATTATAGTGATTTCATTCTGGAACTGGAATATAAGGTGGATCCCGAGATGAATTCCGGCATCCAGATCAGGAGCGAAAGCAAACCAGCATACCACAATGGGGTCGTGCATGGTTATCAGGTGGAGATCGACACCAGTCAACGTGCCTGGTCAGGCGGTATTTATGATGAGAGCCGCCGAGGTTGGGTCAATGACTTATCGAACAATGAGGCAGCCAGAAATGCCTTCAAGCAGAATGAGTGGAACCATTATCGTATTCAGGCCATCGGAGACTCCATCAAGACATGGGTCAATGGGGTTCCTGCCGCGGATCTCAGAGATGCTCAGACGCTGACAGGTTTCATTGCACTTCAGGTCCATGGGACAAACATGGATAAGCCCATGGAAATTCACTGGCGTAATATCCGTATTCAGGATTTGGGTAAACACTCATGGAAGCCTCTCTTTGACGGACAAACACTCGACGGGTGGCATGCCATTCCGGGCGGGAAATGGGAAGTAATCGATGGTGTCGTTCGTGGAATAAGCGAAAAAAGTGAAAAACGTCATGGCCTTTTGGTGACGGATGGTATTTTCAAGGATTTCACTGTGAGAGCTCAGTTCAAGGTTACCAAAGGAGACAGTGGCTTTTATTTCAGGGTGGATGAATCCAAAAACCAGGTGGGTGTGCATGGTTTTCAGGTGGAGATAGATACCTCCTACGAGACAGGTGGTTTGTATGAAACCGGAGGACGTGGATGGGTCGTGCAACATGCGCCCGATAAGAAAACACCTTGGTATAGAAAAGATAAATGGAATGATTTGGTCGTGTCAGCTCACGGCCGTCGCACCACTGTGCGAGTCAACGGGCATAAATCCGCTGAACTTATGGATGATCCGGGACGCAGCTCCGGCCACATTGCCCTTCAATTGCACGGTGGCCAAGACATGCTGGTCGAATACCGTCAAATTGAAATACTGACCAAGGACTAGGAGAAAAACGCTCTTTGACATCAGTCAAAAGCACCTCATATTTCAACAATATGGAACATCTTCATGCTCCCTGGCGCATCGATTACATCTTGGGTCCCAAGGATCCGGAAGGGAAAGATTCACTCTTCACACGCATTGGCCAGTCAAGTGACGATCTGGCCAACCTCGTCGTGCATCGTGACAAGACCTGTTATGTAGTCATGAACCGTTACCCTTACAACGGGGGGCATTTGATGGTGGTTCCCTACAAACAGGCAAGTGATCTGGAACAGCTCGACGAGCAGGAATCAGGGGACTTGATGCGCTTGAGTCGGCGCTGCATTGCTGTACTCAGAAAGGTCATGCAGCCTCAGGGATTCAATGTCGGCCTCAACCTCGGCCAAGTGGCGGGCGCAGGGATTGAAGCACACCTTCACCTGCATGTCGTCCCCCGTTGGAATGGGGACAGAAATTTCATGCCAGTCATTTCCGACACCAATGTCGTTCCTGAAGCCTTGGAATCCCTTGCTGAAAAACTTAGATCTGCCTTTGCAGAAGGTGGCGGTTCTGAATCCACTCCTGCCTGAGAAAGCTATGGCCACTGAAACGCTTCATTTCGAAAGCGCACATCAAGCGCAACTCATCTTTGCCAACGATACTGGCAATCTACAACGACTTGAAACCGAGCTGGGAGTTAAAGCTGTAAGCCGTGATGGCTGGATCAAGCTTGAAGGGGATAAGAACAAGGTGCAGGTGGCAAAGGAAATGTTCGAAACCCTGAACGGTGCCTCCAAATCTGGTACTCCGTTGAGGTTGCGAGAGTTTGATCAAGCACTTGAAACAGTTAAAAATGAGGGAGCCGACACGCTGAAAAGCCTGTTCAAGGAACGCATCCAAACATCCACCCGCAAGCCTCCCATTCATCCGAAAACCGCTGGCCAGAAGAATTACATCGAAGCCATGCGCAAGCATGATGTGACTTTTGGCCTTGGACCAGCAGGCACGGGAAAAACCTACCTGGCCATGGCCATGGCCGTCACAGCCCTCAAGGCTGGAACGGTCAGCCGTATCATCCTGACTCGACCCGCCGTCGAAGCCGGCGAAGCGCTTGGGTTCCTGCCGGGTGATTTATATGAGAAACTCGATCCATACCTCCGTCCGCTGCAAGATGCGTTGCATGACATGTTACCGGCGGAGGAAATTGAAAAATACCGGGAGCGAGGAACCATTGAAATAGCCCCATTGGCTTACATGCGAGGCCGCACTTTGAATCACGCTTTCATTGTGCTTGATGAAGCACAGAATGCCACGACGGAACAGATGTTCATGTTCTTGACTCGACTTGGGATGAGTTCCAAAGCAGTGATCACCGGAGACCCAACCCAGATTGATCTTCCCAAACACAAGCCCTCCGGTTTGATCGAGGCCCGCCACGCTTTGAATAAAATCAATGATATAGCCATTGTCGAATTTCAAAAACGGGATGTGATCAGGCACAAACTTGTTCAAAAAATTGTAGCAGCCTACGAAATCCATCGCCAGGAACGAGATTAGTCATCCATCCCGCATTATCCCGCACAAACACGTGACCTGCCTTCCTATGACACCGGAGTCCAATCAGATTGAAGTCCGCAATCGTCAACGCAAGTGGCCCTTGAATAAGGCGATGATTGAAGAAATTGCGGCATGGGTGTCGGTTTCTCTTTTCAAAGACTTGGAAACAGATATTTCAATTCAGTTTCTTTCCCCCGGTCGAATGGCCAGCATCAATCAAGAGTATCTCGGGCACGAAGGACCAACCGATGTCATCACCTTTGATCTCTGCGACGATCCTGCGCTGCGCATGACAGGAGAGATATTGATCTGCCCAGAGGTCGCAGCCAGTCAATCAGAAGAGTTCGGGACCACATGGCAGGAGGAAACAGTCCGTTATGTCATTCATGGTTTATTGCACCTCAAAGGATTCGATGACCTGGAACCGGAAAAAAGGCGCATCATGAAACAACATGAAAATCGCTGGGTGGAAAAGGCTAAGGCTGGATTTGACTTGAGCGAAGCAGGGACTGTTTCAGGCTCCTGACTGTCAGTGTCGCGGATGTTGTATATCCGGCCTTGTGCCTCTTGGTTGCACTCTTGTTGCGGGCTCAACATTTAGTTGCCAATTACACCTTCATTGCTAATGTGAATACTTTCCAACACATCGGCAGTCATTATGAAAGTATTCATGAATTCACGAATCATTCAGGCCGTTCTTGTCAATCTGCTTCTATTGACATGGACAAACGGAAATCTTCAGGCGCAAACTTTCACCGGAGAGGGAAACTGGAAAACACCGGATCTATGGGATACAGGTGTGGTCCCGGGAGATAACTCTACGGTCATCATCAATGGCATCGCCGAAATATCTGAAAATCTGGGCACCAACAATGCCGACAATCCCTCACGTATCACAATAGGTCAGGAAACCGAGGGCACTCTGAATGTCACCGGAGGTACACTGAGTGGTGCCAATGGAGGAGGCGCAGGAATCTTTGTTGGAGCCGGCCCTGGGGGTGCGGGGAGATTGAATATCATGCCGGGGACAGGCTTCCGCTCGCAGGGCGGTAATATGGTCATGCAGATCGGCGATGAAGAGGGCGGCACCGGGTTTGTTTCAGTGGCCGGTGAGTTATTGAATTATAAATTCTTCCGTATTGTCAACGGCACGTTGGAAATGCTGCCAACGGGCATCAACAATCGCTTCAATCAACTGAACACCATTTCGACCATCGAACCTGATGGTATCCTCTCCTTCGTTATCGACGGGGATCAAGTCGGCTCTCTGGAACGTGCAAATGCTAACGGGCTCAATGTTGATATTTTCCCTGGAGCCAACCTGAAAATCACACTGGAGGGTGATTTTCAAGTGAATGATTCATGGGTATTGATGCGGTATCACACCTTGTTAGGTTCTTTTGAACAAGGCACCAGTTTCACTAATCAGCAGGGTTATACTTTTGAGATTGATTATGGTTTCGGTGAGGATGACGAAGTGATCCTCACACTTACCTCGACGGCTAACAGACCTTCGATCAATGCATT
>KB911997.1 GCA_000383715.1 Verrucomicrobia bacterium SCGC AAA164-E04
CCATTGAATCCGCAGAAGGGCACATTGTGTTTATCCCGTTCATCACCGATCGCTCCACGAGTAACCTGATCAACAAGATTCGAACACTCTAGTAGTCGGATGCGTATCTGGGGCCAGTATATAGGGTCAGTTCTAACTAATTATATTTTGATCTCCTTTTATCACTTTATGTTTGTATTTACCTATTGACACAAGGGGGCATTTTTCGCATTTTTAACGACCCTTATCCGTTAAAACCTCAAGGTTTTGTGCGCGAAAGGTAGTGATAGAGAGGATGTGAAACAGATTTGAGCGAAGTAAAAATCAAAAAAGGTGAATCCGTAGAGAAAGCTCTCCGCAGGTTGAAAAAGAAACTTGACCGCGAAGGCACGCTGAAACAAGTGCGCAATAACAGGCATTTCGAAAAACCTTGTGAACGTAAACGTCGCAAAATGAAGGTATCGAAATTCTCCGCCATGCTTGCAGCCCGTTACGCGGATTATTGATCCTCTCCAAGAGTTCAATTTTTAATGCAGCCGAGGTCCAAAGTGGGCTTCGGTTTTTTCATTTTAACGATTCAAGATTTGCCCTCATGACTCAGGATAATCGCCTTCCTATCTACGAAATTCAGGATTCGCTACTTGAACATCTCAAGCAGGATTCAAGACTTGTCATCACGGCGCCGACCGGCTCCGGTAAATCCACACAAGTGCCCCAGATGCTTTTGGATAATGGCGTCCTTGAGAAAGGGCAGGTTGTGATCCTTCAACCGCGACGTCTCGCAGCACGCATGTTGGCTCAACGGGTTGCTTTTGAACGCCAATGTCGATTGGGAGATGAAGTCGGGTATCAAATTCGATTTGAAAATGTGACCAGTGATGCCACAAGAATTCGTTTTATCACAGAAGGTATTCTTCTCAGACAGATCATTCAGGACCCAAAACTCAAGGGCGTCCAGACACTCATCTTTGACGAATTTCACGAGCGTCATCTTTATGGAGACATCACTCTTGCCCGTGCATTGGATCTGCAACAAACAAGTCGTCCGGATCTTAAAATTCTGGTGATGTCTGCTACCCTGGACTCAACATCCCTTGCTGAGTATCTTGCCCCTTGTCAGTTGCTCAATTCAGAAGGTCGCACCTTTCCAGTAGATATACGCTATCTGTTATCGGGAGAATCGCATGACAGCATACCCATTTGGGATCAAGCAGCGGAAGCTTTCTCAAACTTTGTGCGTCTGGGCGGAGAGGGGGATGTCCTGGTCTTCATGCCGGGTGGCTACGAGATTCAAAAAACACTCGAGGCATTCCGCCACACTTCTGAATCGAGGGGATATATTTTACTCCCATTGCACGGCGAGTTACCTTCGAAGGATCAGGACGCTGCGGTTTCCCGTTATGATCAACCGAAGATTGTCGTTGCCACTAACGTCGCTGAAACCTCATTGACCATTGATGGAATCCGCCTGGTCATCGACAGCGGATTTGCTCGGATTCCACGCTATGATCCATATAGAGGTATCAACACTCTGCTGGTCGAAAAAATCAGTCAGGCATCTTCCGATCAGAGAGCGGGGCGTGCAGGCAGAACCGGCCCCGGAACATGCATGCGACTGTGGACAGAACGTGAGCATGAACAACGCCCCGTGCAGGAACTACCTGAAGTTCAGCGCCTGGATTTATCAGAAGTGATCTTGAGCTTGAAAACCGCAAGGGTAAAGGATTTGAAAGGTTTTCGCTGGCTTGAACCCCCTGATGACAAGCGCCTGCATGATGCCATTGAGCTTTTGACTGATTTGGGGGGATTGGATCACAAAGAAAACATTACGGAACTAGGCAAGCAGATGCTGGCTTTCCCATTGCACCCTCGCTATGCACGCATGCTGCTGGCTGCTGAGAAACTCGGTTGCGTGTATCAAGCAGCCCTGATAGCTGCATTGACTCAGGGACGTGACATTTTAATCCGTAAAGTGGATCGAGCGACACGGGAACTGCGTGAAGAATTTTTATCGGAACGATCTGTTTCAGATTGCTTCATGCTGATGAGAGCCTGGAGCTATGCATCCAAAAACAATTATCAATTTCAAGTCTGTAAAAAGCTGGGGATACATGCTCAGTCTGCGCGACAGGTCAAACCCTTACTTGAACACTTCCTGCGTATCGCAAAAAAAGAGGGATTGGATGTCGCACCCAAAACAGTGGATGATGAAGTCATTCAAAGGTGTATCCTGCTGGGGTTTTCCGATCGGCTTGCCATTCGTATGGATGGAGGCACGCTGCGCTGTGAACTGGTACATGGACGTCGAGGGGTACTGGCGCGTGAGAGCGTCGTGCATCACGCCAACATGTTTGTGGCCGCTGAAATCCGTGAAATAGGCAACCGGGAAGGAGAGGTTCAAACCATTCTTTCGCTGGCCACTGAAATCGAAGAAGCCTGGTTGAAGGATTATTATCCAGATGATTTTGACACCTCAATTGCTGTGGTTTGGGATCCATCATCTCGCCGTGTTTATGCTGCCAGTCAGGAAACCTTTCGGGGTCTCATGTTGACAGCCAAGCGTGTTGATCCCCCACCCGAGGAACCGGCTGCTCGATTACTTGCAGAAAAAATCACCGACGAAGAAATTGGACTGAAGCATTGGGACGCGAAGGTAGAACAATGGATTCTGCGATTGAATTTACTTGCTGAGTGGTGCCCTGAATTTGAGTTACCAGCCATTGATGAGGATGCTAGAAGGCATCTGATCGAATCCATCTGCATGGGTGCTTTCAGCTACAAGGAAATCAAGGAGCGCCCGGTTTTACCTGCACTGAAACAGTGGTTAAATGCAGCTCAACGCGAAATCGTGGACAAACACGCTCCAGAACGCATCACGCTGTCCAATGGAAAAACACCCAAAGTCGTCTATTCCAAAGAGTCAGCTCCCTGCATCGCGCTTCGTATTCAGGAATTGTATGAGGTGAAACAATTACCGAAGGTCGCTCTTCAGAAAGTAGCTGTGGCGGCACAGATCCTGGCACCTAATATGCGCCCTGTGCAGATCACTCAGGATTTGGAAAGCTTCTGGCGCGACCATTATCCGAGTGTTAAAAAAGAGTTACAACGCAAGTATCCTAAACATGCATGGCGATGAGATTTGATGCGATTTTCCTGCTTTACCTGGAAAAAACATGAACTGAATGATGCTTTGGAGTTCAGTTATTTTTTATCCAGAGGTCGCTGATGATAGAAGAAAATTTTTGAAGCACACACTCCTCAAGAAACAGCCTCTACAGGATCGTTTTTTACTCTTTTCACAGTGAACATTACGACAAGTTATCAATCATTTGTATTCCAAGATATCTTTAGTAAGAAATGCATCCACAGGGTGAATTACAAAGATAGGAAACTATTGTAAGAGACGCCGCATTTTGTAAGGTGTTAAATCTTATTCTAATCCTGAATCACCTCTGTAAGGAAAGAAATATCATGCAAACCATCGAGAAAATGGAACCCCTGTCTGCTGGACGTATACTGGATCGCAGCCTCAAACTCTATTCGCGTCATTGGAGCTTGCTTCTGGGGATATCAGCCGTACTGACACTGCCATTGGCAGCAGCCGCAATTGGTATTCAATATATCATGCAGGCAGCTGTTCGATTAGAGAATATACCCATCGCTGGTTTAGCTGGCCTCTTATACCTCCTTTTAATATGCTTGCAGGGCTTTGTCATTTTCCCTTGGGCGCAAGGGGCCTCGACTTATGCTATCAGTGAGTGCTATCTCAATCGCGAAGTAAGCATTGGACAGGCCATTGGATTTGGTTGGAGTCGACTTGGCACTTTGTTCAACGTCTCTGTTTCCGTTGGTTTGCGACTGATAATCGGCCTCCTATTATTTATCATTCCAGGCATCGTCTGGGCTTGCTCCTATGCAGCTGCTATGCCTGCTGTCATCATTGAGGGATGTAAGGCTAAGGACGGTATGCGTCGAAGCCGAGAACTGGCCAAAGGCAGGCGCTGGAGTGTGTTTGCCATTTTGATCACGATCTGGCTGCTGAGTCTTGTGGTAACTGCCTCCATTTATTTTGCTGTAGACGTGACTCTTGGTATGAATACAACTATCGGGACCATGACCAACAGCATTGCCACTAATGGAGTTACCATTTTTTTGATGCCGTTGGGAGTCATCGCAGCCACGCTTCTCTACTACGACTTCCGTATCCGTAAGGAAGGGTTTGATCTGGAATTATTACAAGTAGCCATGCATGCAGACTCAGACCGTGCATCTGCAGAGCAAGGTACTCAGATTCAACAGGGTGAAGATTTTTGATTTTCACGGTGTTTTATATTCTGACAGGCTGTTCCACGATAACATGACCCAGGCTCACACAGTGATCAGCGACGACTCCATTCGTAAGAGTGCTAAGGAAATTTTTGAAACAAACGAATTTCGGCAAGAGGAAACTGCCTACCTTTTTCAAAAGTGGCTGAATAAAATGGGAGACTTGCTGGATTCCTTTCAGGATTGGACGGCTGCTCACCCTGCTTACACTTGGTTATTGATCGCAGGACTGATGATCATTCTGATCCTGCTCATAGCACACATCGTATATTCTGCTTTCGGCGACAGTCTGGGAGGGGCAACAGAAACAAGCCATCCTTACAAAGCTAACAGGTCACTGGAAGTGCTGGAAGGTAAGGCTACCAGCTGGCGCCAAGGGTTCGACAAGGCGAACTCTGCTTTGGCGTCTGGCCAATCACACGAGGCAATCTGGATTGGACATCGAGTGCTGCTTGGTTGGTTAGACGAGGCAGGGAGCATCCATTTTCAAGGACACAAAACAAACACGGCTTACCTCATCGAACTCGGCCCACAAGATGCGAGGTTTGATTTATTGAATCGGTTTACCCGTAAATATGAAGCAGTGGTCTACGGAAATGGTTCTTGTGATACGGAAGAAATCAGGTCTCTTCTGGACGAATTGATGGATCGTATGCAGGAATCATCATGAATACTGAACGAAAAAATAGATTTATCGTCTTTTCGGCGCTGTCATGTTTTGCGCTTCTGATGGGATTATTAGCTTCTCTTTCCCCGCCCGTAAATCATGATCTTTTTGATCGACCAAGCTCTTATTACTCCGATAAAACCGGCGTAAAAGGTTTGTGGATGATCTTGCGTCAGCATGCCACTTCCGTTACCCAGTGGCGCAAACCTTTTGCTGTACTCGATGGACATCAGGAACTGACCTCGGTCATCGACACCCTCATTATTGCATCTCCCGTGCATCCTCTTGGTCCCTACGAAACACAAGCGCTGATGCGATGGGTAGAAGATGGAGGACAACTTATACTCGCGCTGGAAAACGATTGGGCTATCTCTGATAAACACCTGAAAGGACAAGGTCAGGAATTGAGCCAGAAACGTCGACACACCTTTCAAGGAGAAACGGAAAGTCAGCGTGAGAAGCAGGAAGAAGATGGCTTATTGAAACGTTTAGGGATTCAGCTGCGCGTTGAGCGTGATGATCAATGGCAAAATGACACATGGCTGACACTCGCCGATAACTTTCCAGCATACAACATATCCACAAAAGAGACACCTCATTGGGAAGGCGACTTTGAGGCCTTGGTGATTAACGAACAAAATGAACCAAGAGGGTTGAATATTCCCAAAGGACAGGGTCGTATTCTTGTTATTGGCTCTGATTCGGTCATTTCTAACGAAGCCATGATGCAAGCTGACAATGCCGTTTGGTGGACACGTATGTGTTTATCATGGGGTAAAGGCAATGTGGCCTTTGATGAATATCATCATGGATTTGCCGAGCGCAGAGGATTTGCCTCATTGACGATTGAATTCATGCAGACTCCGTGGGGTTGGTTCACTTTGCAGGCAATGCTGTCCGGTGGGCTTTTCATGTTCATAAATCAACGTCGACTGGGTAGAATCTATGAAACTCCAGCCAGCAGCAGAAGAGAAGCACTCAGGCTTCTGGAGGCCAGAAGCTCTCTATTGGCACGCGCTAAGCCTACGCGTTTGTCAGCCCAGTGGATCGCACAGACGCTGGCCTTGGATCTAACAAGAGGTGCTTTGAAAATCCCGTGGCAAGACTGGGTCAAATTGCAGGCAGACCAAAATCAAAAAAAAGAAACCGGCAAGCATTGGAATCACTTTATTGATCAATTAACCAAATTGGAACAATCGCCCTCTGCCGATGAAGGTGACCTGATACGACTCGGTCAAACGGCAGCCACCATCAAGCAATTTTATCGACATGAACATTGAACCAGAACAAAAACACAATTCAGATTCATCATCAGACCGTGCATTGGCTGATCAGATACAACAACAAATGCAGACTGTCGTGAGCGGGCAGGAATCCGCTATTCAAGGACTACTCACGTGTTTGATTGCTGGAGGACATGCTCTGTTGGAGGGTGTACCAGGTGTTGCCAAAACACTACTTGTAAAATGCCTGGCCTCGGCGACTGATTGTCATTACTCGCGCATTCAGTTTACTCCGGATCTAATGCCCAACGATATCACCGGAGTAAATATCTTTGACCAGAAGGAAAACCGTTTTCAGTTTCGCGAAGGCCCCATTTTCGGAGATATCATTTTGGCAGATGAAATCAATCGTGCTCCCGCCAAAACTCAAGCCGCGCTCCTTGAAGCCATGCAAGAAAGCCAGGTTAGCGTCGATGGAATACGACATGATTTACCTGAACTTTTCACGGTCGTCGCCACGCAAAACCCGGTAGATTACGAAGGAACCTACCCCTTGCCTGAAGCTCAGCTGGATCGTTTTCTCAT
This sequence comes from Verrucomicrobia bacterium SCGC AAA164-E04, assembly GCA_000383715.1. GTDB lineage: Bacteria > Verrucomicrobiota > Verrucomicrobiia > Limisphaerales > AAA164-E04 > AAA164-E04. Next base: position 6,781 of record KB911997.1, read on the forward strand.
GAAGCTCCATGTTCCATATCCCTCGGCAGATGCTGAGCTGGAAATGCTGCGCCGCATACACTCGTTGGGTGATGACGCAAAAAATTTTGAGACACGGATTCAAGTTGTCATCAGTCAGAAAGAGTTGGCCGCCGTACGTTCGAGAGCAAGGGCATTACGAGTAGAGCCCCCATTGATGCAATATATTGTCGACATTATACGTCAATCCCGGTCACTTCAAAACTTATCACTTGGCGCAAGTCCACGGGCCACTGTGATGTTAATGGAAGCAGCCAAGGCATTGGCTGCTCTCAGAGCAAAAGATTATGTCACCCCGGACGAAATTCAGATGCTGGCTTATCCGGTTTTAAGACACCGTATACGACTGACTCCCGAAGCGGAAGTAGAAGGATTGAGTCCGGACACCTGTATTGAAGAATTACTGCAACAGGTTCCAATACCGCGATAAATGGCGCGCTTGAAATTCAATTTAATTCCGGGCAAGCCAAGTCTATTATCGATGGGGTTTGGCGGCTTATGTTGGTTACCGGCAGCAATGCTCGGTCAATCCGCACTATTACTGGGCATTTTGTTTTGGACTGGATGGTTCATGTTCACGATTCGAAAACTACAGCAAATTCCGAATGCACAGTCGATCATTGTAAACCGAACTCTACCTGAACGTTTTCTCATTGGGCGCTCTGCGCAAATCCAACTCAGCATAGAAAATCGCAGCAAATACCCAGTGATATTGCAGTTTCGTGATGAAATCCCCGATACCTTTCTTCTGGAAGAAAAATTCCATGCCATTCCATTGAAGGGAAATCAGAAAACCACCCTTACTTACTTGGTTAGTCCGACCCAAAGGGGCAGGCAAGCATATGGAAAATTTGTAGGGAGAATCGCCGCTCCCGGAGGCTGGTTCTGGAGGGAATCCCAGTGGGACCTCGCCGAGGATGTTAAAGTATATCCGGACTTCAAACTGATCGCTGCAGAACGTCTCAATGCCAAGATGCTTTTGAAGGACTGGCACGTCAGGCGACCTCGAAAAAAACGAGGCGAAGGACATGAATTCGAAAGCCTGCGCTCATATGCGATAGGAGATGATTCTCGACATGTGGACTGGAAAGCATCGGCTCGAAGACAGAAACTCATCGTACGGCAACTTCAAGTGGAACGCGGGCAGCAGATTGCCATCATGTTGGATTGTGGACGACTGATGAGCGAGAGCATTGCTGGCCATACGCGTTTGGACCACTCGATGAACGCAGCACTGATGCTTGGGCAAGTGGCCGGTAAACGTGGAGACAACTTGTCACTCGTGTGTTTTTCCAATCATATTCAGGCCTACATGCCTTCCACCAAGGGGCGCGCCGTGATGCACCGCATGATGGAAACTCTATATCACGTTGAAGCCTCTCCGCTAGAATCCGATTACTGGCAGGTAACCGCCGAAGCTATGCATTTGTTAAAGCGTCGCAGCCTGATTGTATTCTTCACTGATGTCCTCGACGAGGCAGCCGCTCAAGGACTAGCCAATAACCTTGCACGAGCAGCTTCACGGCACCTGGTTCTCTGCGTGGTTTTGTCTGAGCCAGGTATTCTTGCAGCTGCAAACCAAATGCCAACTGATTCGCATGAGGTCTATGAAAAAGCCGCGGCCTCACAACTACTTATCAAACGACATCTAGCACTCGAGAAAATGCGATCAAAAGGTATTCTCGTTTTGGAATCCACACCAAACACGCTGACCATTGAGCTGGTGCGGCGTTATATTGAAATTCGCATGAGCAACCTGCAGTAATCACACATGAAAGAATCCATTTACCTTTCGACACCGGAACATGCAAAACTTGAGTTTGAGCTGGCTGGTCTTGCCTCAAGATTTATGGCGCATGCGATCGATTTGCTGGTCATTGGATGTATTTTAACCTGTTTGTCGTTATTACTTTTTCTGGGCCCATTCGCCTCTTTGGTTCGAGATAGGGGTGCCTTTGATTCCTACGGAATCGCAGTCATTATCTTGATATCTTTTTCGATATTGTGGGGATATTATTTTTTACTCGAAGGATATTTCCAAGGAATTACTCCGGGTAAAAAGATGATGGGCATTCGAGTTTTGCGCGAAGATGGCATGCCGATTGGATTTTACGAATCAGCTATTCGTAATCTGGTTCGAGCAGCAGATGCGTTCCCCCCCCCCACCTACCTCCTGGGTGGCGTCAGCATGCATCTCGATGATGCGGGTAAACGTCTGGGTGATATGGTTGCTGGCACGATTGTCGTCTGTGAATCGTTTCCAAAAATAATGGAAACAAAGACTGGCGCAGCCTGGGCTGCCCGTGTGGAGAAAGGTCATTCACGAAGACCATTGTCTCTGGCAGGCGGCAATGTCACGGTCAAACAGCTTGACTTGATCGAACAATACCTAAACAGATGCACCACTTTCCCCCTTGAACGAAGGCGGGATCTGACGGAAAAAATGGCCGCTCCACTCTGGAAATTATCTGGTAATATACCACCACAGGCAGACTCAATGGCCAGCACCCTCGAACGCGATGAAACATTTCTTGATTCGTTGCTGCAATTAGCCAATGAAGAAAAGACATTGAGCTCTGACGCTTTTCCAATGACCGATCATAGGACGTTCTTCTGAAACTTCCAACATATGCATTCAACAGAGACAAACATGAATTACGAAGGTTCGGATAAGCAAGCATGTTGGGCCCGTTTCGAAGCAACTGTCAGCAACTTGCAGAAACGCCGTGACAAGGATTTGCGCATTCTCTCAGAGACCGAACTCATGGATTTTTTTGATCAATATCAAACCATCACTGCTGATCTTGCGCGGGCACGATCTCTGGGTGCTCCGGATTCCGTTGTTGATCGACTCAACCGTATGGCGGTCGCCGGTCACATGATTCTCTACGCGTATAATACCAGGCCAAAACGTAAAACCTCCACTCGATGGTGGGCTTCCTTTGCTCAAGTCCTTAGACAAAACCTGTGGGCATTGGGACTTTCTTCCATTCTCTTTTTTGGAGCCGCGCTGATCACCTTCGCTGCGGTGATTCAAAATCCGCCACTTGGATTCGATTTGGTTCCAGATGAATTCCTGCATTTCAATCCGGCCAAGGAAGACAATATGCACGACATTCCAAGTCTCTCTCGGCCGATTGCAGCATCAAGCATCATGTCCAACAACATTCAAGTCTCTCTACTCGCATTTGGATTCGGTCTGACCGCAGGGATCGGCACAAGCGCCATACTTCTGTTCAACGGCATGTATTTGGGGGCTATTGCGGGTTGGTTTTCAGTGCAAGGAAACAGCCGGGCTCTCTGGGGATGGATCATGCCACATGGAGGCGTCGAACTACTTGCCATCTGTATCGCAGGTGCAGGCGGATTCCTTCTGGCGAAAGCCATTTATTGTCCGGGGCAGGTCAGTCGCCGAACAGCTCTGAAAAAGATGGGTAAATCTGCTCTAACCATGGAAGTGGGTGTCATTGTCATGCTGGTTTTTGCCGGTTTGATAGAAGGCTTTGTGTCTCCAAGCTCGATCACATACCCCACTCGCATTGCTGTGCTGATATCGACGCTTGGACTTTGGGGGTGTTATTTCGCGATGGCTGGCAATCAAGTTTTTTCAAGGCGGCATTGAAGCCATTCCATGATTACATTTCGTTGTCTCATGGATTTAAACCGTCGTGATTAAACGCAAAGCAACACGCTTAATGAAACAAGATGCCAAAAACCTGATTCTTAAAATGCTGCCCGATCGATTCTGCGACTGGCCAACTGAACCCTCGTGATTAATTCGAGAGCGCCGAGAGTGTACTCCATTCGTTGCGATAGATTACCCTGGATTTGATTTGGATTGCTTGATCTAGTTCGAAGGGAGCCTTGTATACTTTGGCGGTTCTCGAAGGTTTTCCTCCAATCATGCGCGGATCCGCACCATCCAAAGTGTAATAAATGGTCCCTTGTGCGGCGGACATCTCAATCTTACCGTTTTCAATCGAGAGAACGGCAGGTTCGAAATCCGGTAATATACCCTGACGGAAGAGTTGCGAGAGCACTATGTCGCTACGCTGAGGTATATAAGTTTCTAGAATCTGTTGCATTTCCCGGCGCCAATGGTCATCGCGATTCAACGGATTATCTCGTCTGGCGGCATCCCCCCATCGCGCTGATTCACAAATGACGGCTGACTCGATTTCATGCATGCGTTTGGTAACGATGGCTCGCACCGCCTTCGGTGTTAAGAGTCCTTCACCATAATAGAGTTCATGGATACGGTCCGCTGCGCGCATGCGGAATTCTTCGTTCTCGAGGCATTGCTGCCATAGCCATTGGGGGTTGCTGGATCCGAACTGCTGCCCCGCAGGAAAAGGACCAGTACGATCCTCGTGAAGCCCTTTGTTCATACTTTCCACCAGAAAGGTATGTTCTGCGTCCCATATGAAAAACTTGAATCCCTCATCACCGCTTCGATTTCGAATTCCATGCCAGTTGTTATGCCATCGGTCCCCACCAAACCATGTAATGGCTGCATCGAGGTTTCCTCCGTAAAAAATGACCATGGCATAATCAATGACATTATCCATGTCGATGAGGGTCTCTCCGTTGGGATTGATCGCCCCATCAGCGTTTTTTCCCTGCAGACTAAAATAGTCATCATTCGTCGAGACGCCCGCGGTTGCCATTTTGTATACTTTTCTCCAGGCATCCAGATTACCATCGGTTGCCATGATTCCCCCTTCATCCTTACCCACCTTGATCGCATCGAAGTCCTCTTTTTTTCCTTCAAAATAAGATGCACCATAAGCAGCTTTAGGTCGTTCACAGGTGTTGTACAAGCCCCAATAGTGCCCATTTATAAAAAGATGGCAGAAGTATCCACGCATGGCTGGCTGGCCCATTGCCAATTGAAGGTCACGGTTGATTTGATCACGGATCATGGCGCCACGAGGGTCTCCCATGTGCCAGGAGTAATTGGATGAACATCGCAGATCAAGATTGTCAAACTCCTTGGCTCCATCCTTCCCAAACAAGCGATACTTTAACTTGGAATCGCCATATTCCTTACGAAAAAACAAACGAAATGCATGTTTTGGATTGTTTGGCATTCGACTGAAACCGCCTCTTATACGTATCCCACAATCGATTTGGAATCCATCGCGCTTATCTGAATGCAATAATTCGACAGAAGCAGGGCGCTCCCATTCTCGACCATCGTTGCGCGCATTGGCATAAATCCCATCTTCCGCATCAAACAAATGTTTCATCTCTGTGACGATTGAGTATGCAGGCAGGGATTTGAAACCATCAATTATTTCATCCCTGTAAGCAGGATCATTCACAATCCGCTGATCCATCCCGTAGTCCACACGATTGGGGCCCCATGCAAAAGGGAACCCCTCTGGAGGTAATCCATCAGGTGATTGACGAATGATGTCTTCAGGAAATAAGAAGGTACGTGTTTTGATCTTAGACGGGGCCATGCCTTTCTTAAAGGCTCTGGCCCGAAGGACCATGGTTTGGCCAATAGTCAAAGGTTCGGAATAAACCGAACCTGAATTTTCTTCAGGAATGGATCCATTGGTTGTGTATCGAATATTGGCATCAGGCGTGGAAGTTCGCAGCGTGAGGGTAAAGGGTGCTTTATAAAAACCCTGATCTTGGCTCAGTTTGACAACTTTGACTTTTTCGGCAGCCATGAGGCGGGCATGAACCGTTATGAAAAGGATTCCAGTCAGCAAAACCAAGTAGAAACCCTGTTTTGGAAAGCGCAGTTTGTTCATTCAATGAAATAGGATGAGTAGCAGTATTTGGCTAGTTTTTAGATTTTCGGATAGCAGCGATTTCTTCCTTGGATGCTATCCCATCTCCATTCGTATCATATTTGAGCCACTCTCGCTGTCGGGCACTGAGGTTTGATTTTCTTTTTCCATCTTTTCCAGTTGCGTCTTTAAGTGTTGTTGTAGCGACAAAATGATCCCAGCTTTCATATTTTCCATCCTCAATATCTACAGCGAGCTTCTCAGCTTCCTGCTTGTCTAGTTTCTCGTCCTTATTCTGATCATAATTCTTGAACAAGATGCCTCTCTCCGTCCAATAACCTTTATCTGCTTCCTTATCCGACAAGCCTCCATCTCCATCTTTGTCGTATTTTTCAATCCAGTGTTTAGGCATGTCTCTTCGAACGCGTTTCTTTTCGTTTTTTTTGCCTCTACCCCACCCCTTGCCCTGAGTCTTGGGAGTGTTACGCATTTTTTCCCGTTCTCCTGCATCAAGAAACCCGTCACCGTCCCTGTCATATTGAGCCACCAGATTTTTGTGTTGTTGACGGTAGAATTCGCCTGGGTCACCCATGATTTCTGATGCCATTACTATGGAGGCGAAAAAGAGAACATACGTTAGATTGGATGATTTCATTTTAATGTTGATTGAGTTTTTGAGTGCTTTAATTAACAGATTCAGATTGTTCTAAAGGAGATGGAGCATTTCGCCATTGGTCGGTGACTGCCCACAAATTTTTGGGACTTAGAGATTTTCCATACTTGAGGAGACGAACGCTGCCGTCTGCAAATGCAAAATTCGAACCACCGCTTTCAGATTGATCACCAGATGCGTTATGCTTGTTTTGATCAATGGCTTCTACATCATTACCTTCACCTTGATAAAAGTCCATGTGCACATCCTCCCTGTCCTTCTTCTTTTCACCGAACATGATCGTTTCAGAGGGGTTCTGGATGGAAACCAGTTTCATGTTTTGAGATCCTCTCCATTCCTTGAATTCTTCAAATTCCGGTTTGGAAAGTGTCACAGCAAAATAATCATTAAAACCGTTTATCAAATAGCTGCGCTGTGCCTTGGGGCCGTCGGTAGGACAACGAATGAGGTTTTTGTCGATGTAATATGGTTGAAGTGAATTCATCCAGTTTGGACCGAAGGATATGCGCGGTGGTATCTGGTCATCATGATCGTCAACATACATCTGAAGAGCCAGCATGAGTTGCCTCAAATTGCTGGCACATTGGATTTGCTTCGCCTTTCCCTTGGCCTTTGAGAGGGCAGGCAAAAGCAATCCGGCCAAAACGCCTATAATGCCTATCACCACAAGCAATTCAATCAATGTAAAAGCTCTGATTTGAGCTGGGTGCTTTTTAGGGTTCATGCACAAAAGCTTTCTGTCACTTTGAGTTGCTTTCCAGAATAATTAAAAAAAGAATAACTTACCAGGATTCTGACACAATTCCTGACTTTTCACCAAACTTAATGTAATTACGAAAAGGGTGATGATTGAAGGAACAGTTTTCTCAAACCAGTTCCTTGAGAAAAGTCATCAAGTCATCTCGAATATCGGCGCGCTCTAATCCCATGAGAAGGTTACTTTTGATGAATTCCAATTTATTGCCAATGTCGAGACGTGAACCCTCAAATTGAAATCCAAACATGCGTTCTTCGGCTGCAAGTGCATTAAGCGCATCTGTGATCTGAATTTCTCCTCCGAATCCAGGTTTGGTATTTTCAAGGAATTCAAATATTCTGGGAGTCACAATGTAACGCGCCGATACCGCTAGTAAACTAGGCGCTTTCTCTGCCAAAGGTTTTTCAACCAAATGATCAATTTCAATGATTCCTTCTCCAAATTCCTTACCCGAAACGACGCCATACTGACTGATCCTGGAACGGGGCATTTTTCTGAGGGCAATGACTGATCCGCCATGTTTGTCATGAATCCTTACCATTGATTGCAGTGCCGATTGCCCGGATTTGGATCGAATGATTGTATCACCCAAAAGAATAGCTACGGGATCTTGCCCAGCAAACTCTTTTGCACAAAGCACCGCATCCCCAAGCCCTTTCATTTCAAGTTGGTTCGCATATTGAATACGTGCCAATCCTGACAAGGCTTGTATACATTCCAATGCATCTGTCTTACCTTTCTTATCGAGTAACGCTTCGAGTTCAGCATGCGTTCTGAAGTGATCCTTGATGGCATCTTTACCCGAACTGACAACGATTAATATCTCTTCAATACCTGCCTCAACAGCTTCTTCCACCACATATTGGATCGTGGGTTTGTCAACCACTGGAATCATCTCTTTGGGGATGGATTTGGAAGCAGGTAAAAACCTGGTTCCAAATCCAGCTGCTGGAATGACTGCTTTTTTTATCAAAGGGTTTCCTCCTCGTTGAATATGGGTTTCAGCACATTGACCCCCCGTTTCTCGAGGTGTTTTTTCAGTTTGGTATAATCTGAGTCTTTTCGATATATCCCAACGATAGCACCACCTGAGCCTGCAAATTTAGCACTAACTCCCACTTCTCTTGCCAACTCAACCATTTCACGATGCTCGGGTTTCATTCGGATTTTTAGTTTTTCATAGAGTTTTTGGCGTTGATCAAAGTTGGCGTTGATACATTTGAACAGCGTATTGGTATCTCCTTCTTCCAGCGCCTTCCTTGCTGTAATGGTCAGATCCGCCCAGAAGGCCATGGCTTCGTGAGCGTCCTTATCTCCTTCGTCGTATTTATATCTAAGCCTGTTATGGGAAATTTCAGTGCCTTCGGATAGGTCAGCGCGGTAAGCAATGTAGAAATTCGGCATGGTTTTGACCTTGATCGTTTCATAAAGGCCATGTTGATCACGCTCCATTCGCTTCTTGTCAAAATCCATGAAAACCAAATCGTCATATACCTGAACGACGCGGTCCTGCAGTCCGGCAGGAATCTTGAGTTCATTTGTTTCAACTTCCCGGATGAGATTGGGTAAAATTTGATTCTCAATCTCAACTTCATAGAAATCCATCAGGGCCCTGAAGGTAGCAGTAATGATCGCGCTTGACCCAGCTAATCCAACTTGCTGGGGGATATTGGATGAGTAGGTTATCTTGAATTTTTTATTCAAATCAACCTGAATGCCATTTTCACGGCAATGGTCGCGAAAGCGTTTGATGGCGGCTTTCAACAACCGAATGCCACCATAGTATCCGTGGAGTTGAATATGATCACAAAGATCTTCGACGGAATCGAATGCAGACTCACGATTGACAAAACTGATACGGGTTGAATCCTCACCCAAGAGAATTTCAGAATTAAAATTTTTGAATGTGAAAGCAATGGTACGCCCGAAATATCCGTCGCTTGGGTTACCAACCAAACCAACCCGCGGGAATGATCTTGTTTTGATATGTCGCTTTCTCACATTGCACCTCCATTAAGTTGCAAGGCATGAATTAGACCGCGCGCCTCGAGGGCGTGCTCAGGTTTTAATTGAAGTGTGTTAAGATTTTCTAAACGCCTTTCATTTTCAATGTATTCCAGCTCCGAGATAAGACATTTGCCCTGGTCCTCAATGGGCATTCGTTGGTCGTCCGCATCATCCTCCCACTGGAATCCTCCATCCTGAACACGATCTGAGAAGAAATGTTGTTGCAGGTCGAGTTCGACACGGAACACTCCGCCGTAGGGATGCTGATCAAAAGTACCGTTTTCCTTTCCGTAAGTACCGAGCTGGCGAATCGCATGAGCCGTCGCAGGGTGATGAATGCCTGCTGCGAAAATAGAAATATACTTGTGATCATTGGGGCGCCCTTCAGCCTGGCACTTTGCCTCATAAAACGGGTTGGCAGCAAACGAAAGCACACCAAAGTCCGTATCTATATTCCCCGGCATTTTATGATAAGTGGAAGTCACATAATCACCCTTTGGATAGGTCGGATCGACAATCCCTCCTACAAAAAGATAACGCATCAACTTGATAAGGTCTTCTTTTGACTCTTGATAAAACAATGCAAGCTCATCTTTTGACTTGGATTTCGCTTTAGCTGTGGCGATGATTTCTTCCAATCCCTCGTCCACATCACTGTTGATATTGAATCTGAAAATGGAAGATCGATTGATTCTTCTGGATAGATGATTGACAGCCGGGCTTCCAATCACGAGAAGGTTTTTCTCTGCAAAACGCTTGATCAATGCTCCTTCCTCCATCAGAACAAAATCCTTGTCAATGTAATGCACAACATCATTGCTCAGGCCTAAACTCATGAGCCATCGCGAATCAGCGGTGGTGGTCGTGTGCACTCCAAAATCCCCAGCCCCGATGTGACGCCCCCTGGTTTCACGTTTATCTCCCGTGATAATCGCCAGAGGAGAAAAGGCATCTGGAAATTCCCGCAGCGTCCTGCTGCCCGCGATGTGCTGTTGGGGTTTACAGTGTCTCATCAACTT
>KB911998.1 GCA_000383715.1 Verrucomicrobia bacterium SCGC AAA164-E04
ACAGAAGATTGACATTTCAATTGCGACAAAGATGATAATCGTAAGCATATCGCCAAACAAACACAGCTCATGCGCAACCAAAAACATCACATTCACAGCACAACACAACCGCCCTCTGGAGTGCGGCGGCTCGACACCGCACTGGATAGCTCCCGCAAACGCCATCGCAACCAACCTCAAACCACCTCCGATAAGGATGCACTGCCTGCAAGGCTGACCGCTTGTGATTTTATTTCGGAGTGTTCAACAGAACAACCCGAAATAAAATCATCAACTACTGCTCTCACATCCTTGTCTTATCTCTCTCAAACCTCTGCGTCCTCTAGTCCCGCGAGTGCTGGACAGTTGGTCAACCAATAAACCCACATGAGCAATTTCAACCCCAAAAAGCTCTCCCATCGCTCCCGCAACCGTACTCCCAAACTCTATCGATGGGCAGACATTGGCACCGAAGCCTTGATCTATTTCACGATAATCTTTGGTCCATGGGCCTTTGGCACCGTTCACGACTGGGCCATCACAACGATGAATCTGGCTAACTACGGGATTGGATTGCTTCTAATGACCAAATGGGTCATCCGCTGGAAAACCGAATACCAACCCGCAAGGTGGACATCCCACAGTCAAAACGACGGAGAAAGTGACAGTCCAAAGCGAGACTGGCGAACCAAGACGGTAGGATTCCTTACCCTTTACATGCTCGGATACATCCTCGTATCCATTCTTAACGCCCGGTCAACTTACAATTGGGATTTCAATTTTTTCGAATACGAGGAAACCTACATCAAATGGCTCCCCCACACCTACGATAAAGCAGCCACCATCCAAAGCTTATGCAATTTTCTCGGACTTGCCTGCTGCTTCTGGGGAGTAAGAGACTGGGTTTTGGAAAAGACCCGGACAGAGAGAATGGAATCAACATCCGAAGAAGACGACTCTCAGCACATGTTTCAGGAGGAAATATCGGTGCCCTCAATACCGAATAGATTGAAGAAACTCCTTTGGCTCCTCTGTATCAGCGGAGGATTATTAGCCCTCATCGGCATTGTCCAGCGTCTAGACGGCACTCCAAAACTATTGTGGATCCTTGAAAGAGAACAATTCGGTTCACCAACCCAAAGTTTTGGACCCTTCGGATACAGAGGTAATGGTGCCAGCTACATCAACATGATCCTACCGCTTGCTGTTGGATTCCTCATGTGGATGATGCAATACGCCAAATCCGTCCGCATGAAAACCGGACGTAAATCCAGCGAATCTCGCTTCACCCTCATACCCGCCATCTGCATGATGATAGCAGCCCCATTCATATCCTTGAGCCGGGGAGGATTCGTCGTACTCGGATACATTTTACTGGTAGGTATCATCTGGGTTCTTTTCAAACGAAACTTGCTCAAAGGCCAACAAAAGGCTGGTCTTGGCATCATCCTGCTGATGGGCATTGGACTTTCCTATTACATCGGCTGGGAGCCGCTACTGAAACGACTCAATTCCCAAAATTTGTGGTATGAAACCCAAATTGAAGCACCAAACTATGAAGAAAAGATCGAATACATAGCAGATCTTCCCGCTCCGCCTTATGATCGCAATCATACTCTTTTCATGATCTCAGACTCTCAATCGAGAAAATTTCGGAAATCATATTTTCAAGCCGACCTTTACAAAAGTGGAACCTTGCGCACTCTTTTGTCTGACTACACAAGCAAAAGTTACATCCAGACCACTTACACGAACCTGACGGAAGTGCTCGAATCGGGAAGTCTGAAGCTTGAAATTATTCGAAATTCGGATGGCATCAAATCTATTGCCAATGAAACCGCATTGATAGGCATAGAAAAAAGAAGCGGAAAAAATCCACCAACATGGAACCATCCTGTCATTCCAAACGAAATTTTAGTCCACAAAAAAACGGCCTTGAAAAAGGGCGAACCCGACCTTCAAAGCCGCTTACTGTCGGTTGAACCAATCACCTCTAAAGCCTCTCCAGGCCAGAACAAAGAGTCGATTCAATTAACCTTGGATGAAAATTGGAGCTTCAGCCAAATCTTTTCGAACATGAGCTCAAGGGACCGCATCTACGAAGACTCCTTACGGATGGCAAAAGATTATCGCATGCTTGGCTGCGGTTCAGGGGCATGGGGAACCGTCTACTTTCTATACCATGATGCAGATGAAGTGTGGGACGCATGGGTTCATTGCGATTGGCTCGAGTATTGGATCAATTTCGGGTTTTTTGGCACTGTCCCCGGCTTCATCCTCTTGATCATCACTTCAATCTCATTTAAAGCCAAATCAGGAATCACATCCCACGCTTGGATGCGCACCGCGCTCAATATTGCCATCACGGGCTGCCTACTACATGCCCTCTTCGATTTCCCTCTGCAAGTCATCTCCATCATGCACCTCTTTGTCATCCTATGCGCTGTAAAATTCGCTATTCGGAGGGCATAATTGAACAAAAAAGAGGGACAATCCCGCAACCACAGGAGCGTCCCTAACTTCTTCCTCGAAAACACCCCTGACCAAACAACGCGGAACCAGGTAGCTGTGGGCCGTCTCTGGCACGCACCCTCAGCGCTATGATACCCTCAACTCACGCACAATTGGGTCGACTGAAAAACCCCAATCACCCAACACCCACGGCCACGCTCCGTCATGGATAAGACATTATTGGGTTCACCACCCGTTCCCTGCGGTCACTAGAGGACGCAGAGAGCCACAGAGAACTGCAAGAGATTTTGTTTTTTCTTTGAAATTCCGTGTTGGAACCCCAAAGAAAAAACAATACATGCATACTAAAAAGGATGGGAATATTTATGACCATGCAACAACCACAAGCGACATTGAAAACGATTGGCATTCCCAGACAGGCAGCAGCCTATCCCTACCACTGCGAATCACCATCGCCGCCGGCAGGCTGACAGTTTGCAGTTTAATTTCTGGCCATTTGGTAAAATGGACTGAAATTAAACTACAACTCCCCTTCTCTCCTCAATCCTTCTTCTCCCTCTCTAACTTCCCTGTGTCCTCAAGCGGAGCGGGTGGTTTAAAAAATCTGCGCCCATCTGCTCCATCTGTGGTTAAAACTCAACTAAGATAAGGCTTGTACTCCGGCACAGCCTCCTTCAACTTCAACTTCAACTCCGCCGGCTCAGCTGAATGCAAGATAGGCCTTAAACCATCGAAAATAGCCTCAACCTCCTCCAGTTTCCGAGGCTTGGACACAAAACAAAAAATCTTCTCATGCTCAGTCGGCTTGGTGTTCTCATCCGTATGTTGAAGCTCTTCGAACAACTTCTCGCCGGGCCTCAATCCCACAAATTCAATATCAATATCCTCATCCGGCACCAAGCCACTCAACTCAATCAACTGCCGAGCCAAATCAACAATCTTGACCGGTTCCCCCATGTCCAACACAAAAATCTCTCCTCCCTGACCAATAGCGCCACTCTGCATGACCAAACCAACCGCTTCAGGAATCGTCATGAAATAACGAGTGACATCCGGATGTGTCACTTTTACTGGACCACCAGAGGCAATTTGCTTTTTGAAAGTAGGAATCACACTGCCTGAAGAGCCAAGAACATTCCCAAACCGGACTGCCATGAACTTGGTTTTACCACCATTTGAAGCCGCCAAAGCCTGAACATACATCTCTGCCAACCTCTTACTGGCCCCCATAACATTCGTTGGATTGATTGCCTTATCCGTCGAAATCATCACAAACCGCTCAACTCCAGATTCACCAGCTAATCTAGCAAGGTATGCAGACCCAAAAGAATTATTCTTGATCGCCTCGCTCGGCTGCGCCTCCATCATCGGAACATGCTTATGCGCGGCAGCGTGAAAAATGATCTCCGGCTGAAACCGCTCAAAAACATGACGTAACCGCAATTCATCCAAAATATCAACGACAAGAGACTTAATGACACCGCCAAAACCACGATCCATCAATTCCTGTTCTATTTGAAACAATTGCACCTCCGATTGATCAACCAGAAGTAATCGACTAGGATTGAACAATGCAATTTGACGACATAATTCGCTACCAATACTCCCACCAGCTCCGGTCACCATTAAAACTCGACCCTGAATCATGGACTGAATACCGGACTTATCAATTTCAACGGTTTCCCTGCCCAACAAATCAGAGATTTCAACCTCCCTCAACTGCGATACCTTCACCTGACCCGTTGCCATCTGTTCCATAGAGGGAACCGTTGTGAATGGAATATGCAATTTTTGCAGTAGGTGTATAATTTCCCCTCTCCTTCGCGCTGCTGCACCGGGCATAGCAATCACGGCCCCCTCCAATTGCAAATTATGACCATTGTCTTCGAGACTCTCAGGAATACCAAGCACGGGAATATTGTAAATCCGCATGCCTTTCTTATTCGCATCATCATCAAAAAACGCCACGGGCAATTTTCCTAGGCCTCGCTTGTTCAACAATTCCTTTGCCAAACTAGCGCCGACTTCGCCAGCGCCCAATATGGCAACCCTCTGAGCGGTCCTCCGTCTACCTCCTTTAGATTCAACCTGCCACCGCTCTCTGAAAACCCGGCAAGCCACCCTGAATCCACTCAACATGAACAGCGACATTAGCAAATCGATCAAAATAACCCCGCGCGGGGGTATCATGATATCCATGTTAAGGAGACGAGGAATAATAATGAGAGCTGAGCCAATCGTCACTGAACTACACAGACGAATCAGATCGGGAGTCGAGAAGAAAGCCAGTAAGCCGCTGAATTGCCGTCCTATAAACAAAACGCACAGTTTAAGCGGGATGATCCACAAAATAGAAACCGCTATGGAATCTCGATGTGTTTTAAATCCAGAATCGACAAAAAAATCAAAGCGTAACTGAAAAGAAAGCCACAGGGACATAGAAAGAATGGCGGCATATGCAACCAAAATCATTCCCAGCCGAAGGCCTGGAAGGGCGATAATTTTTTTGATGTTAGAATTCAATTTAATAATTATTTAGAAGGCCAAGTTTCGCCTCAGCCCAAATATTGAATGGTTATTTCACGCAAAGGAATGAGAGATGCCAAGAATATTTATTAATAACAAAATTCCTGCTTGGTTGGGTAAATTTTACCATCCTTGGTGCATTGCTCTTCACCATCTGTTACCCAGTCGTGGAACTAGAGCAAAAGAAAGATTGCGGAGGAGGATTACGTTACTACCGGAGGGACAAGCTCCCATACGTCCTAAATTTCCAGTATGGCTGAGATGGCCAAGGACGGCCAACACATACACTAACTATTGAGAATTTCCTTAGAAGTAGGACGTCCCGACTCGCATCTTCCCTCCAATCCTTCTTCTTCTCTAAATCCTCTTTGCTCTCATGTGGAGCGGGTGGTGAAAAATCACATCTCCGAATATTCCCTCGTCTCCACCAGTGCCAGACAAATTTCGGTCACTTCAACAATATCTTCAAACGGGATAGGGGAAGGATTCCCATTCTTGAGCGCGTTGACCAAAGACTGCATTTCCTGCTCGTGACCTTTGTCTTGGCTGGAGGACTTTTGTTTGGAAAATCCATGCCAACCGAATCCCTGGAGCGTACGGAAATTATCCAATTGTAAAACACCTCCACCACAGAAGACTTCCAGTCTTTCCTTGGGAAAACTCTTGGAACCATTGGCAAAGTAGTGAACTGTCCCCTGACTGCCGTCGGCAAAGGAGAGTTGAACCGAAAAGGTATCCATGCTCCCAGCACCTGGCGATTGGCTGTATTGCACAGATGCTTTTTGGATAGGGCATGCAGCCAGAAATCTTAAAAGATCAATAAAGTGACAACCTTCCCCGAGCAATCTGCCCCCTCCGATTTCCGGGTGCTGTGTCCAGTGATCCGGTGGTATGAACCCGGCATTGATGGTATAGATGAAGGACTTAGGATCGCTTTTGGACTGAAGCAATTTGTCGAGGGTTTGAATCAGTGGCGCAAAGCGACGATTAAAACCCACCATCAGGAATGGACTTGAAGCAGATTTGTGATCCTCCTTGATGGTATCCAGTTCCTCCCGGTTCAGACACAAAGGTTTTTCGACAAAGACAGCTTTACCACTCTTTAAGGCTTCTTTTACCAATGAGGCATGGGAGTTGTGACGTGTGGTAATGGCTACAAGGTTCGTGGCGTCATCTTTGAACAAGGTATGGGTGTCGGTGCCTGCTTCCGCAAATCCAAATTTGCGCCCAAGGTCGGCTGAACTTACGCCTCCACTTGAAATAATGGTTTGTAATCCAATACCCGTTTTGGAGAGTGCTGGTAATAAAACTTGGCGAGTGAAATTTCCAGCTCCGATCACACTGCAAGAAATTTGTGATAAGGGACCACGTTTGATTGTATCCAGGTTGATAGACCTGACAAGATCTCTGGATTTTAAAGCTGAGTTTTTGGAGGGATATTCGATCAATATACCAACGCCTTCTTTGCCGCCTACCGTTTCGTAAGCCTTTAAGGCTTCACGCAGTTTGAAACGGTGCGTGATCAGAGGGGCGAGATCTATTTGTTTTTCGGCCAAAAGATGAAGAAAAGCTTCGAAATTACGTTGCTCTGTCCAACGCACAAAGGGCAGAGGATAATCAATGCCTTCCTCTTCGTATTGCGAGTCGTAGCGACCTGGGCCATAGGAACAAGATACCTGAAAGCTGAGTTCCTTTTCGTAGAAATCCGCTCGCGAGAGTTCAAGGCCAACCACACCTACCAAGGCAATCCTCCCCCGTTTACGAGACATCTGAGCCGCTTGATGGACAGGATCGTTGCTTTTGGTGGAAGCAGTGATGAGCACACCATCCACCCCTCGACCACTGGACCAGGCATTGGCTTTGGAAAGAGGGTCTTCTCCCTTGGACAAGTCCACCACTTCGGCTCCAAAAGACTTGGCCAACTCACACTTCGAGGAATCGAAATCAATGCCAAGCACTCGACAGCCATTGGCACGTAACATTTGCACACAGAGCAGTCCGATCAATCCCAGACCGGTCACCACCACGGATTCACCCAAGGTAGGCTTGAGTAGACGAATCCCTTGAAGCCCAATCGCTCCTACCACCGTGAAAGCAGCTTCTTCATCCGAGACGAGGGCAGGGATGCGGCAGCAAAGGTTCTTGGGGATACAGACAAACTCAGCATGCTGTCCGTTTGAAACCACTCGATCACCTTTTGAAAACTCCGAAGCTAAAATGCCTGAACCTGTTTCTAGAACAGTGCCCACATTGCAATACCCCATCGGCAAGGGTTGATCGAGTTTGGATTGAACCGCTTGTAAAGTAGGTTTAAGACCATCCAACTTGATCTTTTCGATCACCGCTTTGACCTTGTCAGGCTGGCTGCGCGCTTTTTGGATCCATCCAGATTTACCAAAATCCACCAACATCCGTTCAGTGCCAGCGGACACCAAAGTACACCGGGTAGCGATCAACAAAGATCCCTTCCGTGCTTTCGGTGCGGGAACTTCGGCCAGTAAGGTCTCTCCGTTTTTGATACTTTGAAGTATTTGTAACATTTAAAATCTTAGATTTGAATCAGGGAAAAATTCTTTACCACCCTCACGCTCCACGGGATAGAAAAAACCTGGGAGGGACAATCTCGCAACCGCGGGATTGTCCTAAATTACCATCATAACTTAATTGGCCAGGGACGTACAACACCTACCTTTAGGCCGCAGACAGGCCGGCATCTCCTACCCCTTGAGAATCATCCGTGTCCTAAAATCGGCCATACGGATGATTGATTAAAAACAAGACCCACCATTATCGAGCAGATTCGTGTAAACTCTTCACACATTCAATCACCCGTTGTTGATCCTCTTCACTAAGGCTACTTGAACTAGGCAAACAGATCCCCCGTCGATTCAAATACTCCGCAACTTCACCACCCACACACTCATAGCCTTCAAAGAGTGGCTGCGTATGCAAAGGTTTCCAAACAGGACGCGATTCGATATTATGGACCTCAAGATGCCTAATAATATCAGCCTGCGAAACCCCAAATTTCTGCTCGTCAATCAAAAAACAACTCAACCACCGCGTATGATTTCCCCAGGGTGCTTCAGGCTGAGGCTCAATCCCTTCCAAATTTGAAAATGCNTGTAAATAACGATCAAATACACCCCTGCGTTGATCAACTCTCTTTTCTAACACTTCGAACTGGCCGCGGGCAATACCAGCGAGAACATTACTCATTCGATAATTATATCCTATCTCGCTGTGAATATAGTTATTGATGCCCTCTGGATCTTCGTCACGAGCCTGTGTACTCCATTTTCTAGCCTTGTTGATAAATTCCTCATTTTTGGAAATCATCATACCGCCTGCAGTCGCAGTGATCATTTTATTTCCGTTAAATGAGAATACACCTATGTCACCCAACGTCCCTGTTGGGTTTCCTTTATAATTTGTTCCCAGTGATTCTGCTGCATCTTCAAGTAAAGGAAGTTCGTAACGAGCGCAAATATCTAAGATTGCATCCAAATCCGCTGATTGACCAAATAAGTGGACCACGGTCACAAGTCGTGGTAACTGGTTTCGGTTAGCTCTTTTCTTTAAAAAATCCTCAAGCCTCTGTGGATCTAAATTCCAACTTGACTGTTCACTATCGATAAATACAGGTTTAGCATTTTCGTACAGAACCGGATTACACCCGGCAACAAAAGTAAGAGAGGGAACAACCACTTCATCGGCGGGTTTTACCCCAAGAAGTTTTAAACCCAAATGTATTCCAGCGGTCCCAGAAGCTAGAGCCACAACAGGAAACCCATAATGTTCGCTAGCCTTAGCCTCCAGTGCAGTTAGATTAGGACCAACAGTAGAAAGCCAATTTTGATCAAAAGCCTCACGGACATAACCAAACTCATTTTCTCCCATGTGGGGAACTGATAAATAAAGCCTTGAATATTTAGTCATGTATACACTTGAAAGAAGAAGCAATTATATTTAAATACTAACGTCTCGAAATTAGACAATATCCATACAGCATGGATAAAGCATTAGTATATTACACTGATGAAAATCAACAATAGTTACGACATTAAAATGATTTCTCTGAATAACATAAATCAGGGAATTTCTGCTTAATTCAAACGCTTACGCAACTTCTTGAAGCGGCTCCCCACGTTAGTTTTTTCCACCACTTCAATTATTTGAGGAATCTTAAAATTAGCGAGTCTACAACGGCAGAAACTGCGAATGGCACGTTTCAGCTCACGTTTTTCAACACCTGACCTAACGACGATTTGCGCACAAATTGCCTGACCGGTAATGGCGTTAGAACGCCCCAACACCAGACAATCCAACACCTCAGGCATTTCCATCAAAATGGATTCAACTTCGGCGGGAAACACTTTCTCCCCGCCTACATTGATGATATCTGAGTTTCGCCCAATCACTCTCAAAAATCCATCCGAAGTCTCTTCAACCAGATCGCCCGTACGGAACCAACCATCATCTGTAAACTGTTCCATACTGTGGTTAAGATACCCCTTAATTTGTGTGCCGCTTTTCAACCACAACTCCCCGTCGACTATGCGGTATTCCACATTGGGATCATCCAATTTCATCAATAAGCTGGATGAAGACTTACTAACAGTTTGAGTAATCCCCGTCTCACTTGTTCCGAAAGTCTGTAATAATTTGACCTTTGGAAATGCCGTCTTCAACTTGTGCTACAAACTTTCCGGCATGGGCTCCGTACCATAGGTAATGAATCTCAAGGAGGACAAATTGTAGCAATTTGGAGCGTCTTCAATGAGCATCAAATTGAGGAAAGTTGGTGACGTCGGCAAAACGTTCACTTTGTGATCCTGGATCAAGGAGGCAACTTCAGAGGCATCACGGCTCATAGGCACAACCATCTTCGCTTCAACTATCAACGCATTGAACAATGTGTTAAGACCTCCAATATGATCGAACATCAAGAAAACGAGAATCGATAATGATCGCGCCCGAATCCCCCTACTCCAATCATAAACAACTTCATCTCCACATACTGGTAAGCCGGCTAATCTGGAATCAAAAACGAACCAACCTGCTATTTATTAAATGTTCAAATAACTCAGCATGCTGAGATCTATCAAAATGCTTTACCACATATGACCTTGCATTTTTGCCACATGCCGCTTTCCTATCCGGATTTTGTTGGAAATACATGACTTTTTCGGCAATTATTTTGCCATCGCCTGGTTGAACGAACACGCCACCATCGGCATCTTCGATTACCTTTCGAATCACCCCATCAATACCTAGAATGGTTGGGCGACCCGCAGCCATATAATCAAACACTTTGTTGGGATAAGTTTTACGAAACATCGGAATATCAAGCAAAGTGGCCAAGCACAAGTCGGAAGCCGCAAGTATTTCCTTCATCTCTTTTTTGGGGTAGAGGCCTGTAAAAATGACGTTCTCGATCCCCCATTGATCCGCCAATTCCATCATTTTTGCACGCTCTTTACCGTCACCAACCAATAAAAATACAATATTGGTTTCGGACTTTAGAATTTTCGCGGCACTCAAAATAGTACGAATGTCATTAGCCAGCCCAATGGCTCCAGCGTAAGTAACAACAAACTTATTCTCGATGTGAAGCTTTTTACGAATCCCCGCTCCATCGTCATTTGGATCAAACATATCGGGGTTGACACCATTGGAGATTAAGGACACTTTGGATTCTGATATATTATGTTTTTCTACCAAGTAATCTTTATATGCTGGTGAGTTAACGATGATATGAACGGCTTGTGCGTATAGGAACTTCTCTAGCTTCTTCGATAGAAAAATTAATGCTGGATTCTTCAAAACTCCCATATCTACAGCAAAATCAGGCCATAAATCTCGAACCTCTAACAAAAACGGAACTCGCTTAATTTTTGAAATCGCCCAGGCCGATACTGCTTGAAAGATCGGTGGTGTTGTGCCCATGACGATATCCACTTTCTCACCTTTTAGACCAGCATAAAAAGAACTACACATGAAACTTAAGAATGAAATCACACGCCAAAAGAAAGACTTATGATGTAACGGGAGTGTTTTGGCTCGCGTCACCAAGACGCCATCAATATCCTGCTCTGCCGTGATAGAATTCTGAGATAGAACCGACTGACCACTCAAATAACTCAAGTCGCTGGCAATAATTCGGAAATGATGCCCAGTTTTTTGACAATGGGAAGCAAACTCAAAATGGCGTGTACCTCCACCTTCATGCGGAGAAACAAACGCTTGATGTACTAGTAATATTTTCAAGTTATTTTTCTGATTTGCTGTTTAAAACAGCTTATCTACCTAATGTTATTTTTCACTCTGAGGTCTACTAACAGTGAAGAATCAGGTGTTACTTCAGCGGCAAGAACCAATTCACACAAAACCTTATTGCTTTCAATGTGGATATGGTTTTCGTTTTCCATATAAGCTTTCACGTCAGTCCCAAAAACAGAAACCACATAGGCATCACTGCTTGAGGGCATTACGTTTAGCTGTTGAATCTTTTTCCGTTCACGATAGTAACAGGATTCCCAACCACGAACGCTATCTTTGTCACCATTGTAAAAACAGGTATTTAACTTGGAATCATTAGATATGATAACAGCACTAAACTCAACAGATTTCGCTGAAATTTTGAACTCACGGATTGAATCAGATATCTTATTCTTTTTTATATCCACATCTGGAAAATTCCAATTGACCTCCCATGCTTCATCTTCCCCTGAATAGACCCGGTCAACAATCACCCAAACATCATCAGGAAGCCCGATCATACAGCGTCGATGTGTCGCTAAATTGGAAAGTCGATGATATCCGTCGTGTTCCCCCTCCCAATAATAATAGCTGCCGTCTTTACTGTTCCATCGATTAAAATTTCTTACTTTGGGCCATGGTAAGAGCAAAAATCTGGTGATTCGCTCACATTGATCCATGTCCGATATGGTCACAGTATTGTGTACATTCGTGCTAATTAACCCATTGCTCCACGGATCCGAGCTATTGTAACTGTAAGTTCCAGTGTCCAATAGTAAATTCTCTCCGCGCCACCATATATCCACATGAAAAACATCCGATTGAGCAGGCCTGTGCTTGAAATAAGCTGGGGCCCACAAAAATAGGGTGCTTTCTTTGCAATCAAAACGTTTCAGTCCATTTTGTTTGATATCGTTCTGAACAGATTGGTGATCTTTCCTGCCTAGAGCTTCGTTACCATACAGCCATAATGACTCTTCATCCCATGCTCCCTTCGGAAAAACTGATTGACCTTCTGAGCCTAAAAAGGAAGTCGCTCGGACAACAGGTCGATAATCCCTATACCTGCAATTCGTTAGTTGTAAAATTTGAGCCCCATCGTTCGAACCGAAATTAGGAACTTCTCCGTTCTTTCCAACAATAAGGCGATGGAGCCAATGCCCAGCAAGAATTGTTTTATCCAAAACGTTACCAGGAAGTGGACATTCATAACATTCACCTAGTCTAAGAGCCCACACAAGATCGTGCAGAACAACACGATGATAATTTGTTGAATGTTGTGAAAATTCACCGTCATCGTATATCAATTCATCTACTTGCGCGGTAATTAAATCACTTCCCAATCGTTTCCAATGAGCTGATTTATTGAATTCCGGATACAATAATCCAATGGTCCACAATCCAACCGCCTCACTCACACCATGATTGTTTTTTTGGCTGAGTGCATAATGAATGTTCTTTTCAATTCTTGCGCCTGAAACATACATCATCATGGCCATTTTCTGAATCCGATGAGAAGTTGTTGACGCACAATCAAAGAACGTGTGCACCCCCATGGACCAAGCCATGATTCGAAATGTTATTTCTTGGCCACACTTCCAATGAATACCAGAATTTGGTGGGTTCTCTGCACACCAGTCCTCAAATGCTTCCCAAAATGCATTTGCATATTTTTCATCACCTGTTCGTGCAAAAGCCCTAATCAACAAAAAGACAAAACTAAATCGACTTGGCTCCCAAAGAACTTTTATATCCCCTTGCTCAAAATCACTAATTTCACTCCAATGTTTTGAAATTTTAGATATATCACCAGTAAAAGGATTCTCTGCCCATCGTGGAGGAAAACCTATGGATTTATATATGGACTGAAAATAACAAATTTCTCCATTCAGAACCTTATCTGCAGCCTTGACCGGAGAATTTGAAGCGGAGTCCCATCCATTTAATTGCGATTTCCACTGTTCAAAATCATTGGGGTGAAAGAAGAATTTCCTCCTGTTCTCAGAACGGTATAGGAAATAACTTTCATTCGTTTCAAACCTGCTTCTATGCGTGATAGAATTAAAAAATTGATCATTCAAGGTAACTAGAGGCGTTTGCCATTTGGCAAACTTCAGCTTTAACTTGAAGAAATAGACCAACCTACCTACACACCACGATAACCCCAGATGAGATAAAATGTGTTGATACTTTTTTAATTTAAGCAGAAATCTCATTTTGAATCGATCCAACATGAAATCTACGAATAACCAGTTTCAATCGTAAAATTTCCGCAGCCATATTTCGACACACACCAACGTAAGTAGCACATAACTACAATCTAACCTGCCACTACTGCTCTTGTGTCTTAGAGCTTGAATGCCTTGATAATCAAATATCCCTCGATTATTTACACTCTCCTCGGAAAGCAAATCGGACAATAGATCTTTGAAATCATGGCTTAACCATTCGACAAGGGGAGCTCCAAATCCAGATTTTGGTCGATAAATAATATCGTGTGGCAAATAGTTCTCCATTGCCTTTTTCAAAATCCACTTTCCACATGATCCACGTTGTTTTAAGCGAGACGAAATGGAAGCCGCATAATCAACCAATTCTAAATCAAGAAATGGGACTCGGACTTCCACCCCAACAGCCATGGCCATTTTGTCAGTATAGGTAAGATTATGATCGGTAAGAAAAAATCGCTGCTCCAAGGCCAACATTCTTTCGAAATGTTTGACTTGTTTCGGCATTGGGGACAAAAAATCGATCATCGGCTCAGCTGCGTTCTTTGATTCAAGCGTCTCCCTAATATCCTTTGAAAATAATGGTAGGATTTGGTCTTTTGGCAACCATTTAAAATAATTGGTGATGCGCTCATCCCCGTCCAAATTGGCTCCGCGAAATAATTTCTTAATGCGTCGCGTCAGTGGTGAATTCTCAGGAATTTTAGTGGATGCCATGTCCAATAAGGAACGAGAAGTCTTTGGCATCCATCTCCACCACTTTTCCAGTTGAAGCGCATAATGACGGCGGTAACCACTAAATAAATCATCTCCACCAGCTCCTGATAACAGGACTTTCATACCATGATCTCTTGCTAACTTGGAAATATGTAACACATTAAGCGGAGCTGGATCACCCAAGGGTTCATCCAATTGATAAACCATCTCTTCGATTCCAGATGCCATTTGAGCTGAATCCACTTTTATTATTTCGAGTGGTAAATTAAGGTAATTAGCAACCTTTTTTGCATAAGGAAGATCAGAGACAATACCAGCTTCAGTCTCTTTGCCGGTGTCAATAGTGAAGCACGTGATATCAGGATTTACTTCTCTAGCAAAAGCGACAATGGCGCTTGAATCCAAACCACCTGACAAAAATGCTCCTACCGGGACATCGGATACCAACTGTCGATGTATCGCTGTTCTTAACCTGTTCTGAGTCTGTTGAATTTCAGCTTCCGGATCTTCAAGAATAGCTTCACTACGAAAATGGGGAAGGGTATACCATTGAACACGTTCAACAATCTCCCCTTTACGAATCCGAAGAGCTTCACCTGGGCCAAGCTTTTCGATACTCTTAAACAAGGTCGCGTTGCCCGGACACCAAAGAAATGTCAAATAACGATAAAGTGCATCGTAATTAATCTCCTTCTGTTTATTTACGAGTGGCAACAAACCCTTAATTTCGCTGCTGAAAGCAACCGTGCTATGATTTCGAAAAAAATAAACAGGTTTTACACCCAAAGGATCTCTAATCAATAATAGAACCTCATTGGAAGCATCCCATATCGCCAGACCGAAAATACCATTAAGTCTTTTTACAAACTCCAATGGGTCCGTGCCTTTGTCCTTATAGGAAATGTATAAACGAAGGACAACTTCAGTATCCGAATGACCGTTAAAGTGATAACCATCATTAATCAGTTCTGCGCGTAGTTCCTTGAAATTATATATTTCCCCATTAAATGATAAAATGATCTTCCCATCTTCACTTTTCATGGGTTGGTGACCATGAGTTGACAAATCTTGAATAGAAAGTCGGGTATGCGCCAAACCTACCCCGTTTGGCTCATCCAGAAATACACCGATATCATCAGGACCTCGATGCTTTATACTATTAGCCGCTTTCCACAATGCTTTAGAATCCAATTGTTTTGGATTTCCAAGAGAAATACCCGCAATACCACACATATTATCTTTTTCCTAAAGGGTTACCGATTATTAATTGCTTCATTGATAATCGTAGAAAGTTTCTTGACTGCTGGTTCAACGAAAAATCTTTGTCCTGCAAAACAATGTCCGCGCTCAGCCAATTCAATAAGAAGATCCCTATCGGAAACCAATTTTGCTATCGCCTCAACGAGTATTTGGACCACGTTGTGAGATACAAAAGCTTGATGAATGAGTATGACTTTCATTAATTAAAATAATATTGGTTCTTCGATACTTTCAGTGGGTTGAGTGTGTTGGGATACGTAGTTTTCCAGCAACAAAGTACAGCATGGTGATCATATAGGCTGAAGAACGATAACCACGTGCTTTCCTTTTGACCGCGCTAAATACGCTGTCAAACCTTCCATAAACGCGATTGTCAATTCCTGCTTCCAATGTGCAAGTATTCCTTCTAAATGGTT
>KB911999.1 GCA_000383715.1 Verrucomicrobia bacterium SCGC AAA164-E04
AATCACCCTTTTGACAGAAGATTGAGTCACGAAATCTTCTGTCGCTTCCTTAGAAAAATTTTGAGAGTCAGCGTAACCTTGCAGAGCCACTTCAGGTGTCATGAAGGCAGCCAGCCAGGCAGCTGCAATCAAAGCTAGAAAGGCGGGAAGCCTGAATAACAGGATACAAGCCAAAACGAGTCCCATGCTAGTAAACAGAATGACTATGGAGGTCAACATGATCTAAACAGCATGATGGGATCGTCGTGCACAAGGTGAATCCAACAGACTTTAATGAGTACAGGCAGTCTGCCAATGCCTTTGTTCAAAAACTTATCCTTCCTGATATCGCAAATATTATCTGTAGCAGAATTAATTGTTCTTTAATTCTGCTGCGAGCCATCGAACAGCATTTTCGAGAACCATGAGAGGAAGTTTTTCCTTGAAAACAGGATAGGTTTCGTGGCCCGGACGAAAGTAAAATACCTTGCCGAGGCCCAGGTTCCATACCATTCCACTGCGGAACCATTCGCCTTCTGAAAATGTTTCTTTAAAAATCACCTCATCAGGCTCAGGCACATGAAATGGCTCGGCATACATTTCGGATGAGGCGATCGACCAATGATTGGGCAATCCTTTGGCGATGGGGTGGGCAGGGAGCATGGTCTCGATAGAGCTTGGTTTTCCGTCATTACGCCATGCAGGAAAACAGCAGTTTGGCAGATCGACCCGCACAGTGGTAGCAACCCTACGGCGCTTCACTGCCAGGTAAGCAGGTGTGACAATCGAATTCGCGGCTGGTGAAATACGACCTGTTGGTGCAATGAAATCAAAGACCACCTTGGGGGAATCCGAATTTCTGGGGTAACGTTTGGCAGCGTCCATGCGCGTACGCTGATTCATTGCTTCCATGAAAGGGGTAGACCAATGTGCTGAATGGAGAGGGATAAAAGCCATTTTACCCGCGACAATTCTTTGAATGATGGGGCTGCAATCTTCGGGTGTTATTTCATGGTGCCTTACATGTCCCCACCAAATGAGAACATCGCATTCGTTCATTACGTCCTGGCCCATGCCTTTGCCAGGGTCGTCCAGTTTGACGGATCTTACTGAAATTCCAGGCTTGTCTCTTAAATGCCTGGAAATTTCGTTTCCCAGAAAATTTTCATAAGCCTTCTTCTGTCGTGGTTGTTGCTCATCCCAGACAACCACTCTTATGTCCTCAGCTGCGGCCCAGATCGAAATAGAAAACATCAAGTAGGCAAATCTCATCCAATCAGTATTCACGATCGCAAGCTCATGGCAATGGAAAACAGGATATGATTCTTTACCTGTTTTTGCCCACAATAAGTGATTTTCCTTCATTCTCTCAAGGATTCATGAAAAGATACCTTCGGCTCATGGAAGTCTCACACTACATCAATCGAGAATTAGGCTGGCTTGAATTCAATCACCGGGTGCTTGAAGAAGCCAAAGATGCGTCCAATCCGCTTTTGGAGAGACTCAAGTTTTTCTGCATTGTCAGTAACAATTTGGATGAGTTTTTTGAAGTCAGAGTTGCCGGCCTCAAGCAGCAGATCGAAAGTGATGTTGTTGAAAGGGGAGCTGACGGAAGGACGGCGACAGAGACATTTCAAGTCGTAACACGTCGCGTCCGCCGGATGATTGATGAACAATATTTGGTCTGGCGCAAGGAAATCTTACCGCAGTTAGATGAAGCTGGAATCATGCTTCACAAGTGCGAATCACTCAGCGAGAGGCAGCTGAAACGCGCTGACCAATATTATGACGAGGAGGTACATCCTGTTCTCACACCACTAAGTTTTGATCCCTCCCACCCATTTCCTTTGTTGCTGAATAAATCTCTCAACATCATCGTAGAAGTTGAAATTGATCTCAAGGGGAGGAAAGAAAAGCGTTTGGCGGTTGTGCAGGTGCCCAGCAATTTGCCGCGACTTGTTCCATTTAAAGCCACCAAAACCCATCGTGATTTTTTATTTCTTGGTGAAATTATTTATCGACATGTAGAGAGGCTTTTTCCAGGAAATCGTATCGTTGGGCATTGGATGTTCAGGGTGACTCGGAACAGTGAGCTTTATCTCGATGAAGAAAGTATTTCGGACATGCTGAAGGCGATGGAAGAGGAACTAGACAACCGTCGTAAAGGGGACGCTGTTCGTTTGGAAGTAACCAAAGGCTGCCCTCCCCAGATCCGGAATCAACTTCTCAAAGAACTCCAGCTGACTCAGGATGACCTCTATATCATCGATGGTCCTCTCAATCCAATTCAGCTCATGCAGGTTTATGAGGGGGATCATTCTCCCGAATTACGAGACAAGGCCTTTATAGCTCCAACGGCCTATCCTTTTCTGCAGAGAAAATCACTGTTTGAAACTATTCGCGAAAAGGACGTCATGCTTCATCATCCTTATGAGAGTTTCAACAGCGTGGTGAATTTTATCGAGCAGGCTGCCAGCGATCCCAAAGTGTTGGCCATCAAGCAAACCATGTATCGTGCTGGATCAGATCAAAGGATCTTCAAAGCGCTTATGAACGCAGTCCGCAATGACAAACAGGTGACGGTTGTATTGGAGTTAAAGGCTCGCTTTGATGAAGACAACAACATCAAGGCTGCTCGCAGACTGGAGAAAGCTGGGGTGCATGTTCTCTATGGTTTGGCCGGATACAAGATCCATTGCAAAATGTGCATGGTGGTACGAAAGGATGAGGATGGCATTCGACGTTATGTGCATCTGGCCACGGGGAATTATAATCCGAGCACTGCAAAGCTTTACACTGATATTGGTCTCCTCTCTGCACGCCCTGAAATTGGACGTGACGTTGGTGATGTTTTTAACCTCTTGACTGGTGTCTGTCAGTTTCAGGGAACAGAAAAACTGCTCGTGGCACCTTTTAATCTCCATGAGGGCATGATGAGTAAAATTCGACGCGAGACAGAGAATGCCAAAAATGGTTTACCCGCTCGAATTGTCGCGAAAATGAATGCTCTCGTAGATTGCGACATCATCTCGGCTTTGTATGAAGCATCGAGAGCTGGTGTGCAAATTGATCTGATTATTCGTGGTATCTGTTGCCTGCGTCCAGGCCTCAAAGGAGTAAGTAAAAATATTCGAGTGATCAGTATTCTGGATCGCTTTCTCGAGCATAGTCGGATTTTTTATTTCGAAAATGGATGTCGGCCGGAGGTTTATGTGGGTAGTGCCGACTGGATGCCCCGTAATTTCTTCAAGCGCATTGAAACGGTCTTTCCCATCGAGGACGGCAATTTACGTGATCGCCTGATTAATGAGGTGCTTGAATTGAGCTTGGAGGACAACGTCAAAGCCCGGAGCATGCGATCAGATGGCAGTTATGTTCGAGCCCTGCCCGAAAAAAAGTCCAAGTTAATACGTAGTCAGTCAACTTTCATGGGACTCTCTCAGCGATCCAATCGTGACCGTTTTAGCAAGCGCAGCAAGCAAAGAGGAAGATATGCTACTATGACGGTGAAGAAGAAACCTTAGATTGATTCGGGCTTCAATTTTGCTTAATGATTACGAATGATGAATACGCCTGTGACCAAACGAGATTTTATCAAAACTACGGGTTGTGCATTAGCAGTTTCCTTGAGCAAGCCTTTATGTTCGATGGCTCAGTCAGGGGAATTGCATGCAGGATTTCCTATCATTGATCTGCATCAGCATACTAACTACTCTGGGCGTAGTGAATTACAATTGCGAACTCATCAGAAGGCGATGGGTGTTCATCGAACAGTTCTGTTACCCGCAGGAAAATACTACGGACTTGCGGCCAAATGCGGAGGGAATGAGACCGTTTATCGCATGGCTCAACTTTATCCGGATGATTTCGTGTTTTTTGCGAATGAAGTGCCCGATTTACCCATGGGCCGTGAAACCATTGAAAAGTACTTAAAGTTGGGCGCAGTCGGTATTGGTGAGCAGAAATTCGAATTGGAATGCGATTCACGGCCTCTTGAAACGGTGGCAGAATTAGCCGGTGAATATCAAGTGCCCGTCCTGATTCATTTTCAATATAATGCATACAACACAAGCCTTCATAGATTCCATAAAGTTCTTGAGAAGTTTCCCAATACAAATTTCATAGGACATGCCCAAACCTGGTGGGGAAATATTGATCGCAAGCATGATCAAAAGGTGATGTATCCAACCGGGCCGGTGGTAACAGGGGGAATCACGGATCGCCTTCTATCCGATTATCCGAATATGTTTGGGGATCTATCGGCCGGGTCTGGATTGAATTCACTCAAGCGCGACGAAGACCATACTCGAGGCTTCCTGGGGCGGCATCAGGATAAACTCCTTTATGGAAGCGACTGCAATGACATTCTTGGCAGAGGGCCTGGATGCCAAGGCTCGGAGACAATCAAGACAGTCATGGAACTTTCCGCTGATAAGGAAATCCGCTCCAAAATTTTCCATCGCAACGCATCTCGATTACTGAAAATAAGCTTCTAAAAACGTCTCAATTGATAGTGATTAGTTGGTTCCTTAACTTAACTTCTCAAAATAAAGTCTATAAGTTTTATCTTCTCTGGCTCAATGCTTGCCTTGGTGCATTTGGATAACGCTATGGATTTCGCATTTTGCTTCAGTTCCACTTTCAAAAAGAGGAAAGGACTCCAGGACCCAGTCAGTGCACTGACTGGAGGTGTTCGTTACGAGGCCAAACAGACTTGCGAAGTTAGCTGCAATGCAGCATTCTTTGCTCATGGACAAGATCAGGGTCATGATCATCGAAGATGAAGACCTCCAATATGAAATTTACGAAGAATGCTTGGGGCAGTTTGAACTGAAACGGGCTCGTTCCGGTACTGAGGCAATCAAATATGCATCCAATTTTGTGCCTGAAGTCATTGTGTTGGATCATGTCCTGGAGAATGAAGAATTGGGGTTAGATTTCTTGCCTGATTTCAAACAACTGATGCCTCATGTGCCCATTGTTGTCGTTTCCGGTGCCCTTGAAGTTCAACAACAAATCGAGGCACTTCAGGGGCCTCGTCGAGCCCATTATTGTCTGCCCAAACCAGTGGACATCCATGTATTGAAGAAGACCATCCAGACTGCGGTGAGTGAGTGCGGAGAGAAAGAAGTGATCAAACAGTTTGAATCACTCGAACGTTCCAAACGATCTGATATCGAGACCCTTCTAAGCAGGTCTACAGACAGGTTGAGTCGTCAACACCAGATTCGTTTGCGGTTAGAGGATTTCAAACAGCGACCGAACATTTCAGCTCTTGCGCGCGAATATCGAGTAGCAAGACGAACTATCATCCGTGATCTGCAGGAAATGATCCGTCGCGGAGAACTTGATCCCTCAGTTTATCCTAAATGGGATACCGAAATTGAGGGGTAATCACTCCGAATGATTTGAACCATTGGTTCAATGTGACGTGGTTTCCTCTTTGTCTTCAGACCTTTTATCGAATGTTTGACGCACCGCTTTTTGGCGTTGCTGACGTGCACGGGTGCGGATGATCCAAATATCAAGTAAAGCGACAAACATGGCCATCAATGTCGTCACAAAACAAACAAACCAGTATGTTAAAAACCTCCAGTTGGACTGAAACAGGTATGATTCCAGCCAAGTTGTTCCCCAGACCAGCATGATGCCTGCGATCAAAAGATAAAGCAGGCCAAACCAACGGCGCTTCTTGTCTGATCTGGTCTGCACCAATTGTTTCATGCTTCCATTGGATTCAAAGTTTCCTACACATACATTTTATCGATAAGGTCACCATGGATATCGGTCAAACGGAAATCACGGCCTTGAAAACGAAAGGTAAGTTTTTCATGGTCCATCCCCATCAAGTGGAGGATGGTCGCGTGGATATCGTGAGTATGGGCTGGGTCCAAAACGGCATCAAACCCTAGCTCGTCGGTTTCACCTACGATATTGCCTGGTTTGGTTCCACCTCCCGCAAACCACATGGTGAATGCGTCGATATGATGATTCCGTCCGGTTGAACTGCGGTTTTCTCCCATAGGTGTGCGGCCAAACTCTCCCCCCCAAATCACCAGTGTGTCATCTAAGAGCCCGCGACGTTTCAAATCTTTTATCAGAGCGGCGCAGGGCTGATCGATTTCACGGCAGACCTTTTCGAAATCTCCTTGCAGGTTTTCCCCGGGGCCACCGTGGCTATCCCAATTGGTATGGTAAAGTTGAATGAAACGGACTCCTTTTTCGACCAGTCTGCGAGCGAGCAGGCAGTTCCTGCCAAAATTCGATCCATTAGATTCGACGCCATACATATCCATTGTTTCCTGAGATTCATTGGATAGATCAATCAAGTCGGGGGCACTTGATTGCATCTTGTATGCCATCTCATATGCTGATATCCGAGTGGAAATTTCCGGGTCACCGGTCTCAATTAGCCTTTTGAGATTCATTGATTTGACAGCATCAATCACCGATTTCTGGGCTTTGTCAGTTATCCCGTCTGGCGTGGTTAAATTGAGTATGGGTTCTCCCTGACCACGCAACGGCACACCTTGGTGCACGGTGGGAAGGAAACCACTCCCCCAATTGACTGCGCCACCGCGTGGACCACGCGGTCCGCTTTGCAATACTACAAATCCGGGTAAATCTTCACAGGCGCTACCCAGTCCATAGGTTGTCCAAGCTCCCATGCTGGGTCTTCCAAATTGGCCTGATCCCGTATTCATGAATAATTTGGCCGGTGCGTGGTTGAAAAGATTGGTTTTGCAGGTGCGCAGGAAAGTGCATTCATCCACAATGCCTGCAGTGTGGGGCAAAAGCTCTGAAACCCACATGCCAGACTGACCGTGTTGTTTGAATGCACGCCGGGTCCCCAGAAGAGTGGAACGATTTTTGAACGAGCTGTTCATGAAGGCAAAGCGTTTGCCTTCCAGATAGGATTCGGGAATGACCTTGCCGTTGTACTGTTGCAGGGTGGGTTTGTAATCGAAAAGCTCCAATTGCGATGGACCGCCCGCCATGAACAGGTAGATAATGTTTTTGGCTTTGGGCAGGAAATGAGGTTGCTTCGCTGCAATGGGATTATCCGTTGCATCCTCTGAAATCGAAGCTCGCAGAGCATCTTGTTTTGCCAGGGAGGCTAATGCCATGGATCCCACTCCCAATCCGCAGCGACTGAAAAATTGACGTCGAGTGGCCGCTTTCAGCAGTTCGTTCTCTCTTGCTTTTGGTGATAAGGGCATAACTATTCGCGAGTGATGGTTTCGTCAAGGTTCAACAAAACTCGAGCCACATTCAGCCAGACGGTTTTCTGTTGTTTTATTGAATCCAGTGATTTGGTGGATTTTCTTTGTTGCGAAATGAACTCGAGCATGACTTCCAATTCATCCGAATCGGGTAAGCGCGAGGTGCATCTTTTAAAACCAAAGGTCACGCGCTCCGAGTCGTTTTCAGCACTTTGGTCAAGCATGAGCAGGGCAAATTGCTCGGCCATTTCATGAAAAGCAGGATCATTAAGTAACGCCAAAGCTTGTAATGGTGTGTTGGAGCGTATGCGTCTCGTACATGTACTGAAGGCATCAGGGCTATCAAAAACGGAGAGGGCGGGGTGAGGTGTTGCTCGCCAGAAGAAGGTATACATTCCCCTGCGAAACCTCCGTTCGTCTTGATTTGCTTTCCAGTTCCTTTGCACTTGCCCCAATCCCATTACTCCTTTGGGTTGAGGTGGATGTACGCTGGGCCCCCCAATACTGGGTTCAAGCAATCCCGAGGCCTGTAAAGCCACATCTCTTACGATTTCAGATTCCAGACGCACTCGGTTTTGTCGTCCAAGTAAGAGGTTTCTGGGATCTTTGTCATACAGATCCTGTCTGAACTTTGAGGATTGACGGTAGGTCGTGGATTGAGTGATCAAGCGATGCATTTTCTTCATGCTCCATCCCGATTCCATAAATTCCACGGCCAACCAATCCAATAATGCAGGGTTGCTGGGCAGGCTACCTTGTGTTCCAAAATCATTTTCTGTTTCAACAATGCCGTTGCCGAAATATTGCTGCCACATGCGGTTCATGACCACTCTCGCAGTCAAAGGGTTTTCAGGTGAGGTAATCCATTTTGCCAGGTCCAGTCGATTGGCCTCACTTTCAGTTTCCATAGGATGAAGGGTCTTCGGGACGCCTGGCGACATGGTTTTATCTGGCCTGGTAAAATCTCCCTTGATCAGCAAATGCGTCTCGCGCATTTCAGTGCGCTCTTTCAGCACCATCGCGGTAGTGATGCGGGGACGTTGGCGCTGTAGCTTATTGACTTGTTTGCTCAGAGCCAGGTAGGTGACATCATGCTTCTTGAAATGTTCAAGAAGCTGTTTTGATTCCTCTTTGCTTCTTTCCTGAGGGATTTTCTCAATGATGGCTTTTATTTCTGCAGGAGCTACTTCGGTATCTTTTTCGTCAAAGAATTTTTCCCAGTTCCAAATTTTGTCGGGCAATGAATTCTCGTAGATGTCGAATTTGGATTTGAGTGGGTTGTATTTTTGTTCCCATGAAATTAATTTCATGGACTCCTTGTAAGTTGGGGCCGGGATGTTGGGTTCATCCTGATTATTAAAGAACGCGAACATTCGATAGTATTCTTCTTGAGAAACAGGGTCGAATTTATGGTCGTGACATTGAGCGCAACCGATCGTCAAGCCCAGAAAAGCGGCTCCAGTCGTTGCCATGCGGTCAAATATGGATTCCATTCTGAACTGTTCAGGGTCAATGCCTCCTTCCTGATTGATCTGGGTATTACGATGAAATCCTGTTGCAATGATTTGATCAAGGGTTGCGTGTGGCAATAAATCCCCTGCGATTTGTTCGGTTGTAAACTGATCAAAAGGCATGTCATCATTCACCGCTTGAATGACCCAATCCCGATATCGCCACATAGTGCGGGCTCCATCAATGCTGTAGCCATTTGAATCGGCATAGCGTGCTATATCCAGCCAATGGCGCCCCCAACGTTCGCCGAAATGTGGTGAAGCCAGTAAGTCGTTCACCCAATCCTGATAGTTTGGCTCCGTAAATCCTGCCGATATGGACTTCAAATCTTTCTGGCCAGGAGGGAGCCCTGTCAGGTCAAGGAAGAGTCGGCGCAGCAGGGTTGATGGGGCTGCTTCTTCCGAAGGCTGAATTCCCTGTTTTTCCAGCTCATTCAAAATGAAAAAATCGATAGCATTGCGAGTCCATTGTTTGTTCTTTACCTGCGGGATTTCAGGTCGATCAGGTTTGGAAAATGCCCAGTGACGTTGAGAGTCTATCTCGACGGAGGGGGGGATAATGGCTCCTTGGTCAATCCAATGTTCTATCGTCTTAATTTCCAGCTCAGAGAGGGCCTCCTTCTTGTAAGGCATGCTGGGTAGGGAATTGTGGTTGCCCCTCAATAACTGAATCAACAGGCTGTCTTCAGGATTACCTGCAATCCAGGCGGGACCGGAGCTTCCTTCCCAAATTTCAGAAGTATGTCCCAGATCTAAACGCAACCCGCCTTTTTGTTGAGTGGCTCCATGGCAACGGTAACAGTGGTCCCTGAAAATAGGCCTGATGTTTGCGCTGAATTGAAAATCTGTTTCATTCGCCTCTAAATTTCCGAGGAACAATAACAGGCAAATGCTTAATTGAATGGGCGTATGTCGCATTGTGTTTTGGTTGTTGATATCAATATGACTTATCCAAACTCAATTTTCAATTCCTTCTACCTCTGTATCTGTGTTGTGTTTGCTTTTTTACGGTTGGGTGTAAAAGGGTGGTTTCAGTTTAAATCATGCCCGCATTGATAGCAGAATTTCGCTCCATCAGGATGCGCCTCTGCTGAGCAATTGCGGCAACTGAGGGTTGTGGTTGATCTGTCTGCTCGGGTAAGTTCGGCGGTGACAATACCCGTTGGTACCGCAATGATGGCGTAACCCATGATCATCACCATGGAAGCCAGTATTTTTCCCAGAGGGGTCACTGGAGCAATATCACCGTAACCAACTGTGGTCAGGGTCACCACCGCCCAGTAAATACTCATAGGAATGCTTGAAAATCCGTGTTTGTGACCTTCAATGACATACATCAAAGATCCTATGATCACGACCAGGACGACCACGGCCATTACGAAAACGGTGATTTTGGGCCCACTCGCCCTCAAGGCTTTCATGATCATGCTAGAGCCTTCCAGGTATTGAATGAGTTTTAGAATACGAAATACCCTCATCACACGGAGCATTCGAATCACGATCAGATATTCCGCATCAACCACAAATAAACTGAGGTATGTCGGCAGGAGGGCAGCCAAATCGACGATTCCATAAAAACTCCTGATGTAAAACAAAGGCTGTTTGACTGTCCAAACTCGAAGGAGGTATTCAATGGTAAAAGCGATCGTAAAAGTCCATTCAAGCCATATGAGGAATGACCCGAATCGATCCATCAGCGATTCGACGCTTGCCATCATGACAGAGGCAACGCTCAGCAGAATGCATACAATCAGCGTGACATCAAACCCTTTTCCCAAAGGAGTGTCGGCTTCAAATATAATGAGGCGACACCATTCCCTCAAAGTGGATTTTGGTTTTACGAAGATTGGATCATCTTCCCTCACGGCAAATTAATAATTATATGAGGATGGGAGCAGCCATCCTTGGTGATAACGATTAGATCAAAGCTGGATCAAGGCCAGTGCAAGAAGGGCACAACCAAATCCGACTCTCATTATTTGACTTCTACTTTTTTGCAAGATGTGACCTTGAGTAACCAGAGCACTTAGAACGAGTAAAGATAAGGAAGCGAATATCAAACCCAGTGAAGCCGTCCAAAGAGCATTTTCATTTAACAACAAGAGTTGGTGCGCTCCCGTGAGTATCAAAGGGATTGCAACTGCAGCACTGACGGATGGAACACTCCAAAATTTTTGTCTTGAAATTATCAGGAGGCCTGCAAGCGCTGAAAATAGAAGATGATCCACCCCTGAGAGGAAATGCTGAATACCATCGGAAAAGGTGTGGATCTCTCCATTACCCGGATGAGCGATCAATATGCAGGGAGTCAACAACAGGGAGGCAAGTGCCAACAGAGTATTTTTACTGTTCTGGTTTGAGATCAATTTCATTGTATCTATTAGAGAACCTCATCATAAAGGAGGAAGCTGTCGTTTGGCAACTGGGTTCTTGAGGCTTCTCGTCGGTCTTTTCCGGCACTTATAATTCTTGATTACAGAGTATGGGGCGACTTGGCGCATTGGAGTTTCTGCGGAATTCAAAAATGTTAGTTTTCTGGCGTTTAAACCTTGATTCATATTTACGTTATGGGTAATTTCACATTTCTTGTTTTTCGGAACAACTATTTAAGCACGGCTCTATGTCCAGGATTTGTCAGGTTACAGGTAAAAGGCCCATTAAGGGAAGTCACATTTGGCGCAGTGGTAAAGCCAAGAAAAAAGGCGGCATCGGTACTCACGTTACTGGTATCACCAAACGCCGCTTCATGCCCAATCTTCAGCGCGTCAAGGTGATCGTTGATGGTGAGGTGAAATACATGCGCGTCACCGCCAAAGCCATTAAAAAGGGTATGATAACCAAGGCTCCCAAACGCACTTGGAAAAAATCTGCATAAGCCTTCACAACCCCATTTTGCGAAAAACGGCGAAGCTTTACAAAGCTTCGCCGTTTTTCTTTGATGCCAGTTAGTCTCAAGTATTCCAGTTGTAAATGTCTTTTTCCAAAGGTCTTCAAAGAGTAAACAAGTAGTCCAGTAGCTTATTTCCCCTTGAATCGGTGCATCATTGCCCTTTTGAGCTCCTTGTCAGAGTCGCGTCGTTTGAGATCTTCACGCTTGTCATGTTGCACTTTGCCTTTTCCGATGGCTAACTTCACTTTGACTTTTCCATTTTTCCAATACAGCGAAAGAGGAAATACTGCATGTCCCTTGATCGCTGCCAAGCCAAATATTTTTCGGATCTCCGACTTGTTGAGTAGAAGTTTGCGTTTGGCTTTGGGTTCGTGATTTACCCAGTTCCCAAAAGAATATTCTTCGATGTGAGCATGATAAAGCCAAACCTCCATATTCTCGACTCTGGCAAATGCATCTCTGATCTGTGCTCTTCCCGCTCTCAAGGACTTTACCTCCGTGCCACGTAGCGCGATCCCTGCCTCGAATAGCTCAAGGATGTGGTAATCTCTTTTCGCTTTAGAGTTGCTTACGATATCGGACATCTTGAATAGGGAAAGGCGGATTGTGGACGAAAAAGCCGGAAGGTTAGCTTCCGGCATGGTTCAAATGGATTTTCCTTTGAGTGTTCAGAGGAATGTTAGGGAAGAGTCCTAACTTAAATCTTCTTCCTTTATTTTTTCAAAATGGATTTTCTCTTGAACAATTTCTTCGAGAGCGGTGTCCGCGGCACCAAGTGGCTGTTCCGTCTCAATAAATGGGCGACTCATGTTTCCTCCTCCAATGCTCAATTGTCGGACGCGACGTGATACAAGGTTTACCAAGATGTTTGGGTTGGTTACCTTGTCCAATGCTTCTGTGACTAGTTCGCTATTCAATTTGCTCTTCTCTTTAGAGTTAAAACAGCCCATATAAATAGAGCTTGATTAGACCTTTGCAATAGTAAAGTGATTGATGTTGAAAAAAAATCTGAAGGCGATTTCTTCTGAGTTTAAAAAGCAACGAAACTAATTTGCAATATTCCAGATCATTCAGCCCTTCTTATGAGCCCTTTCTGTCATCCGTGGGTCTTTTGAATACTCTGTAAAATTTAATCTTAAAATTAGTTGGATAGGTTCCAGATAATTTTTAATTTTCCTGAACGACGGAGGTTTATTGCGATTCAATCACTCTTAGCTAAATCACAATACACATTAAATCCGTCCATTTTTGACAAGCGAACAAAATTTCTCATTCAATCTTCCAAGGAAACAGATATCTCCAATTTGCCCTTATTGGTCTTGCAAAGATGTTTAATTTGGCGTGCACTAGGCGCGTGCAAACCCGCCGGAGTCTTGTGTTCGTTTTGATGCATTTCCTCAACATTCCGTTGGATGCGAACTAATGTGCTCGTTCTGATACAAATTTAATCCATATGGAAACTCCCACGCCCACCCTTGATTCCATCCGTATTAGCAGATTTTCGAAGTGGCTGGCGAAGGCGCCAGAATTCATTTTTATCCTGTTTGCGGTCACGGCTGCCTTCAGTACCTACTTTTGCATGTATGCCTTCCGAAAGCCATTCACTGCAGCCAAATTCGAAGGGCTTATGTTTTTTGAGACCGAAGTCACACTGAAAACTGCTCTTGTAATCAGTCAAATACTTGGCTACGCCCTGAGTAAATATGTAGGAATCAAAGTCTGTTCAGAGATACAGCCAGCCCAGCGAGCTAAAGCTTTATTGTGGTTGATTCTGGGTGCACAACTCTCATTAGTTTTATTTGGTTTGGCTCCAGATAATTGGCGGTTTGCAGCTATTTTCCTCAATGGGCTGCCTCTCGGGATGGTCTGGGGCCTGGTAGTCTGGTATCTTGAGGGAAGGCGGACATCTGAAATTCTTCTCGCAGGTTTGAGCTGTTCATTCATTGTATCAAGTGGGATTGTCAAGGATTTCGGAAGAGCCATGATGAGTGGAGGAGTTGCCGATGCCTGGAACTGGTTTCCCTTGTTTGGTCCCATGGTTGCCCAGGGATTGGGAGAAGTCAGTGAGGCATGGATGCCGGCAGTGGTTGGGGCTCATTTCTTGCCCCTTTTCTTTTTATCTGTATGGATGCTCAACCAACTGCCACCGCCCAGCGTGCAGGACACCGCTGCCAGAACCGCGCGGCAACCCATGGACGGGAAGAAACGTATTTCTTTCGTGAAACATTTTCTACCGGGTCTGGCTTTGTTGATG
>KB912000.1 GCA_000383715.1 Verrucomicrobia bacterium SCGC AAA164-E04
CAAGAAAATCCCCTGTCAAATGATTCATTTCACCTCCAGCTCATGCTTTCCAAGGAAGAAACTCCTTGCGAGACTTCTTAACTATGTTCAAATCAATGTCCTCTATTGTGAATTTGGCATCAAACATATGAAACGTAGCTTTTACACCGCTCTTTCCATTGGCCTTCTAGCATTGATCTGCTCGCACAGCACATCCCTGGCAGGTTCATGGATCTGGAATCCTAATGACACTGATCCGAGCTCATCCTCTGACCCCAGATTTTTCCGCTATGAATTCACCCTGGCAGGTGGCTGGGAAAGTGCGGAATTTGCCCTCTCCGTTGATAATACCGGAATCGCTTACCTCAACGGAGAACGCATTGGCAGCAGCCGTAATTGGGAACGACCCGTTTTTGCCGATTTATCGGCAAAATTAAAGCAGGGTCGGAATGTCATTGCCGTTAAAGCCACCAATCAAGGAGGTCCAGCCGGTTTGATGGCCCGACTTAAAATCAAACGTCGTGAAGGCCCCAGTCCTACCCTCGAATCCAACGCAAATTGGGTCAGCTCATTGGAAACTGAGGAAGGGTGGATGCATCTTGAATTTGACGATTCCAAATGGTCTCGAGCATCCTTTGTCGCAAAACTGGGTGATCAGCCCTGGGGGAACGTATTTGAATCTGGAAAGGGCACCCAAGCGGAATCCCTGGAAGTCCCCAAAGGATTCAAAATAGACCTCGTTCTCTCGTCTCAAGCAGGACAAGGTTCTTGGATTGCGATGACATTTGACGACAAAGGACGCGCCATCATTTCTCCTCAATCTGACAATGACCCCCTTTTGCGCATCACCAACATCGACTCAAACTCACCCAAGGTAGAGGCATTCACGACGACCAAGGTGCGTCACGCCATGGGGCTTCTCCATGCCCATGACAGTTTGTATATCAACGGTCACGGACCGAAAGGCACAGGCTTGTATCGTTGGATTGATACCAATAAGGACGACCGCTGGACCGACGATGAAACCCAGTTCCTGAAGGCAATTCGAGGTGAAGGAGAGCATGGCTACCATGGATTGAGGCTGGGGCCCGATGGCATGATTTACATGATGAACGGTAACCACACCCGAGTTCCAGAGGGAGTGGACGAAAACTCACCTCACCAAAATTATAAGGAAGATCACCTGCTGCCACGCCAATGGGATGGGAATGGTCATGCCACCGGCGTCATGGCTCCGGGCGGCTATATTGTCCGAACCGATCCGGAAGGTAAAACATGGGAACTGTTGCTGGCTGGATACAGAAACGCATATGACTTCGACTTCAATGCCGATGGTGAAATGTTTGCGTTTGATAGTGACATGGAATGGGATTGGGGTAGTCCATGGTATCGACCAACGCGTGTCATTCACTCTGTCATCGGAGGAGAATACGGATGGCGCTCCGGCACCAGTAAGTGGCCTTCCTATTTTGAGGACAGTTTACCTGCGACAGTAGACATCGGTATAGGATCACCCACGGGAGTTTGCTTTGGTTATGGAACCAAATTCCCAGCAAAATACCAGAGGGCTCTTTATGTGATGGACTGGTCGTATGGACGGATTTTGGCAGTCCACCTCATGCCGGATGGAGCAAGTTATTTCGGATCAAAAGAAACATTTGTCAAAGGCAAACCTTTGAATGTTTCCGACATGGAAATTGGCCCTGACGGAGCTCTCTATTTTACCGTTGGAGGAAGGGGCACTCAGTCCGCACTTTATCGCGTTACTTATCAAGGGGACGAATCAACGGATAAGGCATCCTATGTATCGGAAAAAGAAGCGGACGCACGCCTGTTAAGAAGGAAACTTGAATCCTATCACGGTCGAATTGATTCGGAGTGCATCACGTTTTCATGGCCGCATTTGAGAAGCCATGACCGTTGGATTCGATATGCTGCCCGCATTGCCATTGAGAGCCAACCCGTCCAGCAATGGGCAGAAAGAGTCATCGATGAACAGAGTATTCAAGGTAGCTTGACCGGCTTAATGGCACTCGCGAGAAAAGGCGGTCAAGAGTGGCAGAATCCACTTTTGATGAAACTCGGGGAAATTAATTCAACAGATTTACCTGAAGATCAGCAAATGCAGATTATGCGAATTCTTCAATTATCATTCATTCGAATGGGGCAGCCAGACAATGACATTGCTGAGGCTGTTGCGGAAGCTGTAGGTCTTTATTTCCCAAGCAAAAGCCAAACTATCAACAAGGAATTATCCAAGATTGCTGCTTATTTGAACGTCCCAAACACAATCACTGAAACTCTCAAACTGATTGAAAGCTCGAAGTATATCGAGGACCAACTACACTATGTTTTCAATTTGAGGAATGTAAGTCAAGGTTGGTCACTGGATCAAAGAAGGCGATATTTCAGCTGGTTCAATCAAAATTTCAAAAGTGTGCAGCATCCTGCTGATTTACTCACCTGGTTTTCAGAAGTTGGACGCACTATTTCCATGGGAGCCAGTTTCAACAAATTCATCGCCAATATCAAAAAAGATGCTGAGGCAACGTTGTCGAAAGAGGAAAGGACCGCTCTGAGCGATATCCTTGATGGAGGGCAATCAGTGGTCAAGAACCAGCCCCCCAACCCCATGTTGACTCGAAGTAAATTTACGGATTGGAGCATGGATGATATCATGCCTTCTCTGAACAATGTCAAAAAAGGCCGGAATTTTGAGCAGGGTCGATTAGCCTATGAAGCTGCACAATGTGGCGCTTGTCATCGATTCGGCGATGACGGTGGCTCTGTTGGGCCAGATTTGACAGCTATCAGCAGTCGATTCTCAACTACGGATATTCTTGATTCGATCATCCATCCCTCTAAAATCCTTTCAGATCAGTATGTATATGAGAAGATCAACACCAAAGATGACGAACAGTATGTAGGGCGTATCGTAGGTGAAACAGAGGAGTCCATAGAGATTCTTCAAAACCCTTATTCAGCAGTGAGGACATCCATCAAGATTTCGGATATCCAGTCCAGAGAAAACTCAACCTTGTCCCCTATGCCAGAGGGACTTATTCAGGTTTTGACTAGAGATGAGATCCTGGACCTTCTGGCTTATCTTGAATCAGGCGGCAATCCCAAAAACAGCAATTTTAAGTAATTATTAGAAATGAGTCAGATCAAAAAGGTCTTTGAAGCCAACTTCAACGACC
This sequence comes from Verrucomicrobia bacterium SCGC AAA164-E04, assembly GCA_000383715.1. Classification (GTDB taxonomy): domain Bacteria; phylum Verrucomicrobiota; class Verrucomicrobiia; order Limisphaerales; family AAA164-E04; genus AAA164-E04. The sequence continues at coordinate 3,180 of KB912000.1, forward strand.
AAAAAAGCCAGTTCAGGGCAATTATCATGGGGCTCATTGCAGTCCTCGTGGTGATCGCGTTATTAACAGCGTTCTACACAGTACAGGCGGAATCACAAGGTGTTGTCCTCCGTTTCGGAAAGTATATCAAGACGGTCGAGCCGGGTTTGAAGTTCAAATTGCCTTTCGGTATTGATACCGTACAAATCGTTCCGGTTAGACGGCAATTGAAACAGGAGTTTGGAGTAAGTACCCGAGATGCCACCAACCCTTATCAATACACGTCATCCTCCGAGCAAAGCAGGGAGAAAAGCATGGTCACCGGTGACTTGAACGCAGCTTCCGTGGAATGGATCGTTCAATTTAGAGTCAACAATCCAAAGCAATTCCTGTTTCAAGTCAAGGAACCGGAGAGCACCTTGCGTGCGGTTTCTGAATCTGTCATGCGTGAGGTCGTCGGCGATCGAACGGTTGATGAGGTCATCACGGTAGGACGTCAGGAAATTGAGGTCGTGGCACTCCAACGGATGCAGGAATTGGTCGACAATTATAAAATGGGCCTCAGTATCGATCAGGTTCAACTCAAGGACGTCAACCCTCCCCCTCCAGTTCAACCCTCTTTCAATGAAGTGAATCAGGCTCAGCAAGAGCGAGAGCAACTTATTAATCAGGCAAATGGAGAATACAATAAAGTAGTTCCAAGAGCGCGTGGTGAGGCGGATCAAAAAATCCGGTCAGCGGAGGGTTATGCATTGAAGCGTGTCAACGAAGCAGAAGGTGACGCTACCAAATTTACGGCATTGTTCACTGAATTCCTGAAAGCTCCAGAAGTTACCAAGCGTCGACTACACCTCGAAACCATGCGATCCATCATTCCAAAAATGGGTAAGAAAATCATCCTGGATTCCGATGCAAAGCAGATTCTACCACTGCTACAAATCGCTCCTGACAATAAATAATCAAAGATTTCATCATGCAAAAAGCAGCAGGTTCATTCATATCCTTAATCGCCATCATCGCGATATTTGTGGTGTATAACGCCGCATATACCATCCATGAGACCGAACAGGTTCTCATCACACGCTTCGGCAAACCGGTTGGAGATCCCATCACAAATTCTGGTCTCCACTTCAAGATTCCTTTCATCGAGGAAGTGAATCAAATCGACAACAGATTTCTGGCATGGGACGGCAAACCCAACGAAATGCCAACCAAGGATAAAACATATATCGTGGTGGATACCTTTGCGCGTTGGAGGATTCAAGATGCCAAACAATACTTTCTGCGATTACGCGATGAAAGAAGCGCTCAATCACGCTTGAACGATATCCTGGGCAGTGAAACCCGCAATGCCATTGCCAAACACGAACTCATTGAAATTGTTCGCACCACCAAGGATCGGGAGCCTGTCGTTGATGAAGTGTTGTCAGACGCTCCCGGAAATGTGGGTGTTTTATACAAAATCTCAAAGGGACGAGGCTTGATCGAGAAAGAGATTTTCGAGTTGGCAGGCGAGAAACTCAAGGATTTTGGTATTGAATTACTGGATATTCGTTTCAAGCGTATCAACTACAACGAAACCGTACGTAAAAGGATCTACGAACGTATGATCAGTGAACGCCAGCAAATTGCAGAACGATTTCGCTCGGAAGGACAAGGTGAAGCTGCACGCATTATCGGAAACAAGGAGCGCGACCTTCAACAAATCGAGTCTGAAGCCTACAAAGAAATTCAGAAAATCCAGGGTGATGCGGATGCGAGAGCCACCGAAATCTACGCCTCTGCTTACAACCAATCAAAGCAATCAGTCGATTTTTACGAATTCGTGAAAACACTCGAAACCTATGAGGAAGTCATTGATCCGGAAACTACGATGATTCTCTCAACTGACAGTGATCTTTATCGTTATTTGAAACACTCCGTAGGCACGACCGATTAAGTCAAACGGTCAGCGCTCCGATCAAATAATGATTGGAATTTTCGGGTGATTGGACCGGTGTGACCATGAGCAACTGGTTTGCCGTCTAATTGTGTAACGGGCCATATTTCCACCGTCGTGCCAGTGAGAAAAACCTCACTGGCACTTTTTAATTCTGAGAGGCTCAATGAACTCTCTTCATGCGGAACCCCTTCTTTTCGGGTCATTTCAAGCACTATACGTCGGGTTATTCCATTAAGCACCAAATGGTTCGCTGGATGTGTTTTCAGAACTCCATCAAGCACAGCAAATACATTGGTATGGGAGCCCTCAGTGACTACTGAATCACGATGAAGAACTGCTTCAACGGCACCTTGCTCTTTGGCTTGTTGTGCCGCCAGCACGCTGCCAAGGAGGGCAATTGATTTAATATGACATTCCAACCACCGTCGATCAGGCAGTGTAACAACTGAGGCACCTGGGCGCTCTTTAAAGTCAGTGACAGGCAAAGGTTGAACATAGGCATAATGATTCGGCAGGACCTCTTCACCAGGAAAAAAATGTTTACGAGGTGCCGTGCCTCTGGTGATTTGATAATAAAGAATCCCATCTCCATTCGGCAAAGTATTCCTTCTGAGTAAATTCTCAGCGACTTCTGTCATGCCCTTGAAATCAACAATATTTATTCCAATGCTAGAAGCACTTTGAAGCAAACGATGTTCGTGAGCTGACATTTCAAAACAGCGTCCTTTGTAAATACGAACAACCTCGTAGACTCCATCCCCAAACAAAAAGCCCCGATCATCAGGAGGAATCATCGCCTCATTTTTTTTCTTATATTCCCCGTTCCAGTATATTTCGCTCATGATTGAAGGACAGTCAGTGCCAAAAAATGGATCTATTTACAAGCTTACAATCATTGAAACATTGACACTTACTAGCTATGACCATTCTGGTAGATAAGTGTAACCAAAGCTTCATTTTCTTTGGTGTTCCAATAGGCAACGATGCCAGTGAGACTTTAGCCCTGTTGAAGGGCCTTATTCGGATTGCCCCATGTATCCGAAGGTTCTTTTGGCTGACATGATGTGCCTGCATTTGGAACACGGATCATGCATCTGATTTTTTTGTTTCAGGTACTAGGCTCTGATGGCATCGACAAGCTTGTGATCGCGATCCACAGGACCCATTTTCTGGGCGACTCCCATGCCATCTAGAATGGTATTGTAAACATCCAGACCTTCAGATTTCAGGTCAAGGATTTGGCCGGTCTTGAACCGTCCATTCGCTCCACTCATCGCGTGAAAAACACCAGATAATTCGCGTTTCACGTCATTGTGGCGCCCATCGCCAGATTCTGTCGAAATGGTAATCAACGCATTATCGAGAATGGTTTTCCCGTTCGCTTCAATCGTGCCTTGCTCATCAAGACGACCAAGAAAATAGGACAATTCCCGCATTTTCATGTGTGCGTGTGCACGCAGGGCCTCATTGGGTTTCTGTTCATTGAATTGATGCCACCATTCATGACTGCACCCTTGTGAACCTCCTGCTTTCAATCGTCTGGAATCATCAAACGTGTATCGTTTTTCTCCATTATAAAGATAATCTCCCGTCAATCGAATACGCTCACCTGCTGCCAAAAAAGTCAATGCACCGAAGCGAACTTTGTCCATCTGAATCCCACTGGCATAAAGATCAGCCATCAGGCGCCATTCCGTGGTTAGCTCATCCAGACTAATATCAATCCCCTCTCCTCCCGGATCTGCCAATCCACCGTGAAGGAGCTCAGATGGAGTTGGTCGCTTAGGCCCACTTCCGGTTTCGCTATCCAAAGAAAAAGCGCGTTGCTCGAATTCACGAATACGATCAAGATGATCCGCGATTTTTGCGCGAGACGTTTTACCTAAAGGTGAACGTCCCCCCGTATAATATTTGTATTGTTCGACAACAGAATCCAACACACTACGCTTCAGGTGCATTTGCCGCGCATCGCTTGAATCACCGAACTGAATCGTCCCAAACAATCGGTCGAATAAATCTCTTGGCCGCTCCTGCATGGTTGCCGCAACGGTCCCATCCTGATTGTAACTGTGAACATAACGACTGACACGGCTTCGCCTGAAAAAAGTACCCGCCACTGCCGTTGGTGCCACACCGGAGGGTTGACCATTTGGGTAATGATGTTTGCGTATCAATTGATCGATGGAAGGACCACCCGCTTTGGCTTCGCCTTTAGGAGGTTCAGCCGTGAATGCACCAGAAGCTCCATCAAAATGAGCATTGATCCCCGATTGATCACAACGGACCTGATCCACTTTGCGCATAATAAGCAATTTATCACTCAATGGCTTCAGTGGCTCCAGCACACCTTCAAATCCTTCCTGTTGCAGGGGCGCAGGGATACCCAGACCGAAAAATAGATTGAACGCCCTTACTGGGACAGGATTCCCAGCAGCTGCGAAGGCCTTTGATACACACATTTCTTCCAGAAAAGGAAGGCCAATACTGATCGTCCCCAAACCTTTGAGTGCCGCACGTCGGCTTATATTTTGTTCAGTCATTTACTTTCTTTCTCCGTTTTAATGTTTCTAACTAAATCACTGAGAACAACTGCCTTGATCAACGCTGCCCAGGTACCTCCGTTTTCTCGGGATTGCTCATGAATACGCTGAACCTCGTTCGCATCTTGAGCCGTCAATGGTCGTCCCAGGGCAAATTGAACCACTTTCCATGTGACCGTTTCCTGAACCCGTTCATTCCCTGCCAGAAAATCAATCAATTGAAGGCATGTTGCATACTCCATCACGTCGGGTTGTCCAGGAATTCGAATACGGCCATCCTCTCTTAAGCCATTTCCATGTTCATCTTCATCATGAAAAGAACCAAGCCCGTCAAATTTTTCCAATCCAAACGCCAATGGTTCAAACCTTTTATGACAACCACCACACAACACATTATCAATGCGCTGAATCGCAATGCCTCGTTGAGTCAATCCCGCTTCAGTTGGAATGGGAACCACATTAACGCAGGGAGGAGGATCTTTCACCACACCTCTGAGAACTTCGTGCAACATGAACAATCCTCTTGCTACCATGGAAGCCTCATCTCCCCCAACCGTAAGAATGCTACCTTGAGTTAATATCCCTCCACGTCTCGTTTCGGGTGTCAACTTCACTTTCTGAAGCCCGGAGTTTGTCGAATCAACCATGTGCTCTGGTAAACCATAATGAGCTGCCAATCTTGGAGTGACGTAGGTGAAACGCGCATTGAAAAGATCGTTTAAAGGCCTTCCCTGTTCCCATACCAGCTCACGGAAAAAGGCCAACGATTCCTCACGCATATCATGAGCTATCATTGGATCCCAATCCGGAAATCTTTCTGAGTTGGGCTGCATGTTGGTAAGTCGATTAAGGTTCAACCATTCACTAGCAAATTCAAGTGACCGCTGAAGGGCTCTTTCGTCCTCAAGCATGCGTTCGACTTGTTGGCCTAGTAAATCATCACGATACAACTCCCCTTTGTCGGCAGCTTGAATCAATGCTTCATCGGGTCCTGATCCCCATAGAATGTAACTGATCCTGTTGGCCAATTCATGATCATCAACCGGCCAAACCGTGCCATCTCCAACATGATTTTCAACACGATAAATAAATCTAGGCGACTGCAACATAGCCTCGACAACCAGCGCAACGGCCTCATCATGACTACCCCCTGCAGCTGCAACTGAGGTCGTAATACCTCGGTAAGCAAACAGTTCATGCTCATTGACGGGCCCTCTTAAAACCCACTTACCCATCGATTCGATCAATGCCCCCATTTCGTTGTCAGTAAACTTCAAGTTCTGGACAAATTTTCTGGTAAAGGACGCAACGTCCATTTGTTGAACAATTTTTTCAGCCAATTGGGCATAGGCATTGACGTGCTTAAGATCAACATTGAGATTGTAAGCCGTGTTACTGAATCCATCAGCTCGGAGGTCACGAGGAAGCAGGTTCCGGGCATCTTCACTGATGTCTACATCGACCGTGTTCCTTACAGTTAGGATGTATTCGGATAAGGTCAATCGTCGCACCCAGTTAGAGACAACCTCCGCTTGATGGGCATATAAGACTGGATCGATGTGATCTATAGACCAAGTGGCACCATTTTGAATCCATTGCTTGATCAACGCCTTTTCCTCACTCGTCAACAAGGTACGATCATCAGGCATTTCATCATGATGAACAGATAGCCATAACTCACTTTCTTCAGGTTTGCCGGGAACAATGATTTCCCCATGCTTACCGCCCTTGAAGGCTGATTCTTTCCATGAAAGATCCAGTTTCCCTTTTTGATTGTGAGTGTCATGACATTCCAGACAATGCTCTGAAATCATTGGTGCAATGTGCTCTTCAAAAAAAGCCGCTTTGGGTGACTGCCCTGCCATTTTTGCCGTTTCAGAATCCTCGGCACCCGCACCCGCTTGAAAATGACTTGCAATCTCCTGCTCTGACAAACCTCGATCATACAAAGCTACCATATGATAGGTACCCTTCCATTGCCGATCACCTGAGACTTCGTTTCCCAATACCAATTGAACATTATTTTTCCAGGCGTCTAACTCTCCTGGAACTTTACCTTCAGTGTTCAAACGGCCATTCAGGTAAATACGAGATACATGGTCCGCCTCCAAAGTGAAAACAACATGGGTTAAATCGGTCGACAAGGAATTCGATTTGGAAGCCAAGGAAGGCAGGCCGTTTCTGTCGGTTGTGCTGCTACGACATCGAACGTCATATCGCGCACCTTCTTGACCTAAAGTAAAATTCCTTTCGCTGCCGTTCCTGGATAGAGTGACAATACGAGCAGGCCCTTTCAGATTAGTATTTGCTGGGGTGATCCAGGCTTCAATCGTGAAGCTTCCCGATTTTTGAATCGCCTTGATTAAAGGAGTTGGAGATTTCCCGGAAAGCAATCGGGTCGAACCTGTTAACTTCAGAGCGTTACCCAACCTTTGAACACCTCGCATCGACCGTATGCGCAAATGGGTGGAATCTTTTCTTCCAGATTGATCTCTTACTAGCGGACCACCAGGCTCACAGAAATTATAAAGAGCAAGGAGCCCCTCTCTAGAGCGAACATCTTGACTACTGGTTTTATTTTCCTGCCCATGAACGAATGACTGAAACCAGCAATGTTCAACCGACACAAACAGAACTAAAGCAATGCGCAATAATGGGATCACAATTTCTAAAAGGTATACTCAGCAAAATGTCTGAAACACCCCCAAGAAACAATACTTTTTTAACGGAACAAATGCCTTTCGAAATGAGTTCCATAAAGCAATTTGGTATAATCCATGCTCCCTAGCCCACCCTATGTTGGAGTTCATGCTTTAGCATGCGCCCCCGGGCAAGTCATGGCGCCTGGAGTGAATACTATTAACGTCTTCCAGCAGCCCATCGAATCGCTTCAAGAATGTGCTGTCTTCCAAACTCAGTTTCCAATGATCTGACATCATGGCCGAGTTCTGTGTAGAAAAAACGACCACCGCCATTGCTGTGTAACCAGGCAATGGGATGATCCTTTCCCATTGCCTTTCCCCCTCGGCTTTGAAAATATTCACGAACGGGTTCAAAGGTTGATTCATCCACGCGGAGTAATACCTGAAATCCCGGCAGCCCTGTTACCGATCGATCATGGTTCGTCCAATCAGCTTTATAGGCAAATTGGGTTCCATGCCCCTTAACGGTTGGATGATTGATCGCGCCCGGATCGACCATGACTCTTGCTTCGAGATATTCTGAATCACTGTCAAAATCACATCCCGCCAATTCGTTGAACCATTTCCAATTCGTTTGACGGACCAAAGAAGCGTGAAGTGCAATAATTCCCCCACCCGCTCTGTACCATTTTTCAACCGCCATCCGCTGTTTTTCATCAAACAAGGCAGTCATTTCGGTGCAATTATTAAGCACCAAGACCTGATATTTATTCAGGATTTTGACGAGATCATTTGGATTCTCTGACACATCCACCTGCATCTTCAGATCCGCATCTAAACGAGCAAGCCATCCACTTATAGCTGGCACTTCGGGATGTCGATACCAGCCCGTTCCTGAAAAAACCATGACGGTCCCCAAGTTCTTGGGACTGCGATCGAATTTTGGTTTAGAGTCTGCAGCTATGCCAGTGAAACCAAAATCAAAGATTGGGGAACAGGCGCATAACAAAATAAACACATTTTTTGCCAAACGATAGAAAAATGAAAGCTTTACTGATGTCATCATAGAGTTCTAGTTAATGAAATTGAGTCAAACGAAACTTTAACAACATTCAAAGTTCAGTCACGCAAGTTTTGAGGAGGATCATGGCGAAATTTGAGTGGCAGGATCTTGATGTCAATTCAATCAGTCCAACCCAGGAAATGTTTCCTGATCAAACACCTAACGGATTCTTTATCCGAAAACTCCATCTTTTCTCGCACCTTTTGAACTAAATCAAGTGCTTCAACTTTTGATATTTTCTCATCCTGATAATCCTTCAATAACAAGCACTCAAAACTACGACAACACTCGGGACGGTGCTCATATACACTACAATGAGTTCCCTTTA
>KB912001.1 GCA_000383715.1 Verrucomicrobia bacterium SCGC AAA164-E04
TGATGCATGGATTCCTGGAGTTTCAATCCGGGAGTAATGACAACCAATGGACTCTTCGGATGTGCAGTTTTGAAACAGGCAGCCATGAAAGGCCAGCTTGACGATGGCGCAGGTGTCCATCGGATAAAGGGCCGTTGGCCTGAAGAATGCACCATTTCCTTCCACCATGAAGTGTCTTTCCAGTGACTCCATGGCTGCATGGATGAATGCGTTGATTTATTATTTTTGTTGTTCACTTTCGAAACCAAATCCCTCTTGCTCGTCGGATTGTTCCTCTTTCCAAATCTATTCTCATACCACTATCGGTGGTCTTCCTTATGAAATGCTGGGTAAGGTCATCGTTTTTGATAAGTCGGGTTTGTTGATGGCCGGCGTTGTGATTTGCCAACCTTGATTTTTCAGGTAAGGAGACAAATCCATGAATCTCATGCAACTGCTTAAAGACTGGCAGCAAAATGTAGACAAAGACCTTTTCAAAATAACCGACATCGGTGTGAAATCCATCGAAAACATTCCTCAGTGTTTTTACGTTTCCATTATTATGCACAGGTGCCAGAGCCTTCAACCATACGTGTTCGTCTTTTGCGCGTCTAGCTTCCTGACCAAAATCAACCATCTCTGCGAATTTTATCACACAGGCGAGTCAGGAAGTATGAAAAATCCAGTTTGGAGTGAATACCGTTATTTGTGTTCTTGTGGCATCGGTCATTGAGGTTCTCAGCGAACCTCAATGATTGAAATAATTGCATTGCAGATGGTTATTCCAGAAAATCTGAAATTTTAGCTACCCAGATTTGCCCCTGACAGGTGAAACTGAAATGAGTCCCGGATGGATTGAGCTTCACATGTCCAATGTTTTTCATTTCGATATCAGGGTCAAGAATTGCGGATGTTTTTGTCTCGAAATTCCATAGTTCGAGCGTCCGTAGGGTTGATCTGATTCTAAAATAAGGGAAAACCCCTGTCCTTTGAATGCGTCCAAGTGAGGATCTTTCATATGCGATCAGCCATGCATTGCCATTCTGGCAGTGTGATACAGAAGTATTTTTGGTTACCAACATTTTCGGAACCATCAAATGCCGTTTGGATGCATCGTTCGCTGTCTGTTTGGCAAAGGATGTTACATGTAACGACAAGCTCTTTTCAGAACGTTTCATGATATATTCAAAGCACAGAACCCCGAGAGTGCCGTTTTTCATGAAGACATGAGGAGGACTTGGGAAAAAGGGGAACTTCAGCTTGTTCCAGCCTGAATAGGAGGCATTTGTCGAAAATAAATGTGGATCCAACGAAAATTGGGTTTCTTTGAATGTTGTCGATCGATCAACTTTCCAGGTGATCCATCCAGATTCATCAGGTAACCAGGTCAGATTCAATATGTTATTAACCCCTTTTTTCAGTTCAATGGTCTGCTCACTTTCCCATTCATGGAGAAACTGCCTTTGCTGCGTTTTATTACCCATGATAAGAGCGAGGTGTTTTCCTGAAGGCGATGACTTTATCTCAAAATGATTTCCCCGCTCTTCATGGTCCTGGAGATGAGGAGACAGGGCTTCCATCAACGATTCGTGGCCGTCGTTTATATCCGTTTTCACACACAGAAAATCCCCTTGGTTTTTTTCTCGAAGGAAAAAGATTTCGTGATCAGATAGCCATCCATGATGCTTTGGTGCCTGGAGATCCATTTTAATCACTGGTTTGGCTAGTGCTGCCAGTGATTTTGGCCTGGATGTCTGAAGTCTAATGAATAAGTAGGCCGAAATGAAAATCAGAATGGCCATAGCCGAAACTCCGACAATCAAGGAGATCCGAGCGAAGGATTTGAATCTCATTTTCCGAAGCAATAAAGCGTTTGGCTCGTCCTCATATACAGCCTGTTCTCAACGATCGCAGGTGTCGCCATGATTGTTTCTTCGAAATCAATTTGAAACATGATATTGAGTTCCGGATTACCTGCTTCGATAACGCTGACAACGCCTGATTGAGCCGCTACGAGAATTTGTTTTCCGGCTGCAACAGGGGATGCGTAATAGTCGCCTAAGGCCCCAAGTCTTTCTTCGCGATAGATAACTTCACCCGTCGTTGTGTTCATGCATGAAATCATTCCTCCATTTTTAACGAGATAAACATGGCCTTGATAAGCGAGTGGTGAAGGAACGTAGGGAAGTCCGCGAGTTTGTTTCCATGACAAGGTTGGAGGGCTTTTGAGTGATGGGCCAGGTTTAAGAGCCAGAAGTGCATTTTCACTTTTTCTGAAGATATCCGACATTGTTTCCCACTCCTTTCGAACAATCTTTCCATCCTTGTCCGCATCGATATAAGGGAAGTGCATGCGCGCAGGTCCTGTGGCTTCAGAGCGCGCAATAGATGCATCTTTGTTTTCATCGTTTTCAAGAAGTTCATCAAAATTGGGGATTCTTGAAACACCCGCTCCCATGGTCCACCCAGAGACGTATAGATGCTGATCATCAAACGCGGGGGATGCGACTGTTTCATTTGGCAAACCTCCAACCTCCCATGCGAGTTCCCCGTCGGAGATATGGTAGGCACACACGCGCAAGGTCCCGGAAGTGATGACAAGTTCGGGTTTTTCTGGAGGCCACGCTATGGGGGTGGAAAACCCTCGCCGAAAACCGGGCCTGGGTGTTTTCCAAACTTGTTTGCCGGTTGCCGCATCTACGCAGAGAAGGTAGGAGCTGATATCCTGATCAACCTGTAAAAAGAGATGTTCTTCTGCCAGCACGGGGGAAGATGAAGCGCCGTGTTGGGTCACCGGGACAGGAAGAGGGAGTCTCCATTGCTCATTCCCTTCCAGATCGTAGGAGAGCAAGCCATAAGACCCAAAGTATACAAACACAGATCTGCCATCTGTCGTCGGTGTTGAATTGGCTGGTGTTCCATTGCGGTGACCTCTTTCGATCTTCGTGGGCGGGATAGATTTTTTCCATAGTAGAGATCCATCATGTCGATTCAACGCCTGTGTAGTGAGTTGATCGGATTCGTAGGTGGTCAACAAAAGGAGATCTCCCCAGATGCTGGGGGAGGAATGGCCCGGGGCGATATTCTTTTTCCAAATAACGGAACTATCAGGTCCGAACGGGATCGGAAGCGAACTGCTTGGAGCTCGGCCTTGACCATGTGGTCCCCTAAATTGAGGCCAATGGGCACTCTCGGACTGGAGAGCCATAACAGACTGAAACAGCAATGCAGACCACAAATACGATACCATTAACCAATTCGAAGGAACACGATGAATGGTATTTCTACAGGGCATGCTTGAATTATTTTACGGAGCAGTTTTTGTGTCTGCCGTCGTGTTGGCTCCACCTTTACCATCTTTTGTTTGTCCCAGGATTTTTGGCAGGTAAATCCCAGCGATCACACCTGCCACCAAGGCGACAGCTCCAAACACCCAGTAGGGAAGGGGGGTATGCATACCATACAAAGTCAGGGCGACTGGAGGCCCGATGATACGCGCCATGGCAGATGCTCCTTGAGAGACACCTAGATTGGTTCCCTGTTCATTGTCTGGCGAAACCATGGAAATAAGACCAGTTAAAGGCGCACGATTGATACCTGAGAAAATAGCATAAACCGTTAGTGAAACCAGAATCCAAACGACATTCTGTTTCAGTGGAATCATGAAGAAGCTCAGAGTCAGGCCGAAAAAACTCGCAAAGATCAAGGGTTTCTCGCCGAACCGATTGACCAGTTTACCGATAGCTCCTCCCTGCACGCCTGCCGCAATAAATCCGGAATAGGCCAGGAAGTAGTAACATTGAGAAAGCTCATACCCAAAATAACTACTGATCAGCAGAGGCAAGGTACTTTCGAAACATGTGAAACAAAGTGTGGCCAAGAAAACAAGCAGGACAAGCAATCTCAACTTGGGTTGACCCAAAGTATGCATCCACTGCTGAAATTGAGCACGTTTGACTGCGGGTTTGGCATCCTTGCTTTTACTTTCCGTAAGTATGAAGCAGGCTGCGATAAAGTTAATCAGGCAGATGCCCGCTGCGACCCAGCCTGGACCGGATATCCCCAGAAATGCTGCGCTCAATCCTCCAATGATCGGGCCGAAGACAAAGCCCATACCAAAACCAAGTCCGATGACAAGCCCCACACCTCGAGATCGTTTTTCAGGTGGCGTGATGTCAGCAACATACGCAGATGCAACAGAGAGGTTTGCACCGAACACGCCTGCCAACATTCTCGAAACGAGTAGTATGATCAAGCCATAGGTCCCGGTTTGAAGACTTGCATAACCAAAAACGGCATACGAAATCGTCGAGCCGGCCGTACTCAACAAAATGATGGGGCGGCGTCCTATTCTATCCGAAAGCTTGCCCCATACCGGTGCAAAGAAAAACTGCATCAGGTTGTAGGAAGCAATGATGCACCCGATCATGAATCCGGAAGCTTTGAACTGTTCTGCATAAATGGGGAGTAATGGCAGAACGATGCCAAAACCCACCAGGTCCACGAAAACAATCAGAAAGATGATTAGCAATGTTGGTTTTTTCATTCGGATTTCCAATGATTTGGCGCAAAAGGTAACCGCTAGCCTATAGAGGGTCAAAGGAGAAAATTTTAAAAAGAATGGAATGATACACACGTTGACTCATTCTCTCAAAGAATTCGCGGGGGTGGTATTTGCAAGTTTTCATTGGGACATTGAAGAGGAGTCGATTTGTTGGGTCATTACATGCCTTTCCTCCCAGGGAAATCGGACCATCTCCGATCTGCGCTGTGCCTATCGTAAAGGTGGCTGATACATAAAGTTTCCAAGATGAACTACCTCCATTCGAGCCCAGTCAGAGTACGCGCGGAGGCTCCGCAACTGCCCTCCTGAGCCAAGGTTTCGATTTGACTGCGTGCGGTGATTCGGTTCGAATAGCATGTAGATCAACACGAAAGCTTATGATAAATCAAAAACTCTCCCGTCGTGGTGCATTGAAGTCTCTGACCGCAACTGGCATGGCAGTCGCCGCAAGCTCAAATATTGCGTCGCAACTGGAAGCTGCCAACATCAAGCCAGTCAAACTCAAAGGCAATGTGAATCATTCCGTTTGTAAATGGTGTTACTCCAAATTCAGTTTGGAAGAGCTTGCAGAAGCGGCTTCAGAGTTTGGCATGCATTCCATTGACCTACTCACACCCGATCAGTTTCCGATCATTAAAAAATACGGTCTCGCCTGCGCGATGTCCAACGGTCCGGGAGGTATCACCAAAGGTTTTAACAGGATTGAGCATCATGCCCAACTGATCGAAGGTTTTGAACGCATGATTCCTCAAGTTGCCGCGGCAGGATTCCCCAATATTATTTGTTTTTCCGGTAATCGTGATGGATTGGACGATGATGAGGGTCTTGAAAACTGTGCCATTGGACTTGAGAAAGTCATGAAGACTGCTGAAAAATTCAAGGTAACCGTCTGCATGGAATTGTTGAACAGCAAAGTCGACCACAAGGATTATCAGTGTGACCACACCGAGTGGGGGGTGGCATTGGCGAAACGCATTGGTTCTGACAAATTTAAATTGCTTTATGATATCTATCATATGCAGATCATGGAAGGGGATGTGATCCGGAATATCCGCGAGTTTCATCCTTACATTGGACATTATCACACTGGCGGTAATCCCGGGCGTAACGAAATCGACGAGACTCAGGAACTCAACTACCCGGCCATTTGTAAGGCCATTGTCGAAACAGGTTTCAGTGGATACATTGCGCAGGAGTTCATTCCTGTAAGGCATCCGCTGGGAAGCTTGTATGAAGCCGTACGCACTTGCGATGTCTGAGGGTTTCAGGAGATCGATACAATCCAGATTCAAAGGCTGGATACTCTCAACGGTATTCATCTGCCTGTTGGGGGTGTCCTTTCTCTTATACAACGCTGAACCCAGATACGGAGGGCGGCGGATATCAACGTGGATGACGCTTTACACAGAGGGTCTTTCCCTGAATCGTGCTCAATCAGCCATTTATGCCATGGGTGCAGATGCGGTTCCGCATTTGGCCGCTCGTCTGAAAGTTCGTAATGATCTCCTCGCCCGAATATATGAAAGGAGTCCAGTTGTTTCCGGGCTGATGGATCGTCTATTTCAAGGCGGTCAAAGATTTCGTAGCGTTCACCCTCAGGCAATGGTTGCTGAAGACCTGCTGATAAATGCTCCCAAGGATTGGGATTCAAGGATTGAGGAATCCATGATTGATATGCTGTCTCAGGGGAATAGCACAGACCAGATCACTGCGTTCAGGGTGCTTCATGCATTTAATCCAGATCCCAAGCGGCTCCTTCCTCTCTTGAGACTTATCCTTCAAAAACAACAGCTGGAAACCTCAAAGGCGGCGCTTGAGTTTATTCGCAGAAAGAAAATAGACGCCAAACCCTTGGAAGATGAAGTGATTGCCCTTTTTCAACACAAAGACCCAACTCTGCAAGACAAAGCCTTGATTATTGCCAGCTTTTCGAAATTGGATGTCGGAAAATCCATGCCATTCTTGAAACCCCTTTTGGATAGTATGCCGGGCAGCCACAAAAAACGCATGGCCATGCAACTTCTGTCCAGTACCGCACTGCCTGTTCCTGAGCATATTTCATATTTGGAAACTGGATTGGATGACCCTTCGGACGAAGTTCGCAGGTATGCCGTTCTAGGTCTGGGAGGCTTAGGTCATGATGCACTCGATAGTCTGGAGGCGATGCTTAAGCTCCTCAGTGATGAAGATTTTGGTGTTCGCATGACAGCGGCAGACGCCATTGGTGATGTGGGGCCTGGCGCCATCAAGGCCATTCCTGAGCTGATTCGGACTTTGAACAATGATTTTTCAGGTGTCGGTCAGCATTGTCGTCGTGCCATCGAAAAAATAGACCCTGAGCAGGCAAAAAACATCATGATTCGCTGAAAACTTGAATGTCCCCTCTTGACGAAATGAAAAAGTACACTTTACTTCATCACTCATGAGTCAAAAAACGGAAAAACATGAATTTCAGGCGGAAATCCAGCAATTGTTGGATATTGTTATTCATTCCCTGTACACGGATAAGGAAATCTTTATTCGAGAATTGATCTCCAATGCATCGGATGCCTGTGAGAAATTACGATTTCACCAGACATCAGGCAAATCAATCCACGAGCCTGATGTCGAATTAAAGATCAGCATTGCGACCGACGACAATGCCAATACCATTACCATTACAGACACGGGTATTGGGATGACTCGTGATGAGTTGGTAGAGAATCTGGGAACGATTGCGCACTCTGGATCCAAAGCATTCCTCAAGCAGATAGCCGAAGGAAAGGAGAAACCCAATGCCAACTTGATCGGTCAATTTGGTGTAGGTTTTTACTCTGCATTCATGGTAGCAGAGGAAGTCAAAGTGTACACGCGGTCCTTTGATGGGGATAAACTAGGGCATACATGGATTTCAAAGGGGGCGGGAACATACGAGATCGAAGAAACGCCGGATTGCCCTCGAGGAACCAAAATATTCATCAAGCTCAAAGAGGATGATAAAGATTTCGCTCAAAAAACCCGTGTGGAATCCATCATCAAACAATATTCCAACTTTGTTACCTTTCCCATCGAATTGAACGGTGAAGTGGTTAACAAGGTCAGTGCTATCTGGACCCGTAGCAAGAGCGAGGTCAAAGAGGAGGAATACAAGGAGTTTTACCATTATATTGGGCATGATCATGAAGACCCGTTGACACGACTTCATTTTTCCGCTGATGCACCACTGGCGATTCAATCACTCGTTTATGTGCCGGCCAAGAACATGGAGAATCTGGGGATCTCCCGAAGTGAGAGCGAAGTCCACCTTTACTGCCGAAAAGTTTTAATTCAATCCAAAGCTGAAGGACTTTTCCCTGAATGGCTTCGATTCCTGAAAGGTGTTGTGGACAGTGAAGACCTGCCATTGAACATTTCTCGCGAAACGATGCAGGACAGTGCATTGATGCAGAAACTCAACAAAGTGTTGACCACGCGCTTCCTCAAGCACCTTGATGAATTGAGCCGTAAAGATTCTGAAAGTTTTTATAAGATTTACGATCAATATCACAAATTCCTCAAGGAAGGTGTCGCTACAGACTTCACGCATCGCGATAATCTTGCGAAACTGTTGCGATTCGAATCCAGCACTCAGGATAAAGACACGAGGACATCGCTCAAAGAATATATTGAACGCATGCCTGAAGATCAGAATGAGATTTACTTTCTTCTTGCTTCAGGGCGTGATGCTGCTGAACAGAGTCCTTATCTTGAAGTGTTCAAGGCCAAGAAATATGAAGTGCTTTTCCTTTATGATCCTATCGATGAAGTAGTGATGGATCACTTGGGGCAATTTGAAGAAAAAAGCCTTACCTCAGCCGAAAAAGCTGATCTCAAGATCGAGGATGAAGATAAGAAGGCCGAGCAACTTTCAGATGAAGATGCCGAAGCTCTGGCCAAATGGGCCAAGGATAAATTAGGTGACAAAGTGGAATCTGTTCGCATTTCAACTCGACTTGTCAACAGTCCTGCTGTTGTGCTTGATAGCGACAAAACAATGACTGCCGGGATGCGTCGTATGATGAAATCGATGAATCAGGACCTGGGACCGGTGAAGGTTGATATGGAACTCAACCCTCGGCATGCGATTGTATCTCAGCTCCATGCCATGAAATCGTCGAATGAAATCCTTGCTACCAAAGTCGCCGAGCAACTATACGATAACGCCCGACTGGCTGCTGGTATGGTGGAAGATCCCAAGACCATGGTCAATCAGTTGAACCAATTGCTGGAACAGGTTCTCACCGCCAGCAAATGACACGATCAGGCAAGTACTTCTGAAACTGTTCTGCTGTTCAATCTTGCTTCATAAAAAAAGCCCCTGTGCCAATCAAGGCTCAGGGGCTTTTTCTTCATTTGAAAATCATTCTTTCTTTTCCAGACGAATAGACTCGATCACCACAGGTGTGCTAGTTTTGCCGGAATCATCAGTTTCCAGTTTACTGATCTTGTCGACGACATCCATGCCCTCGATCACCTTGCCGAACACGGTGTGTTTACCGGTCAAATGCGGTGTGTCCACAACATTGATGAAAAACTGCGAACCATTGGTATTTGGACCCGAATTTGCCATTGCAATCACTCCTCTCAAAGGTTTTTTTGGGGTGAGATCCTTTTCGAAAACATATCCCTGGTTTGCGTAAATATCCTGAAGTGACATGGCGTTGACCGTCTTTTGAATCTCTTCCATTTTGGCTTTGAATTCTTCTTCAGACTTGATTCCCATTTTTTGAAGTGCCGGTCCCAGCACAAGGCGCTGGAAATCTTCTTGTGAGCGGACCAACAGCCAAGGGTGTGTTTGTCCGTCCTTAATAGCCTTCAATTCACTCAATCCAAGTCCGACAGCATTGACTTCGTCTTTAAACTGATATCCTGGTCCGGCTGTGCCTGTGCCGAGAGGACATCCTCCCTGGATCATGAAATCCTTGATGACACGATGGAATGTGAGGCCATCATAAAACGGTTTTGTTACTTCTTCTCCTGATTTGGCATCCTTGAAGGCTTTGCGTCCTTCAGCCAGATCGATGAAATTCTTCACAGTCTCAGGGGCTGCATCCGGCCAGAGTTCCAGTCGTACACTGCCTTCGGATGTTTTTACGATGGCGACCGGTTGTTGGGTCGATGTGGTTTTTTCTGCGGCTTGCGATGTCATAAATGAGCTGGAGGTGAACAGAGTCACTGTCGCCATGGTGGCGATTCCTTTTTGAAATAAATGGGTAATATTCATGCCTAAATTCTCATACTAGTATCTAACCAACTAATTGGAAGCTTTCTTGAAGAAAAGTAAGTGTTGTCTCGGTAATCCCTCGAAACTTCTAACCCATTCAAATCCCTGATAGGTTGCTTCCTTCTGAACCTGTTTCTTGGACATCTTATGCAGCAATTTGATGGGTACACGAGGATCTTCCAATCGGTATTCTACCCATACCACTATGCCATCCGGTTTCAATGCTTTGCGGATGGCGGTCATCATTTCATGAGGGTATGAAAACTCATGGTATACATCCACCATCAAGACCAAATCAACCGAGGCTTCAGGAAGATTCGGAACTTTCTCCGTTCCCCTGATCATCTTAACATTCCTGATACCTTCCTGTTCGAGGTTTTGTTTCAGGATTCGCAACATTTCTGGTTGGATATCCACTGCCAGTACCCTGCCGCCATCGCCAGTCTCGGCTGCAAGACGTCGCGTGAAATAGCCACTGCCGGCGCCTATGTCTGCTATGGTATCACCGGGCTTTATTCCAAGGGCCTTGATGAGCAAGTCGGGTCGTTCTTCATATTGCCTTTCCGGACGTTCCAACCAGTCAGCCCCAAGGTGGCCCATCACGTGTGAAATTTCCCGTCCCTGATACACTTTACCAATCCCATCCCTGCTCGGGCGTGGCATGGAGGTGTAGTGCGCACTCCCTGCTTTCTGGTTTTTCTGAGCCTCAACCGTGGTCAGAGTAAGCACGAGCGTCAACGCACTCAGCATTGCTTTTAGATGGCATTTCGTCCAAGCCCGGTTACGAGCTTGCCTTGATGGAGGGTAGGTTTGGTTCATATGAGTTTGATTCTACTGGACCCCAAAGGGATCAGATTGCAAGTGATGTTTTCGATTATTCCTTCGATACAGTCTTCTTCATTTGCGCTTTGGAGGGACGCGGCCGGATTCTGGCAGGGGTGACGCCTCCGGTTTGACGGTCGAATTCATCCGGTGTTCGGATTGCTGGGATTTTGTCGTTTGTAGTCAGCCTCCAGGATTGAAGGATATCGCGATGTTTTTTCAAGACGGTTTGATAGGCATCGCGATGTGCAAGGTTATTGAGTTCGTGAGGATCGTTAACAAGATCATACAATTCCTCCCTGGGTCTGGGCAAAGTGAGGCATTGTTGTTGTTGTGCTTTGAGTTTTCCTGCCTGATGCAATTTTAACATGGCTTGAAACACGGGGCCTCTGACGGCGTCTGCCGGTGGAGTCATCGGTAGATCATTATAATCATTGAGAATATATTTGTATCGATGTGATCGAACGGCGCGTGAGTGATCCTCATAGTCGTGCCAGTGCTTTTCCGCGAAGCAATAGTTTCGGACAGATTTTTCCGGGTTCTTCAGCAAAGGGGCAAATGACTTGCCGTCCATACTTGATGGTTGCTTCACCCCAGCCAATTCCAGAAAACCTGCACCCAGGTCAATGGAACTCACTAGTTCTTTGCAAACCGACCGTGGCGCAATCGTGTCCTTCCAAACCGCAAACATGGGCGTGCGAATGCCACTGTCATAGAGGGTTGTTTTGTCCCTTGGAAAGGGTCGGCCATTGTCACTTATGAAAAGGATCAATGTGTTTTGAGCTATCCCCTGATCGCGGACACCTTCCATGACGTCACCTACAAATCGGTCCAGTCGGGTGGCTTCATCGTAATAAAGTGCCATATCTTTTCGCACCTCAGGAGTGTCGGGGACATAAGGAGGTAGCCGGACATCATTCGCTCCATGCGGTTTTTCGAGGATACCTTCATCGAAGAGCCTCCATTACATGCCTTTCCTCCCAGGGAAATCGGACCATCTCCGATCTGCGCTGTGCCTATCGTAAAGGTGGCCTTTCATGGCTGCCTGTTTCAAAACTGCACATCCGAAGAGTCCATTGGTTGTCATTACTCCCGGATTGAAACTCCAGGAATCCATGCATCAGGATCTGACAACCTGGTTGCAATGGTTCAGTAATCAAGAAAACCTGTCGTCTTTCTCACAGCCTTATTTTTACCCAGCGTGGGAACATCTACCACATGAAGCCAAACTTCCTCATGCGGATGTAATCAGCGAGCGTTTGGAAACATTGATGGCTCTTTTACGATGGCAATCAGATCCTGAAAACCAACCAGCACCTGTCATTGTCACCACCATCCAGGCATTGATGCAACGCACCTTCGAACCAGAGGATCTTCAAGGACGCACACGAACATTAAAGGTTGGAGATATAGTCGACCCTCTGGATCTGGTCGAATGGCTGGAAGATCAAGCGTATGAGCCGGAAGCCAAGGTCACTCAGAAAGGCGAGATAGCTCTCAGGGGCGGCATCCTGGATGTGTTCCCCCTAAGCAGTCCCTGGCCGGTACGTCTTGAATTTTTTGGTGATGAACTGGAGTCCATCCGCTATTTTCAACCCGAATCTCAACTTACACGAGATCGTGTTGAAAAGATCGAACTCACCCCTGGCGGAGAGCTCGGTATCATCAAGCAACAAATCGAGAAGAATGAGAAAGCAGGCACCAGTAAGCTTGTCCCCTTTTCAAATATCCTCGACTATCTCCCTCAAGATGCGTGCATTCTGGATACAGAGCCATTGGCTCTTCAAGAGGCAGCAGAGCATTACATGGAGCAAATACCTGAGGATGATCCCTATTTCATGGATTGGTATGGATTGCTTAAGCGTTTGAATGATGGCGGTTTTAAGCGTGCCGAATTAAAGGAAGCTGATCAGGGCGACAGGTTCATTGAAGATTCCCCTGAACCTCTGTCGATGGATCAGGGAATGGAGCTACATCCAGATCTAGAATCCATGGAACTATACCGTCCATTGGGAGATCGACGTCCAGAGGCTCATATCGCAGAAAAACAACGTCAGGATTTCCTCAACCAAATGCATCGTTGGTTGCGAAAGGGATATCAGGTTCTGGTGATTTGTAACAACGAAGGCGAGAGCCAGCGCTTTCAGGAAATCTGGAATGAGTCAGGGTTCAACAGCGACTCTGCTCAGTCAAAAAACCTTCACCTGCTCACGGGTAGCCTTAGTCGAGGTTTTGTTGCCGACTCACTTGGATGCGCGATTGTCACTGATGCTGAAATTTTTGGGCGCTACAAAGTACAGCGCCCTCGCCGCCTCAAATCACCCCACGCGGCAGCAGCGAAATCTATACTGCAAATCGATTTTGCAGATCTCGAAGAGGGAGATTACGTTGTACATTTACAGCATGGTATTGGGCGTTATGTGGGGCTGAGGCGTTTACCTCCGGTGGGTTCGCAATCTGAGGATGATGAGAAGGGTCCCGAATATCTGGTGATTGAGTATGCTGCCAAAGACTACGGAGACGAACCTCCCAAACTTTACGTTGCTGTCAGTGAGGCTCACCTCGTCAGCAAATATATTGGGGCCAATAAAGGCAGACCTCAATTAAACACGTTGGGGGGTCGTCGTTGGCAAAAAGCAAAGGCTCAGGCTGAAAAATCCATTCGGGATCTTGCGGGAGATTTACTTCAAATACAGGCAGCACGCGCAAGCGAAACCGGACATTCATTTGGGGAAGACACACCATGGCAGAGAGAGTTCGAAAGTGCGTTTCTTTATGAGGAAACCGACGATCAAGTCCGAGCCATCGATGCCTCCAAACAAGACATGGAGCGAGCCAAACCCATGGATCGATTGATCTGCGGCGATGTCGGCTTTGGAAAAACAGAGGTAGCCATTCGCACAGCATTTAAAGCCGTGATGGGCGGACGCCAGGTAGCCATCCTGGTTCCAACTACAGTACTTGCTCAACAGCATTACAATACGTTTGCTGATCGCATGGCAGATTACCCGGTATGCGTGGAGTTGCTGTCCAGATTTCAAAAACCTAAGCAAAGTCGTCAAATTATTCAGGATCTGGCCACAGGGTCGGTCGACATCATCATCGGCACTCACAAACTCATTCAAAAGGACGTTACCTTCAAAGATCTGGGCTTGGTGGTCATTGATGAAGAGCAGCGTTTTGGTGTCGCACAAAAGGAGAAATTCAAATTAATGCGCAAAATGGTCGATGTCCTGACCCTGAGTGCAACGCCGATTCCGCGCACACTGCATCTCGCATTAATGGGAGCTCGTGACATGAGTACGATTGAGACGCCCCCGCAGGATCGCTTACCCGTCGAGACCATAGTGATTCCTTTTGATGAGGATGCCATCAAGAATGCTTTACGCAGAGAGCTGAATCGTCAGGGGCAGGTTTTTTTCCTTCACAATCGAGTGGGCACCATCAACGTCATGGCTCAGAAAATTCAGACTCTGGTTCCGGATGCGCGCGTTGTGGTGGGGCATGGGCAGATGGAAGCAAAGGAACTCGAAGGCGTAATGCGTACCTTCATCAATGGAGAAGCTGACGTATTGGTATCCACAACGATCATCGAAAGTGGCATCGATATCCCCAACGCCAACACCATCATCATTGATCGAGCAGATCGTTTTGGGCTCAGTGAACTTTACCAGTTACGC
Organism: Verrucomicrobia bacterium SCGC AAA164-E04; assembly: GCA_000383715.1. GTDB lineage: Bacteria > Verrucomicrobiota > Verrucomicrobiia > Limisphaerales > AAA164-E04 > AAA164-E04. The sequence goes on from KB912001.1 coordinate 14,288, forward strand.
GGCCGAGTGGGACGGTACAAACACCAGGCCTATGCCTACCTGTTGCTTCCGCGGCATGCGGGTGTCCTGACGGATGCGCGCAAACGATTGAGTGCAATGAAGCAGTACTCCAAATTAGGCAGCGGATTCAAAATTGCGATGCGTGACCTTGAAATCCGGGGAGCTGGCAATCTCCTGGGATCTCAGCAAAGCGGTCATATTACCGCCATTGGCTTCGATCTTTACTGTCAACTTCTCAAGCAAAGCATCTGCGCATTGCGCGGCGAAAAAATCCCTCCGCGTGTGGATGTAAAAGTCGACATGGATTTCCTTTTGACGAACCCAGGAGAAACGACCGAAGCACAAACTAAAGAAAACAAAAAGTCATCAAGGCGCCGAGGGAAAGAAAGTTTGGAAATTTCCATACCACGCGAAACGGCGGTTTACATAGAAACCACCGACGTCAGTGAAGCCCCCACAGAAAAAGTCATTGCGGTCGTCAAGGAACCATCCTACCTGCCATTGGATTACGTGACAGAACCTCAGCAGCGTATTGAAATATATCGTAAGATAGCTGAGATCAACGATACCGAGTCCCTTCAATCGCTGAGAAACGAACTGCGGGACCGTTTCGGGCCCTTGCCTGATGCGGTGGAGCGTTTGATGCTGTTGAGCGATCTGAAATGGAAAGCCTTCCTCAAAGGTATCAGTGAAATCGCCACCCAGCGGGATAAACTCAAAATCATGCGCAATGGACAATGGGTCATGATGAGTGGTAGATTTCCCCGCCTTGTCCGAAAATCCGCCACTGCCAAACTCAACGAGATCCACAAGTTTGTCGAGATGTTCAAGTGATTTCAGCAGTGCTCAAAATCTGGCATCATTATTTCCAAAAGCTGATGAGGGCGTTCGCCAGACTGACTCTTGATCATATCAGGCGTTGACCCACAAAATACTCTCAATCCCTTTTACAGCAAACACTCATACATCGCCATGGGACACTTAGGACAACCATAAGTTCGTATCAGTTCCGCATCAGGCTCGAATGGAGGTCACATGAACCGAGTCATCACACGACTGCGCAGCTTCAGCCCACGCCGCCTATTCCTTGTTTTTCAGGATGGCAGTATCCCACCCTCGGATATCGCTGGGCTTTGCGTCGGTGATGGAAGGGGTAAAACTGAAGGTACTTGGATTGTAGGGCCCGACAAATGAGACATCTGCATCGGCTTCAATCTCTTTCTCCATCCCCATGCACCAGAGAGTCGCGTTGACGATCATGCGCCGGACTCCCTCACTGAGGATGTCCTCGGAGGCGCCTTGAGTTGAACAGAATACGCGCCCTTCCTTGCCAGATTTCGATTGATAAGTTTTTACCCAGGCGGCGGGTTGTGGGGGTTTGTTCTCCAGAGGCTTGGCTCCAACTTCCATGGAGGAGAGTACTTGATTTTTGGCAAGGATAGTAGAGCCCGGCATCGGAACAGCAGAGTAGGCTCCCGCCATGGCATGCATATCCTTCACTCCTCGCATCACAGGATGACTCGCCTGACCAGGAACCACATGCATCGAAGTTGCATACTTGTGATTACTACCGTAATGACCGGCACCCAATGCGGGGTTCCATGTCTCACCTAGGATCTGGCGTCCGAATCCGCCAACAAAATCACCAGATGTATTGTAGTTGTACTTGGCGTATTTTCCCTTGATACCATTGAATGCATGTGTTGTCGTACGGAGCCCAAGCAGAGGCCCACCACGTTCAAGATAGCCTTCAAACTTTGCCATCCACGCATCGTCTGGATGGAGGAACCGCATGAACAAGAACAACATGTCCGCATCGTCGATGGCATCAATCCCCGGTATGATTGATGAGCCAGGCTTGATAAATCCTTCAGGCGTCTGACCAAAAAGCACCGTACATTTGAAACCGTAACGTTTGGCAAGGATGCGGGCAATCGCCGGACAAGATTCTTCACCTCGATATTCATGATCAGAGGCAATGAATAAAATATGTTTCCCCTTCCCTGGCCCTGAATCCCCTTCATAAACTACCCAAGGTTCCGCTTGCAGGGAAAACGCTCCCTGCAGCAATATGGCACAAAGGGTGAGCATGGACATAAGCTTGCTATGGATATTGATTTTCATATTTTTTCTGGTGAACGACTTCTTGTCTAAAGATTGATTCTGAATAGGACAAAGTGTAATTGACTCTTCATGACAAATCAATCATGCAAGCATAGTCCGTGAAAGCGCCGCGGATCATCTCTTTTCGACGATGGATGGGGGTATAAGGAGTATGTGATGTAATGGAAAAGAACATCAAATCCATAGACTCCAGCAAAGATCAGAGCAGATGGTTCCGGAACTTTCCTGTCCCTTGTCGTTTCCAGTGCCCTTTCGTCTTACCAATGGATAGCCTTTTACCATCCCCTGCCGCAAGCATTCCTGCACACTGCCAAAGCCGGATCATGACCGCTCGATCTAGCTTCAAAGCTGTATGTTCGCATCCAATTTAAAAGCAAAATACAGGAAGATATCCAACTCATCATGAGAACCTTGTATCAAAGCCTGGCGGGTTAAGGGTTCGATGATACAAATGCATCTCCTCAGGCCCTTCCCACAGAAAAACACCATCCAACCACTCCCCCTCTTCTGCTCGACAGATCTCACACGATAAGTAGGATCTGAACATTCCGAATCCCGACATCACAAAATAACCATGAATAAAAAAGTTATGAACATTCGTGAACACATTCGAGGTGAAGCCTTGCAGTTCCGATTTTCTGTCTGTGTCAGGATGGTCTGTCTGGTGTGTTGCCTGTCGATGAACACCGGACCTGCCCGAGCTGATGAAGCAGCGTCCGGTCAGATCGATTTCAATACTCATATTCTTCCCATCCTCTCTGATCGATGTTTTCCGTGTCACGGCCCTGACGACCGCGCACGCAAAGCCGACCTCAGGCTGGACCACAAGGATCATGCATTCGCATTACTGAAAGATTCCGATGGTCACGCCTTTGTCCCAAGTGATCCTGATCGAAGTATTGCGTGGCAACGCATGCAGTCTGAAGACTCTGACGAACGCATGCCGCCTCCTGAGTCTAATTTAAGTTTGTCCACAAAGGAAAAACAACAAATACTCCAATGGATCAATGAGGGCGCTTCATGGACAGAGCATTGGGCCTTTGTTCCAGCCGTCAAATCCATCCTCCCATTCGAACAGGAAAACCCTTTGCAAGAAAATGGGCATATGATTCGTCATCCGATCGACGCATTCGTTTTGAGCGCATTGAAAGATCGCGATCTGGACCCCACACTCAGGGCTTCGAAGGAGTATCTGATCCGTCGCCTGAGTTTCGATTTGACCGGTTTGCCACCCAGCCCGGAAGAAATCGATACTTTTCTGGCGGATGACTCTCCCACGGCTTACGAACAATTGATCGATCGTTTTTTGCATTCGCAAGCACATGCGGAGCGTCTGGCCATGGAGTGGCTGGATGTAGCGCGTTACGCCGATTCACAGGGAATGCATGGAGATCGCGAGCGTTATCATTGGCCATGGCGTGATTGGGTAATCAAGGCCTTTCAACAGAACATGCCCTATGACGCATTCATCACTTGGCAGTTGGCGGGCGATCTCCTTCCAAACACCACCCGCGAGCAGATCCTGGCTACGGCTTTCAATCGCAATCACCCGGTGTCAGCCGAGGGCGGCATCATTGATGAGGAATTTCGCATCAAATATGTACAGGATCGTATCAATACTGTTGGCACCGCTTTCATGGGGCTGACCTTGGAATGCGCCAGTTGTCATGACCACAAATTCGATCCAATTTCACAAAAAGATTATTATCAGTTGTCCGCTTTTTTCAATAATCAGAAGGAGCTGGGCATGGTCGCCGAAGGTGGGAGTTCTTCCGGCCCCGTGCTCCTTTTACCCGACCCTGAAAAAGAGCACGATCTAAAACAGCTCGAGGAAGAGTTGGAACAGGCATTCAAAGAACTTAAGGAAGTGAAAACAGATTGGATCGTTGATGCCAAAAGGATCCAACGAGCAAAGACGACTCCTGTTTCAGCACCAGTTCCAGAAGCCGTATTTCCTCTGGATACGATGCGCAAAGAAAAAATCCCTGTCAAAGGCGCCATACACCGGGTCGTTCGCAACACACCTATCGACAAAATGGTGGATGACAATCCAAAGTCCGTGGCATCTGGCGACCCCGAACAGGTAAATGGACGCGTCGGAAATGCCCTCCGTTTTGACAAGGAGTTTGATCTGGTCTTTCTACGTGAGGACGGAACGTTCGAATTAAACGAACCTTTCTCCGCCGGCGCCTGGATTCGTTCGGAAAAGGCCGGCAAAAACCAATCCATCATGGGCATTTCAGGTGAGCTTGGTAATGCATGGAAGGGCTGGGATTTCTTTCTGGATGAGGAAAGCCGGCTCAACTTGAGGTTGATCGGATTTTGGCCGCAGAATTATCTGCAGATAACATCAGACATCTCGCTAGCCAGGGACGAATGGCATCATGTCATGTTCACATATGGCGGATTGGGTAACACGCAGGATACAGGGCTATTCGTCAATGGAAAGAAGGTCCATCACACCGTTCCTTACGACAACCTTTACCGAAGTATTGTCCACGGTTGGGGAAAACAGGAAGGGTGGCCACAAAAACCGGTTATCGTTGGCAGAAGTGGCCGTTTTTACACGGGTGACAACGGCGTGTTCCTCGGCAGCATCGATCACATTACATTTTTCAAATCATGCCTCAGCGAACGGGAGGCTGCTGCTTTGTTTTCAACGCTGACCGATCAGTCGCTGGACGAATCATCCCAACCTCCATCCTATTTTACAGATCATTTACTGCGTCGCGAAGAGGCGATATCTCGTGATTTAAGAAATAAAATCCGGTCGTTGACAAAACGCAAATTAGCCTTAATCAGGAACGTACCTGAAATGATGGTATTGGGAGAAATGGAAAAAACTCGCAGGACTTTTGTATTGAATCGTGGCCAATACGACGCCCCTACTGAGGAGGTATTTCCCGATGTACCAGGCAAGATTTTTGCTTTCGATGTTGATCTGCCTCGAAACCGTCTGGGATTGGCTCAATGGTTAACCGACATAAAGAACCCCCTGACCGCACGCGTCACGGTCAATCGATATTGGCAAATGATCTTTGGAAGGGGCATTGTAGACACGCCGCAAGATTTCGGTTCACAAGGCGCTCCGCCAACGCATGCCAAGCTTCTGGATTGGTTAGCCGTGTCTTTCATGGAATCTGGCTGGGACCTGCGCTGGTTGATTCGCACCATGGTCACTTCAGCCGCATACCAACAATCCTCAGTCAGTACGGAGCAGCACATGGAAAAGGATCCGACTAACACCTACCTCGCAAGAGGTCCATACCACCGTCTTTCAGCCGAAATGATTCGGGACAATGCGCTGAGCGCAAGCGGTCTACTTACGCGTAAAGTCGGTGGACCAAGTGTCAAACCCTATCAACCTGCTGGATTGTGGGTAGAAAAAACGGGTCCCGGAAGCGCTTACAAGCACGACACAGGCTCCAGCCTTTACCGTCGAAGCATGTACACCTTCGTCCGAAGGACCACACCCCACCCTGCCATGATCGCCTTTGATGCGCCCAACCGTTCGGTATGCACGGTGAAACGCGAACAAACCAACACGCCGATTCAGGCATTGACCTTACTCAACGATCCAGAGTTCATGGAAGCTGCACGAGTGCTGGCACAGCGCATGCAACTAGAAACAGGCAAAACCATCGATCATCAATTGAACTTAGGATTTCGACTTCTATGTGGGCGGTATCCGGACGCAACCGAGCTCAACTTATTGAACACGCTTTTTGAACGGGCTTACTCTAAATACAAAAATAATCCAAAAGCAACGGATGCCTTATTGGAGGTAGGAGCGTACCCTCTGAATCCGAAGCTGGACCGGGTTCAGACAGCTGCTTTGACACAAGTCGCCTCAACGATCATGAATTTTGACGAAGCCTACATGAAACGTTGAAACAGGTTTAAGCAATAACAATATTCAACACCCTCATCAGATGAAAAACAGCATGCACGACATCATCAACGAGTCCAACAGACTGAACCGTCGCACCTTTCTTGGTCAATCGGCAGGTGGTCTGGGCGCCTTGGGTTTATCGACATTATTGCATCGAACCGGATGGGCTGCGAAAGGAACCCCAAATGGCCTTCCCGATCTGCCCCATTTCGCCCCAAAGGCAAAACGCGTCATCTACCTGTTTCAAAGCGGCGCTCCTTCACAGATCGAAACCTTCGATCACAAACCTATGCTCCATCAGAGACATGGACAGGAACTACCGGAATCAATACGTCAAGGTCAGCGCCTCACCGGCATGACGGCGGGTCAAAGTTCTTTTCCAATGGCTGGCTCCCAGTTCCCATTCTCCCGTCATGGTCAATCAGGCACCTGGTTCAGCAGCCTGCTGCCGCACACCGCCAAAGTAGCCGATGATATTTGCGTCATCAACTCCATGCACACCGAGGCAATCAATCACGATCCAGCCGCCACATTGATTCAGACTGGCTCTCAATTTCCTGGTCGCCCTGCGATTGGTTCATGGATTGATTACGGTTTGGGAAGCGACAACGAAAACCTGCCGGCCTTCATCGTTTTGATCACAAAGGAACGCTACGGACAGCCTCTCTACGCGCGATTGTGGGGAAACGGATTCCTACCTTCACAACATCAAGGAGTACAATTCAGGTCAGGGAAAGATCCCGTGCTTTACCTCAACAATCCCCCCGGGGTGGATTTCAAGGACCGCAGAGATCAGCTGGACATTCTCCGCCAATTGCAGGATCGGCAGTCCCAACGCTTCAATGACCCGGAAATTCAAACGCGCATTGCTCAATACGAGATGGCGTTTCGCATGCAGACCTCCGTTCCTGAAATAACCAATACCACCGACGAGCCCGATCACATTTTCGATCTCTATGGTGAAACGTCCAGAGATTCGGGTACATTTGCAGCAAACTGCCTGTTGGCGCGAAGGATGGCGGAAAAAGGAGTTAAGTTCATTCAGCTCTACCATCGCGGTTGGGATCAACATGACGATTTACCATCAGGGATCCAGCGTCAATGCAAAGATACCGACCAGGCATCAGCAGCCCTCATCACAGATCTCAAACAACGGGGGATGCTGGACGAAACACTGGTGGTCTGGGGAGGAGAATTCGGGCGAACCAACTATTCCCAAGGGGAACTGACGCAAACCAATTACGGACGAGATCATCATCCAAAGTGTTTTTCCATCTGGATGGCCGGAGGAGGCATTCAGGGAGGAAGGACTTATGGCAGGACTGACGATTTCAGCTATAACATCGTTGAAAACTCGGTCCATATTCACGACTTTCAAGCTACTTTAATGCATCTGATGGGCATCAACCACGAACAGTTCACCTTCAAATTCCAAGGCCGCCGTTTCCGACTCACGGATGTTCATGGAGATGTGTTGCACGACATCATGGTTTAATACGATCGGCATCCCAGCGAAGGTAACCGCTTTCGAAACAAAGGGATTACTCCATCAAAAGCTGCGTATCAATCCGAACGAGTATCCAGCAGTTTCTTGTGAAGCGATTCCAATTCGCGCTTGCGTGGCATCAATTTGTTTGGGACGAGTTTTTGAGTGTTGGAGGCTTCAAAAATAAGCCCAACCATCATCATGCAGCAAAAGGGAATAATCGCCCACCCCGGCAGTCCAGAAGCTCGAAACACTACCCACGTGAACAAGAGTCCTCCGGTATAGGGAGGAATGAATGCCTTGATCAATGCAGGTAATGTGCGACACGCCATTTCAGACTCAACCTCGGCAATATCCTGCTCAATTTCTTCGAGCAGGTTCTTCGCCAAGGCCTGCTCTCGACGTCTTCGAGAGGCACGATTCACAAACGCACGTATACCGAAAAAAGCCCAACACCCCATTCCTGCGAAAAGGGCTGTCGCATCCCAAGGGGTCATTTCTACACGTTTCAGACGCTCCAATCCACCAGAGAAGTAACCGATGAGCGTAAGCACAATCAGCCCAATAACAAGCACACTACTGATGTAGGCTTGCGTTTCCTGCCAAACAATGAATTTTCGGTATGCTTTGGACTTTTTGTCGATGACCGTCTTCAATCCTTGTTGGTTAACTGCAAAAAGGGGTTCCTCGTTTTGTGTGTCCCAGATGACTTTGAGATCTTTAAATTCCATTTGCTTTCACTAATCTTGATTGTTCAGTAAGTCGTTTTTTGATGCGGTTCAATCGGACGCCGACATGACTTTCGGAGATTCCCAATGCATTCGATATTTCCCTGTAGCTGTGACCATCGATCATCATTAATGTGAGGGATCGGTCCACCTCGTTGAGCTTTGCGATCTGTTCATATAACCAGTCTAATTGCGTATTTTGATTTTCGACATTCTGACGCAGGGCATAATGTCGCTCCTCAATCGATTCTTGATTTTTTTTATGGCGTCGTTCTTTCACTGACCAGCGCATCGCCGAATACAATGCCACCCGATAAATCCAGGTCGACGCCTTTGAATCTCCATTGAATTTAGGGATCGAATGAAAAACTTGCGTCGATATTTCCTGAAAAAGATCCTCCTGATCATGCGGATTGAAGGCAAACGAACGAACCACCTTAAAAAACAATCCCCGATGCTCGGTGATCCACATGTCAAAGATTTGCATTTGTTCGTTTTCATCCATCATTGATTAGACTTTGTAAACACTAGTGCGTTGGAGCAGTGAATTTCTTACAAAAAATAAAAAAATCCCCTTTCCTTGCACTTTATTTCATCTCAATTGAGTGGAGTAGAAATAGAAGGAACACTGAAATAAGGACATTTCTCCATGGAGACAGCCAATAAGATTGATATGAGAAACGGATCTCCGTTTAATGATGCCAAATCCCACAATATTTTTTGATAACAACCGAGGTATGATCACGAAGAATAAGCTGAGTTCTCCAAGCGCCAGGGTGCATCGGATCGCCCTTCTCATTGGCTTGATCTTTGTCTGCATGGTTCAGGCGAAGGGCGCAACCCGTCCCAATATCATTTTTCTTTTCGCTGACGATCAGCGAGCGGACACGGTTGGGGCACATGGAAATCGGCACATTCAGACCCCAAATTTGGATCGGCTGGCAGAAAATGGCTTCAGCTTTAGACGCAATTATTGCGCGGGATCGTTCAGCGGTGCTGTATGTGTCGCGAGTCGAGCCATGCTGATGACTGGTCGGCATTGGATGAGGCTACCCAGAAATAAGCCTCAGTCCAATTGGGGAGATGCCAAACCGCTACCGGCTTTACTGCGCGAGGAGGGTCAGTACCAGACTTTCATCGTAGGAAAATGGCATAATGGTAAAAACACACTGGACCAGTCTTTTCACAACGGACAATCCATCTACATGGGAGGAATGGCAAATCATGCTGATTTCCAGGTTCAGGATCTGTCTGAAGGCAAATTAAGCGCAAAACGGGATGCGGGCGGATTCTCCAGCACTGTCTTCGCAAATGAAGCCATACAATATATTCAGGGTGCGGGAGCAGAACAACCTTTCTTCCTGTATGTTGCCTTCATGGCTCCGCATGATCCCCGTAATCCGCCGGAAAAGTATCGTCAAAAGTATTATAAGAACCGGCCTCCCCTACCCTCGAATTACCTGGCACAGCACCCATTCCAAAATGCCCCTCAAGCCACATCCGGTCGTGATGAAGGACTCGCACCCTGGCCACGCACGAAGGAAATGATCAGTGATCAACTTTGTGAATACTACGGTTTGATCACACACCTCGACGACCAAGTCGGCCGGGTCATCAAGGCACTTGAACAAAGTATTCATTCAAAAAACACGATCGTCATTTATACTGCAGATCATGGGTTGGCAATGGGCAGTCACGGGCTACTGGGTAAACAAAATATTTATGAACAAAGCATGAGCTGCCCACTGATTCTGAGTGGGCCCGGCATTCCTTCAGGCAAATCAAGCGATGCTTTCACCTACGTGCACGATCTCTACGCCACCATCTGTGATTTCGCGAGCGTGGAGCAGTCAGTTGAAAACGATTCCAAAAATCTACGGTCGATCATGCATCTTGAAATCCCTCAAGTGCACGATTCTGTTTTCCTACCTTTCCAGGACAACCAGCGTGCCGTCAGCGATGGAGAATGGAAACTCCATGTTTATCCTAAAATCAATCACCGTCTTCTTTTCAACCTTGCAACCGATCCGCACGAAACCACTGACCTATTTCATGATCCTGCTCATCATTCACAGGTCATCAAAATGTCCAAACTGATGGAAACTCACCGTAAAAAACTCGGAGACCCTTACCCACTGAGTGTTGCGAATCCTGCATCAAAAAAACCCAATTATGCGAACGATAAACGCACGCTTGACCGATGGCAACCGAAGTGGATTCGAGACAAATATTTCAGTGGCCGCAATGACCCAAACCACGGCATTCGGAAAACGAACTGAATCATCATGAAAATGCGGCAAAGTTCAAAAGTCGGCAAGCAATCTAATTACTGAGGATTTACATCGCAATTTTGCTATTGATCATAAGTGTTTACCGAACTTATCACCCTGACCATACGCAAGTGATTGGAAAACAATATCAGGACCTTTCAACAGCCATGGCGAAAAACATCACCTGAAGATAAACACCATGGAAATGCCATGGTGAATGGAAACGACAGGATACGCCCTTCATATGAAGGAGAAACCATCCGTTCCCACAGTGACACATCTTCACCGAATACTTTTCGTTTCAACGCCGTGGGTCTAGGGCACCTTCGATGGACTCAATGTAGCGCTGCAGGTTAGGAGTGTTCTCAACCTTTTGCGCTTTTCGCAGCGGGATCAAAGCCGCTTTGAGCTTGCCTTGTTTCACCTGTAAACGTCCCAGAGAAATATAGGCGTCAGCTTCAAATGAACGCAGTGCCGTGGCTCTTTCGAAATAATACTCGGATTCTTCATAGTCCTGAGTTTCGAGAAGATACTCTCCGAGAAGGATCAGACTGTTACCATCCAAAGGATCCTCTTCGACTGAGGCAGTCAAAATAGCATACGCTTTTTCTGGATCACCAAGTCTCATTTCAATCCTTGCCAATGCAGTATTTACCTGGCGCTGCAACTCAAGACCAAGCTTTCCTTGTATGTCTGACTGAATAAGTTGAAAGAACGTTTGAGCTTCTTCAAAGCACCTTCTCCCGACTAGATAAATCAATGGCTGGACCGCTTGAGACGCTGCAACAGGTGGATGCTTGCGATAACCCAGTGCGTAACTGTCCAAGGCTAATTTGGAAAGGTCCTCATTCAGATAAAGGTCACCAAGCATCCTTTGACTCTCCCAGGTGGATGTTCCCGCATCTGACAACATTTGAAGATTAGCGATGGCTTTTACTGTTTGTTCTGAGCTGAGAAAAGCATTGGCCTGAGCCACCCAGAAGGTCGATTCTTCAGGTTTTTCAACGATGAGTTCGTCAAACAACGCAATGGCTGATCTCAGCTGTTCCGTCTTGATCAGGCACATTGCCTGACCTCTTTTGAAATCAAAGCTGTTCGGATCGAACATACGCGCCATGCGATAGGCAGACAAAGCTGACTCATAATGAGCTTCATTCAGATGGGCGTAAGCAAGCAATCCATATGATTGAGCATCACCACCGCCCAGTTCGATGACCTTGATCAATGGATCGATTGCTTGATCCATCATTCCACGCTGCACATAGGATAGAGCAAGTGTTCTCCATGATCGCCTCAGTGAGGGAAACTTCTTCAATGCACGGAGCATGTAAATTTCGGTACTGGGATAATCACTTGTCTGGTAATAAAGGTTACCAAGAATATTCAAAAAAGCGGGATTCGTATCTGGCGTGAGCTCTTCCTCGATAAGTTCGATTGCTTTTTGTGGGGTCGTTCGAATAAGAGGCATGATGGCTTCCTGAAGCGGGCGATCTTTGACAGTCAATTTCGGTTCTATGGCTTCATTGACTCCATGACTGGCCAGAAACCGACGCCTGAAAGCCGGACTGTCAGGATCTGAATCCGTGAGAGGAAAGGCAGCGCCCGGTGCTGGCAGTATCGAGTGCACAGTTGCTATCAGAACTAAAATGTATAGATAAGTAGTGGAATATATCATCTGGGAGCCTGCAATGTCATTGGAAAACTGCCGCGCACGGTGACTGGCCGACCGTTCACCTTGGTGATTGAAAAACGTGCTTGTGAAGCTGCTTTCTTTGCAGCTTCACGCAATCGAGGGTGATCGAAGGAGATGGAAAGGATACGATTGACGGTTACCTTTCCGGTCTTGTCGATCAATATTTCCAGATTAATCCTGGCCTCCTTCAAACCTCTTCTAGCAAGTTCCCTGGGAAAATCAGCGCGAATCATCTGTCCGTTTAAAAGGGTTGGAACCTGCAGAAGCTCATCAAAATTGAATACTTTTTCGATATCTGCTAATGTGTCTATTCCATTAATGGTGGGAATATTCGGGATCCCCATTGATAAGGCAACTCCCATACCGGGAGCGAGAGAAAGCTCGAGCTGACGAAGGGGAACTTCCTCGACAGGGCGTTCCATTTTCGGAATGACAGGTTGAAGATCAATCTCCATATCACTGACCTCTTCGGATGGGGGAATGAAGGCAGGTGGCGGTGGTGGTGCCATCAGCATTGTTCTGTATTCCACGCTGTCTTTTTCCGTATCATTCAAATTTTGCGTCAACGGGATAACCAAAAACAATCCAGTTGAGATCAGCAGAGCTCCACCGGCAGCCAAGCCCCGGATTGAATTCTTTTTTGTTTGTGGAAACCCTTTGATCACTATTTTTTTGTGGCCAGATTAATTTGTTTGGCTCCTGCCAATGCGGCTTCGTCGTGAACGTTGGCGTATAAATCAATGGAAACCGTTCGATCGGCTTGAACGATGACAGGCATATCTTCCTGCTTGAGCAAGCGCTTGATAACCCCCCTGACACCACGAAGGCCAATTTCCTGACCTCCATGAAAGATTTGTCCCTCGGAAGTGATTGCAATCAATATGGAACGCTTCTCAAGTTGTTGCGCTGAAGCCGCCTGAGGCTTCTGAACTTCAACGCCGGACTCTTCCACAAAGACCGTGGTCACAATGAAGAAAATCAGGAGGATGAAGACAATGTCAATCAGCGGCGACACGTTGATATCGCTGGCACGGGATTGTTGATCAAAAACTAATTTCCGTTTTCTCATGATTTGTTCAGGCAGTTTGAATAGCCCCGCTTGAATTTGTTGGCAGCTTCGATCCGATGGATGAGACCTTTCCCTTCGTTGAATCAATCGGACAGCCCAATCTGAGAAGCCGACATGTATTAAAACGTTCCAGACGTGCAATAGATCGCCTGAGCCGGTTTCTCCGTTGAATAATGATTGAGAGAATGGCCATGGCCGGTATGGAAATGATCAGGCCAGTCTGAGTCGTAATCAGCGCCTCTGAGATACCTTGAACGACATTTTGAAATTTCTCACCTTGACCGACGATCATACCGTCGAAGGTCGAAAGCATACCCGTCACTGTTCCCAACAATCCCATCAGAGGACCAATGGTGATCATGATTCCTAGAAAATGAATGCGTCGGTTGATCGGTGGAAGGTATTCATTGGAGACCTCAATAAAATGCCTTTTGACGTCTTCGATATCTGAGTCCTGATTCCACAGCATCTGACGCAGCGGTATGGAGCCTTCATCTAAAATCTCTGTTATTTCATGATCTGAAAGCAAGTGAACTCCCGACTGCACCAGATAATGATGTTCCAGTTGCAACCAGAGAAAAAGAGCGCTGTAGTAAATGAAGAATGTCAGAATGAGGAGTGGTAGCATGAGCCAACCACCACTCACCCAAGTCCAGATCACTTCGACAAAAAAGTTATTGGGGTTCAGTTCCACGGACTAGTCAGTTGAATTTTCTGCAGCCTTGAAGCCAACATCTCGGCGGGACAAGCCGTTCACAAAAGCAATTGAGAGTTTCTCCATCTGCGCCAGGATGCCAGCGACTCTTCGCGATAGCAAGGCATGCGCGATCAAGGCGGGAATTGCCAAAACCAACCCCATCTCGGTTGTGATAAGTGCCTCCGAGATACCTGAAATAAGCGGTTTGGGATCTCCCGCTCCGAATATTTCCATCAACTTAAACGTCTTGATTATTCCCGTTACCGTCCCCAGAAGCCCGAGCAAGGGCGCTGTGGCAGCAGTGACAGCAATCACATTGAGAAAGCGCTCTAATTTAGGCTGCGCTCCCAGGATAGATTCAAACATGACTTCTTCTACCAATTCAACAGATTCGCCCGCGTTCTTGACACCTTCAGTCAACATTTGAGCTGCCGGTCCAGATTGCGATGCGGCCAAACTGAGAGCTCCCTTTGAATCGTCAGCGCCTAGCTTTTCAATTATTTCGTGCACAACCCTGGGTTGTGGCTGGCGGATCAAGGAAACCTGAATGGATTTATAGATGGCGACAACCATCGAAAGAATCGCAAACCCAATGATCGGGATAACCCAAACCCCTCCTTTTTTAAAATGCTCTTGCCAGGATTCCTTCGTCTCAGCAAAAGCAACCGCATCCCCCAAAGTCGGATCCACGGGAAGAAGGCCAATCCCGGTCTCGGAGAGATTTTGGATGGCCTTCACCTCGGAGGATCCAATGGAGCGCATCTTGGGTTTTAACGTACGGGTCTCTTCCACCCAACCAACGGTGCCTTTTGATTCCGATATGAAATAAAGAAGCGGCCCCACTTGAATGAAACTTCCCGCAAGCTGCTTTCCCTCTGGATCCAGCGCTGAGCCGGGATATCTTTTACCTGCCAACAGGCCATCGATGCGATCAAGGGAATCAGCTATTTGTTCCATTGAAGCTGAAATCTTCTCGGCTTCAGTAGTATCAACTCGCTCAAGCAACAGGTCCAATTGACGAAGATCTTCTCCAAAAGTCGATATTTCTCCGGGAGAAAGTGCAGCCTTGAATGAGGATTCAAACTCATTGAACAAATTACCGGCAATATAATCCAACTCATTTTTCCCGGCCGCCACTTGAGATTCGAGTTGCTCCAGACTCAAGCTTGATCGGTCGCGCAAGCGCTGCCGCTCTTTTAGAAGGCGTTCTTTGCTATTCGATTCATATCGAAGGTCCGCAAGTTTTTTCCCCATCGGGATTTGCTGATCTCGAATTTCCAAACGCAGTACTTTAAGGCGCTCCGTTGCTTCCTCGAGTCGATTTCGCTGCCGCTCGGTAAGTTGTTCAATGGATTGGGCCCATCCGCATGTCATGAGGCAAAAACTAACAACACAACAAATACGTTGCACCAGGTGAATCGTAGAAAATCGTTGTAATGTCGTCATCTTTGGGTTTGCTTTGTGGCGACTGGTAGTGAAAGAAACCCAGCTTCGACACCATTCCCTGATGCCAATGCGATCGCACGTTGAATACTGGAAACAAGTTGTGGACGGGACTCCCATTGCCAACCGTTTTCGGCCGGGATACCAACGCCCCCTTCCTTACTGTCTGATGTCATGAAGTATGAGGCACCGAGTCCGAAATGAATGGTGTAAATTTCACGTGTTTCCCCATCCGAGAGATTCATGAGCTCCTCACCTGTCGTCACCACTCTGTCAAATCTCTGGATTTCAGTGATCATTGCGATCACCGCTTGCATGCGAGCGGCTATACCGAGTGATGCCTTTTTGGAATCGTCAGGCAGACGATCCATGATCATTTTCAATTTATCCACCAGCGGTTTTGGCAGACGTGGAAAGAGTGTTTTTAATCGAATCTCGAAAGAATCAAGAGAGATTTTTACGCTGCTGGATAATTCTGCATGAGTGTCGCTCTTTTTGACAAGTTCGATGCGGCGTCTCTCGCTTTCATCGGCAGCAACGCTCAAGTCTTCCAGTTGTTCCTTTATCGTGGCGATTTCAGCTTCAGCCACAGCGGTCATGTCTTCCAGAAGACGCTTTTTTTCATCCCAGGCGAGCCGTTCACTGGAAATATTTTTTTCAAGTTCCACCCATTGAGCTACAGCAGCCCGCGCGTCAGCGAGACGGTCGTCGGCAAATGCGATAGATCCGACTGAGCCAAGGAGCGTGGTGATGACAAAAAGTTGCCATAATGTTGTTTGGAATATCATTTTCAACTACTTCATTAATAAGAATGAGTCTCAATTGCAAGCAGAGAGCCATGTATCCTGCTGATAAGTACTCGACTGGTTTTTGGAATGCAAATACGCCAGCTGACCGAAAAAGGTCAACTGGCGCGATGGTTCGAGGAACTGAAGAGGAAAACCGCTTCAGAAATTCATTTCTACGCCTCCGTTGAAAAACCTTGGTAATCCTGGACGGGGACCATGAGGGTGTCTGGAAGCCACATATTCTTTATCGAAAAGATTGCGGATACCGCCAAAAATGGTCGTATTCTCTCTTAGCTGATAGCGAACCGAGAGGTCCGTTAACAAATAATTGTCAGTAGTCCCTACTCTGGCATCTGGCGTACCATCGGCTCGGATATTTCCGCTGTTGTTACTGGCACTTGTGTAGGTCTCTGGAACATAGGTTAAGCTTGCATAAGCGCCAAGTTTCCCAAATTCCAATCCAGCTTGAAGATTGAACTGGTAATTTGGAATATATGGCACTTCTGCACCATCAAGACCACCTTCAAACAAAGATTCTGCATCCGTATTTCTGGCATTCCCATCCAGAGTCGCATCAGTCAGTGTCACACTCAAGCGCACAGGCGTGCGAACCGACCAATCCGATGCCTGACCATGATCATATCCAAGGGCCAACTCAAGCCCCATGGAGTCGATGTCGCCGACATTTTCAGTAGTCGCAGAACCGCCTCCGCCAATGTTGCCTCCGACGATCAAATCATTGAAGTCGGTCTTGAATGCAATGGCCTCTGCAGTCAAGCCGCTTTCAGGGTTGTTGTATCTTGTTCCCAACTCGTAGCTCCATGACGTTTCTTCCTCCAGATTACTGCGAATGGAGGATCTTGGACCTGGCATCGAAAAGCCTCGGTGAACACCAAAAAAGGCATTCCAATCTTGATTGATTTCGTATCCAAAACTGACACCGCCGGCAACTGCATCGATACTTCCATCTCCTGAGGCTGGGCTGCCCCCTCCATCACCGCGCCGTTGATCCTGCTCATAGTCTTGATCAACAGTTTCAAATCGAATACCGGGAGTTATCGACCAGCGGTCCCATTTAATCTGATCCTGGGTATGAATCGCAAGCGCTCTTGACTGTTGAATTCGGTCACCCGCTGCCCCCTTGACTCCCGTCTGGGCCCCTGTAATGGCTCCGCTGGCATCCTGATCATATTGGACATCCCACTGAAAACGATCGATTTCATCGAAATGCAATCGAACACCTGTTTCCCATTCGTGCTCTGCATTACCTGTCACAAATTGTTTGGTTGCGCTGGTTTGTATACCGTAAAGCTGGTAATCACGTGCGTTATTTCTGAGACGATACGTACCTGCAGCCTGACCTTTCAGGATAGCCAGTCCTCCACCGGCACTCGTATCCTGAAGAGCTTGGGAGAGCCCCATTTTCACAGGCGCTCTAAGGTCTTTGAGTTTGGCCCAGTTTCGGGTGAAGTTCTGAAGATAGGCAGTGGTTGCAATGCGCAAGCTCGGATCCGGCTCAACAATGTGACGAAGCGAAAATTGCTGCTGCTCTGTTTCAATACGATCAAACCTCGAGGCTGCATAACGTCTGAAGGGATCCGTATTAAAATCTTCTTCTGATAACCCAAGGTAAGTCTCATTCGCGTCCAGACCAGAGAATCCATATTTGAATTCTATCCTGTTGTAATTGGCCGTATCGGGTTCCCAGAAGATTTTCACCATGGGCTCAACCCGCTTGAAACCCGTATCATCCGTGTCGGAAAAATCAGGTGTCGCATCGATGGTCTTGAATCCGTCGCTACCGTGATAGAAACCTTCCACCAGATAACCAACGCGGCCACCTTTGTTGAGCTCCTGAACATCACCATGCCAAAAATGCCCAATCACCTCGTTGTAGGATCCATATGAAAATTTGAGGAATGTCTCCTGATCGGCAGGTATGGGCGTGGATAGATAATTAATGACGCCACCTGTGATATGGGGGCCATACTTGATTTGACTACTTCCCTTCAAAATTTCCAAACCACTCATACGTCCTATGTTTGGAATATAATAAGCCGAAGGTGCTGAGTAAGGAGCAGGCGCACTGAGGATACCATCCTCCATAACGGTGACAGCTTTGCTTCGTTCAGTTGTGACACCCCGCACACTGATATTCGGAAAAAGCCCGTTACCATCTTCTTCTCGCACATAAACGCCCGGTACTTGACGAAGAACTCGGTTTACATCGACGTAGTTTTGCTTTTTGAGATCATCCTTGCCGATGAATACCCCAGAGGCAGGAAGCACTTGCTGTGATGCATCGGAGCCAATCAAAGACACTTCAGGCAACAACACTGATTCCTGTGTGTTCGAAGATTCCTGGGCTTTGAGTGATGAGGAAAAAATCAGCCCCATGCAGATTGTGGTTGATACCCCTGAATGCATACTGATGCCTAATGAGTTATTTTTTTTGATAACCTCTCTTTGTGAGGTGAGATGTCGGTTCATTTTATATTTCCAGATATTGTGTTAAGGATTCCGCTGTTGCGATTGAGACTCATTCTCATTAAGTGGAACCTTCTGTCAATATTTTTATTTGAGTTAAGCAAAACTTTTGGAATGTTTATGCGAGTCGTTTTGGTTGTTAGTTCAAGGCCTTTTTTGTTCGATTATTAAGCCAGAAAGAATTTGTCACCGGAAGCGCTGTCATAACAAGTTCAAGAGAGAATATTTGAGCCAAGGGTTTTCACCACGGCGAAGCAAGCTGCTTGATCGCAATCAAGCGGAGTTGGAAATACGATCAAGCAAAGCAGATCATTGTCGGATCTGAAGACGCCATGCTGAGATTTTTCCAAAGGCGTTACATCAAGTAACTGGTCCATTTCATCGTAAAAGGAGCTGCCTCCTGTTCGCATGAACATAGAAAAAACCTCAATCGAGAGGTCGATCAGGCCATGCGTCAGCAAGGAAACGTCACCACCAAAAAAAGGGCCCTCGAGTTCTTCGCTGTTGCATCTGACTGAATGGCTTCCATGCAACATGCGCATCCAGGTAAAGAGCGTTGCCACCCGCAGGAAGCCGATCTTGAGCCCCTCCCCCGGCAAGGTGAGGAGAACTGTGCCCCTTCCAACCTCCATCGACTTTGGAAAAATTACCGCCATGCCCCTCACGATCGTTACGATTGGAGAGCGTGGCATCGGCGACAAAAATCCCCTCGGAAATTCCAATGGTATAGGTAGCCCCGCTGCGGTTATCAGTCACTGTCTTTAACTGAATTCGCTCAAAAATATTGCTTTGAGCCAAACCCGGGGATCCCTTGGTGGCAAATGCGTAACCAAGGACCTTGAATTGAGAGGTGAAATTCCAGAGGGTGTCATTGTTCTGTTTGGCAAACGACGGACAGTATAGGATGTTTCGATCAAAACCGTATCCCAGCAAATTGGAAACAACGGTCTGAGGCATATCCCATGACCAATTACCCACCTGATTCTGATGATTGACCATGGGTGGCAGATGATTGTTGTTATCATCTGCATACATGTGACTGGCGATACCAAGCTGCCGCAAGCTACTCAGGCATTTGGTTCTTTTGGCCTTTTCCTTGGCTTTGGATAATGCCGGCAGAAGCATGCCTGCAAGGATGGCGATGATGGCAATCACAACCAATAACTCAATCAGTGTAAAGCCAGATTTGAAATCAGATTTTTTCATGGTTCACTTGTTTGGATTGTCGTCCATAATGCGTTGTTGATATGAGCAAGTAAAGCAATTATCGAGTGAACAGAACCCTCTCAATGGAGCCTTTAAATTCGGGAGCAAGCGAAACGGTTGTTCAGCGATGTGATTAAACTTTTCTGGATGCTGATCACTTTGGATGTTCCTCTATTATCTTCATGCTCATTTTGCATGAATACCCCACCTATTTCGCCTTGAGCTCTATCAATTCTCATATGTGAGAGTGGCATCGTGCTTGCAATCAGAATTGTTGAACCAAACAAGACTGTCATGAAAAAGATATTAAATATTGCAAAACAAAAATTTGCATTCGCTTTAATCGGCTGCTCCATACTTATTGGCTTTTCAAGTGCGATGGCTCAATCAACTATTTTCAATGGTGACGAGGTAATTGCCCATGGTTATGGCTCAGCTTGGACGCTGCGCGGCGCCAAACTCGAGGCTTATGATCAATTGATGGAGGATCGAGCAAGAATTGAAGCTAGTATTCCTGCTCACCTGAGGATCTAGTGGGGACAAATTAGAGGAACTGAAATGTCATACTGGAGCAGCTATGGTTGGCATTTAACTCAGGTTGGCACTGTCTACGATCCAAACGGTGCAGTCTGTTATTCAGAATTCATGCAATTAATGGATATTCTTGAAGCAGCTGAGCAACAAATAATCGATGACCTCGATGCAAGAGGGTGGATTGGTAATATGACAGGAGGGTCCAAATGCGATGAGGTACACGACTATATTCAGAATGCCATTCGACGGATCGTGAACAACTTAAACGCAGCGTTTACATGTTACGATGTGGTCAGCCTATGCGACTACGGATGGCTTCCAAATGAATATGCAGCGCATATTTACCTGGGGGTAATTGACAAGAACACGGGTGAGGTAATGTATGTGCTGGATCCCTGGCGTTATGCGGGCAGTTGCCACCTCATTCCATTTGAGCAAGATCCCAATGGAGGAAATCCTGACGAAGTAATCCCATGGGAATTGGATGGCACGACAAATCAGCTCTATGATTATATGTTTGATGAATGAGTGTCGCGTAGTCGACCCATCAATTTTCTCACGGGAATCCTTCCTGTGAAAACCATCGAAAGCCCTTGAAATTTCAAGGGCTTTTTTAATGCGCGTAACATATCTGACGGGAGCGGAATCATAAAAGAAGACCCAGCAAATCCCTTGGGTTCAGGCATCTGTTGTATACCAGATAGGTATCTCTCAAAAACCCATAATTGCTACATAATCTACCCCACTTCAAATACATGGTTAGCGATTAGTTTATTATTTGGACACTCGCTTTTAAAAACTCAAATACTTTGCCAATTTTATCACTCTGGTGAAATTGATTCGAGCGAGCAAGCTCAGTGAGATAGGAGCAAGCGCCGAGACAAAAGAAAATATAGCATTCCTGTCGCACTTTGATCATTGAATCTGCTGTTGATTGGGCAAAGAAATGGACACCTTATAAGTTCCGGTTCGCCTTTGTTTGAGGGACGTCGCTCGCAGGATATAAGCTGACCCAGCTTTCACATCCAAGGACAGGCTCGCGCGTCGCTGTCTTTTATCTCCTGACGGTAGAGACCATGCAATAGTTTGGGCTGTAACAGCATCCATTACGTATATCTCAGGAATATAATCATCCGCAGTCATCTCAATGTTGATAGATTGATCCTGTTCAGCCTGGATATAGAAGTCCTCGTAATAATAAATCAGGTTGAATGTATTGAAGTTGGGATCCTTAGGGCCGCGCACCAAGGATCCTGATGCACTTCCTTCCAGATCAATTGAGCGAATAGGAAAAGCTGTTGCCTTGATACGAAAGTCTCCCTCGTCCCAGTCATAAGCAGAAGATGCCCACACGTGATATCCCTCTTCACCTGAGGCGACGAAACACTCAAGAAGGGCTCCGGATGCATCCCAGCCCGTCTCCACCATCTTGATGACACTGCCACTTCGTGGGTCAACTAGTTCAATGACAGGGCTGACACCCAAAAAGGAATCTCCAACACCCCGCATATCGATCTCCCATCGAGTATGCTCCTCGGTGACAGGGAGCTCATAGATAACTCCCGGCTTGCCATTCAAAAGGGTTAAACCACTTGGCAAGTTTCCATTCGTGGTCTCACCATTGATCAACAAGATAGTTTCAGGTTCATATGACGGACGAATTATCTGCCCTTCCCCCAGATAGAGTCGGTAGGCACCGCTGATATCAAAACTGGGATAGCTACTACCCGCTAAGATAATAATGTTACCGTGATCAGGAACATCTTGTGGTTCAATGATCAACTTTGCGTTCATATCTTGTCCACTGTCATCATCTTCAATGATCACTGAACCTGAGATACCATCCAGAACCCATAGATACGCATCAAAAGAAACAGTCTCAAGAGTAATGCTCAGTGGCTGAGTTAATTCGCCAGCTTCTATTCGATAGGGATCTGCACGAACGACCCGTCCTGGCTCGATTTCGATGTAGGGACTTGCATGATTGAATATCGCACGATGAGTGCTGTCACTAGTGAGCAGCGGCAACTCAAGTTCTTTCAATATTTGTATGGGTTCGGGTTGAATACTCAGCGAATAATCACCACGTTCAAAATCTCCACTACCGGTGACAACCAATACATAATTACCAGGGGCAGCGTCTGTCATTCTGGGAGGCACCATGAATACGCTGCTTGCGTCAGTGCCGAAACCGAAATCATCGTTCCAGTCCAGTGGCCACTTATCTTGTGAATTTTCAAATTCAGTTTGATCGTAGATCTCAAAGTAAGTATTGAACTGCGAGGAATTCACTGCAATGCGATAAGGATGACCAGGCTCGAGTCCTTCCAGCAAAAACAAGTCTGCCACTTTACTGACGGGAGGATCCCAATCAGTCCATGACACATATGCAATGTCTTCATCACTCAAGGAGCCGGACCAATCATTCTCACCATTGAGAATGGCAATGTATTTCTCAGACGGTTCTTCTTCACCCTCTATCTGTTCAGCGCTGATTGAGTAGTTGCCTTCCGACCATGCGTGGACTTCCACGATCCATTCTTTATCCGTCACGCTGGGAGTGAGTATCAGCTCAGGATCAAATTCATTAGCGTCATCGTTCGTTGCCAAA
This sequence comes from Verrucomicrobia bacterium SCGC AAA164-E04, assembly GCA_000383715.1. Lineage (GTDB taxonomy): Bacteria > Verrucomicrobiota > Verrucomicrobiia > Limisphaerales > AAA164-E04 > AAA164-E04. Next base: position 37,316 of record KB912001.1, read on the forward strand.
ATATCACCATTGTATGCATCAATCACTTTGAGTCGGGTATCCAGCCATGCATTAGCTCCAGTGACTACGGACAATTTAATAGCTGCCCCAGGAACTAATTCTTTTATGAGATAGGCATCAACGAATCCATCTTTGCGTTGATCACTGGCACCCAGTCGACCCCGGATGGTTTCGCCTGAGGATAGATGGTCAGATGGCAATAGAATGGAAGTTAATTCGAATGCTCCCTTGCTGTCACTGGAAGCAAGAACATTAACCCGCATGGGTCCCTGTTCATCCGTAACTTCCAGATAATCTTTCCACGGCCCCTCACCTTCACCTATCAGGAAGGAGTGCTCTTCCATGTCTGAATGAAGCACCTCAAGGTGAGGTTTGAAATCCTCGGAGCTCAGAGCCAAACGGATCGTTTGACTCGTGTTGAGAGGCTCCGTCAAAAAGGAGCGAACCAGCCCAGCATCAGGTGCCCAGTCCGGAGATTGTTCCAGGGTAAATTCAGGCAATATAACGCCAGCATGGGTTGAACCATGATTAAGCTGATCAGGTGGAAGTGAGCTGAGGTCCGTCCCGAGTACAGGATTGATTTGGATGAAGTGTGATTTTTTTGAAATATCGAAATCAGCAAAGGTAACCCGATTGATGAGATATTCATCATGCGCAAGATATTCGCTGGACACAGGCAGCACTGATTTCCAGTCAAAAAGGTCGTCAGACTGCTTGAAAGTCCATCGTAAATCATCACTGTGCTGACGTGCAGGAAGATCCACATTCATTTTTTGAATGCTCAGGTGGTCTTTTGGTATCCGGATGGTGAATTCAGGGACTGCCTCGCTATCCCTGGGGTCTGTGGAGAAAGCATATTCACTTAGGTTTGATCTACCATCACCATCATGATCAAGATACATCCCTGACACCCTATGCTCCGTTTCCCATGCGCTGTAATCGGGGTAGAGATGAGAAAGAATCCAATCATAGTATGATGAGATTCGAACATAAATACCATACGAACCGGGATTGGCACATCCCAAGCCCCAACTGGTGACTCCAGCCAGATACCAGCGATCCATATCTCCTTTGATAAGCAACGGTCCGCCGCTATCACCGCTGCAAGTGTCTACACGACCTTTCAAGTATCCTGCAGCTATTTCGGATGGAGGGAGATTGATGCCAATGGATTCACTCGCTGCAGCATTGGAAATGATTGGCAACTTGGCTTCTTGAAGTGCTTTCGGTGCGGCAAAGTCCCATGAATCGACGTCCATTACACCCCACCCAAGAATGGTCGCAGATGTTCCTGTGGGCAGGGGTGATCTCTTGGCTAAAAGCGATACAGGTTGCTTCCCTTCTGCAGGCCACGCAAGAAGTAGTAATGCGAGATCTCCTCCATCTGGATGGGGAATCACCTCGAGAACAGGAATGCGTTGATTTTCATCTACTTGCCCTTTGGAGTCAGCTCCTACAAGCACGTGTAGCGATCCTGCAGACCTTAGTTCATTATTACCCCAGACCTCGAGGCAATGTGCAGCGGTAAGCACCCATCTGGGATGTACAAGCGTTCCTCCACAAAATTGCCCATCCATACCCGTAGCAGCCTCACTATCGATCAGCGCGGTCATGAATGGCCATGAGTGATCTGCATCCATACCTCCAACAATTCTAGGTTGTTGGTCGGCAGGCAAAATTAACGGTAAAGACGCGCCCCAAAGACAAATGAAAAGGATGAAAAGTTTGAACCAGTCAGAGAAGTGATTGAGATTTATATGGTAGGACCATTTCATAATGAGGTATCGTGTATGTTTGACTTAAGATTTACTCCCAAGACCAAGAAATTGCTTTTTTCGATATGTTTGATGTGTTTTATATTTTGCATATCCTTTTCCTTATGAACTATTACAAATTTTTGTTATCTTTATAACCAACCTTTAATTGATAAGTTTCCATATATTGATCTATGCGGAGATTTGAACCTGCAGAGCTCAGTTAAAGTTGAGATTCGACGATATTAAATTCATGACACCATGGATTGATTAATGCTTTTGCAAGAGGGTTCAAATGGATGTACTCCCTGTATCTCTGATCATGAAACAGGTAAGATGAATATGTTGAATACTCGAGGAAATGCCCTCAGGTGATCGCTTGATTAAAACGTGGAAGCAGCGTGATTTTGCCCAGGGTTAGTGATTTAACGCAATTAACAAGTGGCCAACATAACGGAAACTTGTAACGATCATCAGGGTAGAAAGCGAGCGCTGCCATGAGCCAGTCAAAACGAACATCTCAAGAGTATACGATCCTTTTGGCCATCATCACTGGCTTGGTAGCCGTTACTTTGTTGGTAGTTTCTTTGGTCAAGGGACGAATGGAGGCCTCCCTCAGGGATTCCGCGGACAAGGTTCTGAGAGAACAATTGCCCGAGCTGGGCAAGGTGGATGCCTATGTTTCCTCTGATCGGTGTCAATCCTGTCATCCTGGCGAACATGCGTCCTGGAAGGGCACTTTCCATCGCTCCATGACCATGCAGGCTAAGGAAGGGAATGTGTTCGGTGCGTTCGATAATCAAACGATTCTTTCGGACGGATTGGAATACGCAGTTTACAAAACCAACAATACTTTTTGGGCCCGGATGCCAGATCCTGACTTGTTGATGCAGGCTGCCCAAAAAAACAGAAAAGCTGATTTAAGCAAAATCCCGCATGTGGATCGTCAGGTAGTGATGACAACCGGGTCTCACCATTATCAGACGTATTGGGTGGAAAGCCCCCGCATGGAAACCCTGCTGCAGACCTTGCCCCTGGTTTACCTTATCAAGGACAAACGCTGGATCCCAAGAGAGGCCGCTTTCATGCGTGGACCCGAAGATCGCGAGCGGATGGTCACCCAGTGGAACCATCATTGCATTCGCTGCCACAGTACAGGATGGAATCCAGGACTCAATGATGACACTGGCATGCTGGAAACTGAGGTCGCTGAATTAGGCATCAGCTGCGAAGCCTGCCACGGTCCGGGTGAAAAACATATAGCACTGCATCAAAATCCAGCCAACAGGTATGGATCCAGACTGGGAAATGATCGCGACGTGGCAATCGTAAACCCCGCGAAATTGGATCATGAACGTTCGAGTCATGTTTGCGGGCAATGCCACGGCGTCTTTATTCCCAAAGATGAGGTAGCCATGCAAATCGCCCATGAAGGCGTTCAATTCAAACCGGGCGATCTTTTGTCCGATTCCCGATACTATATTCATTATCCAATGGAGGGAGATCCAAAGACACGCTGGGATGAACTCGAAAAAAATCCAGCATTCTTTCGCGAGCGCTGGTGGGAAGATGGAAGCATTCTGGCGGGTGGCCGAGAGTTCACCGGCATGTCCCGGTCTGAGTGTTATGTCTCGGGTGACATGAGTTGTCTTTCCTGTCACTCCATGCACGATGCGCCTCCTGCAGACCAGCTAAAACCGACACTCGTTCGTAATCAATCCTGCACCCAATGCCACACCGAGCCAGCATACAATGAAAGCATCTCTGATCACACCTTTCACATGCAGGATTCTTCGGGTAGCGACTGCATGAATTGCCATATGCCACATACAACGTATGCCTTGTTCAACGCCATTCGAACGCATCAGATTCAATCTCCGAGATTAAAAAGCAGCACCGAGTTCGGTGTACCCAACGCATGTAACCTCTGTCATCTGGATAAATCTTTGGGTTGGGCGCAGGACCATATGGCCGATCGCTACGGTAGCGAGGATTTGAAACTCACCGAGGAGCAAAAATCCATATCAGCAGGTTTGCTGTGGATGTTAAAAGGTCACGCAGCTCAACGTGCCGTGGCCGCTTGGCATGCGGGTTGGGAACCAGCAATTGAGGTTTCGAATCCGGATTGGATGGCACCTTTTCTCATACCACTGCTGGAGGATCCTTACCCCGTTGTTCGTTACATTGCCTACCGCAGTTTGCAACGTATCTGGCCAGACGCATTGGAGGACTATGATTTCATGGCTTCCAAGGAAATATTGTCAGTTCAGTCCAATGCATTGCATGAAGCATGGGAGTCCAAGGCTCTACCATTGACACCCAACGCAACTGTGCTGGTCAATGATTCAGGCCACATTAATCACAGGTTATTGAAGAGATTGCTGAGACAGCGGGACAACAGGTCGATCACCATCAAAGAATAATCTCTCATACTTTTTGTATTCTATCCTGTTTCTTTTTGTGCAGTTTTCATGGATGAACCTTGTTCTCTCAAGGTCCAGAGTAGTTTTTTATTTCAACTATTAAGATGGACATCGGCATTATTTTCGCGAACACATACACGTGATACTAAAGGAGTATCGATGACGCAAAAATGCTTAGTGTGCGACAAGGCATGCGATGAAAGTTCAGGCTGGAAAAATGCCAAGGAACAGTGGGTACACCGCAAATGCTTTGATATGGAGATAGCGAAAAAACCACCAGGTAAAAGTGTCTTTCATTGGCTGCTCCGGTGGGTTTGATATTGCTGCTGGACCTACACAGCCACCTTCATTATTGTCGTGATCCTGCCCGCCGGCGTTCCCTGGAAGTTTGGATTATATTTATCGGCTTTGGGACCTTTTATTTTCTGGAGTATGCGCCGAAAGAATGAAAAAGACAGGGAATGGAACCGCGGTAAGTATAGCTGATGCTGAGCTTTTACCTGATGACAGAGGGAAGGCATGGATTGAATCAACACTGTTACTGGCATTTGCTAGGTGTGACCTGACCGGCTTGTATAACAAGTTGGATCAAGGTTTTTGATCCCAATCCTCAAGCCCTATGATGGGTAAAGCAAATTGAAAGGCACCTTCCCATTCAGGTGTGTCGGCTAGCCGAAAACATTCGTAGATGCGTTTCTTTGTTTTCGCCGTATCCCAACGTCGCAAACCCAGTAAAAGCCCCCCCTCATGTCGGTGATCGACATGCCGATGAAGAATGAAGGCGTCAATACCGGGCATTGATTCAATTTTCTTGTATGCGTAGCAGTACGCCGCAGCCTGAATCATTTCACCATCATCTGTTTTGGGAGTATCAAAGCCCTGTTCACTGAAAATAATGCGCCGAGCAACTCCATCATACAGCAATGAATGTCGTTCCATGTAATTTTCCAGGACTTCGATATTCTTGAAGGTAATGCGTTTGGTATTCGGCTCCATCGTAGCGGACTCATCGTTCCAAAAGCGAGGATCACGAAGATTTTCTGGATAGGGATGATAAGCGAGATGCCAATCAAAATCATTCCCAGCACGCGCACGCCTGGCAAAGTAATCCAGAAATTCTTTCCCAGGAAATGCCTGTTGTTCGTCCCCTGCGGGGTAACGAATCGACCAGTGATGCTCCAAAGAAATATAAACGCGTGCCCATGACGATTGTCCGCGGATGGCTCGATGTGCAAGCCGGACCGTATGCAGATAATCATCGGCAAAAGACTGCATGCTGACCCGCCCCATGTTGGCCCACCACCAATGAGAATTCACTTCGTTGCCGATGATGCAACCTACAATACGGCCATGCTTACGGTCAGGATGCGACCAGCGCTCCGCCATGAACTCGAGCGTTGCGGAAAACCAATGCCTGCTTTCTTCCGATCTGGTATTGAACGCGCAAAGGCGATTGGGTGGTTTTGCTACCGCGTTTGGATGAAGCATGAGCTGATTGATGCGTGCATCATGCGACTGGTAGGCAAGCACAATCAGGTTCACCAAGACTCCTTTCTCAGATAGGGCGTGGATCTGAGAATCCATGCGAGAAAGGTAACCAAGCTGAAAATGATAGGTTTTACCCTTGTGCTTCCAGACAGGATTTTTTGGATCAGCACTTGGATCAATCAACTGACTCAGGTTGATATTGAGTCCTGCGTGTTTGATGCCAAGATGCAGGGCATCATCGACGAGCTCTACTTGCAATCCTTTTTTTGATTCAGCCTTAGGATAGGGTTCTGTATAGCGAGACTTACCGGCACTGGAGCTCTGGGCCAAACTGACCAATGCTAACAAAAAATAAATAATTTTCAGACCGTGCTTCATGTGATAACTGGGGTTCTAACTGACGAGCCGGGCAATGTGTCGCCTTCAAGCCATTGTTGTTTACTACTGGATTCGGTCATTGCGTCTCAATGGATCACCCGTTTTGCCCAAGGCTCTATTTTACAATTTTTTCAAGGGGACTTGCCTCCGATCACCGTGTTGTGGATGGTTGCGATTGATGCAGTTCAATTCCAGATCAGCGGACATTGCAGTGAGCTTCATATCGACCCAACCATGTGCGTGGCCTTTCCCAAAATAATAACTGACCGCTGGCTGGTTGATGAGTTGGAGATGGTCCCGTTGATCATGCTGCCACTCGTGGGTATGACCATAGAAATAAGCTTTGGCATGCTTGCGTTCGGCGAGCACTTTCAATAGCGACGCCCCGTCACGCATGCCATGGATGGGGCGCACACCACGATTGGGATACGGGTTGAAATGACTGAAGATGAGGGCGGGTTTATACGGTCGCGCGTCGAGTTGGCTGACCAGCCAGTTCAACTGTTCATCCCCCAGGACTCCGTTTCCTGAATCAAGCAATATGAGATTTGCGTGGGACAATTCAATCACATCCGCTTGAACACCCATGTGTTCCTCCTTTAACCAGGGGATCAATTTCCAAAGGTTCTGACGATTATCGTGATTACCAATGGTCACATGGACGGTAATGCCAGCGATACGCAATGGTTCCACCAGCTTGAGGAACTGTTCATATTCCGCTTCGCTGCCACGACCGAAAGTACAATCACCGTTGATTATCAAGTGAGCCGGTCGAGGTTTGAGTGCGATGACGCGTTTGACCGTTTGTATCAGGCAGTTCGCTATATGAACACTTTCATGCTCAGATTCCTTGACGGGCGAATCAGGCCATTTTGTCCCCGGGTAGACACGGTTTGCATTAGCACTGATATGTGTGTCCGCAAGTAAGGCCAATCGATTTGAGTCCACCCCAACATGATCGCTGCCCACGTCTGCCAATGCATGCGATGTCATCATCGCTATGCTGCCAGAGGCGAGCGAACTATGAAGAAATTGACGACGAGTAATCGGAGTCAGGATGATTGGCATATTGATATTTATTTAAGTGAGTGATCGACTTTAAAACGGATTCGCATTCTACAGTCCTCAATCGCACATGGCATAAGAGCAAACCTTCAGTACAGCATTTTATTCATAAACCTAACCATAACAAAAAATATGGATACTCATACATTTAAACACATGGGTCCGGAAAATTCTTGACGATCAAAACACATCATTCGTTAAGGCGCCCACAATCTGAAATATGCCTGGTTTCCTTCTGACGAAATCGTCACCGTATTTTGATCATTTACCGGCACGACAGGCTCATCGACATCGGACCACTCGCCTTCGATTGTCTCGGCACGCTGAAGGATGAGGTCCGATGCAGCAGAGGGCCAACTCAATTCAATCCCCTCACCTTCCAGGCGTTGGAACGTGATCGTGACATCGGGTGGCTGTGGGGTGGGTGGAACAAAGTTGCCTTTCACGATGTGAATATCATCCAGCAACAAGGTATGATCTCCCTCGGGAGCGGTGTCGAACTGGAGTATGCCGTCCTGAAAACTGGGCACGAACGTTACATACCGCAAGTGAAACGGCAAGTTACCTCCGGCCGGAATGACTTCCTCGTCAATAAGAACTTCCTCGTCGAAACTCACGGAATAAGCAGTGAACCCATCACCGCAACAATTACGGGCATTGACGTAGTAATACAGCGTATAGGTTTCGCCCGCTTCAAAGCCTTCGACCAATTGTGACATGGTTGCGGCGTTTTGAATGAACAACACTGAATCTTGATCCAGGCCGGAACCGTTATCAGCAAAAGGCCCACGGCCTGTCACATTCACGCCGCGGCCACCCGCGGAATATTCCCACCCCGCGAGATTGGACGGTTGGACGTAGCCCACGCCCACCGGACTCCCACTCGCTTCAAAACTTGGATTGCGAATAACGATCTCTTCCTTGCCGCGTGGTATTATGTTCACCGCATCCAAAAGGATAGTTGCATCCCCCTCAGCCGTAGTCACGAACTCCAGCAAACCCTTGGAGCTCGATGCTTTGAAGGACACATTTTGAAAGTAATAAGTTTCTAGACCGTCGACGGATGCAGGTAGCACATCCTCAATCGACCATAATTCTTCACCGGCATACTGGACACTGAAGTTGATCGTTCCGCCGCAGCAATCCCGGGCATTGTAATTGAATTGAATCCAATAAGATTCACCCTCCTTGAGTCCTTCAATTTCCTGGGACAAAGTATTGCTCCCTTGCAGGACGGCAACTTGTCGTCGATCAGGAATTGCACCGTTATCGTGGAAAGGCCCCGCAGCCAGATTTAATCCCGTCCCCCCATCCCAGGAAACAATCGAACCGATACCCACACCGCCGGGTGCCTCATTGCTCTCGAAGCTGGCGTTGCGTACAATAGAACTGACGACGTTGACGGCCGTGTCGTTAGTAAGTTCCAATCCACCTGGAGGATTGATCAACATACGAACCGCTCCTCTAAATCTTCCAACGATTTCAACCGTCTTGACGTTTTCACCGCCCTTTTCGAAATCGATGGTCAGTGTTCCATTCTCATCCGCACCCACAAAGCTCGCAATGCTTGGGTCCGGGCTAGTAAGAGTCATCTGACCCGATTTGATTGCCAAATAAGCTTCAGGGACTGTAATCGTCACTTCGCCCGTCTGACCAGGAGCCAGCTCCAGCGCCATCGGCGAAACCTGCACTGGTGGGAATGACTCCCCTACTGCACCTTCTAATCGGATCGAATCCAGAAGAATTGTGTGATCCCCATCATTAGTTTGCTGGAAGCTGAGTAACTTCTGAACATCATCAGCCGTAAAACTAATCGAGCCCGTGCGATAGGCATTGTTGCCGCCTACGGGAGATACCGATTCTTGAAATACCTGATCTTCTCCCAGCACAACAGTCAATTGAGGTTTGTCCCCTGTTCGAGCATTGTATTCGAAACTCAATTTATAATCATTGCCAACGACGAGACTATCCAGAGTCTGAGTCAATGATCCCAAACCTGAAATGAATCCCACAAAATCGGATTCTGATGTGCGACCGTTGTCAACAAATGAACCTAATCCGTCCAAGTTGACACCATAGATTCCTTCTCCAACCCAGCCTGCGATATTTGCTGGGCTGATGATGCCGTCCGAATCCAAGGGTTCACCGCTGGCTTCAAAACTAGGGTTCATGACGGGCACTTCATTTTCACCACGAAGAACAAAACTGATCGCATCCAGATTCAGTGTGGCATCCCCTGCTGCGATGGTTTGAAAAGTAAGCACCCCGGCATCAAACTCAGGCACGAAGGGGATATTACGAAACTTGTAAGGATTACCATCAGTAGAAGACTTCACATTGTTGATCCGATCCAATTCCACGTCGTCAAGACTCACCACCAAATCAATGGTTCCTCCACAGCAGCCACGAGCATCGTAATAAAATTGGAGCCAATGAGATTCACCTGGCTCAAATCCGAAAACTTCCTGATCGAGAGTAGCTGAACCCTGAATAAAGGCAGCACGAGCTTGATCGGGGATAGGCGTACCCCCGTTATGGAAGGGGCCATCCGCTTGATTCACTCCGCTTCCTCCCTGCCACTCCTCAATTGCGCCATAGTGCGGCCAAGTTTCCGGGTAGTTGAATTCGAAACTTGGGTTCAACACGGAATTCTGCGCCAGGGCATGCGAACACAGTGACATCGCAATAGCCATGATACTGGCTTTCAAAGGGTATCTATTTTTCATTGGGTAGTAGCTGTAGCAAGATGGATGTAGATGAACAATCTTAACTTAAATTTCGAACAAGCACCCGCCAACTGCAAGCAGCTCAGAAAATCCATGGATCTCCATGAACTTTTTTTGGTGGAGTGGTTGAGGATTATTTACATATTAAAGTGGCTAAAAGTCAAGGTTGTAGACTAGGAAGAAAGCACCTCATGACGGGCACCGTCCTGTCATTTTCATATAATCACCTCAAAGGAGGCGGACAAAACCTTGAGAAATTTCTCTGGGGCTTACCGCCTCCTTTGAACAGCACTCGCATGCTGATTCAAACAGATGGCACCGTTTCAGACAGAGTACAAAGCATCCCATTCCATGAGACGCAGTCCATCATGTGTTCTCTTAACTTCACTTTTCAACCGCACGGAAAACCTCTGTGAATGAGTTGCCATCTGCGGTGATTACCCTGGACCGGGATTCGTTTGGCGAAATGCGTTCAATCATGATTACACCGTTGGTGATGTTGCCTTCCATGTCGCGCTTGCTGATCGTCCCACTCATTCTGTGACGTTCGACATGGCTGAGATCTACGGCAACGAAACTACCTTTCGGTCCGTGGGCATTGGCAACCAGATGACCACGATCGGATTGCCAACTGATCAACTCGTTCTGAACACCACCATCAGGATCGACCCATGTTCCATATAAAAAGTCAGTATCTTTTCTTGGTTTGGTCCAATTGATTCTGGCACTTGTTCCATCACTGCGTTCCACGGTCCAATCGCCCAGCATCCACTCCCAGGGGCATTCCGATGGGATGGGATTGGAATCCTGGTTTCGTTTCTTGCTCTTTCGTTGAAGAACGTGACGGTGTTTGATGTCCATGGCCTTGCCGGCAACCACCATGTCATAAAGATCCGATTGCAGCTTCCGAGCGGATAGTTTGGTATTTTTGACGGTGTAGGTAGATTCAGTACCGTTCAGTGTTTTTTCGCTGAGTTTGGTCACGATGCCACCTTTGAAGAACTCTATCGTTCCTGTATTCGACCACTGCGTATCTTTTCCATCTACCCCAAAACCTACCGTCACCATGTGATGGGTTCTCGCATCCATATAATACACTTGTGTTCCCGTACTATGGTTTCCCCCACTCTTCTTGAATGTCGCCTTCCACGTATTCTCCACAGCCGTCCTGTTGGATAACCAGCGCCACCGTGATTCCCATTCGACGATTCCCCCTTCTATCATTCCCTCAAAGCCACTGACCGCCTCAGAGCTCCCTTGCCAGTTCCCCATCAATGGAGCAAATTTCTTGAGGGATTCATTCACCGAAGCGGCGGAGGCTTCGGTGGATAGCAGGACTGTTAGAAGCGTTATGATGATTGCTCTCATGATATTCATCTCTTTAATGTTAAATTTTGATTAATGATTGTTCACAACAATGATCAGTATTCGTGTTATTCCACCTTGCGAGATATTTCAGGAAGATGGGTCAGATGAAAATGTTCTGTCTTGCGAGAGGCTCCTTCAAACAGGTCCATCATTTGTGCGTGCTTCTTTGAAGTCGCACGCATTTCATCACGTTTTGCCAAGCCTTGGAGATACTGAAGCTGACTTTTACCGGGTAGAACCATGGCGATCAAAGGCATTTCATCTCCAAAATCACATTCGTAGACATATCGATGCAATTGGATACCAAGCTCGGCATCGATTTCTTTCATCAGTTCAAGCGCTTTTTGAAAATCCAGCATCCTGTCTCTTTTAGGATAAGCCCAATAAATCCTGCGGTATGGATGATCTGCCATATTCAAGTCACCATTGACGTAGGATAAATCACTTCGATATCGAAACATTGAAACTGTATTGTGATGAGAGCCAGCTACCCATGATTCCATGAGACTTGTTTTGCCCGTCGCTTTATATTTGGAAAAAACCTCTTCCCACTGTTTTTTTTCTTCATCGACTTGAGCATAATTGGACAGGAAACTCACATCCCATATGCGGTGATTGGTATCTTCATAGAGGTCCCACCCCTTGAAGGAAGGAGCATTTTTTTCCACGAAGGATTTTAATTCTTTCCATACCCCCTTGAGCGCTTGAGCATCGTTTTTGGGTATCACGTTCACTCTGACGATATGTTCAGAGATATCCTCCTGCGCACGCACGGAAAAGGCCCCAACGAATGCACACAACAACAATATAAATTTTGCGTTTTTCATTATTTTTATGGGATTTATAGATAAAGCCACTAAAGCACACGGTATTCAGTGGTTCAATGCACTCACTGCTTGCAGCACATGTGTCCCACTGTAATTAGAAAACGTTCTCAGTTGATCAGGCGGGCCATTTTTTTTGAGATTTATTGCGGGGAAACGTCCTTTTGAAACCGAATCACTGGTTTCATTGATCTCCGATTCAATACCTGCAAAGTCGATTCGATCACGATAAAAGCCATCTTATTAGCAATGACAAAGGCAGGATCGCGTTTAGAAAGGATTCATAGATAAAGTTTCAAGATCTTCTCTTCCTTGAAGCCTCAATGTCATCGCTTTGACACTGGCTGCTCTTTTTTTGAGTCGATCTGAGCATGGATCGCGAAAATTTTATGGCTGCTATTGTTCCCTTCGGCCCCTTTATGATCGAACCCGATCTCCAACGAGAACAAAAGGTATCGATCAAAGTGACCCATCTACAATTGATGATCCGGCGGGGAAAACCACACGTTGATTCTCTTAAAGTAAAAAGTTTTGTCCATTAAGCATTCCCTTTATTCGAGCGTTTGGCCCCCTGCTCTCTCGTAAGTATTCTTGAAATGATCCCTCTAATGACAGTCCCAAGGAGAACAAGAAATGCGGCGAAGGACAGGACAACTGTTCGCCCCTCCTCGCCAAGGATTCCCAACAAACCCATCCATGCTCCCATGGCAAACAAGCTCCACATGACCATCCGGGAAGGGAATGGGTCGAATCCATGGTTTTCGTGTCCCAGTTCCCGTGCGTGCTGCTCTTTGATCCACTGCTCGACATTGGCTGCGCCCGCATCGGTCCCTTGTTTGAATAATTCAAATCCAAATAACATCAACAAGGGAAGGATCACACCGACGAGCACCTCGACATTCTTCGCGTTTTCCGAAAGAAATTGTGCAAAATTCCAAAAACGGTGTCCCTCGGAAATCAGCGGATTGACAGCGAAACCAAACCTGAGCATCAATCCGATCCCGAAACTAGTGAGAGCAACGATCACCATCTCGCGTATCCCAATCCGCTTGCTGAACAGTCCCCAGAGGGTGGGAGCAAAGAGCGGAACGACCAGCAAGGAATTAATGGATACGATCAGCTTCTCCGCCCCTCCCATTTTTGGTACGAGCAGAGCCATAATGACTAAGAGTACACCCAGCAAGATTGTAAAGAAGCGGCCCACTATCACCAGACGTCGCTCAGAAGCCCATGGATTCAGAACAGCACGGTAGAAATCGTTGGTCAAAACCCCTGCAAACACATTCAATTGAGAACTCACCATACTGGCTGTCGCCGAAAACAAGGCAGCCACCATGAGTCCCATGATCCCGGGAGGGAGAACCGAATCGGCTGCCAGCATGTAGGCTTGCTCTTTGTTAGCGCCTTCAACTTGCGCGCGATAAAGCAGCGGAGGCAGTAGCCAGAATAAGGGAGTCACGAGGTACATGACTCCAAACAAGTATGCCGATTTCTTCGCCGCTCCTGGATTCCTTACTGAGATGAACCGCTGAACGAAGGCCCACTCTGCCCCAATGATAAAAAAATGAATAATTGTCCAGCCGAGCAGGAAGAACCATCCGTACTTACCGGCGACCGGGCTCAGGAAGGTCTCGGGTACGACAGTGGAAAACGATTCCCATCCGCCAAAACTTTGAAGCATCAGAACTGCCGTCAAAAACACGACGACGGTCAGCACGATAAACTGCAGGACGTCCGTCATCAGCACCGCCCATAAACCTCCCATCATGGTGTAAAACACCACGATCGCGCCGAAAATGATGATCGCTATGGTTAGATTGAAATCCATGATGGCTGTCAACAGGATGCCCAATGCATAAAGGCTCGCCCCCACACCAAGTATCCGCTTGAGAAGAATCGTCCAAGTAAAGAAATGTAATCCACCACGTCCGAAACGAAGGCGCACGAATTCAGCGGGCGTGGCCACGCCCAACTTGTTCCAATAACCCGCGACGAAATATCCCACAGCAAGTGCGGCAATGCCGTAACAGGTATTAATCAAAACCGCAACGATGCCCAATTCGTAGGCGATACCGCCCCATACCACAAAGGTGTTGGCTGAAAACATCGTCATAAACCCACTCAACCCGGATGCCCACCAGGGAGAGCTGCGCCCCGCGGCAAACATCTCGGACTGACTTGTCGTCCGTCGTGTAGACACCACACTGATCATCGCAAGACCAGTGAGATATAAAAACAACGTGATGTAGTCAGGTGTGGTCATGCCGGAATCAGAGTTATTGCCTTTTTCATCGCTTCGGACGGCTCCACTCCAAGCCCCGGAGCATCGAGCACTGTAAACGCGCCTTCCTCGCATCTGAGACGATCGCCTGTGAAGTGGCGGAATGGGCCAAAGATGGAATGTTGGTACTCGTGATCCGTTGCGCAGTCCAGCGAGGCGGCTGCCTGCAAGCTCGCAGCGAGAAAAATCCCGCTGCCGATCGTAGCATGCGGAATCACCGTCAGCCCATATTTCTCCGCGTGCCGACCGATGCGTAAAAACTCAGTGATCCCCGTGTGTCCCATCTCCGGCTGTACGATATGACAAGCCTCCCGGTCGATGCGCATACGGGCTTCATGCAGCGTTCGCCACTCTTCCCCTGCGGCAATCTTTTGTTCGCACTGCTTTGCCACCTTGCGCAGTGCTTCGATGCATTCGGGGGCAACTGGAGCTTCGAGAAACCAGGGATTAAATGATGACAACTCCCGCGCCAAATCGATGGATTCCTCCGCAGTCAATGACCAGTGCAAGTCAGCTGCAATACGCGCGTTTCCACCAAGTGCCTCGCGCAAGCTCTTCAGTTCTTCCACGGCCCCCTCGTCTGCAATCGGGAGGGCGAATTTGAACGAATCGAAACCCTGTGCTTGCCATTTCTGGGCCAGTTCACAGCGTTCCGCAAGCGTATCCTCGGGCAAGCCAGACACGTAAGCTGGGATCCTCTCTACTCGACGACCACCTGCTAGCTCCGAAACCGAAACACCCTTAATCTTCCCTACGATGTCCCACAGCGCAATGTCTATGGCGGCGATGGCGTCGTGATAAAATCCGCCTGTATACCCACGCACGCGCATCAGGTCATAAAGATCGTCATGCACGCGTTCGACATCAAAAGGATCCCGACCAATCACGAACCCAACTAGCAGGTCATGGATAATCTCGGCTGTAGCTCGCGGTGCAACAAGTCCGTATGTTTCTCCCCAACCGACCACACCATCCCTAGTCTCAACTCGGACTACCAGTGATCGGTTCTTCACAGGATAAACAGTCCGGTTGCCTTTGCGCACCAAATACCCGGCTTCATTCACCTTCTCCCCTTCACGCAAGCTGCCCAGGTAAGGCTTTTCCTGACTCAGATCGACGATGAAAACCTCGATACCTTTAACTTGATCCAGTGAGTTTCCACCTATCATATCATAAAATTACAGCCTTGAGATCGGAGAGCATTTGATCAACATCTTGACGGGTGAATTCATCAAGTTCCGGTAGTGGAGCCCTCACATGCAGTGCAGGAGTGATACCCCGTTTGCTCAGGACGTACTTCGTCAGTCGCATCCGATAAACAGACTGCGAAACCAGAAGGGGCAAGCTGTCTCGGTAAAGCTGACGAGCACGTTCCGCCTCGGCGCTTGAAAAAGCGTTATACAGCGCAACATGTAAGTCGGCTAACTCGATCGCAGGCATCGCCCCGTGTGCACCACGGCTTAGTTCATCGATAATATAGCGTGCACCACCTCCACCAAATACCCCCTTCAAGTGAGGAATCCCAGCATGACGAAGTCCCGATATAGAGGGTCCGGAAGGCAGCGTCTCTTCCTTCACGTAAGAGATATTCGTGTTACTGGCGACGAGTTCGAGAATCTTCTCTGCCGCAAGACCTGCCCCGATAGGCGCCGGCGCATTTTGCAACATGATTTCTGCGTCCGGGAGGCCTTCGCCGATCTCTGTGAAGAATCGCCGGTGAACATCCAAATCTTTCCCAAGACCATTTGGAGCCATCACCATGAGAATTCGAATCCCGTTTTCTTCAGCCTGCCGACCTGCAGCAATTACCTCCTTTGCACTGGGAGCGCTGGCTCCACCAACGATGGGGATTCGGCCATCGATCTCCTCCGCAACCAGCGCCATCAATCGCCCCCGTTCATTAGACGTCAGGAAGTTGTATTCACTGGCAACGCCCGGGAACACAACCCCATGAGATCCTGCATTTAACGCGAACTGAACGACCTTGCGTTGCGACTCCAGATCGAGCGTATTATCGTCGTGAAAAAGGCTTGGAATGACCGGGAAGATTCCTCTGAGTTTATTGATTTTACCAATATTCATGTTATTGCGTTCCGAACGTTTCACTGCCGATTAAGGCGAGGAGTAAATCCTGAAAACCTTCACTCTCACTCAGGTTGTCCAGGACGATCTGCTCAATCTCTTTACGTTCTCTATAATTAGGGACACGGCCAGTGGCGTAGGTCATTAACTTTTCAGAAAGACACTGCGCAAATAATTCGACATGCTCAGTGAGCCAGTGTTTGAAGTCGACTACGTGCTTAATCTCGGTGCCATCGGGCAGTGTCCCAGAGGGATCAATCTTTCCGCCATTCGGCCAGGAATCGCGCCACTTCCCCACTGGATCGAAGTTCTCCAAGACGAATCCGACCGGGTCGATCCGCTTATGGCATCCCGCGCAGGATGCCTCCTTGGTATGTGCAGCCAACATTTCCCGCGGCGTGGTAGCGCCGCGCACATCCGGAGTTAAAGCTGGCACGTCATCCGGCGGCTGGGGAGGAGGCATACCGATGATGTTCTCCAAAACCCAGACGCCTCGCAAAACCGGTTGAGTGTCGACGCCGTTCGCCGTCGTCAGCATGATCGCCGAGTTTCCTAACAGTCCGCCGATGCGTCCCCCTCGAGGAATCGTGTGGCGTACTATTTTTCTAGCGTCACCTTTGAATTCGAGACCATAGACCTTCTTCCCAAAGGCGGGTGAGGTATAAATAAAATCTGGATCGATGAAGTCAGTCATTGGGAGGTTCTCGCGAAGCATCGCTGCAAAGAACTGCTCGACTTCCACGCGCGCTATTCCCAATTCGTTCTCACCAAACTTGAATTTAGGATCAGGCATAATTTGCGGCAGACGATTGGTATCCAGCCATTGACCGGTGAAATCCTTCACCATGGCATCCTGGTGCCCCCCGGGCATCAGACGCTGCGCCTCAAATTTTAGAATTGCCGGTTCAGAGAGCCGGCCGTTGTCCGCAAGCTTCAATAGATTGCTATCCGGTGGTGCCTTCCTCAGAAAATAGGAAAGCCGAGCAGCAAGCTGATGTTGCTGTGTCTCCTTCGTCCCGATAGAACGGAACAGAAAACGGGGAGAAAGCAACACCTTCCGTAGCACGAGATGCATGCCCTCATCAAATGAATGTCCGGCCTGCCAGTGATGCATACCGATGCGAACAAAGTGACCCACAGTCTCGGCACTGACAGGGCCACGAAATGCCTTTGGAAGGAAACGAGTCAGTGCAACTCTCAAGTAAGTCTCTGTAGATTCCTCCGGGTCCTTGCCAAACAAACTTTTTCGTCGGGCGTATCTCTGCTTGTCTTTGGGTGAATCCACGAGACGCAACGGTCCTTCCACGGTAACCTTATGAAGTTGCAGTGATGGACCGTTATCGTGGTAGTAATGACAGAGCGCGTCTGCGAACGTGTAGCGCCCGCCGCTAATCGTACCAAGGAACTTCAGTAACTCTCTAGTCAACGGCGATTCCATCGTGGCATGCCTCATGTCCAGATCCGGATTAACAAAGTGCCCCGTGATGATTTTCCAACCATTCATTCCCCGCAGGTGGGCATGGCCCTTCATCGACTTCAGGGTCATCTCCGGATAAAGTGTTTTCTGCCATGCAGCCAGCATCCGGGAATCACGCTCGAACCAGGCCTTCATATGAGCTGCAAACTCTTTGGGCTCATGCGACATTTCGGCGTTCAACCAACGAAAAAGCAGGGTCTGCCCTTCATAAAGATCGGCCTCAAAGGTCACGCTCTCCGGTGACTCCTTCGTGATAGGAAATGTGGTCAGGAGACGAAACTCAGGGACGTGGGTTCTGTCAGACGCCGCCACTTCACGCGCCCTTACCTCAAGGATCATTGGCGCTTCACTCTTCGGGCGAAACTGGGATGCACTGACCCTCATCCGGTAAGTACCCGAGCGGGTGATTTCGATGCGACTCGGCCACGTGCAACTACGCATCACTGAGTCATTTCCACGGGAAGCCAAACGTAGAGAGTCTCCAAACACCGCCGCGGCGGAAAAGCTAAGGACCAGGTCTTCGGGTCCAGCCGTCAGGACCCTTGGTTCTGGCTTCGGTCTGGCGGGGGGATACAGACTGTCCGCGAGCTGCGATGCCACTTCCTGATAGGCATTCATCAGAGTTGGCGATAGTGTCAAACCCTGCGCGAGATTGTTGAAACCGTGCACCGTTGGATCCGGGGGGAAACCCAATGGGAGTGCAAACTCGCGCATGTCAAACAACACCCGAACAGTTGCTTCAAATTCGGCGTTGTTCAATCGGCGCGGTTGCGTTCCCCCAAAGGCAACGTGCTCCGTTAAGGATGAGTCCAGCCAGGTAACGAGTTTTGAACGCTCTGCAGGGGAAGGTTGTTTCTTCTTCGCGGGCGGCATCTCACCCGCATCAACAACTTCGAGAACACGCTCCCAAAAGTGCTGATTCTGCTCAGCAGTCCAGTCGACCGTAAGTGTCTCCAGGTTGACGTCGCCTTTCTCAGTATCAGAATCGTGGCAGTCCAGACAGTATTGGTCGATAACTGCCGCAGGACCTGCAGGAATTGATAAAGCACCAGAGGCCGACTGAACTTGAATCGCCCCTGCAAAAGCAATGGCAAGCGAGGTGTTGAGCACCAATCTCACGAAAATTTTCCATTTAGATTTCGATGGGCGTTTGAAAACGCATCGACCTCCATGCCGAGCTTCTGCATGATCGTCAGGTATAGATCTCCTAGAAGTGGAGTCGAAGCATCCTTCGGATCAAAGGCAAGATGCCCCTGGTGATTGAATCCCCCTCCCATGACAAGTGTCGGTAAATCTCGGTTGCTGTGGCGACTGGCATCACCCATCCCCGTTCCAACCAGGACGACCGTATCGCTTAGCAACGACTTGCCGTTCGCTGTTCGTTTTTCCTGTAATTGCTTGATGAAGCCTGCCAGGCAATGCACGTGTGCTGTTTCGATGGCAATTAGATCTTGAATCATTCCGGGATCATTGCCGTGATGCGAAAGTCCGTGATAGCCCGCGCCAAGAGCTCGTCCATCGATTGAAAAAACCTGCCCTAGCCCATCCAAAAACATGGATAACACTCTGGAAGATTCGGTCTCGATGGCCAAAGCCATGAGATCATAAAAAATGTTCTCTGCCTCCATCTGCAGATTCGGCGTGATGGGATCATAGTCCGGCAGTTGATAATCCGGTCGTGGAATGGGTTCGTTGATGATTTCCAACTGCTGTCCCATCCGTTTTTCGACAGCGCGCAATGAAGTGAAATATTGATCCAGTCTATCCGCATCGCTGCCGGGCAGCGATCTCTGGAGTTGACGGGCGTCGACGGTGACTTCGTCGAGCGCGCTGCGACCACTGCGCAAGAGGTATTCGGTTCTTGCACGGTCTGATTTGGAAGGAAAAAGTCGCTTGTAAAGCACACTCGGACGTTGAATCAATGGTAAGCCGATCCCCTGCTTGGTGAAGCTCATCGCTTTCGCGCCTTCACCCGCACCCGCCGTCAGCTGGATTGAAGGCATCCGTGATTTGCCTCCGATCTCGTCTGCGATCATCTGGTCCACTGAATATTGCTTGGGTGTATGGCCACTCAGGAAATTCGCCCAGTTGTTATGGCCATTAGGTGCACGGTGATCCAGTCCTGAGAAAATCGTGAAATGGTCACGGAACGCGGCGAGAGGCATTAAAGTCTCAGGCATCGTGTAAGCCGTACCTGTCTCTTTAGGGTAGAAGGCATTCTGATGCCATCCAAGGTAGGTTCCGATAGCTACAAAATTGCGTGGACCTGTCGATGCACTGACAGGTACCGCAAGCGATTCTAGGTATGGCAGAGCGATACATACCCCCGCAGCACGTAGGAATTTTCGTCTCTTCATGTTCGGTTCTTGTGCTTGTTGGAGGATTGTCTTGTTTTGAGAGAGGGATGCAACGTTTTTATTGAGACTAAAATACAAAATCATAACCGCCCTTCTCCAATTCTATTTGGATAAGGGTGCCGAATCAGTCACCAGTATATGCATCTAATCGAAGAAGGAGGAGAGATTAAGAATTGAGCTTTACTGAACTGTTCGTGGTCGACTCGGACTCCCATTTGTAAATAAACGCCATGAAGCGTTCGGAGTTGTCAAGCCATGTAGGTGAGTAAAATGAATACGCAAATAAGTATCTTTCTTGGAAATTCTCTTGCGCTACCTGGACTCGAGGAGATGGTGATACTAATAAAGTCCGACTCGATTCCCAAGGAATCGAATCCATTCTTGAACTCATTGGTCAACAGGACCGAAGCGCGTTGGACGCGGTGTGCAAGGAAGCGCCTTCCGTGAATAGCATTCAAGAAAACGATGGGAATCTTCTTGAATCAGTGGGGTTGCTTTCGCTGGAAGGCGCTCCGTGTTTAGCCCTGGAGACTATTTTGATTCTCGGGAATGACGCACTCGGTAATATTGGTGGCCATTTTTTGTATTCGGCTTGAATTGCAAAACACCACCGGTGGATATTTTCATCTTATCGATCTCTTTCCATGTCTTGAAGTCCCTAGAACCTTGAAGTTCATAGGTATTCCCACCGGAACCGTACCATTTAAAATTCGGTCCTCTCTTCCCTGGAGATATTTTCAAGGTACTAGGTAATTGCCCTAAATCAGGAATTTGGAATATTGCCCCCAGGTTGATATTACCGTGAATGGCGGGATCCTGCAGACTTCCTTCATCACTACCTGGATTAAGATTTGATGCCGTGTCGTCAGGCGGAAACAGAATAAGCGTTTGTAAGAACTCAATGACCTTACGTTGCTCGTCGTCTGAAAGAGCGGCAAATGCGTCGGCCTGTTCCTGGGCCTCACCCCCATGCCGCAAGATCACTTCTGTAAGGTTGATGCTTCGCCCGTCGTGCCCATAAGGTGCCGTTGAACCCACGCCCCATAAAGGCTCGGTGATCATTTGTGTTGCCACAGCCCCATCAAAGTGACGTTCATGAAAGGCATCTCCTAGATCATGTCGTTTGAAATCGGTGAAAATATTCTCTACTTCGAATGATTTTCCCTGCGGCAAAGTCAAAGGATATTCTTCACCGTCCTCAACCATCATCCATCGTGTGGTTGCCGTCGCGTAGAGTCGATTTAATTTACCGTTAACTGGATCAAAAACAGTTTCGACATCGGCTAACCTTCGATCGAAATCAACGGTGAAGTTTTGGACATGACAACTTGTGCAACCGATTTGATTCATTTTCACAAGTCCCTCTTCGGTTCGTGCAGTCTGCTTTCCGATTCCCGGTTTGAAGTAGTTCAGTAAATAGAATTCCATGAAATCCACCAAAGCGGGATCAACCTCATCGACCACACCATCGGCATCTTGATCATGCGATGGCCCCAGCGCGGCAGGAGCAGCAAAAGAGTCTACCTGCCCATCAAGTATCATCCCCGATGGAGTCGTCACAATGCCTCCAGCCGCCGCAGTTGCCAAATCGGGATCATACGCCTGCAAGCCCATTTCGTCCTTGAAGGCCCCAACAATGAAATCCCTCATGGAAAATGAACTCCCTTGAGCGAAAAACGGTTTTACTCGTAGATCAGCATCCAGACCTTCCAACTGAGAAGTATCTAAATTACCATTCGAATCCACCGAGAGAGTTCCAAAGTGAACTCCTTTCGCAGTGAGAACCGCACTGACCGAAGTTCCCGTTTGTGAGGCTTGTTCCACGAGCTTTGCTTGCTGACTGCGAAGGGACCAAGTCATCTCATCCGCAATCATCTCTTGCAGCCCCAATCCAAACAGATGCGGTGCGTCTCGGCTGTCCGGCCGCGTTGTCACCACTCCCCCAAAACCAGCCGCTCCTTTGGGACGGCCATGGCACCCCGCACAACTATCCGAAATACCTGCACCCAAAGCAGGGTTCGCAGTGATGTCACCAACCGAATCAGCCGTTACCCGAGGTCCTAGTCCCTGTGTGGCGGTGAATTTCCGCTGGAACAATTGACGCCCCCGCCGCACCGCTCTGGCAGGGTCCCGCTTGATCAGATACTTTGATGAGAGAGGCATTTTCACATGCCCTCTCCCAGCGCCAACCTGTTCTGCAAGAGATTCGGTAATGGCGCCTGATAAAACCGTTGAGCCGACCTGACTCTCGTCGACCAGCTGGGCTTTGGCCCCGACAAACGAACCTGCCAGAGCACTGCAAAGAATTATTTTCGCTTTAAGTGTCATCATCCTACTTTCTTTGAGCGTTAATCATCTGTAATTTGGACAGCATGTGGGGTTTTAAACTTAGATTGAGGTTACGAAACATCGCCTGAATGACATGGCTCAGATCAATGACCTAAAATCTCGACAAACCTTGTCTCAATCCTCCGTGTGTCATCATGAGGCACTGCCCGTTTCCAATATTTTCTCAACATGGGTAAAGCAGCTTAACGGGGGCCAGAATCATACGAACCATGTCGTAGTTCGTACGACACCGTGCCCATCGCAGGAGAAAAACCTCTGGAATTGGATTCGTGGGGCACTGAGGAAAGCAGGCGTGAGGTTAGCTCTCGAAGGCTATGAAAGAAATGCCTCCATGTTTCATCGGGCAAAACTTCAATGCGATGGAGCCATTGGATGACACCGGCCCGCTCTCACTTGATCCAGTTGAACAATGAAAAATCGCGACGCATCAAATGCGAACGATGCAACACTCGAGACCCACGACTTCCAGGCGTTCTAGTAATCAAAGAAACATCCAAATCATATCAGCGGAGTAAAATCCAGAAACTCAATCTGTTCGGATGCTGATTGCCGAATTTAAAATTCTGAAAAACTTTACGTTTTTTGCATCTTGAATCTGACGAGGGCAAAAGAAGAGAACCATTACGTTTTCTTTGGGTGATTATTGAAAGCAAAGGCTCTGGTTATTAGAAAATTTCATGGAGTAAATGTGAAGCTCTCGATGCCTTGGGCAGAAAATTTTAAAATGCCTTGAGGCTAAACCTTGAAAATATATGTGCGAAAGCTCAGGTTCAAACATATGCATTCAATCAAAGCAATCAAATGGCTGCGTAATACCGGAATTGCAGAAGGAGTCTCCAGTTTACTTCTATTTTTCGTGGCCATGCCTTTGAAATACCTTGCGGATAAACCTGAGGCTGTAAGCGTCGTCGGAATGATCCATGGGCTCCTTTTTGTCCTCTATGTCATCGCCCTTGCGCGCGCCGCCTTTGTCTTGAAACGCCCATGGGGTTGGTCTGCCAAAATTTTTACTGCGGCCATCATCCCATTCGGACCTTTTATCGTGGAGCCAGGCCTTCGCCGTGAACAAGAAGCACTGGCCAGGGGTTTATCAAAATAAATTGCGAGGAAATGTAAAAGCAGAGCATTGAGTGCTCCTTTTTTTAAGCCTTGCGCTTCCTCATCGCCCCTCAGTAACCGCCAATCTTGGCGGGAGCTTTGAGTATGTGAGATCATGAGGCTCACGTTAATTACAAATGAAAGCCTATGCCTTGGCAGTTCGATCGTCTGATTCAGGGGCGGTACAAGTCAAGTTGGCAAAGTAGTCCGGATGCTCGACCACTCGCCCCGTACTTCTCAACCGGTAAATTCCGGGTTCGGCCGGTTCAAGTAGATCGGGAAAAGGTGGCAAGCTGCATATTTCTTCAGTGTCATAAAGATCAACCTGAATGCCCTTAAGATTTGAATACGTCCGGATCACTCCAGCCCATTGTTGTGTATGAACAATCTCATCCCGTGCATTCTCAAAGGTCACTCCCACCAAAACCACCTTACCGATGTATTGCTGGGCATTTGATTCATCCAATGTCGGGAGGTCGTCGGCTTGCTGCCAATCAGAGCCAAAATTAGGTGGTTTCGCATTCATGATGGGTCACTGTAACAGTCATGACAATGTGGAAGCACGTCAAATGATTTCAAGGCAAGCAAAACGTTTCCATAACTTTCAGCCAAAAAGTGGGGCGGGTCGAACCTCGTTCCACCACCATGAAACGATGCAAGCGGTGGACTTCCGACGCCCCTGCCCCCCTCAAAAGCCATTCCTGACCAAAGTGAACAGAAACCAACGAGTCTTTTGATGATCGAGCGCCCATCGTTTTGGAATGGGATTCGCAGCTCAGTCAAAGCAATGATTCCGGATTTCCCGTTTGATACCCCGATAGGTATGAGGAATTTTAACTGCGATTCGAAAGTCCTATTTTTATCTCGCCTGGTGGCATTTATCTCTGACTCAATGCATGCAGAAAGAGATGCGCATGGATGCATGCATACTCGCATGACAATTACCCCCGAAGCAGGTCAGCTAAAACAAAGGGTCGGAGCGATCAATGGAACGAGTATGAAGACGACGAGGGAGATGCGCATCAATCCATGTACTGATTTATAAGTTGCTCCCCTTTCAGGATGCCAAAAACCACTCACCTTCATTACATCCGTCTTGAATTTTGTTTATCCGCAAATTGTTGACACCTTCAATATTCCTGCATTTTTTTCATTGGCAAAGTAATGATAGTAATCATCTTTGAGTCATGAGAAATGCTGGCATTTATTCGCTGGGAGGACTGATTTTCGGATCAGGTATGGCAATATTCGTTTCCCTCATGAATGGAGCATGGGACAATGCCATCGGTATGAGTTGCCTCATGTTTCCGATTGGCTTTTTACTCACCTTTCTGGCCACGAAGATCATCCGTCTCGGAAAATTCATCACTGGTGGCAATTCTGTTTTGGGTGGGTTGGCAGGAGGAAGTGCCATAACAGGAATTATCTCAATGATTATTTTTCTACGGGCAATTGGATTGGGGGAAAGCGCGAAAACCTACGACAGCACTCGTGATCGTCATGGACCCAATGCCTCAGACGACTTGGTTGAATTCCTTGATATCCGCAAATTTGAGCTTGGGGCAACCTGCATCATCGTCATGATCCTTTCCCTGACCATGGTTATCATGACGATGATTTACCGTCATCGCTTCGCTCCAACCATTCACGAAGTGGCAGAAAGCGGAAACATGCAATCACTTCAGCATTTTCTGAACTCAGAAACTAGGGACATTCATGAAAAAAATTCCGATTCCCAGACTCCGCTGCACGTGGCATCGTCAAAGGAGATCGCTGAAACACTGATCGCTCGAGGTGCGGATGCCAATGCCAGGGACAAGAACGGAAAAACGCCTCTGCACGCGGCCGCTTTCGAGGGCAGAAAGGAAATCGTTGAATCACTCATCCCACACTGCACGGATATCGATGCAGAGGATAATCATGGAAAGACTCCACTTTACTGGGCGGTTTTGAAATGCCACGAGGAAGTCGCAGACCTGCTGCGCAAACAAGGCGCAGTTGAATAAATCAGGTAAAATCACCATTGCACTTTGAATGCACGAACGCAGATCATGACAATAGCATTGTTTAGAAATAGCCGGCGCATGCTGAACAGAATTCAGTCATCCTTTGAAACAGAAACCCCTTGCTTATTGATAATATCATAGTGAGAACGTGGACCCTCATGTCGCAAACATTAAAGCCTATCCTGTTCAGTGTCTTGATCGCGACCGTGTGCTTGACATACGCCGCAAAAGCAAGTCCGGTCGAGCATCCCAACGTAATCTTTATCATTTGCGATGATTTGAACGACTATGTCGAAGGGTTCGGCGGTCACCCTCAAACGAAGACACCCAACATGGCGCGACTGGCCGAACAAGGTGTCAGGTTCACACAGGCACATTGCAATGCACCCATCTGTGGCCCTTCTCGGGCAAGTTTGTTTACGGGTATTTACCCTCACAACTCCGGCTGTTACGGCTTTACCAAGTGGGATACGTACGAGGTATTGAAGCATTCAAGGACCTTGCAGGAGCACTTTGAGGCAAACGGATACTTTACCCTTGGCACAGGCAAACTGATGCACCATCGAGTTGTTCAGAGGGGATGGCAACAGTATGGGCACCCAGCTGACTATGGACCCTTTGTAGTTGCAGGCGACGGGAAAGCGGCTCACCCGGACGTGCCGGCACCCTATCGCAACATCGGGGCGGTCGACGGTTCCTTTGGTCCATTCGTCAATCTTGATGACCGCAAGACGGAAAGTGGACTTCCAATGAGCTGGCTCAACGGTGGCTGGGGAGCTCGAGCCAAAGCACTCCGAGTCGATTCTGCAGATGATCGTGACCAGACACCGGATGAACTGAATGGTGACTGGGCGGTGGAGCAACTCCGTACGTTGGCAAAAAACGCCCATGGCAAACCATTCTTCATGGGCATCGGTTTCATTCGCCCGCACACGCCCTTGATTGTGCCAGCACGTTTCTTTGACATGTTTCCACTGGACTCTATCAAGCTCCCCACGATCAGACCTCACGATATAGACGATACCCACGTGCGCTCGATACGCGGTATTCCCAACGGAGCAGAACCAGGCTCGACACGAGCGGAGGACATGGGACTGCGCTTGTATTCGAATCTTGTGGCGTCCTACTCGTCCCGCGAAGAAGCCTTGCGGCGCTTCATTCAGGCTTACCTGGCCAGTGTGGCATCGGTAGACGAACAGATAGGACGCATTCTGGATGTCGTTGATCAATCGGGTCTGAAAGAGGATACCATCATCATACTGACCAGCGATCATGGCTGGGGCATGGGAGAAAAAGATTAT
This sequence comes from Verrucomicrobia bacterium SCGC AAA164-E04, assembly GCA_000383715.1. Classification (GTDB taxonomy): domain Bacteria; phylum Verrucomicrobiota; class Verrucomicrobiia; order Limisphaerales; family AAA164-E04; genus AAA164-E04. The sequence goes on from KB912001.1 coordinate 64,293, forward strand.
CTTTACAAAAATTCCTTATGGCAGGAAAGCACCCAGGTACCGCTCATCGTTCGATTACCGGATGACACTTCAGCCAACACTCAATGCGATCGACCGGTCTCGCTCATTGATTTATATCCAACCTTGGTCGACCTTTGCCATATGAAGGGTACGACGATGAAGGGTCGGAAAGGTCATCCACTGGACGGGTATAGCTTTAAATCACTGCTGATGGATCCTGTCAAAGGCAAGTGGTCTGGACCAGACGAGGCACTCACGGCTCTTTACAAGTGGCGCATGGATTACCACCCTGCGCAGGAAAGTTATTCCTTGAGATCGAAGGACTGGCGTTACATTCGCTATGAAAACGGAAAGGAGGAATTGTATCACACCTCCAACGACCCCCACGAATGGAACAATCTTGACGAACGTGTGGAACATGCCGACCGGCTGATACATTTTCGAAAACGTCTTCTTGATCGAATCCCTCAGCCTGGCACGATTCCGCCTCAACCCAAGTGGAAACCCAAGGGTTCCAGCAATCCCAATTCGAGAGCCGAAGCATGGAAATCTCAATACTTCTCAAGTCACCCTGCGGCCGATGCCAACAAGGATGGCAAATTGACATGGTCAGAATTGAAAGCTTATCGTGAAGTAATTGATCCATCGTCAAAAAGATAATCCAGTGACGGAAGAGTGATAAACCACTTCATGGACTCTCTAGATAAAAATGATACAACATTTTTTAAGAATCATAGCAAGACAGCAGAACAGCTTCAGATGGGTCAGTGGTGTGTCCTTTTTTTTCATTTCTCTGCTTGTATCGGCTGATGAAATCAAGTTCGAACGTGACATCGCGCCTATCCTGAAGGAGCGCTGCATTGACTGTCATGGTGAAGCTAAAGAGAAATCCGGTCTGCGACTGGACACCCGTGCGAACATGCTGCGCGGTGGTGATTCAGGGTTGGCTGCCGTTATCCCGGGCAATCCAGAAAAAAGTTACTTATTGGAAGTCGTCAAGCACCTCGATCCCGACGTCATGATGCCGCCTGATGAAGACAGGATTCCGGCGAAGGAAATCCATTTACTGGAACGCTGGATCAAAGCAGGAAGCATCTGGCCGGGACAGATGGCAACGGTCGAGGAAATGAAATCAGATCATTGGTCATTTCAGGCTATCCGTCGACCGGACAGCCCAGAAGAATATGCTTCCCATTCAAACCCCATTGATCGCTTTCTGCTGAAACGGCTGGATGAGGATAAACTCACATTTTCAGATCCTGCAGTTCCACGGTCATTGATTCGTCGTGTCTCCATCGTTCTGACCGGTTTGCCACCGACATTGGCTGAAACCAAAACCTTCCTGGCAGCCTATGAGAAGGATAGTGATCAAGCATATACATTACTCGTCGATCGTTTATTGGATTCCGCACATTTTGGAGAACGTTGGGCACAGCATTGGTTGGATGTCATTCGCTGGGCAGAAACAAACGGCAGTGAAAGCAACATGTATCGCAAGAACGCATGGATTTATCGCGACTATGTGATACGCGCTCTGAACGAAGACAAGCCATATGACCGTTTCCTGTTCGAGCAAATCGCAGGCGATTCGGTCGGTGAAGGTGATGCAACCGGCTTCCTGGTGGCTGGCCCGCACGTTCCCGTGGCAACGGTGGGCCAGGAACCAGCCGCACGAAGGCAGGCGCGGGCTGATCGCATGGATGAAATCATACAGACGGTCGGAGCCTCCGCACTCGGTGTGACCATCGGCTGTGCAAGGTGTCACAATCACAAATTTGATCCAATCTCGATTCGCGATTACTACGCCATGACTGCTGTTTTTGAGGATGTCGAATTTGGAAGCCGATTCCCCGAACTGGCAGCGGATCATCCGCGCCGATTACGCGGTCAGGAACTCTATGGAAAAATTCGAAAAGTGCATGCAGAGCTGAAACCGATGGGCCCTTGGGTAGAGGATTGGGTAGGTTACAAGGAGCTGCATTTTGACCCTGTGAAAGCACAAAAAGTTCGTATCAAATTCAACTGGGGTGGTGTGCGTCTCGACGAAATCGAAATCTTTGGGCCTACCGATCATGGTCGGAATGTGGCTGCAGCATCCGAAGGCACACAAACCTTCAGCCCTCCTGAAATGGCAATTGCGCGTGCTGATCTGAAGCACGTCAACGATGGTAAGTATGGTACTCAGGCCTGGGGGGCAAAAGCACCCGCTGACGGCAAGAGCAAACCCTGGATCGAGTTCACCTTTACCCAACCGCATGACATCGAACGTATTCGTCTAAGCACCAATCGCGAAGATTTTTTTGAAACAGCCTACCTTGAAGGGCTCAATAAATTTAATTTTGGTCCTTACCGTGTTGAGATCCCCTCGGAAGAGGGTCAATGGAAGCAGGTTGCGTCCACCATGACATTTGATCAACAGAACAAAAAGCACACATCTCGAAAGGGTCTTTTGACTACCCTTCAAGAACTGATCACGCTTGTGAATGAAGAAGGACCAAAACCAAGTTTTGTCGCTCGTTTCATTAAACCGGTTGACACTCATATACTCATGCGCGGAAGCCCCGAGAATCCTCGAGACGAAGTGCTTCCTGCTGGATTATCACAACTCGGTGGAGACCTTAATCTCCGAACAAACGCCTCAGGTCCAAAGCGGAGAGCTGCTTTTGCTCAATGGCTGATCAAACCCAGCAATCCACTTGTACCCCGAGTCGCTGTCAATCGAATTTGGCATCACGTTTTCGGCCAGGGTATTGTCACGACCACCAGCGATTTCGGTGCTGCCGGTACACCGCCCACACACCCCGGATTGCTCGAGTGGCTGGCAGCCGAATTCATGCAGCCTGCATCCCGTATCGCAAGAAGTAACGAAACGCAAGCATGGTCCATCAAGCACATGATTCGTTTGATGGTCATGTCGGATGCCTTTCGGCAATCCAGTGCGCCAGGAAAGGAAGGAATCACCGCTGACGCAGACTCACAGTTACTCTGGAGATATCCCCCAAAACGCGTCGAAGCCGAAGTCATCCGCGATTCAATTTTACAAGCATCGGACACGCTGAATCGCACCATTGGAGGACGCAGCTATCGTATCCACAACGTGAAAAAACGATATGCCCAATGGAAAGTAACGGATAATCATGGTTCAGAGACGTGGCGGCGAATGATCTATCAGGAGCGCATGCGCCGTGTGGACGACCAAATGTTTACCGCATTCGACTTTCCAGACTGCGGGCAAGTTCGAGCCAAACGCCCTGTCTCGACGACACCGTTGCAGGCTCTCAATCTAATGAATAGCGATTTTGTCATGGATCAATCAAGCCTGATAGCTGAAAGAGCACGTCAGGACACAAACGACCATCCAGAGCTTGCCATTCAGCGCTGCTTCGAGTTACTACTCGGTCGTCCCCCTACTATCAAAGAGCAGGCCTCTTGCCTGGATCTCGTGAGGGAGAAAGAATTGCAACTCGTGTGTCGTGCGATCATCAACTCCAATGAATTCGCATTCCTGCCCTGACTCACATCATGAACAATCCCGAACACCTTTCCTTGCATGGACGCCATTTATTGGACCGACGCCATTTCCTCGGCACGGCCGGACTTTCAGCCGCTGGGTTGGGGTTGGCAGGCTTGCTCGATAATGAGGGACTGCTTGCCAATGACTCTCAGACCGTGAGCGGTGAGCTGCCGATCCGCCCAAACATCGATCCCAACAACCCTTACGCCCCAAGGTCATCACATTTCAATGCAACCGCCAAGCAGGTATTGGTTGTCTACTTGCCCGGAGCCGTCAGTCATGTGGACACATTTGATTACAAGCCAGCGCTTTCAAGATTGCACGGCAGGAAGCCTCCAGGAATTCCTGCGGTGACCTTTGAAGGACCGACGGGTAACATCGCGAAACCCTTCTGGAAATTTAATCCGCATGGACAGTCTGGAAAAATGGTCTCTGATCTACTGCCCCATCTGGCGGAACAGGTGGATGACTTGTGTTTCCTGCACTCAATGACAACGAATACCAGTGCCCATCCACAAGGAGAAAACTTCATGAACACCGGCTTTACGATGGAGGGCTTTCCATCGTTTGGAGCCTGGGTCACCTACGCACTCGGTACAGAATCTCATGAGTTACCGTCTTTTGTTGCTATCAACGATCCCCGCGGACTCGCACGAAGCGGTAAAAACAATTTCGGCAACGGTTTTCTTCCTGCTGCCTTTCAAGGAACAGACTTTAACTCAAGGAACCCACCCAACAACCTGCATCGGCCCAAGGGTCTAAGTCGCGATGCAGATCGCCGGACCGCTGAATTATTACAACGACTCAATGCTCAACATCTGGAAAAATATCCCAGTGATTCGAACCTCGCTGGCCGCATCGCCAGCTATGAACTGGCAGGCCGCATGCAAACTTCCGTCCCGGAAGTCATGGACATGTCTACTGAGAGTGCATCGACTCTGAAACATTACGGCGTCGATCAGGGAAGCGAACTGCATCGCGAATACGCAAAAAATTGTATCCTGGCCCGGCGGCTGATTGAAAAAGGAGTTCGTGTCGTTCAACTCTACAACGGCAGCGATCCTGCGGGTGGTAACGGTATCACCAACTGGGACTCGCACTCTGACATTCTGAAAACCCACGCCATGCAGGCGGAAATCATGGATCAACCCACAGCCGCATTGCTCGCGGACATGAAGCAACGAGGTTTACTCGAGCACACACTGGTCGTCTGGGCCACGGAATTTGGGCGCATGCCCTTCCTTCAGACCAACGGTACCGGGCGTGATCACAATCCTAACGCCTTCACCTGCTTTCTGGCAGGCGCTGGCGTGAAAAAAGGATTTAGTTATGGGAAAAGTGACGAGTTCGGTTTCAAAGCTGCCGTCGACAAATTGACCGTGTATGACTTCAACGCAACCCTACTGCACCTGATGGGCCTGAACCACGAGCGCCTTACCTTTTACCACAATGGACTGGAACGCAGATTAACCAATGTGCATGGTCAAGTTGTCAGTGAAATAATCGCTTGATCAGTGCCCCAAAAAGCCCGTTTATCAATCCATTCTCCCATCGCATGTTTTTCCTTTGCCTAACACTGGAGACACATGAAGGGCATATAAGCCGACCACAATATAATGCTGCCATAACCCAATCTTTCAGTTCGGTGAGAGAAAGACTGATTCAAGCAAGCTGTGGGCAAATTGAAAAAAACAAGTCAACGGCTACTTTCAAAACGCCGACTTACCAGCTGCAAAAACCATCCATTTGTCCATTCCTACAATTGGATTATTATCATTTCCGAATAAGGAAAAGTGCTCGAATTCTTCATATAAAGATTAATTGAACAGCTGAGGACAGATCGATACCCCAAAGTAAATCGCGGAAAGTTTTTTGGCCCAATCTAATCCTTGTGAGCGTTATATTGACTGGAAACACTTATTCAAGCCGAACTTAAATCTGTGGTTTCAATAATACATACAATCCATGAAAGCATTTAAAATAATCTCTACCTATCTGATTACCGGAGTAATATTCCTCAGCCTGCCACAAGCGATTGCGCAGGACACAATCACCAAGGAGTTATTGACCCGCGAATCTGGGGTTTGGTTTGGTGAATCAACAAACGAAGAAGGTGATAAAATCAATCATTATTCTTGGCACGGATATGTGGAGGAATTGGAATTGGCTCGAAGCGTTCATTTTGATGTCGATGCCGACACAAAAAAGCTGATTTCCTCGCTTCATGTTTACACGACCGTCAGTGCATCAGGAAAACAAACAGAGTCCCTGATCTTCAACTCAGATGGCAATGTAGGCTCATCGGTAGGTGTGATCGATGGGAATAAAACCATCATTCGTTTTCAGGGAGCAAACACGAACAACATCATTTTTTCCGGAACGATCAAAAAGGAATTATCGGAGAACGGTACAAAATCCCATGAAACATGGAATGACGTTATCTTTAATGGTAATTATTTGGCATCTACGCCTAGGAGTGAAAACCGTAAGTTGGTCGACACCAACTTAATGTCTTTATTTCAGAATGGAGACATATTAACCGATGAGGATAGAAAAACCGCAGGCTTTTTGGAGTCATTTGAAAAATTGATCGGCAAATGGGAAATGAAAAATGAAACAGGAGATTTTGGTCGCGAAATCCAATGGCGATTAAGTGGTATGGGAAGTCTGCTGGTGGAAAAATTTAATTATATCAATGAGAAAAACGAAATCAGCGGTGGAGGTATAAATATTACTGGAATCGACCCGTCCAATGGACTGTTAACAATGTGGAGTGTAGATAAAGATGGCTTCAGCCGAAGTGGAGGATGGGATTTAATCTCTGACAAAATGACTGGACAACGCCAAAATGATTCTCGAATCATCAGAACATTCGAAGGTGACGATACAATGACAGTCTATTGGCAATCTAAGAAAAACGGCGAGTATTCGGGAGAAGATGGCAAATACACACTCAAGCGAGTTGAGAATACGCAATAAGGATCGATTAAATCTTGGACACTTGGACAAAAAAACACCTCTCAATCATTATGCTCGTATGAGCGGCATTAAGACACCGATACTGCTCGCATACTCTTATTCTCAAACCGTGACAAGCTGCTCAAAGTGTGTGGCTTCAATGAAACCCTGATTGGACTGAAAAGTTTCGCCCGTGAACTCCTTGCCTTTGACCACAAAGGCAAGGAGTTCAGCTTTAAGCAATGCGCATGATCATGAGGTTTGCAATTCGCTTGCTTGAGCATTGCATCCTGTCATCTCTATTTAAGATTCGCTTTTCCAATTAGATCCATAGGGCTTTAAAGTCGTATGATACCAAAGCAACCATTGCGACATTGGATGGCGTGAACACATGCATTAGATGGGAAGTGATGAGTGCCAACAATGGCATTCATCATCCGATTACAAGTAAACGCTCGCATTCATTGTTGAATCGTCGTTTCCTCCTCCTCCATTGCCACTTGCCACTCAAAAAAAGGATCTTTGAAATGGGTCAACCATCTGTCAGGGCCTAGCGCCATTTCGTCGTCGGTAAGCAGGCACTCATCAAATTTGGCGGTAATCGCATCAGGATCCATGCTTTGACCGATGACGACGATCTCCTGGCGACGGTCGCCCCAGGGTTTCTCCCATAACTTCACAATCTCCTCGCACTGTTCCTGATCGTCCGGCCATTCGTTTCTGTCTACAGCGCACCACCAGGAACCGGCGCCTTCCGTGCGGCAGGCCGCACCTGCCTGTGAGTAATTACCCGCCCAATCCATACGAGTCGCCAGCCAGAAAAAGCCTTTACTGCGCAGCACGCCTGGCCACGCAGTACGCAGGGAGGCCATGAAGCGTTCGGGATGAAAGGGTCTTCGAGCCCGGTAGACGAAGCTGCTGACACCATATTCCTCGGTCTCAGGAGTGTGTTCTCCTCGCAATTCCTTCAACCATCCAGGAGCTTCCTGAGCTTGCTCCATGCTGAATCGGTCGGTGTTGAGCAGCAAATCCAGGGACACCTCCCCAAAGGCGGCATTCACCAGCTCTGCATCCGGATTGAGTCCTTTGATAATTCCTGTGACAAGCTGTAATTGCTCATGATTCACCAGATCGGTCTTGTTGAGAATGATCACGTCGGCAAACTCGATCTGATCTACCAACAGGTCAACCACGCATCGGTCATCTTGCTCATCACGCGCCTGCCGGCGCTCCACGAGTGAATCAGGTGAGCCAAAATCGCGCAGGAAATTGAACGCATCAACCACCGTGACCATCGTATCGAGTCGGGCAAGATCGTTGAGACAATGTCCTTCTTCATCCAAAAAAGTAAATGTCTCAGCCACAGGCAATGGCTCGGAAATCCCCGTACTTTCAATAACCAACTGATCGAAGCGACCCTCACCAGCAAGTGCCGCAACCTCTTTGAGAAGATCCTCGCGCAAGGTGCAGCAAATACATCCGTTAGACATCTCGACGAGTTTTTCTTCCGCCCGATTGAGAGTTGCACCACCTCCTTTAACGAGAGCGGCGTCAATGTTGACCTCACTCATGTCATTGACAATGACAGCCACTCGGCGCCCCTCACGGTTGTGAAGAATATGATTAAGTAATGTAGTCTTGCCTGCTCCAAGGAAACCCGAAAGAACGGTCACAGGCAGATTTTGTTTAGTTTTTTTCCATTGTCTAATTTTATTTAAAGTCTTTGCCCCAGAATGGAAGCCGACCGAAATCAAGGCTTCTGTTGGGATTGAATATCGTAAATCAGGACCTTCCCATCTTGCTGTCCAACCGCAAAGCGCCCAGGCCCGACTTGCTGCATGTGCTGCCGTGATATGCCGATATGAGTGCGTCTCAACTACCTGAGGAAGCAAAAAGCCCCCCAGCGTTGATCAGAAGCTAATTGGATGAATTGCGCTGGTTTTTTGTAATAGAATGAGCATCCATATTCCGTCATTCATAGTTGGCGTATCTTGATTCGGTTGGATTAGTTTTCATGCATGCAACTGGACGCCCGGCAGAGCAGATAGTTTCTCGCATGTGCGGAGGCCAGAAAAACTCCCCCAATGACATTAAAGATGGTGATCCCCATGGAGATGCCGCCTTTCTGTTTTGCCAGGCAGTGGGGACAAGTGGAAGCTTCAGATAGGACATGTTCTACATGAAACCATGTTTCATAACCCGCGACCGACACCAAAAAGCCCAGACCAAGTATACTCAAGAAGAGCACCGCTTTATCTTTGTGTCTCCTGCACCCCATGAAAACGGCTGCAGAGGTCGTTGGAACCACAAAAAGAATCATCCAGAGGTGAAAGTCTTGATGCACCCAAAACGTAGTCGCCATGATAGGAAGAAGAATAATCAACACTGGCGTCATTAAACAGTGGACAGCACATAACATAGACATCCCGATGGCGAGGGAATCAAGCCATGCGAAGGATCGGCAATTTGATTTTTCGATTACTTTCATCTGATTTTGTTCAATGGATGGTTTGGGTTAACTTAAGTCGAATCGACAACTGGGTTTAATTCCCTCGAAGCTCAGGCGGGTGTGCAACATTTATTCCTGCATCAAACTTTCGTTTGATTTCTTTGCCGTGAATCGATTCCACATGCCCATCAACAAATAAATAATTGGCATAGCCTTCCGTTCGGTCGGCGTTGGAACTGCCAACGCGATGGCGATCCGGACGAATATCATCGATTACACCTTTCCAACCGCTGTTGAGCCATGTCCGCGAATGAGCATGATCAACGGAAATGGTGGGCCCATATTCGTCTGCAACTTCAAAAAGAAGCATTGTTGCGGATGGTTGACGCAACTGACTTAGCTTCGGTAAAGGCGCAAGCACTCGCCCAAAAGGATCAATCACCGGAACAGAAATAAAATCGTTCAATATATAACTGGCTCCCCTGTTCCTTAGCCGCTCCATGCGGGTGGGGTCTGCCGGACAGAGACGAATGGACTCAGAGTTTCCGACATACGAGTGAATTTTGTGAATAAACATTTCATTTGTATTCATCGTTTCCTGGCCGGTTCTAGGAAGCCTGCCATCGAAATCATCCATGTACATCAGCATTCCCAGTCCAATCTGCTTCATATTGGAGGCGCACTTGATCTGTTTGGACTTGCTTGATGCACGGCCCAGTGCAGGGAAAAGAAGTCCAGCCAATATTCCGATAATGGCCATGACGACAAGTAGCTCAATCAGTGTGAATGCGCGACGAATACGTGCGCTCTTCGAGTAAACTTTTCGTTTTCGATTTAAAATATTTAGGTTCATTATTCATTCTTGATCTAGCATTGTAGAAGGATTTCCCAATGTTCATTGGAACATGGATCTGAACACCGCTTTGTATTGAGCGGCATGGGTAATGAGACTAAACCAAGGCGGGCGGAGCTCGAGAAGGCGACCAAGAATCGATTCTCTTTGAAGTCGATTGACTTGCGGAAAGTGCAGATAATTCGGTAATCGAACCAGGTTCATAAGCAACCGCCAGAGGAATGATTTGGACATCAAACCCTGATTGGCAGAATGGCTGTAGTGGGTCTGGAACTTCAGTATTTTCTTTCCCTGAAGAGGGGTCTTGATTTTCACTGTCGCACCCTTTCACTGGATGCTCCATGACACAACGAACCTCATCCCCGCAAACCCATTGATGAAATGAATAACTCCGCGAACCCGTCGACAACACCCATATGAGGACGACCAGCATGATTGCCGATATCCAGTGAGATTTTCTTTTGTGATGGGTGGACTGCATTTCTTATTTCGAAAAAGTTATTGCAAATCTTTTGCATTTGGCAATATTCTTTTCTAAAATAATAAAGGAAACACTGGGCAGATCGAGCAACACACAACCGAACTAAAACACAATTGAATCAGCATGCCTTTAACAGACGGAGAAACACTCAGGAAAACCATCAGGAGTAAGGGGTTACGTGCCACACCTGCGCGAATCAAAACGCTGAGGTTGTTGCATCAAACTGACTACCCAATGACACATGCTGATGTCGCGAAACATTTAACTACAATGGGGTTTGATCAGGCAACGGCTTACCGAAATTTGAACGATTTGGTTGAATCAGGAATGGTAAGGAAAACAGAGGTGGGAGATCATGTCTGGAGATTCGAACTTATTGAGAGTGATAAAAAGAAAAACCATACGCACCCTCATTTTCTTTGTCTGGATTGCGGCGATGTATCCTGTCTGAAGGATATTAAACTACCCAAAGACAGTTTGAAATCGAACGTTCAAATCCAAAAAGTCACAGAAATTTTACTCAGGGGTTACTGCAGGAATTGCAAACTGAATTAAATACAATAAATCTGGCTTGCGCTGAAACCTTTTCATCAAGCAGCAGCCGACTACATACACTCCACGTCACACTACCATTTTAATAAAATCATGAATCATCACCCGAAGATCGAATCATTGGATCCCGATTGGGATTTCGCCTCGCGTCGCAGCATCGAGCAGGTTGAGGAAGGTTTTGAACTTACACCAAAATTTGATGCGTCCGGCACGCTTCCATGTATTACTCAGCACGTCGAGTCAGGCGAAATACTCATGTTCGCCTTCATGAACAAGGAAGCCCTCACGCTCACGATCGAAAAAGGATTGGCACATTACTGGTCCAGATCGCGACAAAAATTGTGGGTCAAGGGGGAGACTTCAGGAATGCGTCAGCAGGTGCATCAAATTTTGATTGATGATGATCAGGATTGCATCATCATCAAAGTTTCGCTGACCACACCCACAAAAGGAGGTAATGAGGCTTCTTGTCATGTCGGTTATAGAACCTGCTTTTATCGTGAGGTAAAAGTCAGCAGCAATAAACCCGAATTAAGATTCATTGAAAAGGATAAGGCTTTTGATCCTGCGTTGGTGTATGAAGGCACGGCAAATCCAACCAAGCTCTAGCTCATCATTTAATTTCAGGAAAAGAGGATCAGGGCTACCAGCAAACAGAAGCACCCTTTGAAGGTGTTTTGTGGCAGTGGTTCTATTTCAAAATGCATTCATCAAAACCACTCCTGTTGATCACCGGATTTCTCGGCGCAGGCAAGACAACGCTCCTTCGTTCACTCCTCACTGACATCGTGGAATACGGCTTCAAAACGGACGTTATTCTGAACGATTTTGGAGATGCAGAAATTGATTCGGCAACGCTCGATTGCTCATCATTGACGAGTCTGGCACCACTTGCAGCGGGCTGCGCCTGTTGCGAAAGTCTTGAGGAATTGGTCGTACTTTGCCGAACAGCAGCCAAGGGCAAGGGAGATTTTGTGCTTGTCGAATTGAACGGCACGGCAGATCCGCTGCCGCTTCTTGAGACCTTTACACTACTGGAGGAAAGATTGCCATTTTTCCCGCGACTGCAGGTGTGCGTCATTGATGCTCGGCATTGGGAATCCCGAAAGGATTATAACGACTTGGAACAAAGGCAACTTGAAACGGCGAGCTTTTGGTATCTCTCCTTTCAGGAAGAAATGAACGCAGACCATTTGGATAAAATAAAAAAAAGTGTTCGTGCAATTGCTCCCAACTCCAGCGAAGTCAATATAAAGCAGCTTCTCCAAATCATTGTCTCGGGAATCGAAAGAACCCGCGCTGAGTCCCAAGCAGCTGAGCACTACTCACACTCCAAATTGAGCCAAACAGTCGAACAGATCTCTTCAGGAAAAAAATTAAAACGAACACAAGACCATGAGCATCAGCTGGCACATCGGTTTACAGGTTGCAAAATACCGCTTCCACCTCGGGTAAGCGCTTCGAGGATGATACGGCTCATGGATAAACTACCCCATTGGGTGCTTCGTGCCAAAGCGCTCGTAAGTATCTCTGGTCAAGCTGAACCTCGCTGGCTGTTCGAAAAAGTAGGCACTGAAACCATACCCAAGCCCACCCCCGTTCATGACCTTCCAAATACACCGGCTTCCCTCATGTGTATCGGTCCCAAACTGGACCCAGACCAACTGAGAGAGATCGTCGAATCAGAATTTGGAACGGAGCAAACGCCCCATGAATTTCAGGCTTGAATCAGGCATGAACCGAAAGAATGAATTTATGGTAAAGCCACCCATGGTTGCATTCTCTTCTGGCAGCAGGGCAACTATCACAAAAAATTGGATTCAATATCCGACTCAACCGATACAATCCCATCAAAGTTGCACTCGGGAATACATTGGATACCGAGGCTCCCCTTCTCTGTGAATGCCGGTCAGGTCCATCCATAAAAACCAATGCCAACCACCTTTTTGGGACAATTATTGCATTGACCGCTTTCGAGCCCCTCATGGCGGACAACTAAATATCAAGTCACCCAACACAGACAAAGTTACTACTCACTATTCTGCGCAGGCGGTCAGGCCCGCGCTAACCTGGATTGAACTCAAATTCATTCCAAAGAGTGGTTTTATCCTATTTCTCAACAATCCAGATATTGCGGTAGCGGACAGGATTGCCGTGGCCTTGAAGAACGATTGGCCCGCGGGCGATTTCCTTGCGGCTGCCACCAGCCCCGGTACCTTTGGGAAGTTCCACGTCATCATGAATCTTGATGCCGTTGTGGATCACGGTGATCCGTGCGTTCCTGGTTTTCTTGTCACCCTCGAATCGTGGTGCAGTGAAGTGAATGTCATAGGTCTGCCAGATGAGCGGCGGGAAACACATGTTGGTGTCTGCCAATTTGAATTTGTAAAGACAGCCGCACCATTGCTTGGGGTCGGATTGAGGTTTTTCTTTCCATGAGTTGATATCGAGGTCAAGACCGAAACTATCGAGCACCTGGGTTTCGTATCGGTTGAAGGAATAGATACCGCTGTTGCCTCGGTCTTGGCTTCCTGGCGTTGTTTCCGGCTTGAAAGGAAGTCTGAATTCGATATGTAGCTCGAAATCGCCGAAGCTCTGCTTGGTTTGAGTGCCGGATTCTAGGAGGCCGTCAGAGAGTTTGCCATGATCCCAAGCGTCCGCGCTGGTGCCATCGAAGAGAATGGTGGCGTTTGCTGGTGGTTTGGCTCCCATGCGTGGGCTTTGACGCGTGACCCGATGTGCATGCTGAGTCAGCGCTTTGATCTCTTCGGTGTTACCGCGGATTTGCCCAATGGAGGAACGATCCCAACCGACCCCTGGTAGGCCGCCATTGTAGACACTTACGTGGAACTGACCTTTTCCGAGGGCAATCACCTGAAACGCTTTGCCCGCTTGGATGTATTCTCCTTGGAGGGAGAAGTCGGGATTCTCTGCACTCGCTTTGGCCGGGTCCGTCCAAATGGGGCCGGCGGCTTGTGGCGCAATCATCCCAGCGTTGAGAAGCATCGCGAGGGAGCCAATGATAACAGCAGTACGTTTCATAGAGTACGAGTTGAACATGCCGGATATTGGACTGTCAATACACAGAGTGAGTTCAAAGGGCTTCCCTATGAGTAAGCGGTGATTGCTACTTGAAAGATAGTGAGGCTTTAGATCAACATTGGGGATGCTTGATGCAGCTCTTGAAGTCCGCCCCACCAAGAACCCTCGCCAGGTCCTGAGCGCTGAGGGGCAAACACTTGACGTGCCACAAGGTTGGAGCCTGTTGGCGCCGGGAGACGCCGCATTGAGTCGACGTATCAAAAAGGATGGCCCTACGTGGACGGTCATCGAAATGAAGGGACGGAAGCGATTCTCGCGAGGAATCTGGGCGCCCAGCGCGAGGATAGAAGCCTTGAAGAGAGAACGAGCAGTCGAGCGCGAGGATCCTGCTTATCAAAGAAAACTGGACTCGGGTCGAGTACGCCGGGCCAAGCTTCAATCCGACTATGCCTTAGAATTTGAAGCCAGCGTGTTGAGCTTTCTTGATTTTGCTCCTGAGCACCAAGCACTGGCTGAGGCACTTGCTAAGGCGATTGCCGCACATGCCGTTCCCGTTGGAAGTGGAACCGTGGCACGCACCCAACGCATCCCTATCGAACAACGAGCGGAGGCCGCGACGATCGCCTGGATGCGCCATCAAACCACAGCCTACGACCATATGGTCATCCCACGAGAGAAGGGCAAACGAAGGGAAGTGCGACGCATGCTGGCGAAGCGCTCGAAACAATTACTAGAGCGTTATCGACGGGACGTCGCATTGGCCATGATGACGGCATGCCCACTCCGTGCAGCACTCAATCTGAAAAAAAACTGAGGTGAATGGCTCGCGATCATAAAAGAAAGCAGGAAGATCCCATCAAGAGCAGCCACTGTGAACGTTTTCTTTTCACTCATCTCCTGCAGTGCGTCGAAATAGAGGCTGGACGACGACAGCACTCGTTGCCCGGCTGTAATTAGGGCCAAGTCGTCTCAGGTTGAAAGCCCCCGCCACCACATCTGAACTTGCAACATTTGGAATAAGTAACTCACAAAAACCACACTGCACTCAAATTTGAGACACTTATCTCATCAATCACTGTTTTATGAACTGTTTGGGGAGTGTTACCGTGATGTGATTTTCAAACTAGGAATAATGAGTAAATCCCTTTGAGGGTGAATTCGGAAATCCTATCTTATTTGATTGCCCAGAGTTTGATAGAATCGAACATAATGCGGTTGGGGGAGGCAGCGAATGTCTTGAAAGTAAGTTCGCTGCGCCCCATCAGAGATACCTGGTTATCTCTGATCATCTGACCTTTTCCGTTCACACTGATCCACATCCTGCCCTCCTCAAACTCGAGGACCAGATCGACCCATTCGTTCAGCCGAACACCAGGAGCCTCACTGGAGAATGATTGTCCCCCGTGCAACTTGAGAGTATATCCCTTTTCCGTAAAAACCACGGTATTGATGTGATGGCCGATATCGAATTTCGGTCGACCGGTCGCAAAGGCCTTGCCTTCATATTTGACGCTTAGGTGGAGGACAAACTTTTTCGGCAGGTTATCCAGCCGTATGACGGGAGAGAGACCCAGGTGATGATCGCGCTTCAGGGCCTTCATCGCTTCTTGCGCATTGATGTAATCGGGCTTTCCAACAAGGATGCCACCCTTCACCTCCCAGGATTTGGTCCGTGGCCGCCATCGTTCTCGATCAAGCTTGCCTTCGAAATTGTCGGTGTAGACAAGCGTCCCTTGCTTGAACAAATGAGACTCAAAGACGGACCCGGCAGCATGGAGATTCTGAAACATGCTGACAAAGGCCAGGAGCAGGTGAATATACCTCAGGGAAAGGATCATTTCGCTTGAAAAAGTTTACTCTGGACCAGGGCGTGGATGAACTCGCTGACGACGTAATGTTTCTTCATCGATGCGGTCACGATTTCGTTCGAGAGGTTTTCGTCGGTGAACCCGAAAGAGCGACCCAGAGCGTACTCGATGAGATGTTCAGAGAAACCGCGAGCAAAATCGGCTTCGCGCTGGGCAATGAGGTTGCGAAATTCGTCATAATTCGCGAAAGCAGGACCGTTGTGAAATCTACCGGAAACGTCGATCGGCAGGGCATTTCTACTGAAACGGATTCGGCCTCGGTTGTCCTTGGTGAATTGTCGTTCTTCGGTCCGCCACTTGCCGGCTGCAGTGAAGTTTTCAAGGCCGAATCCGATGGGATCAATCTTGCGATGGCAACTGGCACATTGAGCTTCTTCCTGGTGAGCGGTGATTTTCTCACGCACGCTGAGAGAGTGATCGCCCAGACGGGCAAGCTGCGGAACATTCGGCGGGGCTGGCGGCGGTGGATCGTGGAGCAAATGGCGCAGGATCCATGCCCCGCGCTCGACCGGGCTACTTGTTATGCCGTCACTTCCCATGGCGTGAATGGCGGCCATGCCGAGCAGTCCACCTCGAGGTGACTTGGCGGGCAGGTTTACTTTCCGGAATGGATCACCAGTCACGCCGTCGATACCGTAATAATTGGCGAGCAAACCGTTGATGAAGACGTAGTCACTCTTGAGAAGGTTTACAAGCGTACCGTCATTTTTATCACGAAGGAGATAGGCAAAGGATTGGTAGACCTCCTGCCGAGTGGCAGACCGAATACTTTCGTCAAAATCACCGTGGAGCGTGACGTCGAATTGGAAGAAATCAAGGCGCTCCATATCCAGCCATTGATGGACAAAACCAGAGACGAATGCGTCCGCTCGGGGGTCGGCAATGAGCCGGTCAACCTGTTGACGGAGAGTTTGTGACTCGCTCAGTTTATTCTCTTCGGCCAACGCCAGCAGTTGCTGATCAGGAGGAGCACTCCAGAGAAAGTAAGAAAGGCGCGCGGCGAGTTCGCGATCCGTTAATTTTCTTCGTTCGGTTTCTTCGCCAGGTTCGTTGAGGTAGAGAAACCCTGGAGAAGCGAGAATGACGCTGAGGGGCGTACGAATGGCCACATCGAAGGTGTCGCCAGCGGAGCGTCTGCTTTTGAAGAGGTCGAAGAGTTGATCAATGAACCGCGGATCAGGCAAGACCCGGCGAAACGCGGCAACGGAGAAATCATTCAGGATGGTGCGGGCACGTTCCCATTCCGAAGCATCGTTCAGGTTGTCAGCGAGGATTCGGGAAAGCCCGATGTTTGAATCGGAATGCGACACTGGTGGATCAAGAGGAGCGTGGAGAGTATGAAACGGATCGATTTCATCAGTCGGGTAAAACGTATCAACTAAACCTGCAATTCCCTCACCACGCCCGAACTATCTCCGTGGCGTTCGGCTTTGATCCCCATTCCCTGCAGCATGGTCAACCATACGTTGCAGAGTGGAGTGTCCTTCGGCAAGACGAGATGCTGCCCCTGCTTGAGTCTGGCTCCACCGCCGGTCAGGATGGTGGGACAGTTGTCTAAGTAGTGGATAGAACTAATATTTGAACCGAAGGCCAGCGCAACGTGATCAAACAGGCTCGATCCATCGGTTTCCCTTGTGGACTTGAGTTTATCGATCAGGCCGGCAAGCAACTCGCTGTGCACCTTGTCCCTTGCTTGGGATGCCTGCATGCGTCCCCCTGGGTTGTAGTGGCTCACGTTATGAGCGCTCAATGAGACGTCCATACTCTGAAGAAGCGCCTGACCGGGCATGCGATAAGTCATCACCCGCGTACTATCCGTCTGCAGAGCGGCGACGATCAGGTCGTACATCACCTTGATTTCGTCCCTGCCCTTGAGACCAGGGGCAGGCACTTTCAGCGGCGCCTTGGCCTTGGGGACATTCAGCCAATCTTTTTCCTTACCCAGGCGGACTTCGATATCACGAATACTCTGAAAGTATTCGTCCAACTTGTGGTTGTCGGTCTTTGTAAGACCACGCTGCACACGCCTGGCCTCCGTCAGCACGGCATCCAACACGCTGCGTTTCTCGGCAAGAGCGGCCTGTCGCTGCTCCAGCGGCAGTTCCTCGGCGGAGAAGAGTTTATGGTAGACCTGCACAGGGTCATTGAATCCACCGACGGGTTTGCCACGTGAGTCCCATGCCAGAGACAAACCCGGACCATGACCGGAAGCTTTGTCGTCATTGCTATTCAGCTGGATCGAGGAAAAACGAGTGTCTTGTCCCAATCGCCTTGCCACGACCTGATCAACAGAGATGCTATTGGCCATGTTTTGACCGGGAACGGAATAACGATTCGCCCCTGTCAGCCAGAACGTGCTACCCCAGTGGGCTTCATTGCTGTACTGATTTGAGCACCCCTGCACCACCGTGAAATCCGGTTTGTGTCGCGCCAGTGGTTTTAAACCAGGTGAAAGGTGATAGTCGGGGCCCCTATCTGTGGGGTCGGGATACCAAGTCTCCTTTGTCACCCCAAAACCAACACCAAGAAATACGGCACGTTTGGAAGGCACTGAAAGCACAGAAGCTTCAGCCGAAGCAAAGCGGCGAAAGCCGATGGACTCAAGCGCCGGAAGCGCGATCAACGCCCCGGTCCCACGAAGAAAGTGACGACGATTCAATGAGGTATTCATGAGTCAGAATAAGTCAGATTGTCTTCGGCCTGTATTCTCTCGTCAATCCGTAAAACAGCAGGAGTCGCTGATGCCAAGTCTTGCTCCAGCTTGCCTCCAGTTGCATTGAGTATCATCAGGATATCCACTTTTTGCTCATCACAACCAAACCCTGAGGCTTTTGTTGACAGTTGAAAAAGTAACCTTCAAATCAATTTCAGAATCATCGGTCGTAAAACCCACGCTTGCCATCAATCCCAGTCTATCACAACCTGAAAACGCTAAGCCTCCCTGTCAGCAATTTCAGGGAACCAAAAGTGACTCATACGATTTCAGCACCCATGGATTCAGCGCAACATTACTCTGGAAGTTCAACTGCAGTCTCAGGAAGCATGCCCTCCATTCTTTTTCGACCTTGCTTCACACACTTTAAGAAGGCGGCCAGGATCTTCGTCCTCACCATACTCCTGACATTGGCCTCGCTCCCTGCAACCATTGAGGCTCTCGATATCGCCCAAGGGTGGCGTTTCACCACGGGCGATGATGCGGCATGGGCGCAACACCCGTTTGATGATTCGGGGTGGAAATCAATCGAAATCGGCAAACCGTGGGAGAAGGCGGGCTACAAGGGCTATGACGGTTATGGATTGTACCGTTTGCACGTTACAGTGCCGAAAGCTGAGGGAAAGAGCGCTTACTTCAAATATTATCAGAGACTGACTTTGTCTCTTGGTGTGGTGGATAATGTGGATGTGACCTACTTCAACGGTGAGGAGGTGGGGCGAACCGGCTCGGCACCAGATGATATTAAGGGCCACGACAAGACGATCAGGCACTACCACGTTCCAGCTGAGCTCATTCGATGGGATGCTGAGAACGTGATAGCCGTACGCGTATTCGATGATGGCGGCGACGGGGGAATCAGCAAAGGCATCCCTACGCTGTCGGCACCCGCTTGGCATGAATTCGTGACGGTCGATATTGGCCATGGCCGCAGCAACGGCATCCATCCGGCAGGTGCACCTATGCATCTGTCGGCCACGATACGCAACACGGCATTTGAGGACTTGAAAGGGACTCTGAAGTGGAAGATCGAGAGCGACACCTGGTTGACGGACCAACGCGAGCTCTTCTCTGAGAAGACCAAACCTCAACGGCTTTCAGCCGAAACGTCGCATAAGGTGGCATTTCACTTCAAGCCCCCCGCAGCCGGCTTCTACCAAGTCACCTGCACCTTTTCGCAGGACGGCGACGATTCAGTCGTCTCGCAATCGCGGATGCGCGGTTATGCACCCGAGAAGATGGATCGCCCTCCCGATGCCCCCAAAGACATGAAGGCCTTCTGGGATGAGGCGATCGAGGAGTTAGCAACCGTAGCGCCCCAATACAAAATCAGTCCGAGCCCGAAGTGGAATACAGATCAAACCGATTGTTATCTCGTGGAGATGCGCAGCCTGGGCGATGTCCGGATTCGCGGATGGTTCGAAGTGCCGAAGTCTGCCGGACCGCATCCAGTGCTGCTGAGGGTGCCGGGCTACACACAAGGGATGCAGCCGGCGCAGTCAATACCCGACATGGCAGTGCTGTCACTCAACATCCGAGGCCACGGCAACAGCACCGACGACGAGCCTGGATATTACTGGTGGGGACCAGGTGATTATCTCCTGCGTGGTCTGAATGACCCACAGAAGTTTTTCTACCGTGGAGCAATCATGGACTGCCTGCGTGGAGTCGATTTTGTAACGTCACGTCCAGATGTAGACGCCAAGCGTATCGCCATCACGGGAGGGAGCCAGGGTGGGATGCTCTCATTCGCCGCAGCAGCACTCGACAAGCGCATTGCATTGAGCGCGCCGGACATCCCCTTTGTTGTCGACTCCATGAAAAGTTTCAAAATGACAGCTTGGCCGGGGATGATCATCTGGGACTGGCTGGGCAGAGCCCCCTTGCAGAACTCATGGGAGCGCGCGGGCAAGACATTCAGCTACATCGATCCGAAAAATCTCGCAGGGTGGATCGCATGCCCAGTCTTTATGGGCGTTGGCCTGCAGGACAATGCGGCCCCTGCACCAGCAGCCTTCGCCGCTTACAACCAGGTCCGCAGTCCGAAAGAGTATCGCGTGTATCCTGAAGCTGGCCATCACACCCCCCCCGAACATGTTGTAGCAAAGATGATCTGGATACGAAAACAGTTTGCCATGAAGGAATGACTACTGACCATCAAGTGTAGCTGCGGCAAACCGATATCGAATAGGTGGCATCATGGTATGCTTAAAAAAGAAGGATTGAATATTCATTTTATTTTACTGTTTGAATTACCCCAGTCTTCATGACAGCTCCTTTTCGGGAAGCAGCATTACCTACTATCGACTCGATGCCGAACTAGGCGGAGAAAACGAAAGTTATCCTAACGCGAAGTGTTTACCTTTTTTATGAATGATTTGCACGTGGCAATCGGATTCGGAACAGGAAATCCAATTTTATCTCAGGGTCAAATTGGAGTGAATGCAGAGTTGATGACGGATGCACTGAAACATGCTGTATCGTTATGATAAAAATGAAGTGTCATGCTTGTTTCTGGTGGCAAGGCGACACACATGACTTTCGTGAAATGCCCCTCAGTGCTTGAACATTCCCATCCTGAATGTTGACATCGCTCCCCGCTTTCAGAAGTTTTTCAAGAGAATCAATGTCTCCACGAACTGCAGCTTCGTGTAATGGAAACGACGACTTTCCATACCCAATCAACATCATGGAAGCGAGCAATCCAAACAGCGTTTGAAATTTCGTAAGGTTCATATTGAGGGATAGAGATGGATATAGCGCTTACAATTCTAACCCTATTTTAAAGCTGGCTTCTATTCTCGGGCAGCGCGCTTTCACAATATCCTGCCTTTCGAAAACACTGACCGGACACTGGTCACCATTTGTCAGTTTTCTTGAAGCATCCAAACCTCCACATAAGCCAAACGATAAGGAAGCTGACTGATACAACCCATTCAAAGGCAGAAAGCTTTCCATCCTCATAACTTATCTGGTCAGCACCAGCATCCAACGGAACCTGCCCCAGAACGCATACAATCTCACTTAACACTTTTCAGCCTTTCAGAATCTTTTATTTAACTTTGTCAGATACCCCGCCATTAGGCGTACAGTCACTGCTAGCACCAACATTTCAAGTGGGGGGGGGGATTTCCTGAATCGGCAAGTGCGCCGATAATATAACCGAACACCTCGCCACCTCGAGCGCAGCATTTGACTATGCACTCGCTCATTGTCTTGCTGGACTCCTTAGCTCTCGCCGCCACTGCTTCGATGGGTAAGTGACCGTCACCGAATTTCTTTAGCTACGTTCACTATTCCTCCCATCAAGAAAAGGAATAGTGAACTTTATGAGCTTCCGAATACGGGAGACTGCCAGAATGTATGTTCAGTTTACTGATTGGAAGCTGTTTCGGTGGTGCCTTTACCACCTGTTATTGGAGACCAATGGGCAGCCCTGATTTTCCAGGTGCCGCCTTCTTTCACGTACACCTGCATGGCTCGCGTCAAATAATTAGCATTATTTTCAGCTCCTTTGGCTTGAACATTTCCTTCGGCGTAATACATGGCAACAGCAGTGGTCGCGTTAATTTCAATAACTTTGATGTGTTTGGGATGCAGATTGAAATCATCATACTCAATGACGGTATCATGCGACATGGACATTAACAATCCGCCGCTGGACCAGAATTCTAGCGAACCCTTTTTACTAATCGCTCCAGCCTTGTGCTTTAAATTTTTCGCAATATAGGCATTATCATCAAGGATGAGTTTCTTGATCTCCTTTTCGATTTCTGTTTCAGCCTTGGTAGTAACAACGGCCAGTAAGCAAATTGCACATAATATTATCGTTTTTTTCATTTTGTATTTTAGTTTGCAGTTAATGTGTTGAGTGATGAGAAGACGTCCAATGAATGTCGGACCCTTAATAAGCAAACGATGGTGGATCAAGGAATGGGCCAGAAAATGTGACTTTATTCCCTCTGGTCTGGATTAAAAAGAGCAGACAGTAATGAAACAAAACGATACAGAAGACCTCGATGAAAAAATCCCTATTCTCGTTGATTTTTATCAACGATGGCTGAGGTTTTTGTAAAGTAACTCGGAAAACTTATCGAATAGTGAAGTTGTGGACGAATGATTGAATGGCAACTGCTGACTGTAAATACTAGCAGCGATGCCTGATTGATAGTCGATATAGAAATATGTATTTCGGTAACCACCCCAAACCAAAGTGCCTGATTTACGGCCATAGGATTTAGGCGTATTGTCAATCATGCCTGCCATTCCCCACTTTGAATCTTTGTCCATGAGCCCACTGAAATTACAGCATGTGGCCGCATCATGATACCAACCTGTAGGATCAAGGCTAATTTCTCCGATCTGATTCTCAACCATTGTCTCAACCGTTTTCTTTTCTAAAATCCGCCTACCATCGACGACTCCGTAGTTGAGCATACATTGCAAGATCTTTGTGTAATCGCTTGGGGTGGAAAACAGTCCATCACCACCACTGAACTTGGTGATTTTTTTGACAGGGTAACGATTTGGTGACACCTCATCGCCGTCTATTTCTCGCAACTTACTTCTTCCGTCCTCTCCACGATTCCCCATTGAGGCAATCCTCTTTTTAGCATTCTCCGGAACATTGAAGTGAGTATTTTTGATCCCAAGAGGCTCGAATATATTTTTCTTGAAATACACCTCCAAGGTCATACCTGATACCTGTTCTACCAACTTGCCAACCCAATCAGTGTTGGTCCCGTAGAGAAAACGTGTACCGCTTTCGAACTGCCTTGGAAAGTCTTCATAATCCCATCGCCCTGCATCAAATGCTGAGTGCAGTTTATAGGTTGCATTCGGATACCCAAAGCCTGCTGTGTGGGTGAGTAAGTGCCTTAGGGTGATAATTTCTTCACCTTTAACAAACCCGCCCTCAGGGGTCAGAATGGGGATTCTTGACATCGAAGGAAGAAGTTCATCTAAGGCCTGATCTAAATTTAATTTCTTCTGCTCAACGAGCTGCATGACAGCAATACTTGTCACCAACTTTGTCATCGAATGAATCCTGAAAATACTAGACGTTTTGACAGGTTCACCTTTACCCCAGCTTAACCCACCATAGGCATACTCAATTCGCTGTCCTTTATCATTGACCCCAATAGCTACTATCGATGGCAGGTCTGACTTTGCCATGGAATCGGCCATTACCCTTCGAACTTCTTGATGAGCCTTTTCAAAAGAAGATGTCGCTCCATGAGCAGATAAGCCAAATACAACTAACTGTATTAATAATGTGAAGTACTTCATCAATGTCCATATTTTGCAATATTGACAAAAATGTCAAAGCTATCAAAAAGTAACAATCCTGCAAAACATGCCGTTTCAGTAACCTCCCCCCCGAAAAACCTGTTTGCGAAGAGACTCATTGGCTATTTTATGGAAGTTCTTTTCCCAAAGAACATTCATTTCAGGCCGAAGCATTTCCATGATGTTTTCTTGTTGTTGTTGATCCAGCTTCTGAAGCAATTCAAGAGCTGAAGGAACGTTCTCCAGGGAATGATAAAACAATCTTTTTTCAGCCTGATTCAGTTGGGAATAATATTGGTGCATGCCCAGTAAAACTTCTCCGAGTGCTGACTTTGGACCAAGGATGGGACGATAATCCTTCTCAAATTGTTCTGAGGATAATCTCCCCTGCCCCTTGAGCGCAACATCCATAGCCCTGCGGGATCCAACATTTTCAAGCAGGTATGAAGCCATGAGGCAGCCAAAAGGTCCGATCTGTGAGGATCTGGCCAGTTCAAACAATATTTGCTCCGAATGAGAACTTGCACGCTCGTGAAGCAGCATGGCCTCTATGCTCATTATCCAAGGCCACGACCCTCTTGGAAAGAGATCATCCTTGATTTGAAAAAGCACCGTCAAGGCGATCTGTTGGAAAGGATTGCTCGCTGAAACGGTTTGATTTCTCAATTTCAGGGCAAGCTTTTCTCCAATTGTACGAACAGGAACTTCCACGCCGTTTTGTTGCACTACATCGGACCAGTCCAGACGTCCGAGCTGAAAATTACCCTCATCTTTCGCTTTCCAAACTCTTTGAACCAATAATCCTGTTTTTGAAATTAGTCCGGCGAATATTCCACCCTGTTGGGACGCATCCTGATTGGATGCCTGTGGCGCAAAAAAGGCAGGAGAAATCCATTCTGTCAAAAACCCCAAAAAACTTCCGAACCGGTTGGATCTATCAAGGGTGTTGACGGATGAATCCGTGGCATGGATGGTAGACGCCATGGTTTTGCGCAAGGCATCGCTTTGCATGAAGGCCTTCATGACAAGACGTGATGTTTCTGTGTCACGCAATTCCAGAAGAGCCAGGGAGTGATGCGTTAAATCCAATTCCATCAACAGGTCCATGCTTTCGAATTTCTTTTCAATATATAAAGAATCGTCCTTAATTTCAGTTTGGACACCCTCCCGATTTATAAACCCGATGGAAACCACTGGGGCAATATTGAGTGCAAGCATTTCCTTGAACGAATGCTGGTGCTGGGTATTGAACCCCATACCAAGCATGAAGTTAAATAAGGAACCATCCTCCTCGGGGTCTGGAATGGGAAGCATGTCAGCGAATATGGTCACACCCCCAGCACTGCTTGGCATATCATCAGCCTGGGCAATGTATCTTTTTTGAAGATCTGGCAGAAAAAAACCAAATCCGGTCGTTGGGGAAAAACCCAAAGCGGCCAGCGGCTCATTCACACCCTCAGTTTTTTCGTCAAGAACACTCAGCATGAACCCTTCATTGGAGATGATAAGCTGAATTTCACTCACGACACGATCAGGAGCCAGCAATGGGGCAGCAATGCGATGAAATGCTTGCAAAGACACCGTGTCGAGGTGTTTCAGATTGAAATCCATCACCAGATCTTTTTTCCAGTAGGTTAAATCCTGAAGTTCATCGAAAAAACTTAGAATAGCTTGATCTCCTGGAGAGAACGATTGTTTTAGAGGCGGAGCATCTTTGAAATCCCGCAATTGCAGGCCCATTTTCACCAACCCTTTGCCCTGATCTTTTTCAAAGGAGATTTCATGCTTAAGAAAACGTGCAGATGCACGCAGCTTTTTCTCGACTCGCTTGCCCAATCCGTCATCAAAAGCCATGCCTGTTTTCAATTGCAGATATTCAAGAACATCCTCTCTGGAGTTATTCAAAGACCCTTCCACCTCTATTGTTCCTAGCACGAATGGACGATGTTTCTCTTTGAAAGCCACATGCATGTCTGCAACTTTTAAATTTGTTCGGCGCGTGATGGTAACCTCACCTTTGAGATGGCTACCCGATTCTGCTAGGAAGGTGTTCACATTGTGCTCGAAGTTCAGGGGATTGAGTGCCTCGTCCATCAAGGCAGGCCGATCCATTTTCCACGCAACGGGCACATAATCTGATCCATCCCCATCCGGGGGGTTTACAAGGACCTGTTTAAGCTTTTCCCGGGATGAAAATGCATTGTTTGGGTCGAAAGTAATCTGACCGCATTGATAAGGTTCTCCTTCCTTGATTAGAAATGTAAATGGCGTCTCCACTCCTCCCGCTCGTAAAAGACGAACTTCCACATCCGCAAATCCAGCATGAAGATAACCGGCCCGCACGAGTCGACAAACAATGCCAGGAAAACTTTCTACCGCCGCACTGCGATGGGCAGCAGCCCAGTAGACTGTTGATTGCGAAAGTCCATCTGCAATTTGCTCAAGAGTATAGGATTGTTGACCTTCGAATTGAAGGCTCTGAGGATCCTTGTAGAAATCCATGAACCTAAACACCTCATCGAGCTTTTCAACTGATTCAGGTGTTGCCTCGACAACATACAAAGAGTAAATAATAAGACTATATATAAATTTAATTCTCATATCTTTGACTCAACTTATTTCGGGTCGCAATCAACCCGCTAACTGACAAAACATACTCGGAACATCAACGTGGATGAGAAGGCTGTTGCGTCTTAGGGAACGGTCCTTCACATTCAAAACAATCGATATAGTTATGCCCTATATGTATTAAACGCCATGAAGCTACCGGAAGGGCCATTATTAATTCATAATGTCGTTGTAGTCACGTCATGGAAAAACCTCCTGTTGAAGTATATGGGGAGAATAGAAGCATGATTTGTGGATGGGTTTACTTTTCTGAATGATGCAGGCAGTGTATGGCTTGAATGGTTCACCACAAACGGAACAGCCAGCATTTTTTAACATCCTCTTACAGCTTCCGGATCGTGGTCTTCTTGGTCTGACAGTCCATGAAGGCTTAATGAGAAAGACTCTCAGGGAGATGAGCCATGTTATTGTTCCCGTATACAGCTTACCCCAAACTTTATCGTAGCATTTAGTCGCTCAAAACTTGCATCCAAGGTAGCGGGTGAGGCTGCACCCAAACCCGTCTGTCTCCTCCTGGTATGCTTCAACTCGGAGTGAGCGATCGCAAACAATGCAATAAACGTAGTCAGTCCATTTCCTCATATTCGATTAAACGCCACGCACCTGCCAAAAGGGCCTTTATGACATTCATACTATGTTGGTAGTCATACCATGCCGGTAACAATCTTCTTCTGAAGATCCAAAAACTAAGCAAGGATCGGAGCAGGGTGAAAGACACGACCAAAAGATCCTACAGGCAAAGTTTTGGTATATTATCCTGTTAGAGCTTAGACCGATCCTGCTTGAACGCTTCATCACATGTTGCTTTTTGAAAACACAGAGATGTCCATGCCATCCCCTGATCCTCCAACGATGGTTCAGGGGAAAAAAGATCGTTGTGAGTTCTTTTGACAGGGTTTACCCACTGTCAATCTTGACCGTGACTATTAATCAACCCCATTCCAAAAAAATCCCCATGATGTACCCTCTGCCCTGTCGTCGCATCGCCTAAGTCCTTTCTATTGCTCCAGACTCACTTTCAAAGTGGATCAGCCCCAGTGATCTCGACTAGATGAGCAAGTGCAGTTGGTCTTGAACACAAACAAAAAACACGGTGATTTTTCCAGAATATTTGCAAGTTCCTTGAGTCAGCAGGTATAAGAAGCGAATTTGAATTAACTTGAATCCTTTTTGCAGGGAAAGGGATTACGATGGACGGAAGACTCATCGGTTCGAAATTTGGCAACGGTTTATCGTGCATCAAAAGAGCATTCTCAGGAACCTCATTCGACATCTGAAACCACGCATTCCATTGAACAATCAATGCCTGCTTGAAAAGTATTCTTAAATTATTAATATGCCTGATAATAGGCACTTTCAATTATCATTATGAAATTTAATTATAAATCTAATCTAATCCCAATGCTATGGCTGGTCATGAACCATGCAATTGCTGAAAACCAGCCCTATAAAGCTAGTTGGCAGCAATTCCGCGGCCCAGCAGCAAACTCCATAGCATTCGACCAAAACATACCAGCTGATCTAATTTCAGAGAAAAACTTAATCTGGAAGACACAAATTCCAAAAGGGCATTCTTCGCCTTGCATCTGGGAAGATAAAATCTTTTTGACAGGGTATTACCAGAATGCATTTCAAATAATGTGTTTGGATCGAAAAACCGGAAAAAAAATCTGGGGGCAAAGTCGGGAAATGCCTGAGCTAGGGAGGTATGATCATGTTGCAGCCGCCCCTGCCAACCCCACACCGACAACAAACGGTAAAACAGTTCTATTTTACTTCGATGATTATGGACTGATTGCCACGGATTTGAATGGTGCCAATCAGTGGGAGAAAAAAATGTCTTCCACAAATAATTCCTTCAGCTACGGAGCCTCCCCGATCATTGTTGACGACAAAATATTGCTGAACAGGGATGGAGGGCTTGATTCGAGCCTTTTGTGTCTGGATCTTAAAAGCGGAACAGAAGTCTGGAGAGCGATGCGTCCGGACATGATGCCTAGCTTTTGCACGCCTTATTTCACAGAAAGCAACGGCGAAGAGCTTATTCTGAGCGGTGGCAGCAGCCAGTTAGTGGCTT
The DNA here is from genome assembly GCA_000383715.1 of Verrucomicrobia bacterium SCGC AAA164-E04. Classification (GTDB taxonomy): domain Bacteria; phylum Verrucomicrobiota; class Verrucomicrobiia; order Limisphaerales; family AAA164-E04; genus AAA164-E04. The sequence continues at coordinate 92,717 of KB912001.1, forward strand.
ACAGTCTCAAGTCGGGTGAAGAAAAATGGAATGTGACAGGTTTACCGTCTTTCGTATGCCCTTCTCCGACTGCTTCAAATGGAGTCATTGTTTTTGGAGGATGGACCACTGCTCATGTTTCGGGGAAAACACGAGTAGAATCTACTTTTGGTGAAGACTCAGGAGTTTCAGAAGTAGCTTTGCAAAATCCTGAGAGTTTTTTTCAAGAATTTGATACCAATAAAGACGGTCAGCTGACAAAAAGTGAATTCCCACCAAGCCGCGCCAAAGATGCTTTTAATTGGATTGATTCGAATGCTAACGGATTTGTTTCATTAAACGAGTTATCCATTCTTTACTCAGAAACAGATATAGCTCCGGGCAGGAATGTTATCGTTGGAATAAAACAAGGGGGCAATGGAGATGTAACAAAAACAAACGTTCTATGGGAACTTCGACGGGGTTTGCCCTATGTAGCTTCACCGCTGATCGTGAATGCAAAAGTTTATCTCTTTGCCAAAGGCGGTTACGCAACTTGCGTAGACCTGCAAACAGGCAAACCATACTACCTGAAGGAACGATTAGGTATAGGCGGGGAATACTATGCTAGCCCAATTGCAGTTGATAATAAGATTATTGTTTGTTCACATCGGGGCACTGTTTTTTTTCTTGCAGAGTCAGAAAATTTCAAATTATTGAGATCAGTAGACCTTGGCGAAAAAGTCTATGCGACTCCTGCAGTGGTTGATTCCAAACTTTATATCAGAAGTTCTGATCATTTGTGGGCTTGGGGCAACCATGTAAATTAGCAATGCTTGCCCACAATCGAATTAGAGCAGGAAAGGTAACCTCCTCTCTTATCTCTGACATCCAACTAAAAACTAAACGCATCTTTATCAGACACTGGTCGAGATTACGAGAACTGATCCACTTGAAAAGTTCGTCCGGATCGATAGAAAGGACTCAGACGATGAAAGTAGCAAATACTCAAGCGAACAGAAGATCCGCATCCTGCGTGAACAGGAAAGCTGCAGGATAACAATCAAGGATGCGGTGGCGACTGCGGCAGCAGCTGTGGCGGAGGTTGTGGAGGTGGGTGCGGTGGTGGTGATTAGCCACGCGCGCGCACGACGCTCACAAGATTTTAAGTCTTGTGCGGCTTAGCAGTATCAGGACTGAAGGTTGCTTAGAATACGTGTTAGGCTTCCAAAACCTCTTACGGTTTGTAATGGAAGCTTCTGATGCTTCAGGCAAACTTAAGCGATGGGGATTCGCAATTTAATAAACCGATGGGGCAGTCTCATAGTATTCGTAATATTCTTCGGTGCTTGGTGGATGGTTCATAACTTTGATTGGGCAAAGGAAATCCTCCTGAACTTCGCGGCTGGTCCATATTTCTGGCCATCGCTCATCGCGATTTTTGCAATCTTTGGTTACCTTGACTGGCATAACGGCAGCCGCTACGGAGGAGGAGGGGTAAGGCTTGAAAAGTAAGGAAAGTGAATGTACTTTCTGTGGAGAGGCATGCGATGTGTCCAATGCTCTTAAGAATCGTGGCAACGCATGGATTCACTATGAATGTGTCGCTGACCAAATGTCTGAAACTCCCTACAGCAAGTTGCCCCTAAAGGATGTCTTAAGGCGTCTGACTCTGAACGGGTATGCAATTATGACATCACGAATGACAATTGGATGGAGGTGAGGTATTCAAGAACATACAAGGGACATCCCACTTTTACTGCCGTATGGAGTAAACAACAGAACCTTAAAACCAAAAAACCATTGGAAGGATTTTGCAAATTGGGACTGAGCAAAAAATCTGGCAAGCGGATAGTAACGGGATAGTGAACGGATACTGACAGGATTCTGGCGAATAGTGGCGGAGAGGGTGCGAATCGAACACACCGGAGACGGCTTGACCGCCTCCCAACGGTTTTGAAGACCGCGGGGACCACCAGGCACCCTCCACTCTCCATTGAAGCTCAAGCTTAGAGTGATCTTTCTTGCTAGACAAGAGATGGAATTGGCTTTTTATGAAATTCTCAGGCACGTCCAGTAATTCCCTGCGTTGAAGGAACGAACAAGAGTCAAACGCCCCACTGATGATTGCTTCTCGTCATTCTCCTGACAGGACTTTGGCTTGCGATTTCAAATGCGGTCGGCCTTGGTCGCTGGATATTTCACAAGTAAAACAAGCCCCCGTTCGTACTTGATCCCTTTGGATGGCTTGCTTAATTTGTGGATGTGAAATGTTCGAAAAAATCTTTAATTGGTAAATCTGCTGCTGTGCTGTGCGGTTTGCTTCTGGCATCCATCATTCAGCTTTCAGCAGCGAACCCCAAGGTCACCATGAAAACTACTCTCGGCGATGTTGTGCTGGAATTGGATGCTGAGAAGGCTCCCATCTCAACACTGAATTTCCTCAGGTATGCCCAATCAAAATACTATGATGGTACTGTCTTCCATCGTGTGATACCCACATTCATGATTCAAGGGGGTGGCTTTGATGCAAAGCTGGACAAGAAACTCAAAGGGCTCATGGCACCGATCAAGAACGAATGGACAAATGGTCTGAAAAACAAGCGCGGCACCATTGCAATGGCTCGCACCAATGCTCCTGATTCCGCAACTTCACAATTCTTCATCAATGTCGTGGATAATGGATCCCTGGATCAGGCTCGTGGAGGTGCTGCTTACGCTGTGTTTGGTAAAGTAGTGGAAGGTATGGAAAACGTGGATAAAATTCGCAACACTCAAACCAAGACGGATGCCAAATATCCCGGTGGCAAAGTAGTACCCGCAACCCCTGTCGTGATCGAGTCCGTCACACTGAAGGGTAAATACGATCTTGCTGCGTTAGAATCAACTGTCGCGGCTTTAGCAAAGAAAGAAGTCAAAAAAGTGAGTTCAGAAAAAGAAAAAGGGGAAGCGTTCCTGACCGAAAACCGTAAGAAGGAAAACGTCAAAGAAACGGCATCCGGTCTGCAGTATATCATCGAGGAAGCCGGGTCGGCGGAAAAACCGGGGCCTACGGATCAAGTGGAAGTCCATTACCGCGGCACCTTGCTCGATGGCACGGAGTTTGACAGTTCATACAAACGGAATGAGACCATTGTATTTGGATTGAATCAGGTTATTCCAGGCTGGACCGAGGGTGTGCAGCTGTTAGGTAAGGGTGGAAAAATCAAACTATTCATTCCATCCAATTTGGCCTACGGCGAAAGAGGTGCGGGTGGCCTGATACCCCCTAATGCTGCTTTGATATTCGACGTCGAATTGATTGATATCAAATAAGACATTTGTCTTTGATCCTCTATTTCTTGCTTGAGATTTGCTGAAGCGAAGGGACACGAACGTCGTTTTAAAAAATTTGTTTTTTTGTAACAAAAAGGACACGGCAGCGGGAAATAATCAAAGACAAAATGGAAGCCGGGTTCCCATGAGGAACCCGGCTTTTTTAGTTTCAATTTAGCTCGACTTAACTATTGAAGAAGAAGCCTATTCAAGTTCATCTTCCATTTTCACGTCAAGCAATTGCCGGTTGGCATCATCCATGGGATCATCTTGAGGGCGAACATAATCACGCCAAATCCATCGCAGCATTTCAGGCATCATGGCACCACCCTGTTTGTTTGAATGCGTACCAATCCCAAAGCTATAATTCAGGTCGTAACCCTTTTCAGTGAGAGCCTCAACCATTTTGCGATTCTGTAAGTACCAATCCCATTCAGGATCGTATTTACCCCCACGACGTCGACCTCGGTTGTCATTCATTCCTTCCTGAAGGAAGACGCGAATGGGTTTCTTTTCTGAATTGCGAATCAATTCAGGATAAACATGTCCACCACGGATATTGGTAAAACTGCCAATCGTACTGATGACTTTGCGAAATGCATCCGTTCGATGCCAGGCAACCGTGAAGGCACAGATAGCACCTGAGCTGGCTCCTCCAATGGCGCGATCATTCGGGTCATCTGAAATGTTGTAATCTTTCTTCAGCACCGGAATCAATTCATCCACGATCATTTGCGCATAATGATCATTGAGCTCATTATACTCGGTTGGGCGCGTATTGATCCGATCTCCCCAATCACTGGAGGATGACTCCTTTTGATGTGGCAATCTTCCCGGATTGATGAACACGCAGATCGTGATCGGCATTTCCCGTCGGTAGATGAGATTATCCAGCACATTGGGGATGCGATAAGCCCCGTCGAGATTGACAAAAGCATGCCCATCCTGAAAGATCATCAAGCGAGCGGGTGAAGCTGCATCGTATTGAGCTGGCACATAGATCCAGTAATGACGAGTCGTGTTGGGAAAAACCTGACTGGCGTGCGTCAAAGGTCCGGTCACCACGCCTTTTGGAACTCCATCCTGAGGTAATGAATCCGGTCCAAGTTTGTAAACATCATCCAGCGGATCTGCGGACAGGAAAAACGCAGTGAAAAATATTAAACTGGCTGATACTTGAAATAATGTCGTCTTCATGACACTTTTGAATGCTTGATACGTCCAAATTGCGCTGGCGATTAAACAGCCTCCGGCGTCCACCCAAGCACCACATCAAAGGTCGCTGCCAATTCGTTCAGCATGGAGCCTGGGATGGGAGTAAAATCAACGGTCACATTTGCTTGTTGCCTTGGATTTTTGATACGATTCCACAATCCATCTTTTTTGTTACCGGGATGACCTTTGATGTAACACTGTGTCGTCAATAACTCCTTGCCTTGACGTTTCACCTTGAAATGTATGTGGGGCGTGCGCCCAGGGTAAGGCACGGGCTTGATGGTGCGGAATACATACTCACCTTTGGAGCCGGTTAGGAACCTTCCGAAGCACTGAAAATGGGTATCGCGTCGACGAAGGGCATTGCCACTGCCCGAGTGATAATAAACCCCTTTGCCATCACACTGCCAAATCTCAACCAACGCGTTCCTTACTGGCTGGCCATGCGCATCGAGAATGCGACCGCTCAACCAGGTCACCTGCCCGACACCAGGATTGATGGAATCATTGATGATGAGGAGATCGTTGTCAGTATCCAAGGGAAGCGTATCGGGATAGAAGGGACCTTCCGTTGATTTTGGCGTTTTGACCAAAGCCTCGGCCATCAGGCCGTTGACCTGCCAGAGTGAAGCTCCAAGGACGCATTGACGCATGAATTGCCGTCGTGAAAAAATATTGGGTTCGGGTTTCATAGTAGGTTTTAAGAATTTTGCTCAGGTATTTGACCGACAGTGAATCGTTTGTGTTCAGATGGAAAATTTAAAATTTTGAATGGCTGTTACCATCATAGATGATGCGCACCAATTTTGCCTCGGAATTTGACTGAAACCGTCTCTCGCCATGCTCGAGCACATATAAATTCCCGTCTGGAGCAAATTTCATATCGATAGGCCCCGAGGGATGATAACCGGGCAGGAATCGTTCAAGGGATTGAGCATTGCCCTTTTGGTCCATGGCTATCAGAAAAATGGCTTTCCTTGAAAATTCTGCAGCCAACCATTTGCCTTCAAAATAATCAGGCCAGGGACGTTTGACATTTGGATAGTCTGCACGACGGTAAACGGGTCCGCCCGTGGCGAAGCGCTCTCCGATTCCCATGGAAGGAAATTGTTCGTTTTGATCGTGAGAATAATTGATAAATGAAGGAGAAACGGGAGGCAATTCAGTCATCCCCGTATTATTGGGTGAAAGATTCGTTGGAGATTTCGGGTTTTTTGTTTCACTGGTAGTATTCGTTTCATAATCCATGACAGGAAATGCAGCACCTCCAGTAAAATAGGGCCAGCCGAAAAATCCGGGACCACGAGCTTGATTGAATTCATCGAATCCATTTGGGCCGAGTTTGGAATCCTCGCTTCCGTCAGGCCCCGTCTCTCCCCAATATAGATAACCTGTCGCACTATCGATGGAAACTCTCCACGCATTAAGATGTCCCATGGTGTAAATTTCCGGCCGTGTCAAAGGAGTGGTGAGGGGAAAAAGATTTCCTTGGGGAATGGTGTAGCTACCATTGGGTTCTGGATAAATTCTCAAAATTTTCCCTTCAAGGCTATCGGTATTGGAAGCACCACGCTGGCCATCCCAACTACTACGACCCGGTCGTTCATCAGTGTGGGATGTTTCATTGATCCCGGTATTGTTACCTGTCGCGATATAAAGGTTATCATCCTTATCCCACGTCATCCCTCCCCCCGTGTGACAACAGGTTTCACGTTGTGCAGGAAATTCCAACAGAATCTTTTCTGAATCCGCCATGAGGGTATCATCAAGGATATCCCAGCGACTGATAATCGCCTTGGCTTGATTCGGATGAAAATAATAAAGATACATCCAGCCATTTTTTCGAAAATCAGGGTCGAGAGTCATCCCTACTAAACCCTGCTCTTCGTTACCTCTCGTATTGACTTCCAGGAACCCGATTGTCCTTACGCTCGCATCAGTGGGCTGATACAACTTGATGCTACCTTTCCGTTCTATCAGGAAAACGCGCCCATCATCGAACACCTCAAAAACAAGGGGCTCATCCAGGTTATCTTGAATAACCACGGTTGATTCAAATCTGAGATGATCGCTGTGAAGGTAGGTTTCTTTTGCTATGTCGGCGGGATCGTTTGCCTGTAAGCTCATGGACAAAGAGATCAGCAAGCAACTGCCAATCACCTTGCGAATCTTTTGATTCAATGAATTCACCATGTTTGTTTTCTGCTTTTGCTCAAAATGACTTTTAGAGTTGTCACCAAAGACTCTCAAAGGAGGCTACATTATCTGCATAAAATACATCCTGTTCACAAATCCACCAATAAATCGAGAGCAGAATTAAGTGGATGCAAAGAGCTTACATAGTTAGGCAGCGGAGTACAACAAATTCCGTCTGATCAACCCGTTTTAACTGCTAAGTGTGTCACCCATTCTTCTTTGAGGATTATCAGCCCAGAAGCTGAGAATGGCGAGTGCGAGTGGGATGATCATGCTCAGTAGTAAAATGGGGCGGTAGGACCCTCCCATTTGTTCACTCCAACCATAAATCAAAGGCCCCATACCGCTTGCAATGACCATGGTGGACATGTTGATTCCACTGATCGAACCTAACCATAAGCGACCAAAAAACCTTGGCCATATGATACCCGAAAGACTGACAAAGCCACCACCTGCAATTCCATTGCCAACCACATAGGCAATAACACCCCAGTTGTGGGTCAATTGATAAAGCCCGAAAACTCCTGCAAGCCCTCCAAGGTTCATCAGCATGAGCAAATACTTCAATCGCATTTTGGTATTGATCCAGCCGAAGCTGACATTCGTGACGACACTGACCACGGCCATGGGGACGAACAAAGTCAAAATCCGTTCTTTATTGAAGGCAAATTCAGAGCCTATGGAAAGAATATGAAAAGTAAAAGCCGTTGCAAACATGGCGTAGAAAGCAAAGGATAGATTAAATAACCAAAAGGAGAAGGTCTGGAGGGTTTCCTTCAGTGTAAAATCATGATGAATGACCATGTCCATGTTAGTGGAGGTTTCTGCTTTTTGTGTGACGCCGTCCATCATCAGCCCGCAATCCTCGGGTCTATCTCGGAAGATCAGCCAACCCAGAGGCCCCATGATAGCCAGTGTTGCAAAACCGATCAATCTCCAGGCGCCTTCATATCCATATTGTTCGACCCAGTGATTCAGCCAGCGCGGAGCAAGGGAAAACCCGAATGATACGAAGACGCCACTAAAGGCAAGTGCCATTCCCCTTTTGACATCAAACCATTTACCCATCACATTCCGGCAAGTCATCGACAATACCCCTTGAGCTGAGATGCGTATCATGAAAAAACCGAAACCAATGCATGCAAAGGAACATGCCGTCTGCCAGCGCTCAGAAAACATCTGTGACAGCAAGCGACTCAAATCAGCCACTACACTCAAGTAAAACAAAACCGCACCCGTAGCTGCCGTAGCGACAACCGTCATCTGCCGGTCTCCCCATCGATCAAGCAAGCGCCCCATCCAAGGCAGCATCAGACCGCTGGCTACGGTGCCAATACAATAGGCGAGACTCAAGGCTACACGAGACAAACCAAGCTCCTTCATCAGAATATCAGTGAAGACACTGAAACCCATCGTTTGGCCCGGGATCGTGAATAGAGTGCCTACAGTGGCACCAAACACGATGACCCAACCGTAAAAGATTGGAAAGCGTCGTGGTTCCCAAGGGAAGTTGGGAGCCATCCAACCTTTGTCATTGGATACCTGCTGATCTTGTTCGTTCGTTTTCAGAGGAGGAAAACTCTGCACCCTGCGGGATTTGACAAGCTTAAACTTCAGGATTTATGATAGTGCGGTAATTTTATTTTGCGAGTGTGATTAATGAAAATTGATCACGGAGACCACTGAGATCACACAATTTTGAATTAGAAATCATGAAATATCCGTCTGATTGAAGAAGTGTTTCAATCCGAAAGAAAGGTTCCTAATTGGTGGGACCACGCGCCCGTTCGAGAACATATCCATGACAAGCACAGTTGGATGCTTTACGGCCGCGCAGCAATGCGGCCAGACCTACCAAATGGAAGTCCCTTGAGAATGTCTTCCCCTAGTTTGAATCAATCCCTCTGATCTCTCTTACTATCTTGATTCAATCCCTGATTCTTCCATTCTAACAAACCACAATAAAAAAGTGGCAGGATGAACAAGGTGGCGGCAGACAAGAAGGCTCCGGTATCCGCATGCATCTTTGTTCGGTGTGTAAATTCCTTCATTGAGCAGTAAAGAACAGGTACCACAAAAATACTGATAACTACCACTAGCATGCCACCAAAGGAAGGTATCGCCATGGGCACCATGATATCTGATCCGCGCCCGGTTGAGGTCAGGATAGGAATCAGAGCCAGGACGGTGGTGGCGGTTGTCATCATACAAGGACGTGCTCGTCTGACACCTGCCTCGATAGTGGCAAGGCGTATATCTGAAATAGACATATCCTTTAACCCTCGAAACTTTTGATCCAGGTAAGTGGCCATGATAACGCCGTTATCGGATGCGATCCCGAACAAGGCAAGAAAACCTACCCATACGGCAACACTTAAATTGAAGGGGCGAACTTGAAAGAGCTCTCGAAAATTAAAACCAAACAACGAAAAATTAAGAAACCAATCCTGACCATAAAACCACAGCATCAAGAACCCGCCGGCCCACGCCACAATGATTCCAGAGAAAACGAGCATTGCATTCGCAGTAGAACGAAATTGAAGGTAAAGAATCAGAAAGATGGCCAACAAGGCGAGGGGAAGAACAACCATCAAGCGCTTTTCGGATCGCACCTGATTTTCATAGCTTCCTGCAAAAGTAAAACTGACACCATCCGGAATTTCCAGAGTACCGTCAGTGATCTTGCTGTGGAGAAAGGCATCGGCAGCCTCCACCACTTCCACTTCGGCGTACCCCGGTTTCATATCAAACAGGACATACCCAATTAAGAATGTATCCTCACTCTTGATACTTTGAGGACCACGCAAATACTCGATATTTGCTAATTGCCCCAATGGTATTTGATTTCCATTCGGAGCGGGAACCAGGATGCGGCCAAGTGATTCAATCTGATCACGTAGCTCACGAAGATATCGCACGCGCACTGGATACCTCTCGCGACCTTCCACGGTTGTTGTGATGCGTTTCCCGCCGATACCCACTTCAATGACCTCTTGCACTCGAGCCAATTGAATGCCGTATCTTGCAATAGCCTCACGATCGATCACAATTTCCAAATAGGGTTTCCCAACAATGCGATCAGAAAAAACAGTGGAAGGTTCGATCGATGGAACCTCTTTAAGCAGCTGCTCTAATCTCAACCCAACCCTTTCGATCGTTTCCAAATCGGGTCCCTTGATTTTGATCCCCATCGGAGCGCGCATGCCACTCTGAAGCATCACGATTCTCGCAGCAATGGGTTGCAGTTTAGGTGCAGAAGTAGACCCGGGAATCTTGGCTGCTTGAACGATGGCGTTCCAGATATCTTCCGAGTTCTCAATACCTTTCCAAAAATCACGACCGTCATTCATTTCAGGATTTAATGCTTTCCTCCATAAACGAAAAGGCCTGCCGTGTTTATCGCCAATCAATTCTCCTGTCCCATCTCTTTCAAATTTCCCCGATACGTAATAAGGCTGACCATCAGGCGCATTGACAGCATGACCCTGACGGTCGCGAAAGTAATCGTTTTGTTGTGAATCGTATCTGAATGATAGTGGATGTCCCTGTTCATCCGTAATGTATTCAGGCAGGAAATTAACAATGGTTTCCACCATGGAAATAGGTGCGAGATCTAGCGGAGTTTCCGCTCGCCCCAGTTTACCCACCACACTTTCTATTTCGGGGATTTGACGAATCGCCATGTCTTGCTTACGCATGGCGTCCATGGATTCACCAATCGACGCATGAGGCATGGTCGATGGCATGTAAAGGTAAGAGCCCTCGTCCAGCGAAGGCATGAACTCCTTACCTAATCCAGGGAACAAGTGCTGCGCGTGAATCAAGGGGGTGATGCTGCGCACCCCACTGGGCAACCAACCAAATAACCCGTTGAATCCTAACCAGGACATCCCTCCCAGCATGACAAGAACCAAGGGCAACAACATAAAGATCAGGCGATGTCCCAAACACCATTCCAACATTGAACCGTAATATTTGAGAAACAAATGAACGACGGATAACAATCCCCCAATCATCGTACCCACGAAGATGCAATTAAGCAAAATCCCCTGCTCCAGGCCTAATGGTAACCAATGCTTTGCGAGAAAATAGCCAAGCACCACGACTGCCAAATAATTGAATACACGAGGCATATGCATTGTGAATGATGCAGGCAAACGATGCTCCATCATGCGATAACCACTGGTGATTAATAAAACGATGCCAAGCAGTCCCCAAAGCATGTGAGGAGAGGTTCCCTTTAAGTATCCGATTACCCATGTTACACTTAAAAATGCACCAGTGATGAAGACTAATCCGAACACAATTTTCTTTAAGGTTTTACCTTTGATTTTACCAGCAAATAAAGTGTGAGCAAACGGTGGGATCACGCAGATGGCAACCAACACAGAAGCCATCAACGCAAAAGTTTTGGTCCAGGCAAGTGGCGTGAATAACTTTCCTTCAGCAGCCTCCATGGTAAACACCGGTAGAAAGCTGATCACGGTCGTCGCTACGGCAGTCAGCACGGCGCTTCCAACTTCTTTGGAAGCTCGCAAAACGACCTGTAATGTATCCTCACAGGGCTGGGCGTCGTCCAGATGTTTGAGAATGTTTTCAGAAATCACAATCCCCATATCGACCATGGTTCCAATGGCAATCGCGATGCCTGATAATGCCACAATATTGGCGTCCACACCCACTACTTTCATGGCACTGAAACAAATGAGCACCGATAGTGGAAGCAAACCAGCAATGAGCATGGAACTACGGAAATGCATGACCATGACAAGCACCACGATGATGGTGACCAGGATCTCTTCGGAGAGGGCATCGTTGAGTGTTTCCAACGTTTCATTGATTAAACCCGTACGATCGTAAAAGGGCACAATGGCCAACCGACTCACAGTCCCATCAGCCAACGTTTTTTGGGGTAGCCCCGGTGTTAGTTCCGAAATTTTGGATTTTATATTCTGAATAACTTGAAGCGGATTCTCCCCGTATCGAACGACAACTACCCCGCCGACAGCTTCGGCACCTTCCTTATCAAGCGCTCCCCGACGGAGGGCGGGACCATGGACCACGTTTGCCACATTTTTCACATAAACGGGCACATTGTCATTTACCTTGATCACGCTGTTCTCAATATCTTTCAACGATTTAATGAATCCAACACCGCGAATGACATATTCCACCTGATTGACTTCAATCGTTCTGGCCCCCACATCTACATTGGCCATCTTGACTGCCATGAAAACCTCTTCCAAACTAACGTCGAATGCGCGCATGGCATCTGGATCCACATCAATTTGATACTCTCTTACATACCCTCCGACAGAAGCTACCTCACTGACACCTTCAGCCGAAAGCAACGCATAACGAATCTGCCAATCCTGAACCGAGCGCAATTCATCTAAATCCCAACCTCCAGTTGGATTCCCTGACTCATCCAGCCCTTCCAAAGTGTACCAAAAAACCTGTCCTAATGCCGTTGCATCTGGCCCCAAAGTTGGTTGAACACCGGACGGTAGCCCCCCAGAAGGAAGGCTGTTTAATTTCTCCAGCACCCTTGATCGAGACCAATAGAAATCGATATTATCCTTGAAAATGATGTAAATTGTGGAGAAGCCAAACATGGAGTAGCTTCGAACCGTTTTCACCCCAGGCACGCCCAGAAGTGAAACCGTCAAAGGATAGGTAATCTGTTCTTCAACATCCTGAGGAGATCGCCCCATCCATTCAGTAAATACAATTTGTTGATTTTCTCCAATGTCCGGAATCGCATCCACCGGTAAAGGATCTCTTGGCAGATCACCTAATTCCCAATCGAAAGGTGCAACCAACAATCCCCATGTGATACAAAAGAAAACACCAAGAATGACCACCAATTTATTGCGTAAACAAAATTCGATGAGCATTCCCAAAGGCCCTAGGTTTTCTTGAGGCGCTTTACTCATGGAGAAGATCATCCCCCTTTTCTGATGTCAGAGTCAGGCGCTCTTTTAGCTCACCACAGGAAAACATTGAGCTGCCAAAGTAAGGATTCTCAATCCCTGACTTGTTTTGAACCCAATCGCCACCCTTTCCCCTAAATGCCATAGGACAGTGATAAATGAGTATCTCTTGTTCCAGGCCACTTCCGAATTGTTTCAGCATTGGGACCAGCGCGTTGGACAATTCCAAAAAAAACTCACGCACGTTATGAATATCAGCCGCCTTATCCATACGAACCAATGCAGCATTCATCGAATTGACATAACCATCCCAAGAAGACGCACCATCCTCGTCAATTACGGCTTCCTCCATTGTATCGAGTTGATGTTTGAATGAAGCTGCGTGTTCTTGACTTTTTTCTATGCTGTCGTGGCTTAAGGAAGACTGAAGTTCAAGATAGTCGTTCAACATTAATTTCAACAATTGAGTCCAAGCATCAGGAACACCGAACATAGTAACCACTGGAGGGTTGGATGCTATTTGGTCATCATTTGATTTCCCTTGAGCATGACTGGAATGATCATGATGAGACATGGAACCTTCTCCCCCATCTGGATTCATCATACTGGGTTTGGCTTGGATTTGAACTGCGCTGTCGATCTTGAAACTGCCTCTGCTAACAATTTGCTCACCTTCCTCCAAACCATCGAACACAATATAATAATCCCCTGCCCTGGGCCCAAGCTCCACTACCCTCCCCTCAAAATGGCCGGGTTTGTTGGAGAGATAAACCACCGCACGTTTTCCAGTGATTAAGGGTGCCGATGCAGGAATCACCAAGGGAGCTTCTTCCTCCAAATGATCAGCAGAAACATATCCCATCGATTCGGCACTCACTAAATCCATGCCACATATATCACAGCTACCAGGCTCATTTTTAACAATTTCAGGATGCATGGGGCTAATCCATTTCCCCATTAAATCAGGATTCATGACACGCCCTCCTTTTGCAACTCGCGACTTAACCGTGGCACGAACAAACATGTCTGGCTTGAGTTTACCGTCGGGATTAGGAAGGTTGACCCTGACCTTCACCGTGCGAGTGCTGGAATTGAGAATGGGATCAATGAAGGCAATTTGACCTTTGAAAACCTGACCAGGATAAGCTTCGGTTCGAAACTCGACGGCTTGTCCATAATGCAACCAGGGAAGATCAGATTCATATGCGTCCAGCTTGACCCATACTTTGGATAAGTCTGCAATGGTGTAAACCCGATTACCGGTTTTAACATACATCCCTTCCAAGGCATCCTTGTGAACGACTATGCCACTAATCGGTGAATTGATGGTGATATGATCCGAGGAAGTTCCACTCTCTTCGATGGCTGAAATCTGATCTTCAGATAAACCCCATAATCGCAGTTTCTCCTTAGTCGATTCAATATTGGCCAAGGATTTACTTTTCAAAAAATTGCTTTCGCTAGTTTTCAAAGATTCAAATGTTTGGATAGCCTGGAGCAATTCTTCCTGTGCCGACAATAAATCAGGACTATATAAATCTGCAAGGTGATCTCCCTTGTTGACCGCTACCCCAGTATAATCGACATAAAGCCGATCAAGACGTCCTGGCACCCAAGCGGTGATGTAGGACAGTCGTGTTTCATCATATGCCACTTTACCCACCATCCTAATCTCCGTTTCAACAAACTTACGCTCGACAACGGCTGTTTCGATTTCAGCCAATTTCATGGCTCTTGGAGAAAGCGATAACGAAGGAAATCCCGCCAAATCATCGGTCCCGGATGTGACTGGAATAAGGTCCATGGCACAGATGGGGCACTTGGAATTTGGATCCTGTAATTTGACAGACGGGTGCATCGAACATGTGTAAAAAGCAACATTACTGTGACTTGCATGCTCCGTTAAACCATCCATGCGAATTGGTTTGGGGCTGTCTTTAAAAAGCATTCCGGCAACAAAAGCCAAAACAACAATGGGGATATTGAATAACAAAATCTTTTTCATAATTTAGGACTTCCCTTCATTTGCAGAGGCTGGGGTAATTTTCTACCAAGGATTCGTTCAATTTTCGCAAGACTGATTTCGTGATCCGTCCGCGCTCGTTCATAAGATAGTTGAAATTCGAGCAACAGGCGTTGAGCATCGATAAGTTCAGAAAATTCTACACGCCCGCCTTCGTAAGATTCACGCGCCACGTTCAGTGAATTCCTGGCCAAGGTTGTGAGTGTCGTTTGATATAATTTGAATTTTCGTTCAGCATCTTGAAATTCAAATAACGCCATTTTCAGATCAGCATTGAGTTGATTTCTTGAATTCTGAAGGTCGGCTATGGATGCATGATACTGGTGTTCCGCTTCGGCAAGAGCGGCACGCTTTTTTCCATACCACATAGGAATATCCACTGAAAACATTACCATCACTGGATCCTTTCCACTGTCCGATACACCAGGATTAACAGATTCTCCGGTAGCAATGTAATCCACGCCCAACTGCACATCGGGATAAAATTGTTTTTTGGCTAGTGCCACATCAATGGATCTTGTTTTCACCTGGTGCTTCAGCCGTTTCACCTTGTGATTGGATTGATTGATCAATGAAGACAACAGATCCCAGTCAATCGAAACCGGTGAGTATGTAATGGCTTTTGGCATGGGTAAATGGCACTCGATTTTTAAACCAACGGCGACATTTAGTTTCCCCAAAACAGGAAGGCGCATTTCATTCAAGGCCTTCAATCGGTCTTCCAATTTGCCAATTTCAATCTGGGCCTGCATGACACCACCTATTCCACTTCCAGCGCGCACTTTGGCCTGAGCCACACCTTCAAGATTTTTTAGCAATTCAATGTTTTGGTGTGTAATAACTATTGCCTGGCCCAAGTAATAGTATTCGTAATAAGCAGCCTTCACCTGGTAAAAAAGCCTCACCTTTTCGGCATCAAAACGTTCTTTTGCAATTTCGGCTTCCTCTGAGGCTTTATCATTTCTCAGACCTAACTTCCCGAACCAAGGAAAGGTTTGAGAAATCCCAACACGGTGATTTTGCGGTCCCACACGTGTCTCCACTTCGCTCATGTAATAACCATAGTTGAATTTAGGATCGGGTAGTGAATGAACCTGTGGGATTCGTTCAAGAGCGGCCTTCCATTGTGAAAACTTAGAACGCAATCCAGCATTTTGTAATGCCGCATATTCCAAATAACCTTCTAGAGAATGCTGTAGTTCCATTTCGGTTCCTTGATTGGAAATGTAAGCCATTGGGTTCAATTGAGGCATTTTTTCTGTCATCCTATTTCCATGATCATAGGAATTGGAAATAGATGTGGCACAGCCCAAAATCAGGACACCTGGAACTAGGCTCCAAATAGGGTAAAGTAAATTTTTTATATTCATCGGGAAATCTCACCATCAATCGAACGATTCTATGAAGGCCCGAATGACTTGCCAAACCGACGAAACGTCAGTTTTTGGCAGATTAATTAAAATCAAAGACCACAAGAAAACAGGTGGTCACAACAAGAAGTGGAAGATTAGGAAAAAGAAGGAGGAGCCTGACTGTGAATAGCCGGACCAAGACACAGTTCAGGTGTGAGCGTCCAGTCACGCCATGATTGAGAAGACAAGTAATCGAGCATTGTCTCGATGGACGAAACGGGCTGTATGCTTAGCAAAAGGCAACGTTGAGGGATCAACAAATCATGAGCATGAACCCAATCAGCTTGATGTGCGTTTTGACTGATCAAATCCACAGAACAACAACAAAGGCTTCCTCCTTCTGAATCTGATGATTCCGAATTGGAATGGCAAGGAGGCGAGGATGTTTTTGTTGCCCCGTGACAAGTGGCAGACGTTTCGGTGGATGAACCATCCCTGAAGTGGTTCATGTCTGCCCCCATCAGACACAAGGTTTGGCAATAGACGAAACTCACCAACCAACAAAGACATACGACCGACGCCGTCAGACGTCGGATCAAGGCTTTGTTTGGATAACGTGCATTCACTTAGAAAAGTTTATATCCACGGCCCATTTATTTCCATCTTTTTTATCAGATTATGAGTAATCGTGAAATGATTCAGGCAGATCAAACTACTCAATCATCGCATTGTAAAGAGCTCACCGAGAGGAAATACCGAAGAACACCATTAAGCCAGGATACAATTGTTTGGGCCACAACATGCACTTATTCCAAGCAGAACCGCTTACTCACTCCCCAATTGCAAGGGAGTCAATTGAAATCAAACCTTAAGGATTTGGGTCAGAGCGCTCTGTCGATACCAGAAGAAGGACTACTTCAATCTGACTCAATACCTTTCCAAGACGGTTTCCTCGAAATCAGATAGATTCACCCGGCCAGCCTTGACTTGCTCACCTGACATGTGTCGTTCAAAAAAATGCGCTGTGCGTTTGTTGAAGTATGGGTATGCATCGAAGGTCTCCCCTTTGCCAAACATGCGGGGATCCCCATGACATTTGAAATCTAGGATCATTAGATCGCGCATTTGGTTTTTGGTCGAGATAAGGTTTGGACTCACGCGGACTGGAACCGCAAAGAACCTAGATATCCCAAGCGTCTATGCGCAGTGCTGTGAAGTTTGGGACGTTCCTGTCTAACCCCTTCTCAAGCCAGGACATCACGAACGACCCCACCATGCACGTCTGTTAATCGACGATCGAATCCATTGTAATAATAACTCAGGCGTTCATGATCAAAACCAAGAAGATGAAGAACCGTTCCGTAAAAATCCCAGACGGTGGTTGGATTTATAGCCGCTCTTCGACCAAATTGATCTGTCGCGCCATAACTCATGCCGCCCTTGACACCCGCACCTGCCATCCAGCATGTAAAGCCGTCGGGATTATGATCACGGCCAGAAGTTCCTTCCTGATGTGTTGGCATGCGCCCAAACTCGGTCGTCCATAAGACCAAAGTGTCGTCCAGCATGCCACGTTGTTTGAGATCCGTCAGCAAAGCGGCCGTTGGCTGATCAAAGATCGGACAATGCCGCTCGTAATCAGATTTCAAGGTCTTGTGCGCATCCCAATTCAACAGTCCGTCTACTCCGCTGGCTCTTGATGCACAATAGAGATTGACATAGCGTACGCCACGCTCCAATAAGCGCCGAGCGAGGATGCAATTTTGTGCATAACCATCCTTGAGGGTATTGCTGTCACCGACTCCATAAAGCTTTCTCACTGAGTCTGGTTCTCTACTTAAATCCGAAACCTCTGGAGCAGAAAGCTGCATACGTGCTGCTAATTCATAGGCAGCCATTCTCGCCTGCAGAGCGGAATCACCGGATCGATCTTCAGCGTGTTGCTGATTCAAAAACTCAATCAATGATCGTGTTCTCTGTTCTTCTGAAGCAGAAACCACCCCTGGGCGTGACAGGTTTCGAATGGGCTGTTGCGCACTCATCAAGATGGCCTGATGCCTTGCGGGTAAAAACCCATTACTCCAATTCGCTTTTCCATTGGGGGGCTCCCCTCTTACGTCAGGGATGGCCACATAGGTCGGTAGATTTTCGTTGGCCGATCCCAAAGCATAACTCATCCAGGCTCCCGTGCTTGGGAAGCCTTCGGTGGGATGGCCAGTGTTCATGAAAACACATCCCGGGCCATGTGTGTTTGTCTTGGAATGCATGCCATGAAAAAAGGCAATATCATCCACGTGTCTGGCCATGTAAGGTAACATCGAGGAAATCTTTTTTCCACTTTGACCTCTCGCAACAAAGGGCCATGGACTGCGCATAAGATTGCCATTTTTACCCTGAAATGAGAGGAAGGCCTCCTCTCCGGGAAGTGGCTTCCCGTGCCATTGATCCAGCCCGGGCTTATGTTCCCACAAATCCATATGAGAGGCCGCTCCGGGACAAAATATCTGAAGCACTCTCGAAGCTTTTGGCAGATGATGCGTCTGCCCAAAACCAGGTTCCCAAGTCCGTGGGCCATCGGCCAGCCCCTCCTGTCTCAACAGGGCTGTCAAACCCACACCTGCCAGGCCAGTATAAACATCATGTAAAAATCCGCGTCTATTTCGGAGAGCCTGCCATGCGGATTGTGTTGGAGTTTTCATCATGCTTTGAATGACTGATCAATCAATATGGATAAATTCATTGGAATTAAACAATGCCCGGCAAAAGAGGACACCTCCCAGGTCTGCTTTGAAAGCCAGTGCTTTTTGCAATTCACTTTCTGTAGGGTTTCTCCCATAGGATCTCGAATAGGCAAGCGTAACCCAACGTTCCTCATCGCCTGCTGAATCTTGATCTAATTGATTTGAAAGGGCTTTTGCCATGTCGAGCGTAAAAGAATGATTCAACAGGGTTAGCGCCTGAAGCGGTGTGGTGGTAGAGGCTCGTCTCGGCGCAGGAAAAGCGGGATCAGGACAATCAAATTCCGTCATCAGATCAACAATGGCCGCGCGTGCATTGTGATGATAAATACCGCGCCGATAAGTTTCAGAACCATGATGATCCAAGGGCTGGTAGGTAGCGACATTATCTTGAAGATAGCGGTATAACTTGAAACCAGCCCCCCCCATTTCCAACTTGAGCACTCCCGATACTTTCAGCATGGAATCACGAATCTCCTCTGCAGAAAGTCGACGAGGAGGAAATCGCCAGAGAAATCTGGAATCTGCATCTGCACGAGCGGCATCAGCTCGAAAAGTGGAGGACTGTCGATACGCTTGAGACATCACCAATAATTTGTGGAGCGGTTTCATGCGCCATCCATTGTCCAAAAGCTGACCTGCCAACCAATCCAGCAAATCCGCATGACTTGGCTGACTTCCCATGACACCAAAATCACTTGGAGTACTGACCAGACCCTGGCCAAAGTGTTTTTGCCAGATGCGATTCACCCACACCCGCGGCGTCAATGGGTTCTCGCTGGACACAAGCCAATTGGCAAGCGCCAAACGCCTTTTTCCTTCGGCAGCCCCCGGATCAAGGCGGTAACCTTCAAAGGATGTATCGAAAGCAGAGAGGCTCGCAGACACCACTTCCTTACCTTTACGCTGAGGGTTTCCTCCGATGAATACGTAGGTTGATTCTTCAATACCAGTGAAATTTCCGGCCCACCAGCGGGGCAGTTCAGGCACATCCTTGCGCTCGCGATCCAGTCGTGCGATGGCAAGATCCAGCCCCTTCAATTGCTGCCGTTCCTCACTCGTTTGCTCCATCATCATCCAACGCCACTTACGATGCGCTTCATTGACGGGTTGACGGTCGTGAGAGTCCGCCACCTTTTCCCATTGCTCACCGTCTGACGAAACTTCCAGTCGATACTCAGAGACAAAATTGGCAACCGGCTGATTGCCTGCATCGCCGCCTCTGTCACTGGAAAAATAAATACGATCGATTTCAGTTGGTCTGGAAAGTGTGATGCTCAGTTCAGATCCTCGAGCAATCCAGCGGGCTCCGTATTCACCGTCAATCGTCAACTGCGCACTGTATGCCTTCACAAAATCTTCTGCAATACGGCTTGCACCCTTTGCGGATCCCCCCAAAGCGAGTGATGCAACATTCTGCCCCGCTTTTCCTGGGGTCCATACCTCGAATTCGTCGATCCCATAACCTGAGCTTGCGTATGGATTGCTTTCAGTGCCTTCCACGATCAGTCGAACATATTTTGCAAGCCGCTTTTCAAACCGTTCTTCAACTCCCGTTCGCTTGATCGGGTCTCTTGTCCAGGATTCGGCAAACAAATCTTTTTTCATTTCCGCACGCTTCAGGATGACAATTTCAAGTCTCTCTCTCTCTTTTGCCAATCCATTTCGTTCAGCGTCCAGTGGCTCCATCATTCTCTTGCGTTGCTCGCGTTCTGCATTGCTGGCAATTTCACGCGAACCGTGGCGCACTCCTGCAAAAGTCGCATACCACCGGTAATAGTCTTCCTGAGAGATGGGATCGAATTTATGGTGATGACAGCGCGCGCAGCCTACGGTCAGGCCAAGAAAGGCTTCGGAGCTGGCACGAATCATTTCATCAATGGTGTTGGCGCGGATCTGAGCAGCCTGGGCGGGATCCTGATTTCCCACATCATCATATGGACCACAAACCAGGAAAGTGGTTCCAATTTCGACATCCGGTTGATTGGGGCCGAGCTGGTCACCGGCAAGATGCTCCTTGATCAGTCTGCTCAAGGGTTTGTCCTGATTAAAAGAACGGATGACGTAGTCACGGAAAGGCCAGGCGTTTCGAATGATTTCGTTCCGCTCAAATCCGCGACTTTCACCAAAACGTATGACATCCAACCAGTGCCTCCCCCATCGTTCCCCGTAATGCGGCGAGGCCAGGAGTCGATCCACCAGATGCTCGTACGCATCAGGTGAAGGATCACCAACAAATCGCTTAACCTGCTCCACAGAAGGAGGTAAACCAGTGAGATCGAAACAAAGCCTCCTGATCAACTGCCTGCGACTGGTGGGCACTGAAGGTGATAAATGCTGATTTTGAAGTTCCTCGAAAATAAACGCATCGACTGGATTTCGTTTCCATGAAACTGGAGCTTTCGTGACACCTGGGACGCTCACTTCTTTCAGCGCTTGAAAGGCCCACCAGGATGCATCTGCCTGAGAAGCTTCCTTAAGGACCTTGCCTTCGGGCCAGAGAGCCCCCTGAACCACCCATTTCCGCAAAACCCCTACCTGTTCAGAGGACAAGGGATCGCCGTCTTCGGGCATCTCCGGTTTCTTCCCTGCACGCACGGGCTCGACCAGGTCCAACAAATGGGATTGATCTCCGTTCCGCACATCAAGGTAACCTCCGTCACGCAAGTCGTCAGGTGTTGCAAGCGAAACATCTCCTTCTTCGTTACCGGGGTAATGACAGCGCAAGCAATGCGTCTCGAGTATGGGCGCAACCTTCTCCAGAAACAGTTTCGACTCATCGGCATGAACCGTCACTCCGAAAAGCAAAACACATGGAAGGATGCGACAGGAAGATGGCATCAACCTGTGCAAAGTCACCTTCTGTAGCCATTGATTGAGGGAATGTTTCATTGTTCTCAACTTTTCATACACCCAAATCAGTCCCCTTTTATTGCCACATGGGATTATCCTGATGGGATCGTTCCATTTCAATACTCAGCTGGGTCACCACGGACTGATGGTTTCCGGCCACATCGTGCAACTCGCCCAGGTCCTGATCAAGTCGGAACAGCTCAAAGGAACCATTTCGATGCTTCACCCCTTTCCATGCCCCCAGTCGGATGGCCTGAAAATGTCGACCTCCACCATGAAACTCCCAATAAAGATATGGATGCTGTTTCTGGCGTCGATCATTACCCAACAAAGCGTCCACAAAACTAATGGAATCCAGTCCTCTGGGTGCCCGTGTTCCTGCCAGCTCTGCAGCGGTTGTCATGAAGTCACCAAAATAGCCAATGTGGTCCGAGACAGATTGAGCTGCAATTGTACCTGGCCATCGAACAATCATCGGCACACGAATACCACCTTCGTAAAGATCACGCTTGATACCACGCAAAGGTCCGTTGGAATCATTGAAATCAGGATCGTTGCCACCCTCTCGGTGTGGTCCATTGTCAGAGGTAAAAAACACAATGGTATGTTCATCAATGTTCAAATCCTTCAGCAAGGCCATGAGTTTACCAATATCGGCATCCAGGCGACTGATCATGGCTGCGTGCCCTTTTTGAGGTTCAGGCCAATCCGTAGCTGAATATATCCCATAATCCGGCACTTCCATCCCACGCTTACCACCTTCGTTATTGGCATGAGGAATCGTCAATGACAGATACAGAAAGAACGGATTTTCATGGTTGCGTTTCACAAATTCAAGGGCTTCATCGGCACATAAATCATGCGAAAAGGTCGTTCGATCGGTCGCATACCCTGCCCCGTCCAAACGATCATTTTCCACCTTGTTTCCTTTCAAAGGAACGCGTGTTTCATTTCGAAAAAGAAATTCTGGGTAATAGTTGTGCGCATGTCGCTGGCACAGGTAGCCGAAAAAATAGTCAAAACCCTGACGATTCGGATGCCCCGTTGAACCTGGTCCGCCGAGGCCCCATTTTCCCACGAGTCCCGTGGTGTATCCAGCCTTCTTCAAAACTTCAGCCACCGTGACGGTATCATCAGGCAATGGCCACTGTCCCATGGGCTTGACCTCACGATTCCCTCTCACCAGAGCATGCCCGGTATGATATCCTGTCATCAGAACACATCTTGAGGGAGCACAGACAGTCGAGCCGGCATAGAATTGCGAAAACCGCATCCCCTCCTCTGCCAATTGATCGATCTGTGGCGTCTTGATGCGTTGTTGTCCGTAACACCCAAGGTCACCGTAACCTAGATCATCTGTCATGATATAAATGATGTTGGGTTTTCCGGTTCCTGCCAGAGCAGTGGCTCCCGTCAAGGCAACCAGGATGATCTGAAGGCTCAATTTTGAGATGAAATGAAATTGTGTTTTCATGTTGGGTCTATGGGGCGATGCGGATGATCTTAAAAAATCATCACCATTAGACCAATGAATAAATGCCAGAAGCAGGTATTTGATGGAACAAAGGTTCAGGTGCGCCTGTCACTTGAAGCTTGAAGATCTGCCTGAGGGGGATAGTTTACTGCTGTATTCTGATACGCATCATTACTCAAGACACCTTAATAAGCTTGCTATGAAATATCTCTCGCAGTTGCCCAATTTCATCTCTGGAGTCATTGTCATTTTTACATGCGCTCTTTCACCTCAAACATTCTCTGCTGAAATCACGACTGAACAGGCAAAGGAAAAAGTCGATGACAGCAGTCATCTCAATCGATATTTCGGTCAGGAATTCGGGAGCATCGGACAACTGATTGGCACTGACAATGAAGCCGCAGAAAAAAAACTGACGGATCTCACCCAGGTGGTGAGTGAAATGACCCCCGAAAGCGAGGATTCGAAGGCTCTTATTCCCAGGGCTCATTCAGCGATTGAATTTTATCAAAAACAGATAAAAGCAGCAAAAACCCCCATCAACGAAATCATTAAAAAACTCAATGCCAACCCGAATGACGAAGAGTCCATAGGCATTTATTTCACGCAGAAAAACATGACTCTGCAAAAGCTGATAGTGGCTGATGTTGAGGAAGCAGAAAAACAATTGAAGGAAGCAAAAACTTTTATTGGTGCCATCAAGGAGAAGGCATCAGAAGATGCCATCAAGTCCATTTACGAAACAGGACTGACCAGTTTGACTCGATTCGATGAAGCATTGAGTCGCGCACGCAAACTCGAAAACATGGTCGGTCAAGATGCAGGCCCTTTGGCAATCGAAGCTTGGGTCAATGGAGAACCCATGGCTGCGGAAGACCTCAAAGGCAAAGTGGTGCTTCTTGACTTCTGGGCTGTCTGGTGTGGGCCATGCATCGCCACCTTCCCGCATCTGAAACACCTTCAAGAAGCCTATGGAGACAAAGGTCTGGTCATTCTGGGACTTACCCGGTATTACAATTACGAATGGAATGAAAAAGCCAAGCGCGCCAGCAGGAGCGAGGCAACAGTAGAGAAAGCCGATGAGCAAAAGATGCTGGTTGCATTTGCCAAATCACATGGTCTCGAGCACCGTTTTGCGATTCAGTCAGACAATTCCATGAGCGAATATTATGGAGTCACGGGAATCCCGCATGTCGTGGTGCTGGACCGCAAAGGTAAAGTCCAGTTAATGAGGGTTGGCAGTGGAGGACAAAACTCCAAGGATGTGGAAGACAAAATCAAAGAATTGCTTTGATAGCTCAGCCGACGGAGAGTGAGCGCCCAGAGAGTCACATGGACATTTTATTTAAAAATCACCACCAATCCTCGCCAGCGCATCAAGAGATGGCTTAGGCATGTTCCATCCATTCATGAAATCAAAACTCGTTCATTTCCCGCTTACTTTGGCCAGGCAATGGTTCATTGCGGTGATCACTCTGACGCTGACCGCAGGTATGCAAGCAGAGGATGAAATCACACCGACAAGAATCGTTCCATTCAAACAGGTTGGAAATGTCACGCTGTCATTGCACCTATTTACGCCGGAGGGACATCAATCCACTGATACGAAACCTGCCATTGTTTTTTTCTTCGGCGGCAGCTGGAATGGAGGAACACCTGAACAGTTTTACCCTCAAAGTGCCTATCTGGCATCCAGAGGCATGGTAGCCATCTGCGCTGAATACAGAACGAAAAACAACCATCAAACCCGTCCTGACAAATGTATCGAAGATGGAAAATCAGCCATGCGATGGGTTCGGCATTTCGCTCACGAGCTGGGTATCGACCCACACCGAATCGCTGCCGGCGGTGGTTCAGCCGGGGGGCATGTGGCAGCGACCACAGCAACAGTCAAAGGGTTCAATTATCCAATGGATCCACCGGTGGACTGCGCACCTCAGGCACTTGTATTGTTCAATCCTGTTTATGACAACGGACCAGGTGGGTATGGTCATGATCGTGTTGCCGATTACTGGGAATCCTTTTCTCCCATGCACAATCTGGACGAAAACACTCCACCAACCACCGTTTTTCTTGGCACGCACGACAAACTTATCTCCGTGGAAACCGGGAAAAAATTCCAAGGGCTCATGCATGCACTGGGATGCCGAAGCGAACTTCATCTTTACGAGGCCCAGGGGCACGGGTTCTTCAACAAAAACAAATACAAGGAAACGCTTTATCAGGCAGACTTGTTTCTGACCTCGCTTGGATTTCTAACTGGCGCTCCTTCCTTCAGTCTGGAGCATTAATCAAGCCCAACTGTTTTCGCTGGCGCCGTCGTGGCCACTGGATAAGTGCAGTCATCTTTCAGATTCCACCGCTTTTGACGTTATTTTGTGAGCGCTCCAGATTGAGTCGCTTTGCTGTTTTTTTGAGTTCCTTATGAATTGATACAGCCAAGGAGCCCTTTTTAAATCCAAGAACTTTGGTATTTTTAAATCCAAAATGAGATTCAATGGACTCAACTGAGTAGCATTGTAAAACGGGCAAATGAGAGTATTGACGACAGATCTCCTCTATCCGGTGTTCTGAAATATCCTCTGTGATCAGAATGAAATGAAGTTTCTTTTTGAGGCGGGCCAGAAGAGACTCCCCAACCACCACTGCTCGCGCTCTCAATGCAAATGGGAAGAGGCGTTCGACTGGAGATTGATCTGGTTTATTTGGCGATTTGTTGATTGGGTCCTCGGTCATCAGTTTGCTTGTCGGAAGCGTGATTACATCCTAGACTTAAACAAAGCAATCACAAACCAAAATCGATCCATTATCAAAATACGATGAAATCCAAAATCATATTGAGCCTGTTCTTTGCATCGACCTTCTTATCGTGGGGGCAAGGATGGGTGTCGCTTTTTGATGGCAAATCATTTGCAGGTTGGGAAGGTAATTACCATTACTTCCGAGTAGAAAACAACGCCATCGTAGGCGGGATGACCTATGCCGACATTCCACGCAATCAATTTCTGAGCACCGCAGATACCTATCAGGATTTTGAACTACAACTTCAGTTCAGACTGGTAGGCAAACAAACCAATGCAGGCGTTCAAATCCGAACCCGACGCATCCCGGACCACCATGAAGTCATCGGTTATCAGGCAGATCTGGGACAAGATTACACGGGCTGTCTCTATGATGAATCCCGTCGTCGCAAGATCCTCGCCGAACCAGATCGTGAAGCACTGGCCAAAGTTTTAAAACCTGGTGAATGGAATGATTACGTCATTCGCTGCGAAGGCAAACGCATCCAGCTTTGGATCAATGGATACCAGACTGTTGATTACACAGAGACGGACCGCTCGATTGAACAGGACGGCATCATCGCCCTGCAAATCCACGGGGGTCCCGCAGGTGAAGCCTGGTATCGGAACATCAAAATCAAAAAACTCCCCTAATTCCCGTCGTCTGTCGCCTGGTAAAGTCGGCGTATGCGGTGATTTTCGCTGTCACCAACATAGACAGAGCCATCCTTGGCAACGAAGATACCATGCGGTCTGGCTAACTGGCATCTGAGTGCAGGTCCATCAGGGCCGTCCCCCCGTTGTCCCGTTCCAGCGATAAGCTCAAGCCGTCCTGTCCCGGTGTTCAAGACGCGTATGCTGTGACTTTCCGTATCCGCGAGCCAGACATGGCCATCAGGTCCAATGCTGAGCCCTTTGGGTCCAGACAGTGTCGCCTCTCTGGCAGGGCCCCCATTGCCAGTAAACCCTTTTTTTCCTGTACCCGCTCTGTGCAGCAATTGCCCCTTTTTCATGTCGACACGATAGACAGCATTCCCCTCTCTCAATGCCAGCCAAAGATCACCATTCTCCGAAACGTCCAGAGCACGCGGTCCATGCAAAGGGGTATGAAAAAGAGGGGAACCATTGGGTGTTGGCTTCTTTTCTCCCGTTCCACTTAATGTTTCCACGAGATGACTGGAACGCCCCACTCTACGAATCCGATGATTACCGATGTCGCAGATAAGTAGATTCCCCCAAGTATCAAACTGGATACTGTGCGGACGGTTGAACTCAGCTTCAATGGCAGACCCCCCATCCCCTGAATAACCAGCTTTCCCCAGGCCAGCGAAGGTAGTAATGATGCCTGTTCTGGCATCGACTTTTCGTACGAGATGATTGGGCATTTCCACAAAAAACATATGCCCTTCACGGTCAAATCGAATTTCATAGGGTTGATTCAGCCGAGCTTCAGTCGCCAGCCCGCCATCCCCCGAATACCCAGCCTCACCGGATCCCGCTACAGTAGAAATCACCCCTTCACCCGAAAGCTTCCGGATGATATGATTGTCGATATCACAAAAATATAACGCCTTGTCGGGCCCGACAACCAGACCGTAAGGATTATTCAACTGTGCCTCGATCCCTGGACCACCATCACCGGAATAACCTTTCAGGCCGGTGCCTGCCACCGTCTCAACAATCCATTCCTCAGCAAGGGATTGATTCGATAAGAAGAGCCCCAACCCAGTAAAGAAACAAGCAAAGGTGGCGGCACAAACATGAGGATATCCTTTGAAATTGACGTGCAACTGAAACATCAGTCCATGTCAGTCCCTTGCTCATTGATTTACAAGGAAAAATAGCTGAGGCCACGTTGAGCATGAATGAAGCGTCCTGTATTGATCCACCCTCGCGTTGCCAATGCCAGAGTTCAGTCAAGGGGGCACCCGAAAGCCAGGGTTCTCATTTTAATGCAGGGCAGCTGCGTCCTGAGTGACTTTGGTAAAATTCGAATCGTAAACTGAGTCTATCTGGAACCCATCGACTCCCTCCTTGAGGAGGCGTTGAATGTCGCTACCCGCTGATTCCATATGCTCATCTGCGGGATAACGAAATGTATTGATCGCAGGAAAAATGAGCGCATGTGCTTCCTTCAGCTTTTCAACATCACCCGGCAGCAGTTGATTTGGCAACCCAAACCAGAACCGTTGACTTAATCGAATGCTACGTCCTTCGCGCAAATGAAGCATTTCATTCGAAGTGGGGGTGAACATGACGTGCTTCATGAGACTCCGCATTTGTTCTGAACCCGAGATGGTGATCGTCGCATGCTGCAGGTGATGCTTGAGAATGAGTAGATCTATCTGCTTCAGGAATACCTCATTCTTCTGACCCGATTTAAAATCCAGCATCACCCCCATATTGAGATCGCGACAAAGCCCCATAGCGCCATCCAAGGTAAGGATATGGTCCTGTGAATTCAGGTATCTGGTATCTGCCAGTTCACTCGAGTCAAAGTCAGCAATCCGCCCGGGACGACCGCAGGCTTTGTCCAGTGATCGATCATGAAACACAACCGGCACACCCTCTCGAGACGCCTGCACGTCTAATTCCACCATATCATAACTTCGTTCAGCAGCGCGCGTGATGGCGGTCAATGAACACTCCGGCGCATCCACAGATACCACACCTCCTCGATGTGCGATCAGAATGGGGCTTCTTTTGGTTAAGTCAGCACGATCCGTTAAATCGATCATTCCATCAGCCGCGAGCTGACAGCTAAGGGTCATGAAAAGTATCAGGCTCAGTCTCCTGACCATGCATTGGGTTCGTGTCTCACTCATCCTATGCGCATCTTCAAAAACAGCAGGTGAATCTGAATGGATCAGCCTGCCCTTTCCATTTTTGGAAAAGCAGTCCAATCAACAGGGAGAGGTTAAGCACGCAAAAACTTTCGATGCATGGTCGGCATAAGCTCGAAGCCGACCCCGTCCTTGATATTTCACAGAACAATTTGGTAGCGCACTGTTCCATCATCAAAGTCATGCCAGTTCAGATTCCATGGATCGCAGCAACCCGTCCGGTTCACGCAAGGCTAATTCGACCATGGCATCAGCACGCAATTGAGCATTTGCAACGGCATAAAACCTCAGCTGAGGTGCATTTCCCGAGGGTCTGATATGACCGATGTCTTCATTATCAAAGTAGAATCGGACACCATCAATGTAGTTCATGCGCTGTATGGCGCTAAATCCTTCATCGGGTTGAAAATATTGAGTAGCCTCCTCACACAGATGGGCAATCATCAGTATCTCCTCAGTGGTCGCTGACCGCCTTTCACCAGAGCTAAAACGAAGCTGAGCTTCCCCTTCCCTCAATTCCCAATCCAGTAAACCTTCAATGTCTGGCGTCCATTTCTGAAGCAGAGCCCGACTGGATTCTTGCGGAAATTGATCGATCAACCCTGCTTTCCCAAAGCGTGCGGGCAGTTTTCCCAGCAAATCAACAATGCTGCCCTTTTGCTCAGCGGCAGCAAAGAGGACACAGAGAATAGGAAAGAATGCGTCCCGTGTCGCAAGGGGACTTAGTTTACGCCCGTCAAATGTGAGCTCTGAACCCACCATAAATCCTCCGTTCGCTTCCCATCCGACCACAGAGCGGCTCTTATCCCGATGGACAGCGTCCATGGTTTGAATAACATAGGGGGATCCAATTTGGGTCTTGAATGGTTGGATACCCTTGACTGCCAGATGTTGATCCACCGCATCATTCGAACTGACAGGCACGACAACATCCTGTGCCTTGAGAAAATCAGCCACCAGCAAACCCAGCAAATCGCCATTGATGAACTGCAGCCTCCCCCAGCCATCCACTCCACAAACGAGCGGACGGTCACTGTCTCCATCGGTTGAGATCACCGCATCCAGACGTATCCCATTTTCCGTTTTGGCTTCAACAAATGACTGAAGCTGATTCAACCGTTCATTGGATATATTTTCTGTATCAATGGGAACGAATGTATCACTTCTTCCCTCGGTAAAAACTTGCGCTCCCAATGATTTGAGCAATTCAACGAGCATATCCCTCCCAACCGCCGAATGTTGGTAGACCAGAAGTTTTTTCCCTTTGAGAAACCCTGAAGGGAAAAAGTCGGTAAACCTTTTTAGATACGCGTCATGCGCCGCTGGCTCTGCATCTGGGAGCTCTGGCACAGACTCGGGCTTGAGCCATCCTTCATCATCAAAAATAGATTGATCTTCCCCCATGGCATATTGGATTTGGCGGACTTGCAAAACGCTGGACAGAATAGCTGACTCATCTGATTTGAGAATTTCGCCTTGGGGTCTGTTGAATTTAATGCCGTTGCGGTCAAAAGGGATATGACTTCCCGTCACCATGATGCTTGCCTGGTGGCGCTTTACGGCAAAATAAGTCAGTGCAGGGGTAGGCAGGCGCCCAAGGTAGCAGGTGACAAGTCCAGTATCATGAATGGCCCTCACAACGGCTCGCATGATGCTTCGATCAGGACTATTCGTACTGGGTCTCAAATCACCTGAAAGACATACCATGTCTCCCACCTTGATCTGCTGGCGATCCATGAGAAATTCAAGAAATCCGGCAGCGTTGACATAAACTTCCAGATCGGTCATGTCTTCAACCAGCCCTCGCAATCCACTCGTTCCAAATCGAAGAGCAGCCGGGTTACGACCGCGAAACTTGAGTTCGTCTTCTGTATGTTGAGAGGCAATCATTTTTTACTAGGCACGAGCGCCAGAAATATCCTGACACCTGGGTCAAGTTCAAGCGTATAGCGAACATCGTGGCAAATCAACAGTGGGCTTCCCTGCTTCATGGCAATTTCACCACCCTCCCACTTCATACGACAAGATCCATTTGCAGGCATTTTTGTCGGAAACAGGATCTCAGGTCCATTGGATGACAGGGTCACTTCAAGCTGCCCGCTACCGCTCGCTATTTGATTCAATTCAAACTCAGCAGCACCGGATGCATATTTTTGAACCGCATTGGATTCCCGCAAGGGCTTTGCCGAAAGGATATCCACTTTTTCAGGATTGAATGAAACGTGTTGCATTAACTCATCGACATCCACGTGCTTGGACGTCAACCCGCCACGCAGCACGTTATTGGAATTCGCCATGAGCTCAACGCCTACCCCTTCGAGGTAGGCGTGCAAGACTCCCGCCGGCAGATACATGGCCTGACCGGGGAGCAAGGAAACAAGGTTCAATAGAAAAAACGACATCAATCCTCGATCGTGCAATCCATTCTCAGAGCAGCAGTTATTTGATTGTAAGACCCAATATTCGGCAGACTCTCTGGAAAACGGCTGTCTGAAATGCCTTTCCTTCAAGCGCTGGATAACGACAGCCAATCGCTCATGCACGTCCCCTGCATCCATACTCATCAGCTTTCCATACAATTTACGGATAGAATGAGAGACATCTTTTTCAAACTCATTCAAAAGAAAGGAGAACTCAGGCAAGGCGCTCAACTGAGCGCTGATTTCATTGATGGGCCGAAATCCACGCAAGCCATAAAATGGAGTAAGTGCTGCAATGATCTCGGGTTTGTGGTTCACATCCTTGTAGTTTCTATGTCGGGCATCCAGCGCAATACCGATCTCATTTTCTTTTTTGAACCCCTCTTCAGCTGCACTTTTTGTTGGATGAACCTGGATGGACAAGGGTTGAGCCGCTGCCAGTATTTTGAAGAGAAAAGGCAAAGCCTCGTTAAAAGAAGCACGCACCCGCTCCCCTAGCACCGTGAGAGGAAATTTTGCTATCACCTCTGCAAGTGAAATCCACTGACCATCAACAAGTACGTCAGACGGCAAGTCAGAATGAGCCCCCATCCAAAATTCGGCCCAAGGGCGTTTATCCCTGTTGGGTTTTCCTGTCAGGGCCGGTATGGAATGCGGGTCTCCCCAGTCATAATGCTGCACGTGGCCGCGTAATGGATATGCACCTGGAAAAAATTGTTTCACTAGAACACTGAAACGAAAAGGCTCCGGCAATGTCAACCGAGAAGATAAAAGAGAGTCATTGCCTGATCTGGCTCAACCGCATAAATTGAAGTGATATGTATCAGGTTGCAGGAATATTGAGAGATATCTTCAAGACATGGGCTCATTGCAAACGTGCCACCATGGTGGCTGTTTGTCTGGGGATTGGCTCCCCTTGGATGCAGGGCATTGGAGTCGGGACCTTGAACGCCGCGGAACGTCCCAACGTGATCCTCATCATCACCGATGATCAGGGTTATGGTGACTTTGGTTTTACCGGCAACCCGATTTTGAGAACCCCAAATCTTGACGCTCTCCAACCAAAGAGCGCTCAGATGTCACAGTATTACGTAAGCCCGGTCTGCGCGCCCACGCGGGCCTGCCTCATGACCGGTAGATATAACTACCGCACTCGGTGTATCGACACCTATATTGGCCGGGCCATGATGGAGCCAGCAGAAATAACCGTCGCCGAATCACTCTATTCCGCAGGATATGCGACAGGGATTTTTGGCAAATGGCATATGGGTGACAATTACCCAATGAGAGCCATGGATCAGGGATTCGAGGAATCTCTCGTACTACGCGGAGGTGGAATAGGGCAGCCCTCTGATCCGATTGGGGCGGAAGGCAAGTACACAGATCCAACGCTGTTTCACAATGGTCAGGAAGTGCAAAAGAAGGGCTACTGCACGGATATCTACTTTGATCACGCCCTGAAATTCATTGAAGTCAGTAAAACCCGTAACAGACCCTTCTTTGTTTACCTACCCACCAATGCTCCTCACGGGCCCTTTCATGATGTGCCTCAAGAGGAGTATGATTATTATAAGTCTTTAAATTTGGCGAACGACCAATTCCCACAAAATCAAGGGCATGCGCTTCCCGAAAACGCTAACCTCGATAAACGAGCACGGATTTTCGCAATGATCGATAACATTGATCAAAATATCGGAAAATTGAAAAATAGCCTCGAAGCGCTGGAACTATTAGAAGATACGTTGATTATCTTCATGGTTGACAATGGGCCCAATGGACGCCGCTATGTGTCGGGCTTCCAAGGAAGTAAATCACATGTTCATGAAGGAGGCATCAAATCCCCTCTTTTGATGCATTGGCCAAACCGACTGAAAGCAGGCGCAAGGTCGGATAAAGTGGTGGCTCATATCGACATCACACCGACTATTCTGGATGCATGTGGGGTGACAGACAGAAAAGTTTGGGATCAATTTGATGGACGCAGTTTCCTTCCTCTTCTTGATGGACGCAATAGGCAGTGGCTCGATCGAACCGTGGTCATACAGTCTCATCGAGGTAACTTACCGGTACGCTATCACCACTTCGCGGCGCGCAATCAAAGATGGAAATTACTGCATGCCTCGGGATTCGGAAACGAATCATTTGAAGGCAGCCCCCGCTTCGAGCTCTATGACATGCTGCTCGATCCTTTCGAATCACAAGACCTTTCCGCAACCTTCCCGCATGTCGTTACTTCCATGACGAATGCCTATGACGCCTGGTTTGATGATGTGAGTTCAACTCGCCCCAATAATTATGATCCTCCACGCATCATCATCGGATCGCCCAAACAAAATCGGAGTGTGTTAACTCGACAGGATTGGCGTCATCAATCAGGGAAACCATGGGGTGCAGCATCCAACGGCGAATGGTGGACTCATTTTCAAAGATCTGGAACCTACGAAGTCATCGTCCACACAAAAGGCGCTCAGGAGCCCGATACAATAACGTTGAAAGTTGGTGATAAGGAATGGTCTGAATACGAGACAATCTCGCCCTCTTCATTCAAATTTCAAATTGTCATCAATCGCGGTGGAGATCAAAAAATCAAAACGTGGGTCAAATCCGGCGATCTTTCCAGTGGCCCACATCAGTTAGAGATTTTGAATTGAAATCTCCCCATCATCATTCCATGTTATTATCATGATAAGTGTCGGATGGCATTGCAGGGCACGTGCCCTGATCAAGGCAGTGATCCTGGGCCTGATTGGATTCCAGCCAGCAATCGGGGCCGCAACCCCCTGGGATAAGATCGTCCCCAACACCAGCATTGATCTACCGG
Source organism: Verrucomicrobia bacterium SCGC AAA164-E04 (assembly GCA_000383715.1). Taxonomy (GTDB): domain Bacteria; phylum Verrucomicrobiota; class Verrucomicrobiia; order Limisphaerales; family AAA164-E04; genus AAA164-E04. The sequence goes on from KB912001.1 coordinate 126,638, forward strand.
ACCGCCCCAAGTGGTTGAGCTACGCCACGGCTGACAGATTCCCAACCCTTCGTTTTAATCAACCCGTTCAGATTGTTTTTCCCCCGGAGGAGGATCATGCGAGGATGTTTGTGGTTGAAAAAATCGGCCGTGTCGTTGTCATCAGTAACCGCGATGAGCCCGAGCCCATTACCTTTTTGAATCTGGGGATAAAGGTTTACAATTATTCAGAATCAGGCCTTCTCTCACTCGCGTTTCATCCTAATTACAAAGACAACGGGCGATTGTTTATTTATTATGTAGCTCAGGAATGGAACGGAACAGGCTGGGATTATTTTAACAGACTCTCCGAACTCAGCGTGGACCCGGAAGATCCTAACTCTGCACTTCCGGATTCAGAAAAAATAATCATCAATCAACCTGACAAGCATTACGACCATAACGGAGGAGGCATGCTTTTCGGCCCTGATGGATACCTCTATCTATCCATTGGGGATGAGGGAGAATTCTACGATATTCTGGGAAATGGGCAAAAGCTTGATAAGAACCTTTTTGCTGGAATGATTCGGATTGATGTGGATAAACGCCAGGGAAATCCGTTACCCAACCCACATGTCGCAAGTTCGGATCATTACGCTATTCCGTCAGATAATCCTTATTTGAATTTAACAGAGTTTCAGGGAATCGAATTGGAACCTGATAAGGTTCGCACTGAATTTTATGCGATTGGCATGCGCAATCCATGGAGATTCTCTTTTGACCCATTGACCGGGAAACTCTACTCGGGAGATACCGGTGATCACACACGTGAGGAGATCAACGAGATTGTCCTGGGTGGCAATTATGGATGGCCAAAGCGGGAAGGGAGCCTGCCGGGCCCCCAGCGCCATGCTGTCCATGATGCTGATCATGGCTTCGTTGACCCGGTTGCCGAATACGGACGAGAAGATGGCAACGACATCGCAGGCATGTTGGTCTATCGCGGCACTCAGTTTCCTGAATTGGATGGATCGATTTTGTTCTCTGACTACTTCGGGGGCTGGCTGGGCAGAGCGGTCGTTGCAGAGGGTCAATCACCTGAAATCGAATGGCTTGCCTGGGATGGGCACATAGCGGATATCGCCTTGGACCCCATCGACGGACACGTATTGATGGCTGATATGAGCGAAGGCCGAATCAAGTTTTTGACACCACCCCCGTCAAGCAACCTTTCCGATTTGCCACCGACACTGGCGGATACAGGAGCTTTCCTTGATGTAAAAAATTTCATTCTTCATCCCAGTTGGATTCCGTATGAAATCAATGTTCCCTTCTGGTCTGATCATGCCATCAAGTCAAGGTGGATAAGCTTGCCCGGAAGCAGCAGAGCGATGCGCTTTAAAGAGAATGAAGCCTGGGCTTTCCCCGGAGGAACCATTTTCATGAAACACTTTGACCTGGAAACACGCCGGGGAGATCCATCAACAAAAAAACGTCTTGAAACGAGGTTTCTTATTTACACCGTATTGGGCAGTTATTACGGAATCACTTATCGATGGAATGAAGCTCAGGACAATGCCATTCTCGTTCCTCCTGAAGGATTGAAAGAAACGATAAGCATCGAGGAAGATGGCGTGGATCGCTTGCAGGAATGGAACTTTCCCAGCGCGCGCGATTGTCTGGCATGTCACAATGGGGGACCTGATTTCAAGGCGGCTGGGCGTTTTGGACGATATGCCCTGGGCTTCAACACAGCCCAGCTTAACCGGGAAGCAAGTTTTGAAGGTGAAGTTTTCAATCAGCTTCACGCCATGGATCAAGCAGGCAGACTCAATCCTCCTTTGAATAAGTCCATCCATCAATTACCACGCTTGGCTGCGGCCGATGATGAAGGAGCCAGTCTGACTTACCGAGTCAGATCCTATCTTGCATCGAACTGTGAAGCCTGCCACGAGAGCGTTTCCAGCCGATCCAGGCTTCACTGGAATGCCACCTTCGAGGTCACTACCCCCGAAACCAAAATCGTTCATGAAAAACCTTACAACCACATGGGCATACCGGATGGCCGCCTCATCCACCGTTTCGACCCATCGAAATCGATCCTACTCGAACGCATCGGCCGCAATGGCCTCGAGCGCATGCCGCCATTGGGTAGTACTGAAATCGATGAGCAAGCGGTCAACCTGATTCAACGTTGGATCACGGAAGATTTGTCCAAACCCCAGTCGTTTACTGATTGGGTTCGCCTCTATTTCAGGGCAGTCGCTGATCCTGATTCGATTGCCGCCTTGGACAGTGACGGGGACAATATTTCAAACTTCCTTGAATTCCTGACACAAACCGACCCGACAGACCCAGATGACTTTTATGAGATAAGAATCGATCGCCATGAAAACACGGTTCAAATTCATGTACCGACTATTTTAAACACTTATGCTGAGATTCAATGGACGGCAACTCCTGGAGATCATCAATCATGGAAAACCTTGGAAGTGCCGGAAAACACTCATTTCTATCCGGCGAATTCAACGCTGAGAACGATTGATGTCTCCAAGGTCAATCTGGGGTCAGCCTTTTTCAGGGTGCGTCTTCACGAGCTTTGAAAATGAGTCAGTTGTACTATTATTGAGCAGTCCAACCACCATCCACAGAGAGCATGCTCCCTGTCACATAACTTGAGGAAGGGCTCGCGAGGTAGATCGCGGCCCCCTGAATCTCCTCCATGCGTCCCCAGCGCTTCAGGGCAGTCGCACCAACGATGAACTTCTTACCATCTTCTGTGTCGGCGATGGGAATGTTCATTTCGGTAAGAAAAGGTCCCGGACAAATGGCGTTCACCGTGATACGCTCATGTGCCAATTCCAAAGAAAGCGAACGTGTTAATTGAACCACCGCTCCCTTACTCGAGGCATAAGGAGTACGATTGGCCACGCCTACCAAACCAAGCGCGCTGGCAAGGTTGATGATACGCCCATATTGCGCTTTTTTCATGATGGGTGTGACTGCGCGGCAAGCCAGCCATGTTCCATTGACGTTGATATCCATGACTTGCCTGAATTCATCAGGACTAAGGGAATCGATGGGACCCCGGATATTTATACCGGCGCTGTTCACCAAAATATCCAGGCGATTGAAATATTTCATCGCATGCGCAACCATGGCCTCATTTTGAGACGAATCAGTCACATCTGCCTGAAATCCAATCGCCTTCACTCCGAAATCTTTTTCCAGGTATTTGGCTGAAGCTTCACATTCGTCCAGATGCCTGCTCACCAACATGAGGTTGGCACCAGCGGAGGCAAGGCCCGCCGCCATGGCCAGTCCTAAACCTTTGGAACCACCCGTAATGATTGCGGTCTGACCCTTGATTTGGAACTGAGTGATTCCGGGTAATTTTTCAGAGGCGTCTAACATGTCTGTTTTAATTAAAAATGAGTTAGGATAAACCGAGTTGCTTTCGGGCGTATTGAAAACATTCTCTCACATTGGCTTCTTCAAAAGCCAATCGTTGAGCATCCGATTTATCACTGATGCTTGGAAGTGGTTTTCGAGGTGGATGCTGTTTGATCCATTTTAAGATCGTGGCTAATTCATGCGCAGGTAATTCCTTCATCGTAAGCCAATATTCGTCTTTGAACACAGGGACTATCAAAGGGTCGCGCGTGATCATTTCCAGATTGAATTGTATATCAGGGTTGGCACGCTCACAAACGTCACAAAGTTGATTCAAGTCCAGCATGCCTTCACCAAGCGGGACCTCGCTCAGGAGAAACCCATCTTCACAGGCTTGTGCCCCCATGTCTTTGAGGTGTGTGGTCATGATAAACGGTGCGAGGGCTTCGACCTGAACATGGGGATCCTCCAGCAAAGATACGTTGTTACCGAAATCAAAACAAACCCCCACCGATTCACTGCTCAATCGATGCAACAAATCCAGCTGCTCATGACTGCGCCAGTCCTTGTGATTTTCAAAAGCCAACTTAACTCCATGTTGACGCACTATTTTTTCGGCCCTTACTAATGACTCCCATGACCGGGTTTTGAAATGTTGCCAATCTTCAAGTTTCCTGAATGTTTCATACCGTCGCCCCCCAAGACAAACGGTCCGCAATACAGTGGCCCCGGCTTCCTTCGCCATGCGCACCGTCTCATCAAAACGATCGATGTCGGATTCTTTGCGTGGCAGTGAAATCTGCCCCTCCAGACGAATATCAAGGTTTTCTCTTCGCTCTCTTACCTTCCCGGCAAAATCCCGGGTCCAACCGCGAACCCCTATTTGAAGACATCCTGCCTTCAGGCTCTTACAGTGATCCAGAACATCCAATGCATTTTTCCAAGCTGGAAACTCTTCACTGTAAAAACGAGAACCGCGCCTGTAAGAGGCTATGGATAGACCGAGTCTCTTACCTCGTTTGTGATCCTGTGCCTGTGTCAGCATCGGAAGAGACAAAAGCAATCCTGAAGATTTTGTAATAAATTGGCGTCGATTCATATGAGGTTTGAGATGCTTATTGAATGATCGTCCTATTCAGCCGGTCACGCATAAGGCATATGCCTGGGAGTAATGACGATCTCAGGTACCGTTGCACGTGCAGGAAGTTTCGCAACGGTTACCACCATTGAGGCAATGTCGTCCGGCTGCAACATCCGGGCCCGTTGTTCTGCAGATGGAGGAACAGGACGTTTATCGAGAATGGGCGTCTCTGTTTCTCCTGGATAAATATTCGTGACACTTACTCCATCTGGAAGAACCTCCAAATTCGCATAAGTACCAATCGCACTCTGGGCAAATTTGGACGCACAATAAGGTAATCCTGCTAATTGCATGGCACGCAGACCTGCCAAGGAAACCACATTGATGATCAATCCGCTCCTGCGTTCTCGCATTGAGGGCAGGACCGCTCGCATGCAATTATAAGCTCCGGTTGCATTGGCATCCATGACCTGATCCATGGCCTCCGGCTCCATGTCTGCAAACGTGCGCTTCGGCACATTCATGCCAGCGCTGTATACCAAAATATCTACCTGCCCCAATGTTTCAGTCACCCAATCCACAAGTGATTGAACCTTGCTTCGATCCACGACGTCACATGTTTTAATCTTGAAAGAATTCCCGACATCCGGCAAAGAACAGGCGGCCTCGAGAGAGGATTCTGTTCGCGCGGAAAGGACTACTTCGGCACCTTCGACAGCCAAAGCCTTTCCAATACCCAAACCAATACCAGAACCACCGCCCACCACGAGGACCACTTTGTTTTCAAGGGATTGCATCTATCCTGTATAAAGTTTGACTCCAGATTCATCAAGCACCTTTGGGAGTCGGCCCCACCTATTGACGCTTTTTTTACTTTCGAAATTTCAAGACCCCAGTCAAGGCAGATCAAAAGCATAGATCGTCGTGGTTTCAAAACGATCACCCGGGTTCAGGATGGTGGACGGAAAATGAGGATGATGCACCGAATCAGGGTAGTGTTGTGTTTCAAGGCAGAATCCAAGTGGATTGCCTGTATATAACTGCACTCCTGGTTGGTCCGTAAAGGTCTTCATCACACGACCACTCCCTGGCTCTTTGACCGTTGCGGTATGCACGATTGACTGACCTCCACCAGTAATCACATAGTTATGATCGTATAAATGCGCTCTGGGCTGGGAATCATCTGCTCTTTCTCCTATGGGATGAAACTCACGAAAGTCGAGCGCGGTGCCGTCCACCGTGGCATACTTTCCGGTAGGGATCAGTAATTCGTCCGAAGGAGTGTAAATATCAGCCTTGATAAAAAGTTCATGATTTTCAAAACCACCTTGATCAGCCAGGTTAAAGTAGGCGTGGTTGGTTAGATTAACTGGGGTGCTTTTGTCAGTTGAAGCCTCGTAGTATAATTTCACTTCATTCTTGTCGTTGAGCGAATAAGTCACATGCACCGTCAAATTGCCGGGGAAACCTTCTTCCCCATCGACAGCCTTGTATGTCAGGCGCACTGCAGCGCTGTCTTTTGTAACGGGCAACAGATCCGCAGACCATACCACTTTGGCAAACCCCTTGCGACCACCATGAATATGGTGAGGACCTGTATTCCGGGTCACTTCATATTCGGTGTTTCCAATGGAAAATTTGGCATGGGCTATTCGATTTGCAAAACGGCCGATAACCGACCCAGCAGGATAGCCCTTGAGGTAAGGTTCCAACGTTTCCTCTCCAGCGATCACATTCAAATGCTCCAAACCCTTTCTGGGCAAATTGATTGCTGTCATGGTAGCTCCGTATTCAATGAGTTTCAGTTCAACACCATTTACGTTTCGTAAGGTATATTGGTGAATCAATTCACCATCAGGCATGACCCCGAATTGACGCACTTCCAATCGATTAAAAGAAGCTGAATTTGCAGATTGTTGTGAATGTGTTTCGGCTGAATGTTGCATGATAAAGGCCACTGCGGCGAGCAAGGTAATTAATGTTTGTTTCATTGGATTTCTAATAACTCATTTTCACTCCAGGGAATCTCTCTACCAGAGGTCATTTCCCTGACCATCTCCACATCGACAGGCATGATCCATCCGGCATGTTCTTCCCATTCATTTCGAATGAAATTAAGAATGGAGCTCAATTGAGAATCTTCAAGCACAGAGAGTGGCGGCATTTCAGTCAGAATTTCGGGAGGTTCATAGCGTTTACCCATAACATGCAAGGGGCCCTGCATGCCATGCAATACGATCCGGATTAGACGCGCAGAGGATCCTCTCACCCATTCCGATCGCTTCAGGGGGGGAGCGACGGCTTTGAGTCCCTCTCCATCTGTTCCATGACAACCTGCGCATATTTGTTGGTAAAGAGCTTTCCCTTGCTCTGATGAGACAGTCTCTCGATCAACAAATTTGTTCCCCTTTTCTGTTTCCTGATTAGAAGTATACAATGAGTGACCGGGCCATCTCATGTGAATGGACACTTTTTCAATCAAATCCCGAACGACCAATGATGGGTGATGGGTCAGGGACTCCCATACGAAAGGCCGGTGTGAAAAAACGACTGAATTCCCGTCCCCATACTGGAGTTCCTCCAGCGCGCCACTCAACAAACTTTCAGCGCGCCATGTGAGTTCCCCAGATTGAGCTTCCACTGTATCCAAAAATAATCCAAAGCTGGCCACCCCCTTCTTTGCAGCCACTGCTTTGGCTAGAGACCGCAGCATCATTACACGACCCGAAGATGACTTACTCCAGTCAGACCGTTTCAAGATATGCTGAAGAAAAGTAACTTCCCACTCATGCAAACCACTCATCAACGCCTCTCGAATCAACCTTTCCTCGCAATGATCAGAGGCTAATTGAGCCATGAACGGCAAGGCCTGAGGCATGGATAAATTTCCAGCAGTTAACGCAGATTGAAACAAAACTGGCCTCGCATAGGAATCGAGCTTTTTTTCCAATTCAGCTAACAACTCAGCCTGGAAAAGCTGTTTACCTTTACTGAGTGATTCACACACTCGAATGGCAGCGGTCTGAATATTAGAATTTGAATGATTTAGAAACGCCAGGCAAGCCACCCAGGTTGCTGGAGTCAAGGCCGGTGCCTCAAATTCAGAACGGCTATTGACTTCAAAAACCGCGCCATCACCCTTGCGCCTTCTTACCTGGTTTCCCAGCTCAATCAAAAGCCCCTCCACTGACCAAAGTGCATGAATCGTTCCGACTGAATTAGTCGAGTTTTGGGCGACTGAAAGCAAATCTGGAATACAGGCAAGATCACCTGACTCCACAATGAGTCTCTGTGCCGTGTCTCGTATCCAACCATCCGGGTGATCCAGCAATCCGGCAAGATCCCTGCCCGACAAGACAGACATATCGAGAGGCACGCGTGGCTTTTTCTGTTGATGCACGATGCGATACAATCGACCGTGGTGAATGCCCTCATCAAGGTTTCGTTCCAGGGTTTCACGACGAAGGTAGTCGGTCATGAACATCCCATATTGTGCAATTCCGCGATACATATCCAGCAACCACAAACAACCATCGGGACCAGAATAAAGATTCACAGGCCGAAAACGTTCATCGATTGAGGATAAAAACTCAAAACCTTCGTAAGCCTGCCTTGCAGACAACGTCATTCCCCTGTCTGAGACATGATTCCGCTTGACTATGTTAGCTGCCGGATCGCAAACAAAGGCATTCCCTACATAATCTTCACCATACTGATCGCCTCGATATATCACGGGACTACAAGAGGAGGCAAACACATGAAGGCGCCCCGATGCGTCTAGCACATCAGGTAAATACCCACGGTTGACAGCTGTGTTCATGCGGCTCGTATAAACACGCTGATCCGTCGCCACGAAGAGGTTCAATCCTGCCGTTGAACGATAGTTTTGATTACGCCCCATATAATTTGGAGGTGTGAAGTCGCCCAGCAACTGGCTATTGTTCACGTTGTAAAATAATCGACCATATGCATCCTGTGTCATCCCCCATTGCCCCCGGATCTGAGTTCGTTCCCGCACCCATTGGCCTTGAATACAACGATAGCGCCAGGGGGATCTTCCATTGTATATCCAATTATCCATCGCACGCATCAAACCATTGGGAGCATGTTCAATGTTGCTTCGCCCATAATCCGCATCCAGTAAAGCCCGAAGGTCTGCGCGCCCGTCCTGATCTGTGTCCTTTGCAAAATAAAGTTGATAATCTTCAACAAAAAGAACACCTCCATTGCATGCCAAAACCGCCCGGGGTAACACGAGTTTGTCCAGAAAAACACTCGACTCATCTATCACTCCATCGCCATTGGTGTCTTTCAATAATGAAATACGGCAGATGGGTGCCAATTCTCCCGTACGATCAATGTCGAGCATGAAACTTCGCATTTCGACGACGTAGGAATTTCCATTCTCATCGAAAGACAGGGCGACCGGATCTTGAATCATGGGTTCTGAAGCAGCCAGTTTGATTTCAAAACCATCGACCAATTGGATTGATTCAATGGCAAGAAGCGGGGGACGAACGGGTGAAGGAGATGAATCGGGGAGTCCGGGAATGGGGCCTTGAGCGCTGATCACGCTCGCGCCACTCATGTTGGTTTTGGGAAATACTTTTTGAAACCCAGTCACCATGCGACTTTCATTTAAGGTCTTCGGAACCCCCTCACTGCTCCAATCTTGAAACCAATGGTCTGTTACCGCTTCAAACTCTGCTTTATCCAGTACTCCGTCTCTGTCCACATCCAGAGCAAGGAAAAACACCAGGAATTGACTTGGGGCCATACTACGAGAGCGCTTGCTTATTGTTCCTGGACCTGAGAGCAAAGGAGGCATGCTTGCCAAAAATTCCTCACGACTCAAACGCCCTGATTCGCCGGCATCCATACGGGTGTACCACTGCCGGGTGATTGACTCCCATTCTTCTGAAGCAAGCAAACCGTCTTTGTTTAAGTCACCTTGATCAAGCAGACTGCTGGACAAAAATTCTGCCGAGGATTTCCTGCGTTGATTTTGTGCATCTGCAGGCTGAAGACCAATTGCCCCGAGGAGACTCAAAAGGAGTAACAGCTTGATGACATTGGAATCGGCTTGCATCATGTAACTGTGCTCGTATACACAATGAGCACGAGGGCGTTACTCAGTTGAAAGGTGATACACCGGCGGTGCGCATGCGAATACCAAACACGGCTTTGCTGGCGGTGATAAAAAGGAGCCTGCCATCAGATCCACCAAAGGTCACATTCGCGGTCCAGCCTACAGGCACAGGAATCGATTGTATCTTTTCACCCTCAGGGTCAAAGACAGTCACACCGCGACCAGTGAGGTAAACGTTACCCTCGTTGTCAATGGTCATGCCATCAGACCCCATCTCGCAAAAAAGCTTTTTGCCCTTGAGACTGCCATCTGCCTGGATTCGGTAGGAATAGGTTTTTCCAGCGCGAATATCAGCAACGTAAAGCGTTTTTCCATCTGGTGTTCCGATAATACCATTAGGCTGCTCCAAGTCATCAGCCACGCGTAGCGGTCGGTTCTTTCCTTTGGACAGATAGTAAACATGCTGGCCATCCTGCTGCATAGATGGGTTCCGTTCCCAATAAGGTCGCTTGTAAAGCGGATCTGTAAAATAAAGCCCCCCATCAGGGCGAATCCAAAGGTCGTTGGGTCCGTTCAATAATTTGGCATCATGCTCAAGCACCAGAACCTTGGCTTTCTTGTCAGGACCTATCGCCCACAATTCATTTCTGCCATCGGCACAGGCAATCAGATTACCAGAAGCATTGAAAAAAGTACCATTCGATCTTCCTGCAGGCTTCAACCAATCCGTCAACTCACCTGACCTGGCATCCCAGCGGACAATACGATCATTGGGCTGATCGGTAAAAAAAACATTTCCTTCCTTGTCCGCAGCCGGCCCCTCCGTGAATTTAAAATCATTGCCCAATTGCTGTAATTGAGCACCGGGCGCAGTCACAGTGAGTGTTTTTTCGCGCAGACTTGAGTCCTGTGCGATGCAGGTATGGATAGTAAAAACCCCCAAAGCAAGAGACATCCATCGAGTCGTAGATTGTTTTTTCATAAGGAATGAGATGATTGTAGATGAGCACGATAAGCACGCAATCCTTGAATGGGGGCTCGTGTAAAAAACTCACCTGAGCCTGAGCACAGCGCAGGACGCAACTCCAACTCTTGAGGACAGGAGCTTTTACACAACTGATGAACAAGGCCAAAGGCAATTGCTTCCCCCCATCTCGTGATGACGCATGCGTCGGTTGGCGCTGCTCAGTCGTGTGCTTTGATCTTGATCACGAATAGCTGTCGGGTCTGGTTGTCAGCGATACCCGGCACAAGAATGGCATCACTTGTTCGATTCCAGCGCGGGGCCGGGTCAATACGAATATCTCCAGCAAAAGATCCTTTATCGAAACCCGCGCTTCTTGAGTATGCACCGTCACTTCGCCGATAAATGACGTAATGATTCATCTTGTCCTTTTTGTATCCGTTGACGAAATGTTTTCCGTCGGGTGCCAGTGACACATCTCCTTCAGGGTCAGGAAATATCTCGGGATTGCCCAATTGACCCACTAACTCCTGTTTATCAACATCATAAATAATTTGCTTACTGTTTCGACGGCCAATCAGCAAGTTTCCTTCGGCCCATTCGGGGTGCCCCCCAATGTGCGTTTCATGGAGTGTCAAATGAGATCCGTCAGCATGTATGGAGCACGGCATGTTGATGCGATTACCCTTATCCCCTCTCCAACCGCCGCGAACGAAGAAATATATGCGGCTACTTGAGCGATTCCAAAGCGTATGGTTGATGAACAAACCCTGATTCTCCAGTGAAATTTCTTTGGATTTCAATGCGTTTGCCAGCTGATGATAAGAAACAAGCAACTGCTTGTGCCCTGATTCAATAGCAACCTTGAAAATACCATCTTTCATGGGCGAGTGTGAAGAAGCTGACCAATCCAGAGCATCTGGATAACCAGTTACTGCGCGAAGGCGAGAGAGCCGCCCGTAATTCAACCCAAGAAAGCTGCTTCCATCAGATGCTACACCTCCATTGCCAATGGGAGTGTCCTCATACCGGTATTCATGAACACGTTGGCGGGTTTCAATGTCGTAAAGAACCGTAAAAACCCGACCTGTTTTAAGATTCCGATCATTGAAGAAGAATTGCGATTCCGGTTTGTTCGGATTCCAATAAAACATCGTGCCCTGCTGTGGATTCCAGGCATGTGTTTCATCGACTGGAATGATTGCGTGATCGTTTTGGGTATCAATGAGAACAATGGTCGCCGCTTCTTCAGCCAATGGCATTCGATCTATGGTATTGATTTCCATGGCAAGGATGTAGCGTCCACTCGCATTCCACGGAACCGTTTGACATTGGCCAATGTAACCAAAAAAGTGATGCCTTTTTCCTGACGTAATTTGTTCTACATGCAGTTCGAAGGGAGAGGACAGATGCTCCTGCGTGAGGATATCTAATATCGTCAGATGGTTGATCCACAAGACACTGATCAGGATCAAAGATTTCATTCCGCCGACATGCATTCATCAAGGCTTGCGCTACTCAGTCCTCATGTCAATCACAACTCAACCCCTGAAACATGGTATTCAAACCAGTTTTCAATGTGATCTCATCCGATTTTCATTTTTAGAATAGAACCAGTCTGGTTAGACCAGCGAAACACCTTTGAAGGTTTCAGGATTGGTGAACTAATTAAAATTGTTCCAGATGAAGCATGCTTAAATCCCTTATATTTAAACTCTAAGAAAAACTTTCTCAAATTATTATTATTTAAAGGTTTTCGAATGCAACTCGTTCTAGAATGAAGATGATACAGGAAATTAAAAACCTTGATTAAGGAGTTTCTGAGGGGTGGGTCGTTTGACATTATCAAAGTCTCTGATGTGAATGGCTGATATGACGATCACACCATCGAACGGATGTTTAAATACTCAATCAACTTCAGCAAACGAATACGAAGATTATCAATCCACCTCCAAAAGCTACGATCAAACAAGAACATCACTTGGTTTAAAAATACTCTTAGGCACCTTTGTGCAGCACGCCGAAAAACAACTTTCTGAACAACGCCTACTCGATGCTGGTTGCGGAACCGGTAGTTTTCTTCATGACATTGCTGGGAGATTTCAAGCAGCAACAGGACTCGATGCCAATGCCGGAATGCTGGAACAGGCGCGGGCCAAACTCGCCGATTTCCAAAATGTCACTCTTTCGAGCGGAACACTGCCAAAGCTACCTTTTTCCGATGACAGTTTCGATGCAATGATGGTAAATCAAGTAGTCCATCACCTTGATGCCGACTCCAATTTTTCGAGTCTTCAAGAACTGATTAATGAATCCTACCGAATCCTGGCTCCCGGAGGTTCTTTGGTCCTTCATACCTCAAGTCAGGAGCAGGTCAGAAATTGTTACTGGTTTGGCTGGCTGATTCCTGAAGCAAAGCATCGGATGGCTGAACGATATGCGTCTGTCCCTCAAATCAAAGGCATGCTTCAATCAGCAGGATTTGACGACATACGGGTGACCGCACCTCTGGAGGCTATGTATGATTTGAATGTTTATCTTGATCCAGAGGGTCCCTTTCGGGCTGATTGGCGCGCCTGTGATTCCATGTTTGCCTTGGCGACTGAGGATGAGCTTGAAGTCGGATTGAAGAAGCTGCGATCCGCATGTGATGAGGGAACGGTGCAATCGGCCATCGATGAAGCAGAACAATGGCGTCACCGATCTGGTCAGAGCACCTTCATCAGCGTACGAAAAAGCTGAAACATCCATAGCTGCTATGGCTGTAATCACATCTGGCATTATGACAGGAAAGGCATGCTTTGGTAGATGATCACAGACTGGGAATACAAACATCCGATAGATGAAAAAAGTAACTTTTTCAATGACCATTCAGTCGGTAGCGTCGATTTGATGGGAGTGATTCAGCGTGAAAGGATGGATCATGCCTTGGCAGCTATCAGTTACTCAGGACTTCAAATGAGTCAAACCTGAGGAACACGAAACGGTTGCAAAACTTTGCAAGAAACTGGAATTAAGTGATAGCTATGCTGAAGGATTGATTGAAACCGATACGCAAAGGCATGGAGAGTCACCCCCCCCCCAGATAATGCATCTGGAATAAGATGGCTGGCGTTCATTGCAGATGTGGCGTTGGCAGACGGAGATGTTTCTGATCAGTAAACAGCTCTTCTCGAAGATTTGGGACATTGCGTTGAATGGACCGATTTGTTCAAGGCCTTAGCCTGTTGATTTTGGCCTGAAGACTATTGATGAGACTACTGCATTGTGTCATGAAAATCAAAAACACACGATCACCTCGAAGCGATTCGTGAGTTAACTCTTCCAAAGCCTGTATCTTGATCTGCATGATGCGATGAAGCATTCCCTGAAGCGTTTCGAGCGAATGGGAATCAGGGTATTTACGCTCAATATCGACAGTCTGTGCCAGCAGAATATCCAGCTTTTCCTTGTCTTTTGAGAGGCGGGCAGTCACCTCTTTTTCATGCTGACGCCGCCATCGATCCCACAAGAGATAGAGACCTGCCACAAATGCCACTGCGAGTTCCTTGAGTGCAGCAAGTGATTCCATTACATTGGCCATGTAACCTATTTGATCCGCTGGGTGGAAATACTGCATGGCCCTTGGGTGAAGTTTCAAATCCTGCTGCTGCCTGACCTCCTCGATATTGAGCATGACAGGTGACTGCATGTAAGATGCTTTTTCAAACGAGGCCAGTAAGATTTGATCAACCACTTTATGGCTCAGTTTTTCTCTTCCCACCAGCAGAGCGGTAGTTGCCACAGTTGGAATGTCATGGGGGAGTAGAATATCTCCCATGCGGTAAAGACCTTTGTGGATGACAATCGGTGAGAAAAAAGCATTTTTTTCACAGAATGCTTGGGCATATTCTACCGGAATGATTCGGTAATTGCCCGTTTCAAGTAGCTCAACCAAATCAGAGTTCAGAATACCTGCTGTTACGATTGCGGCATCTATCCTTGGATTTCCCTCGAGCTCAGTGAAGTAGGCATATTTAAGGTTCGTGTTGACTTCGTCCAGCCCATGGAATTGAAGTAATTTCAATGCACTGGCGGCCATACCTGAGCCTGGCATCCCGATGAGTACACTGTTCCCCTTCAGGTCACTTATCGCCTTCATGGAAGAGTCTTTCCTTACAATAACATGAATGAGGTCAGTGGATAAGGGAGCTATTATGTCCAAGCCATCCAAATCAATAACGCCACCCTGAATAAGCGCGAAATCTGCTTTGGCTTCCTTGAGCGCAGTAAAATTCTCCTGACTCCCGGAACTCGTTAATAATTGAAGTTGTTGGTGAGTCTGCTTTTCCCAAGCATGCTTCAATTCCGTTCCTACCTGGTGATAAAAGCCTCCGGGCTGGCCAGTCGATAAGACCAATTTATCTGGTATGACATCTCTGGTGGCATAAAAAACTAATATGGAGACAACCAAGATAGACACCATCAACCACTTGAATTTGGATTGGATCATCATTATTTTCTACTTCTGGATAATTTCAGGGGACTCGGAACTTACTGCCTTTTCGTCAAAAGCGGATTGAGCAGAAACAAAAAGTTAATGTCACCCTGTCACTGAACTTGTCTACTCACGCTTTCTGTTTTCCGACGGTGAACACTTCATCCACGATTGCTGCGCCCACCGAATCTCCAAAAGCGTTGATCATGGTACGAAAGCGATCGAGGAACCAATCCACAGGCAGTATGATTGCCATATATTCAACGGGTAAGCCCACAGCTCCCAGGACAATGGCCATGGTCACCAGTCCAGCTTCAGGAATACCGGCAGCGCCAATTGCTGCCATGGTCGCAGTCACTGCAATCACTACCTGAGTGGTCATGGTTAATTCAAATCCAATTGCCTGTGCTTCGGGTGAAACGGCATAGAGGTTCGCTATGAAAAGAGCGGCTGCCGCTTCGTAGAGAGCTGTACCATCCATATTGATGGTAGCCCCCAGAGGCAGGACAAAATCAATCGACTTCCTGGAGATATGAGCCTTTTTTTCGGCACATTCCATCGTCACTGGAAGCGTGGCTGAAGAGCTTGCTGTTGAAAAGGCGGTCAATAAAGCATCGCTCATGTGTGCCATGAATCGATAAGGATTTCTTCTGGTTTTGAACCACAAAAACAAAGGAAGTGTCACTCCAAAATGAAAAAACAACCCACCCAGTACAACGACCATGTAGGAAGCAAGATTTTTGATTGTAGAAACAAAGGTGCCTTCAGCAAATGCTTCACCAAAATTGGATGCAACAAGACAGAAGATCCCAACCGGGGCAAATTTCATGAGCAACATGACGAAATTCAGCAAAGCGTCGTTGGATGCAAGGACCAGATCGGAAACAACCTTGATGCGCTTGCCCAGTGTCGTCAGCAAACCCGCAAAAATAATACTGAAAACAATCAAGGGCAACAGCTCAATCTCAACCATGGATTGAAGCAAATTTTCGGTAAAAAGCATGAGTAGCAGGTTTTCAAAAATATCTGCCATGCCTTTTTTTTGTTGGCTTGTCTCTTCAACCACAGCCATTTGTTCGGCGTGTGAACCATGGTCTAGGGCTCCTAAATCCGGAATAACACCTTGCCCTGGCTGGATGAGGTTAAACATCAAGACACCGGTCAACACAGCAAGCACGGTTGTCGTTACGTAAAACAAGACTGCAGCTCCGCCTGGCTTCCCAAGTTTTCTGACATCCCCCAGACCAAGAATCCCACTCATCACACTGGTCATGACCAAAGGAACCACCACCATCATCAGACAACGTAGGAAAATTTCACCACCTACCTTGGTATGTTTGGCCATTTCGGGCGCCATCCAGGAGAAAGCAAATGCTGCAACGATCGAACCGATCATGAAATAGGTATGTTTTTGGGATGATGATTTCATAAAATATTTACGGAGAAGATTGGCAAATATTTTTTCATAATATTCGCTTCATCAATATTACAAAATGTTTCTATTTTTATAATGTTAACTGAAAATCGGGGTCAAAAGACAGCTTATCAAGTAAACCCAATGGATCAAAGAAACACTTAAAACCGTTTTTCACGAAGGGATTTCGTTGTCTTGTAATGCTCTCTTATTACGGGTTTCAAATCGTTAAAAGCGTTTTTTTTTCAAGAATAGTTACCGATCTTTGAAAACGACATCTCGAATAAGGCTGGCATAAAAAACGAGGATTTTTTCCAGGCAATTGAAGATCCCACAAATTTGACATCCGGAGATCCGACGGAAACGCGAATCTGCTATGGGTTCAAGGGTCTTTGCGTTACTTGACAGCACTTTGTAAATTGATATCAGGAAAAACCGTGCCTCAAGGTTTTCATTGCACTCGTATGATGCTGATCTGAAGATTGAACTTACTCGCAGCATTGAGAGTCATGGACCTGCGACTTTGTCAGGATTGAGGTAAGGCTTGAGGAAGGAGGGCATTTTTCCTGCGACGAGTCCAGCAAGCATGTCGGCACCTTCCGAAAAAAAGTGAAGTTGATCGTCCGTGGTAAGATGCGCACTGTCGACATCTCCAAGATCATTGAACAAATCCTTGCTCATCTGGTTGAGGTTTATGAAGTGACACTGATGTCGCTCGGCAACCTTACGCATGGTTTCGCTTCGTTCATCGAGCCAGGGTATTACCTCACCATCGGATCCAAATTCCCTCTTGGTGACTGGAGACACCAAGAGGGGTGACCCACCAAAGCCACGAATCAAGTTGATAAGTTCTTCCAGGTTCGACTCGTATTGTTCCATGGTCGTACGTTTCTCCGGTTCTGAGGAATGCTCATCGATCATACCAAATTGCAGCAGTACGAATTCAGGACGCACATTCCTGAGCTTGTTGACCTGCCATTGCGAATTGAGATAGGTCTTGGTGCTCTGCCCTGCGATAGCAATGTTTGCAACCCGAACATCAAGCCCGAAGTAAGAATGGAATGCGTCTCCCCATCCTCCAAAGGTACCATCAAAAAAAGCAAAATCGACAATGGTCGAGTCTCCTATCAATGCAACCTTGATAGGATCGTATGGCAGTTCCCATAGGTTCAGGCGAAAGAAAGCTTCATCTCCAGGTTCAACCGTCAAAGTCAAAGAACGAGTATCTGCCCAATGATCGGAAACACCATACCACTCTTCCAAGTCTACCGATTTCTCAATGCGATACCCCATTTCAGGAGCGGCTTTGACAGAAAGTGTAACTTGACGATGTGTTTCGGATGAAATCGAAAGATCCTGACTTTGAACGGGAATGGAAGCCAGTAATGCTTGAATTACGATCGTTATGTAAATGGTAAGTTTACGCATGATAACCGGTGTCACAGTTATTGATAGAAGCTCGGAGCGTCAACAGTTAATTCTCATTCGTCGCTACCGCAGGAATCCGATGGTTGATCAGCCACATAAAGCATACAAGCCGCTCGCTTGGCACTGAGATAACGTTTGGCGGGCTCCGCCTTGACCTGAAAACCAGCCTTTTGTAGACGCCTCTCAAAATGGACATCCGGCCCTGCTGACCAGAAAACCACGCGCCCGCCTGGTCTCAGTATGTGTCGAATCGTACCAAGCCCTGATTTTGAATACAGAAACCGATTGTTTTTGTCGACCATCGCAATGGGTCCATTGTCTACATCCAACAGAATCACATCATAAGATTCGGGTTGAGCCTTACGAATCACTGAGACCACATCCGCCACATTAATCTGGACACGTGGATCATCGAGCAAACTCCCGTTCAAAGCCTGAAGGTGGGTTCGATTCCATTCGATGACCTCTGGAAAAAGCTCGACGACTTCGACTAGTGACTGGGGCTCCGCAACTTTCAGCACATTACTGAGCGTGAACCCCAATCCAAGCCCACCAATGAGCACACGCGAGGCCACCTGATTTTTCAGTCGTGCCATGCCCAACGAACCCAGCAGGCATTCCGAAGCGTTGGCTCTTGAGTGCATGAGCTCCTGACCTCCGATGTTAATCGAATAAGCACCATCCTGTTCGTAGAGTCCGATGGCGTTTCCAGAAGGAGTTTTGGATTCGGCGAGTTTATTGCGTGGCTTCATGCGGGGTGGATTTCAATAAGGAGTTCATTTGACCCAGAAGGTAACTGCCGGGACTCACAGCTGTCGATGTGTTAATTTCTCATGAGTATCCAAAAAACTTACCTCAACTGAATAGAGGGCGTTGAAGCATGATCATCGGATTGATTTCATGATCATGAAACATCTTGAATAAGTTTCTTTTATCATCCTAGACGGGGGTTCACTCCTCTTGCGCCCCCTGCCTCCCAGACCGTTTACAAGCTCGTTACAGATAACAAATGCGCCTGTTCAGGTCAGTGTTCAGCAAATGATATGGCATCAACAGGCTGCAAGGGACAAAGGTTGTATCTAGCGGATGTTCCAGATCAACATGTCCGATGGCATGAGTAAAGATAGACTGAAGATACTCTCCACCAGATAGAAAGAGCTTGAGATTGCTGCAATCATAAAAAGATGAATGCATCTTGCGAGCATGAACATGCCTCCAGCGGTAAGAATGCCAATGCGTTTCATGGTTCAATCATGATCACTGGCCTCTCATGAGCTGGGAAGACCGTTCGTTCAGTTGTGGAATGATTGCTGCAGGACACCAGAACCTTGAAGGCGAGGCCGAGGAAATCCCATGGCATGACTAAACAGTGTGGTAACACTGCCTTCGATCTTTCATGCAAGGCGAGTGAAAAGAAAGGTCAAGCAACTGATGATCAAGCAAGGTGACCATCGCTCAGCCAGAGAGAATGGGAATGAAAAAGCATTGCCTCTGGGCATTCTACAGGTGAGGTGTTTTGCTCAATATGTCTGAATAGGCTCCACAAACGGTCTTATCATTAACTCTTGTGAAAAAGATGAAGCATTAAAGAACAAACCCATGCCTTGACCCCCAAGGCTGCATGAGACAGATTGATGATGTGCGGGCTGTGACTGGTAGATTCAGTCCGCAGAATAAAGTCAATGAGCACTCGTAATATAACTTTGGGACATTCGCCGGATCCGGACGACGCCTTTATGTTCTACGCCCTGGCTAAGGGACTAATCCCCGCGCAAGGCCTGTCATTTGAGCATATCCTGCAAGACATCCAGACATTAAACGAAAGAGCGACACGAGGCGAACTTGATGTCAGCGCCATCAGCATTCACGCCTACGCCTACGTCAGTGATAAATATGCACTTTTACCCAGCGGCGCATCCATGGGTGATGGATATGGGCCCATGCTAGTGGCAAAAAACGTTATGTCGTCCAATGAAATTGCCAAAGCGACCATTGCGGTTCCCGGTGAGATGACAAGCGCTTTTCTGGCGCTTCAGCTGTGGCTTGACACACCCGCAACCAAGCTGAATTACAAGGTCGTCCCCTTTGACAAAATCTTTGAAACGGTCAATAAGGGGGAAGCTGATGTGGGATTGATCATTCATGAAGGGCAATTAACCTATGAGGATCAGGGATTAAAGTTATGTGAAGACCTGGGGGTATGGTGGGGACGTGAAAACGAGGGACTACCGTTGCCGTTGGGTGGAAATGTCATCCACAAGCGGTTCATTCCCGAAGAGCGCAAAATGATTTCCGACCTACTCACGGAAAGTATCCAGTTCAGCCTGAATCATCGCCCCGAAGCAGTGGCGCACGCGTTACAATACGCACGCGATATGGGCATGGAACTCGCAGATCGTTTCGTAGGCATGTATGTCAACGACTGGACTTTGGACTACGGGGACAAGGGACGCGAAACCATCAGGCGATTCCTCGGCAGAGCGTTTGAGAAAGGGTTGATCCCTCATCGGCAGGAACTGGAATTCGTTTCCTGAAAAGAAATGATTGCATACCGGCAATGAACCGTTTGGTATATTCGGGCGTATGGCCGGTCCCTTGATCCAGAATCAGTTACTTCGAAGACTCGAGCGGTTGGAGCTGTTGGCAAGGCATCGTGTTCGCAGTTCATTGAAAGGAGAGCGGAGGAGCAAGGCTCGTGGACAGTCTGTCGAGTTTGCAGACCATCGGAATTACGCACCCGGGGATGATCTACGTTACCTCGACTGGAATCTCTTTGGGCGTCTTGATAAACTTTTCCTGAAGCTGTATGAGGAAGAACGGGAGCTGCCTTTATCCATTTTTCTTGATGCCAGTGAGTCGATGACCTTTGGCACGCCGGTAAAATTTGACTTTGCTCGGCAGGTTGCAGCCTCCATGGGTTACGTGGCATTGTGTGGGTTTGATCGAGTCACGGTGGATATCTTCCCTGACAGCCATGACGAGAAGCCATTGAGAGCATCTCTTCGCAACGTCAGGGGTAAAAAATCAGCCCTGACGTTTTTCCGTAATCTGCAGCAAATTCAGGCCGGAGGGTCTTGCCTGCTCAACGAATCCTTGAAGCGAAGAACACTCCTGGCAAAACAGAGCGGTGTGGCCATTGTGATCAGTGACTTCATGGACCCTGAAGGCTATGAAGAAGGATTGAAAGCACTGCTGGGCCGCGGATTTCAGGTCCACGTCATATTGGTGCTTTCTCGAGAAGAATTGGAACCCAATGTTTACGGCGACCTGAAGGTAGTGGACAGCGAGTCGGGAACGGTTCAGGAAGTCACCTTTGGCAAATACAGACTCAAAGCTTATCAGAAAACGGTCAATGCCTTCCTTGAGCAGTTCAAAAATTTCTGCCGCAAGCGGGCTATTGGATTTAACCTTGCCCCCAGCGATACGGACCTCGATCAATTGTTGTTGAGCGACCTGAGAAAAGCCATGTTATGGAAATAGGATCCAGCTGATATGAATTTTCTCAGTCCATACGCATTCTGGTTAGCAGTGACACTCCCGATTGTGGTGGTCTTCTATTTACTTAAGCGGCGACGCAAAGTACAGGTTGTTGCAAGTTCAATGCTCTGGAGAAAATTCCTGGCTGAAACGCAGGCAAGCGCACCTTTCCAGAAGTTGAAACATCACTGGCTGCTTATTTTCCAGCTGTTGATACTTGCCCTCGCCATTCTCGCAATGGCCCGCCCTTATTTTTCGGGCAATGTCTCGGAAGGTGGACTGTTGGTAGTCATCATGGACACCTCAGCATCAATGCAATCAACCGATGTTCCCCCGACCCGAATGGATGCAGCCATCAAAGAGGCGGGAAACCTTATTGATACGTTATCAGATACGGATCAAATGATGATATTGGCAGCAGGACGACAAACGCGCGTCCTGCAATCAGCCACTTCAGAGAAAAATAAATTGCAACGAGCACTCAAAAGCATTGAGGCCTCCGACACTTCAACCTATTTGCTGGATGCATTCAAGCTGGCACGGACCTTGGTTGAAGGTCAAAAGCTGGCAGAAATCCATCTGTTCAGTGATGGTGCTGCGTCCGATTTAAATAAATTTGAACCCACCGACCTCAACATCAATTATCATCCGATAGGAACACGATCCGACAATGTCGGCATCGTCTCACTGGACGTCAGGCCCAATCCTGACGACGAAACGACTCGAGCCATTTTTGCGGGCGTTGTGAATTATTCCACCAACCGTGCGGATCTCATTGTCGAACTTCAATGGAATGACCAGACCATTGAAGCTCGACCTCTGGAACTGGAACCCGGATCCACCGACTCGCAAGTATTTATTGCACCTCAAAGCGAAAACGGTATCTTTTCTATCAAGCTGAACAGTGATGATGATCTTGCCGTGGATAACCAAGCCTCTGCGGTCAGCCTCCTCCCAAAACCCGCACGAATATTATTGGTAACTCGTGGCAATCGATTCCTAGAAAAAGCGTTGAATTCAATTAGCAACATCGAGTTGGCTGCAGTAGATCAGTTAACGGACGCTTCGCCTGATGTGGATTTGGTTGTTTTGGATAAGATCACCCCTTTGGCCTGGCCGGCTGTAAACACGCTGGCCATGCATGTCACGCATACCAATTGGATCGAAAGCGCAAACACAGTAGAATCGCCTGTTATCGTCGACTGGAAAGCGGCTCATCCACTCTTGCGTTTTGTTCAGCTGGATGACGTCCAGATCGCCGAAACTTTGGAGGTCAAGACTCCGAACTGGGCCATGTCAGTTGTGGAGTCCACCCGTACACCGCTGATCCTTGCTGGAGAAAAGGAAGGTCAGAGAATGGTTTGGACGGGGTTTGACACACTTCAATCCACCTGGCCGCTGAGAATTTCATTCCCGATTTTTATCGCAAATGCAGTCGAATGGCTCAATCCCATGACAAGCCAGGCGTCCATGGTGAATGTTCGGACAGGAGATGCAATGATTGCAACACTCGAGGAAACCGATCCCAACCCAGTTATGCTTTTACCCGATGGGCGAAAAACAAGCGTGATAACAAACCCTGAAAGCCGTCAGGTCATCTTTGCGGACACTTTGAGGCAAGGCATTTACCGTCTTCAGAACGGCAGCAGCGAAGTCGTTTTTGCATCCAATCTCGCCGATGCATCTGAAAGTGACAACGGCCCAAGGGAAGAGCTGAATCTTGGAGGCTACAGTCAAGTGACAAGGACGGGGCAAAAACGAGCGAATCTGGAAATATGGCGATGGCTGGTTCTTGCTGCATTGATCGTCTTGATGTTGGAATGGTGGTACTACCATAAAAGGACGGCCTGAGATGCGAGTGACTAAAAAAGAGTTCCTGCCGAGAGACATCATGTGGAAAGTGGGTATTTTAATGCGTTCGAAAGGCTGGGTTCAAATGACGGGTGGCGTTTTATTATTCTGCTTGATCCTGGCTATTGGCTGTGGCCCCGCGACCATGCCAGTGAAACAAAACTTCATTGTTGTTTACACCTCGCAGGATCAAATATACGCCGAAAAGATTTTCAAAAAGTTCACCGCAGACACAGGGATTGAGGTCAAAGCCGTTTTCGACAATGAATCCGTCAAAACGATGGGACTCATCAAACGTTTAATGGCGGAGCAAGCTCAACCCGTTTGTGATGTTTTTTGGAGTAATGAAGCCATGGCGGCAAGGAAGCTCTCAGTGGCGGGTATAGTCGTTGATTTCGAGGAATTCGGCTACCGTTCACGCGTATTGATTGTTAATACAAACCGAATCGAGCTCAGCGAAGCTCCCAAATCCATCAAGGATCTGGTCTCAAGGAAATGGAAAAACAAGGTAGCCATGGCGTATCCACTTTTTGGGACGACTGCAACACATATCCTTGCCTTGAAGGAAGCATGGGGCTCAGAGATATGGGAATCCTGGTGTGAAGGATTGGTCGCCAATAAAACCAAAATTGTAGATGGCAATTCCATGGTGGTTCGGCTTGTGGGCGCGGGCGAGGCTTTGCTGGGTTTGACCGATTCAGACGATCTGGCAGTTGGCTTGAGCCAACAATTACCACTGGCATCGATTCCATTGGAGAATGAACTCTGCGCCATACCTAACACGGTAGCCATGGTCAAGGATGCACCTCATTCAGAGGGAGCCATGTCATTTATAAATTACGTGCAACGGGAAGAAATACTTGCTGATTTGGTGGAAAATTCCGCTCTGATCAGCGCCAAACTTCCACCTGAGGAAAACGCTTTTCAGTCCATCTTCTGGCCTGGAATTCTGGCTGAAGAAAAAGAAAGCTTCTCTTTCCTGAGAGACACCTTTCTCAGATGAAATGAATTTCCAGCTCCTCATCAACACCATCACACTCATGGCATGCGTTGGAATCATGACAACGTTGACTGGATCCATGGCTGCTCTGGGAGCATTGATGGGGTCAAGCCAATTCAGACGAGGGTTGGTCATCTTGTCCATACTGCACCTCGTTCTCCCACAAATGATGATCCTTTCCTGGTGGCTTGGATTATTCGGGGAAACTGGTATTTTGCGTCCCTGGGTGGATTGGAATCTCTACTCACTGACGGGAGCCATTTGGGTCACGACTCTTTTATTCTGGCCTGTGCCTTTCTTGTCCGCCCTTGGCAGTTTGCAAAGAATCAATCACCAAATATTCGAAGTCGATTCAGGGCTGAGAAATATTCAATTATGTCGTCATCTGCTTTGGCCTGCAGCCCGCCCTGCACTGCTTGTGAGCATGAGTATCGTGGTTGTTTTGACACTCAATCAATTCAACATACCCTCACTGCTTCAAGTCAGGACGTGGACATCTGATTTGTTCATCACTTTCAGTGCCACTCTGGAATGGCAGGAAATCCAAGGTAGTCTAATTTGGATTGTGACAGGCTCTGTGCTTTTCCTGATGATAATACGCAGAAACGATGTCCCCTGGCCATCCGCCCCAGTGAACAATCGCTTTCAAACGCTAAAACCTTTTTTTCATCCTGGCTTGGTCATTTTCCTGCAATGCTGGACCGTCCTTTGGCTTTTGATTGCAACCATCCTGCCGTGTCTGAGCCTCGTCTTTTCGACAAGGACTTGGCAAGAGCTTTCAACAGCAGCGGCGGCTGGGCAATCCGCCCTGCTCCACAGTCTGGGATTTGGGCTGATAACTGCAACACTCAGCCTCACACTTGGCCTGCTGACTTCTCGCTGGCGATTGAGCAAATTACTCTGGATACTCTTCCTGTTGCCCGGATGCGTATGGGGTGCCTCATTTCTGAGCCTTTCACAGCAGGCATGGTTTCCATTGAAGGGATCCCACTGGGTCCTTGCCGTCACCGCACTGACGCTTCGCTACGGGGTTCTGGGGTGGCTTGGAGCCAGGTTGGCGCAGTGTATGCTGGATAAAGACCTCAGGGACGCTGGAGAGATGGACATCCCGTCATCACTCCAAAGGTTCCGCCTGATTCAATTACCTCAGACAGGATGGGTCCTCGGCGCAAGTTGGTATGTGGTCTTTTTATTGAGCTTGTGGGATGCGGATACTTTGATCTTTGTCATTCCGCCGGGAGCAGAAACATTGGCGTTAAGAATTTTTAATTTACTGCACTACGGCCATAACGCCCAGGTCAACGGCCTCACCCTTCTCATGATGTTTTCTGCTGTCACACCGTATATCGTATGGCAGCTAGGGAGACTGATCAAAAAGATCTGCACAAAACAGTATCATCATTCGTTGCTCCCTTCCCTGACGACCGGCGGGCTTCTGTGCCTGATGACATCCGGTTGCAGTGCTCCAATCTCAAGAGAGACAGCCACGAAAGCCACATTGGATTCCAGAATATTTGAAACAGTCATTGTCATCGGCACTCAGGGCCGCAGCCCTGGTTTTTTCATCAAACCAAGATCCTTGACGGTCGATGCCAACGACTTTCTTTATGTGGTGGATATGACGGGTCGCGTTCAAAAATTTAATCCTGACGGACAGTATATCCTCCAATGGCAGATGCCCGAACTGGAACGTGGTCGCCCGAAAGGCATGTGCGTGGATACTGATGGTAATATTGTGGTCGTTGAACCGCATTACGCACGCGTCAACCATTTCACGCCAGATGGACAACTCGTTCGCCAATGGGGCACCAAAGGATCAGATGAAGGGGCACTGACATTTCCACGTGCAATAACCACCTTGAGGAACGGAACTCTGGTCATAAGCGAATACCAAACCGTCGAGCGAGTTCAGCGCTTTAGCCCTGACGGTTCAATATTTCTGGGGGCAACCGGTGAGGCAGGGAACAAAAACGCTCAATTCAACCGTCCCGAAGGATTGGTGACAAACCTTCGGGACCAAATCTTTGTAGCTGACTCTTGCAACCATCGCATTCAGATCCTTGATGCGGAAGGAAATTGGATTCATACATTTGGATCACCGGGAAAAGGCTCGGATCAAATGAGTTATCCGTATGATCTGGCCACCGACAGAGAGGGGCTTCTCTTTGTTTGCGAATTCGGCAACAGCAGGATACAAATATTTGACCGTCATTACAAAACCATGGAAGTGGTGGGAGAACCGGGCAATGCACCTGGAGAATTCAACAATCCATGGTCCATCGCAATGGATTCAAAAGGTGATTTATACGTGGCAGATTCCGCCAACCACCGTGTCCAGAAGCTAATAAGACGGAAATCCATCGCCCTGACATATCAATCTGAGGAATGAATTTTCAGTTCACACATCCATGGTTTCTCGTTTGCGCTTTGGTGGCGCTGCCATGGATTGCATACTGGATTCACCATTCAGACGTTCAGATTGGACCTTGGCGTCGAGGTTTCGCACTTTTCCTGAGATTTCTGATCACCACCTGTATCATCCTTGCCATGGCTGGTCTTCAATGGCTGCGCCCACTGGAAGGCATGAATTTGATTTACCTGTTGGATCGGTCAGAGAGCATCCCCCCCACTCAGAAAGAAGAAGCCCTTCAATACGTTCAGAAGACACTCAATCTGAAGGAAAGTGTTGATCAGGCTGGCGTGGTGGTATTTGGAAGTGAGGCCGCTCTGGAACTACCAGTATTGAGACGTAATGAGCTTCCTGCGGTGCAATCTGTCATCGACAGCTCACGCACCGACATAGCATCAGCCATCCGACTGGCGACCGCTGCCTTTCCTGAGAATGGTCAAAAACGCATTGTGTTGCTCTCTGATGGTAACGAAAACCTTGGGGAATCTCTACCGGCGCTCAGAGGTGCCGTTCCGCTGGGAGTCACGATAGATGTTTACCCAATGGGGGCCCAGCGAGGGCAGGATGTCTCCGTTCAACGCATCGGTGTGCCTTCGCTCGTCAAGAGCGGCAGCTCCTTTGATGCCAAGATTTTCGCTACAGCAGATCAACCTGAGAAAGCTACCCTCAGGTTATTTATCAATGATCAATTGATGGGTGAGGAAGATGTTCAACTCAAGCCCGGCAAAAACCTCTTTACCGTCCCTCAAATACTGAACGAACCAGGCTTTTATACTTATGATGTGCAATTGGTTGCCAATGGCGATTCCGTCGCACAAAACAATCGAGCTATCGGTTTTGCCACCGTCAGGGGGGATCCAAGACTGTTACTTATCTCCGAGAGTTTCAGTGCGGATGCGAGTCTGATGGATGCTCTTGAAAGCTCCCAATTGAACGTCGATATCCGCCCCCCC
>KB912002.1 GCA_000383715.1 Verrucomicrobia bacterium SCGC AAA164-E04
AATCCATCCAGAAAATCGCAAAGGAAATCCCGGGATTTGAAGACGCTCGAGTGGAGCAACAAGCCCCGATCCCCCAGTTGCGTATCGAAGTGAACCGAGACCGTGCAATGGCTTACGGAGTAACTCCAGGGGCTCTTAACAGTCAATTGTCCACGCTGATCGGCGGTCAACAAGTAGAACAGTTATTCGAGGGACCTCGCACCGTCGATCTGATGGTACGATTACCAGATTCCTGGCGTGAGTCCCCAGACCGTCTTCGCAACATGTATATCGATACAGAAAGTAACCTGCGCGTTCCATTGCACCTCGTCGCTGACATCAAAGCAGCCAAAGGCCCCAATGTCATTCAAAGGGAAAACACCCAAAGACGATTTGTGGTCAGTATTAACCCAACGGAACGAGGTCTTGATTCAAAAATTGAGACTCTTCAGAAAAGAGTAGCTGGAGAGGTAAAAATACCTGAGGGGTATTTCGTAAGTTTTGAGGGCGAATTCAAAGCCCAGCAAGCAGCTACTCGGCGCATCATTTTTTTAAGTATCATCGTTTTTGTCATCATGGCTGGGCTACTTTACTCCTACTTTGGCTCTCCGGTCTTTGTTATTCAGGTTGTCATGGATATACCCCTGGCGCTGATCGGTGGACTATTACTAACCTTTGTGATGACTCAGAATGTAAGCATTGCAACACTGGTCGGGTTCATTGCTGTCGCTGGAATTGCGGCAAGAAATAGTGTGATGCTCATTTCACACTACCTGCACCTGATGCGTCATGAGAATGAATCTTTCGGCCGTTCCATGATCGAACGTGGCACTTTGGAAAGACTTGTACCTGTGCTGATGACTGCCCTATCTGCGGGTATAGCTCTCATCCCTCTAGTTCTTGCTGCAGGGGAACCCGGAAAAGAAATCCTGCACCCGATCGCCATTGTGATCGTGGGAGGATTAATCACTTCAACATTGCTGGGGCTGGGGGTGACTCCTGCCGTATTTTATGCATTTGGTGGGAAGCATGCCCGTAAAGTTGTTGAGAAGAAAGTCCCAGCTTCTGCCTAGCGTTGTGCACAGTAAAATGTTAGGAATTACTCAACATGAAAACCAATCCATCTTTTTCTATTGTAGTCTCCTTGATTGCTGGCACGTGTCTTCTATCAGGCTGTGGCCCTACCGAAAACTCACCTCAAACATCCTCGGAACAAGCTCATGTTGCTACGAATCAAGGTTCAAGTGAATCTAAAAAACATGCCCATGAAGACGGTGATGATCACCACCAGACCAAAATCCCAGGACCCAACGGAGGTCGTTTGGTTGTAGGTGTGAGTCCGCATTTTGAATTCCTTGTTCTACCAAACAATCACGCACAAGTTACTTTTGTCGACGACGATATTAAACCCATCGCTCCTGTGGATATTCAAATTAGACTTACAGGCGGAGACAGATCTAATCCGATTGAAGTTACCTTCGAGAAAAAAGAGAATAATCTTGTCTCATCAGCCCCTTTGCCCCGAGAAAATAACATGGCCGTGGTGCTGCAAATTAATGGGGAAACAATAAAAGAAACTGTTTTTGAGAGGTTTCATTTGAATATGGAAAAATGCCCAGATTGTGACCTCCATGAGTACGCCTGTATTTGCGCCCACGCAGAGCATGTGCATTAACTGACTTCAGGGGAATGGTTATGTGTGCCCTCTTTCGGAGGTTTCATTTCTTTACCCAAGAAGTTAGGAAAACTTTGAATTTGGATGTAAAAATAAAAAAGTGCATTGGAGGCAGCCTCACTCCCATTTCTATGGCGCCTCCCCCGAAAAAACATGTTCATCAGGTTTTCTGAACCCTTAGCAAGCCTATGTTAACCAAGCTTCATTGATGCCTAAAACAACAACTACTGAAAGAACATCTTCATGAGCTCGCCTGACAAATTAGAATTCAAGACAGTGCACCTTTGGCAGGCCCTTATCCCTGTCGTGGCACTGATTGGATTGATTGCCATCAATCTTCTTAAATTTGAAGGAGAAGCACATATCCCACTCATTCTAGCTTCGGGCGTTGCCGCACTAGTGGGATTATGTTTGGGGCATTCTTGGAAATCGATCGAAAAAGGCATCCTTGACGGCATTCTCATTGGAATGAAAGCGATTTTGATTCTCTGCGTCATTGGCGTGATGATTGGAACGTGGATCGCAGCTGGGGTTGTGCCTTTTATGATCTATTACGGGCTACAAATTTTATCGCCAGGGATTTTTCTTGTAGCAGCTTGTTTGATCTGTGCAGTTGTTTCCCTCGCGACAGGGAGCTCTTGGACCACAGCCAGCACAGTTGGGATTGCTCTGATGGGTGTGGCGACAGGTTTGAATATTCCTGCTCCCATGGCGGCAGGAGCTGTGATTTCAGGAGCCTATTTTGGAGACAAGATGTCGCCTTTATCCGATTCGACAAATTTAGCTCCTGCCGTCGCAGGCTCCGAGTTATTCGAACATATCCGGCACATGTTGTATACAACCTTACCAGCGTTGTTCATCGCTTTGTTCCTGTATGGATTATTGGGGATGCGTGGATTTGAAGGTAGTATTC
Organism: Verrucomicrobia bacterium SCGC AAA164-E04; assembly: GCA_000383715.1. Classification (GTDB taxonomy): domain Bacteria; phylum Verrucomicrobiota; class Verrucomicrobiia; order Limisphaerales; family AAA164-E04; genus AAA164-E04. The sequence continues at coordinate 2,568 of KB912002.1, forward strand.
AAACAAGCCAAGTCACCGCAATTACCAATGCCTTAAAAACCCAATTCGACCTGAGCTTTTTTTTGATCCTTCCTCCATTATTTGTCATAGGAATGGTATTTTTTCGTTGGCAAGCATTACCCGCACTTCTGTTGGCAGCTCTGCTCGGTGGGGTACTTGCAATGGGAATTCAGGGTGAAAGTATCGGAACCGTTTTTTCCATAGCACATTATGGTTATGTTTCGAAGACAGGTAATGAAGCTGTAGATGCGCTACTTTCACACGGCGGATTAGACAGCATGATGAATACTATTTCTTTAGTCCTGTGTGCCCTTAGTTTCGGGGGGATCATGGAAAGAACCGGGCTATTGAAAACTTTGGCGCAATCAATTCTTAATCTGGCTCGATCTACCGGATCATTAGTAGCAGCGACAGTCTGCACTTGTCTGGGCATGAACATACTGGCTCCTGATCAGTATTTATCCATTATTGTTCCAGGCCGCATGTATCGGGATGCTTACAGAACGAGAGGACTTCATCCTAAAAACCTTTCACGAACACTTGAGGACGCAGGAACATTGAGTTCACCGCTGGTCGCTTGGAATTCATGTGGGGCCTTCATGGCGGGAACCCTGGCGGTCTCCCCAATAGATTATCTACCCTACGCCTTTCTTAACTTGTTTGCGCCTGCGATTGGTATTTTCCTTGCCTATACGGGATGGACAATCGTTCGACTTCCAAACGCTAAAAATTCAATTAATAGTCATTAAAGAAAAACTATTGTCTTAATTTTTTGTGAGTCGAAATTTTCATCTGCTTGACTAAAGCCTCACGCAATTCTTCAATTTTTATGGGCTTTAAAAGAAACTCATCCATACCTGCTTCCATGGCTACTTGTTTTTCATTTTTAGAATTATCCGCCGTTAACGCAATGATCCGAGGACGGTCTTTGCCTTCATGACGTTTGATTAACTGCCTGGTTGCTTTAAGTCCGTCGAGAACAGGCATGTGTAAATCCATCAATACGACATCAAACGCTTCTTCTTCCAGCGCAGCTAAGGCTTCATTCCCATCATGAACAATGCGACTCGTGCATCCAAGATTATCAAGATAAAGCTTCGCCAGCTTGCAATTGATTGGGTGATCTTCAGCAACCAGCACGTTGATTTGAAGGGGTTCAAACTGCAAAACGGGTGAAGGTATTTCTTCCGTTTTTATGTCACTTTGATTCCATTCGAGGGGAATAGTTGCTGCCTTTTCCATGAACTGCTCGATCAAAAACGGTTTGGCAATGGAGTATTTAAATTTTTGCAAAACATCCGTCACTTGATGCAGGGCAAAAACGACAGGAACTCTTTCTTGAAATCTTTTAAGTTTGCCCATCACTTGAGGGCCTTCATCCAATTTCAGAAGCGCTTGCTGATCTATCAAGCAAACAGTTTTACTTAGACGTTCCGCACTTTCACCCTGGAGAAAGGCTTCCACAGATGAATAACATTTCACTTCGACCCCATACGCTGAAAGATTTGATTTGAACCAACACAAGCCAGACTCATCCGGGTCCACGTAAATCACATTCCCTTCAAAATTAAAGACCTCTGAAGAATCCGCATCGACGTGACTGCATGGAATCCGCGCAGTAAAAATGGAACCTTTTTCCGGAATACTGTCGACTTGAATTTCTCCCCCCATCGCCTTGGTCAATCTCTTGCTAATAGCCAGTCCTAAACCAGTTCCCTGATATTTTCGACTTATCGAACAGTCCGCCTGATAAAAGGCTTCAAACAATCGATCTTTTTGCTGTTTATTAATCCCGATACCTGTGTCCGCAACTGTAATTTCCAATTGTGAAAGATGCTTCTGATCGGATGCAACCACTCGAAGGTTGATGCTGACATGGCCTTTTTCAGTAAATTTGACTGCATTATTGACAAGATTCGTCAGTATTTGGCGGATTTTACCTTCATCACCAACGATTTCGAGCGGTAAACGTGGATGCAATGTAGCATAAAGACGCAATTTTTTGTGGTTACATTGATTACGAACCAGAGTAAGTATTTGCTGAAGATTTTGCCTTAATGAAAATGTTTTTTTCAGCAGCTCGACCCGGCCAGCTTCGATTCTCGAATAATTGAGAATATCTCCGATGATCAATAACAAGCTTTGCCCACAATAATTGATGGAGGCCGCGCTTTGCCGCTGCTGAGCTGTTAGTGGCTCCTGCTCCATCATAGAGGCCATTCCAATAATAGCACTGAGAGGCGTTCGAAGTTCATGACTCATGACACCAAGAAAATCATTCTTCGAAGCGTTTGCTTGCTCGGCCTTTTCAGTCATATGTTTTGCTTGTTCAAGAGCCACACAAAGCTGCTTGTTGAGTTGCTTCGTTCGGTCACGCTCCTGAACAATGGCAATCTCATTTTGACGCTGCTCCCTGAGGTCACGAATGTAGAAAGAAAATAATTTCCCCTCGTCATTCAGTATGGGAACAACTGTGAATTCTACTGGAATTCTGCCTTGAGTTTGATGTTCCATCATACACTGATATTTGACAAAGGCGTTGTTATCCAAATTCAATGCTCGATTGATTGATTCCAGTGAAAATGACTCTTCGTCTCCTGCTTCAGAATAAAATTCATTTTCAAATAAATTGGGATGTTCTTTGGCGCCGCCAATAAAAAAAGATTTAGCAACTGGATTAGCAAATAGGATCCTACCCTCGATGTCCGTGATTAAAATCGAATCCATCGAGGCTTTGACAATGGCTTCTGTTTGGTTCCGCATCGATATAATTGTTTTCAGGGCTTCTTCGAGACGAGCATGCAAACGCTTCATCCCAATAACCATCGCAGAAAGCCCGACAAAAACATTCGACACCACATTCAAATAATAGAGCAAAGCCGTCCATTCCGCATCCAGATCCCCCATTTGAACCGCGGCTGCAAACAGAATTTGAGAAAGTAAAATACAACCCAGAAGTAACTGATATGATTTCCAAGAAATCCATTGGCTTCGATAAAGCGTCCATGCGGGCATTAGGTTGAAGAGCAGAGGCAAGATAATCGCTATTTGTGAAACAACAAACTGACCCAAGCCCAATAGGCCAGCTGCCAACAGCAACAAAAAGTATCCAAAAAAAACAACAGGGACCCACCACTTATGGGATGTTGGACTATCGAGGCTTCTGATTGCTGACCAGAGCATTAATCCTTTGATACACTGGAGGTCGAATAAAAGCGTGAATGAAAAGTATCGCCATTCTTCAAATGGGATTAAGAAAAGTATTAAAGTCGATAAGGCTTCTAAAGAAAACGCTATAGCACAACGCTTGTAGAAACGATCACTGAGTTGTTTGTGAAAGACACGGAAACCTGCTACGAGAACCAAGTCAAAAAAGAAAACGAATAAAACTGCCAGGATAGACATCGTTCAAAACATATGTTCGAAACACAGCACAGGTGATTTAAATAACCCTTGGTTCAAGGCGCCCAACCAACAAGCGTCTCCTTTTGTAGCTTCTAAGATTCCGTTTTGATGAATTAACATAATGTTTGCCATCGGGCGGTTTGGAAAACGTGCACCAGTTGGATCTTATCGACAACATTGCATTAATACAGAGCTCATTGTCAATCTGTGTTATCTTTCAATACTCAAAATTTTTATCGAGTGTGGTTGAATGTAAAAACTATCATTTATCTGGATTACTTTCGAATCACAATTGATTAATGACTGCAAAGCTGTTGACATCTACTGATGATTTCATCTTCAAACATTTCATTGGGAGTCTGGACATGGATCCTGACGTTAACAACTACCCTTGTAGCAAAGGAGAACTGGCCGGCCTTTCGGGGCGAATCTGCACGAGGAATTTCGAGTGCCTCTAACCTACCATTGTCCTGGAACGAAAGTCAAAACGTTGCATGGAAAAAAGAAATCCCCGGCCGAGGCTGGTCTTCCCCCATTATCTGGGGCAATCAAGTTTTCATCACGACAGTGATCAGTTCCGGCGAAGTGGAAGCGCCAAAAAAAGGGCTCTATTTCGGAGGAGAACGTCCTGAACCGCCCAAGGATATGCATCGATGGATGGTTTTGTCCCTTGATACAAGGACGGGAAAAACCCTTTGGCAGACTCAGCTCAAAGAAGCACCCCCTTCCTCAACAGTTCATATCAAGAATACCTACGCATCAGAAACACCGGTTACAGATGGGAAACATCTATATGTCTATTTCGGCTACATGGGGTTGTACTGCCTGAATCTGGAAGGTGAAGTCGTGTGGAAACACAATTGGGATCCATACAAAACAAGATATGGGTGGGGCACATCCAGCTCCCCCATCTTACATGATGACAAGGTGATCATCGTCAACGACAACGAAGAAGATTCCTATATCGCAGCGTTTAATAAAACAACGGGCAAGGAGATGTGGAAAACAAAAAGGAAAGAGCCTACCAATTTCTCTACTCCATTCATTTGGAAAAATAGCCTGCGCAATGAAATCATCACAACCGGAGTTGAAAAGACTCGCTCCTATGATTTGGAAGGGAAACCCCTTTGGAACTTTGAAGGGATGTCTACCATTTGTATCCCGACACCTTTTGCGGCTGGAGATCGTCTGTATGTTGCTGCGGGTTATGTTGGAGACAAAGAACGCCCCAACAAACCGGTTTATGTCATCAATCCCGGTGGATCCGGGGACATTTCCCTGAAAAACGGAACTTCATCGAGTGAGTTCATTGACTGGATGCAACCCGAATCCTCACCTTATAATCCTTCCCCCATCCTCTACAAAGACCGGTTTTATGTGCTTTGGGACTTTGGGTTTTTCAGCAGCAGGCGAGCCCTTGACGGGATGGAAGTCTATGAGAAACAACGTTTCAAACCTAGGGGTCGTGTTGGATTCACAGCTTCACCCTGGGCTTACCAGGATCATATTTTCTGCCTGAGCGAAGATGGCGATACCTATGTAGTAAAGGCAGGTGATTCTTTTGAAATATCACACGTCAACAGTCTGAACGAAATGTGTATGGCCACACCTGCAATGGCAAATGGAAGACTTTTCATCAGGACCATGTCACAACTGTATTGCATCGTGGAAACACCGGACAACCTGTAATCCATTCACCCATCAAAGGGTTTCAGGCAAGAAGCAGTGAATGTATCCACTGTCCGAACTGGCATAAATGCGACCATTGATGGATGCTAATCCAAGAACTTTACCGTTGACCGCACCCTCCCAGAGAAGGTCTCCGGTGGTGGCATCAAAAGCCCCCATACCATCGCGCCCGCCGGCATAGAGGACATCGCCAGACAAAATGAGACTTAAAGGAAAGGCACAAGGCTTTTTCCAGAGAAGACACGTCTTCATTTGATCTGTTATCGCGTCCAACTCAGTTGCGATTTCAACCAGATCCTTTTGAATTGATTTGATGTCGGCGGCATGATCACTCTCTTTTTGTTCACGCAGCTTTTTCACACGATTATTTAATTGAGTACGATACTGATATAAGTCACGCCGCTTACGAGCAAGCTCAAGGTATTGTTGACGATCGATTGCTTGAATATCGGAATCGGAATGAAGATAGGATTTCCCACGAAAAACAATCATGTGATTCCCTTGAAACGTAGCAAGCTGATCTTTGGTGCCCTCCTCCACCAATCGAAGTTGCCCCGTTTTCCCTGGACCAAACACCAGGGCATCATCACTGAGCAACGCATAACTTCCTCCCTCGCCATCCAACACGCGCTCCCGTTTGCCATCTTTAATGGAGAGGACCACCGGATTATTGCGGCCGGTAGGCACATACAGCCTGGATTTCGAAGATACCAGGTAACCTTGCGCAGGAAGGTCGGTTTGTTCGGTTTTCCACAGAATGGACCCATCCTCAGCATTCAATGCACATACGTAAACTGTTTCGGAAGGAAACATACCTACCCCTGCATAAACGACACCATCTTGAACGACAGTTCCTGTTCGAGCAGGCCAGGCAGAGATAATACGACCATTTCCAGGTATGCGATAATCACGCGGGCCCGGCCTTACCTTCCATACCAGTGACCCGTCCGATGTTTTCAGTCGATAGATAAACCCGTCATCGGATCCGACATAGAGATCGCCTTTGTGCAATGTTGGAGCAAGTCGCACCGGGCCTTCTGTATAAAAGACCCAGCGTAAGACACCGGATTCGGCATCCAGACAAATCACCTTGTCTTCCGATGAGGAACCAAAATAAATAGCGTCATCGGCACCCACCACATGAAATGCATGATCGAAATCCTGACGGTTTTTCAAGTCATAAACTTTGTTCCAACCATCCCATTTAGCCTCGCCTTGCCAGGCCGGACGGGGCGGTTGCTTGGCTTTGAATACCCAGGATTCCTTCAAGGGGGGATGCACCGATTCGATTTGAATGCCACTTCGAGCATTGTCGCCTTGATAAGTAGGCCAATCCCCTGTGGCTGCAGCGTGGAGACAAAGTGTTTCAACAAGAAACAACGATATCACCGAGAGCCCGTTTTGAAAGCACCGCTCGGTCCTTTTTTTCATGTAAAATGGTTCCATTTCAAGCTAAGATGGGTAATTTGTAAGTATGTAGCAATGTCTCCTTCAATCAAGCGTCACCCGCTTGATGATCAACTAAAGGTCCTGAGATGATTTCCCCCGCTTTCAAATCAATAGTGCGATTCGCAAAGTCATGAACAGCATCACCGTGTGTGACGACAATTACTGTCCCTCCCTTTTCCTGATATCGTTTGAGATGTCTGCAGACTTCTTTGGAATTTTCCGGATCTAGATTACCGGTGGGTTCATCCGCTAATATAAGATCAGGTGATGCGACCATCGCCCGCGCGAGCGCAACTCGCTGTTTTTCTCCTGCGCTGAGCTGGTTGGGCAAGTGATTCAGCCTATGGCCCAACCCCAATTCCTGAAGCAGTGCTTCAGATTTGGAACGCGCACCTGAATGATTCCCATCATCTCCTGCCAGCACATTGCCCACTACATCCAGATAAGGAATCAAATGAAACATCTGAAACACAAATCCAATGGAACTTGACCTGACTCTGGCTCGTTTCGCGCGGTTCAGTCTGTAAAGGTCTGTGCCTTTGAACACTACTTTTCCGTGGGTAGGGTGCATCATTGCACCAAGCGTCAGGAGCAATGTTGTCTTACCGCTTCCACTGTGCCCTCTAACCTCCAGAAACTCTCCCTTGGAAACGCTTAGATTAATCTCATCAAGGCTTTTTACCATGCCTTTGGGGGATTGGTAATACTTACACAATGATTCGCAGGTCAACATGATCTTATGATTCTCTCAAAGTCTCAGCAGGATCCTGAGTGACTGCCAGCATGGCAGGAATAAAGGAGGCTGCAGCTGCAAGTAATGGAGTAAGGATGAGGGACCAAACTAGATACGACCATTCAGTCTTGATCGCTTTTGCTGTGATTTGAAAGATCGAAGGCCCCACCTCCAAGGCCATTGAATTACCGACCCAAAACCCAATAAAACCAGCGAAGAAACCAATGATCATTGCTTTTCCTATGACGAGCCCGGCTATAAAGCCCCCCCCTTTACCTAGTGCACGCCAAATACCGATTTCAGATCGGCGTTCACGTACATTCAACGCCGAGAGAACTGCTACCCAAATGGCCCCGCAAACCATTAGGAAAGGGCTTAGGAATTCAAACTTTCTCTGCACCATCTGGCGCTGGCGAGCACGAGCATCTGCCTGAACCCTATCTTGAATTACTCTGGCTTCAGGCAGTATTTTTTCGAGCTCCTTGCGCAAAATGCTGATAGGGTCCTGATCCGCGGTCAAACACAGACAGTCAATCGCTTTAATTTCATTAATTTGACCCGGCTTGCCAGCAATTCCCTGTACATCTTTCAATGTTCCATAAACGTAGACATCTTCTTCAGTGCCATATTCAACCATCACTTTTTCGATTTTGAAATCATGACCTGAGAGCTGGAGTGTATCGCCTGATTTCAATCCTAATCGCTGACCTACTTGATACCCCAGATGAAGTGTTCGAGACTTTATGGTGAACCCCATGGGACGCTTTTTTTTGTCAGGAGATGTGATGGTCGGAGCCACTCCCACGAGAATCACGTCTCCGCCTCCCATGGTAATTTTCTGCCGCAGTGAAGCCATGAGATGGTTATAGGTCATAAACACTCCTTGGTAATTAGCCAGTCTTTCGACCGTTGCCTCAGGCATGGTCTGGTTCGAGAACCCCTGGAACCAATACAGATCCATGTCGGTTTGCTTGGGCAGAATCCTCAAATTGAAACCTAAATCGCGAGCAACTCTTTTAGTTTCACGCTCAGCCGCAGACTCGGTGGAAAGATAAGCAGTCATCAAAGCTGTGACTGAAATAAGCCCACACAGCATGATAGTGGTATGCCCCTTGCGAAACGATATTTCTCTTAGAATGAGTGGCAACATCAGCTTTCCACTACTTTCGACTTCGCCCTGTGATCAGAACAACGAGTCCGCCCACTATTGCAAAAATGCAGAAGCCAGACAGCATGAATAGGACGCTACGCGTTGAGGAGGGGGTTTGTTCATCTGCCGCAACTGACGAAGGATACGTCTCCGTGCTGGAAGTGTCCCGACTTCCCCCCGTCTTCGAGATACCTGAGACAGATTTTTTATCCATACCCTCTGATTCGACTTTTAGCGAAACATCTGAGCTGGTTGTTGTCTCGGTTGCATCCGGTTCAGCGGGTGTTAAAGAGGATCCGATCGTTGATTCATCAAAGGATAAAACCTCCTCACTGTAACCGAGTAGAAGCATGTCCAAATCACTACCGATGCTGTCTGTGCCGTTGACGCGGATCGGATTTTTGCCTCTTGCAAGGATACGACTGATCTCTGCTTTAACTAACGGGTTATCAGGATCAAATCCTAGATTGTTGTAGGCGCTTTGCTGCCGCTCTGGCCCCCAACGCACGGGAATCATGGGGCCCTGCATCCATGATCGGTCCAAATCACATTCGCAATCCTGACCGGCAACTGCGAGTATTTGCTGCAGTTTGCCAGCAGTTATTTCATCACCCTTGAGCGTCG
>KB912003.1 GCA_000383715.1 Verrucomicrobia bacterium SCGC AAA164-E04
CTGCTGTTGTAATCATTATCTGCCGTTGTTCCGCTGCCGTCTGCGGTGGCGAAATCGACCGCCAGTGGTGTATCCACCTGTGTATCCAGACTCACCGTGAAGGTCAACGTGGACGTTCCGCTGTCCCCCTCGGCAACGACAACGTCATTGACAGACAAAGTGGCAGCATCATCGTTAGTGATGGTTCCCACTCCTTGACTATCCGGGATCGTGACCGCTCTGCCCGAGGCATTGAGGTTGGAAAGATTGACCAAAAAGGTTTCATCGAGTTCTACGTTGGCATCCCCGTTTGCAGACACATTGAAGGTCTGCGTTTCCCCTGCTGTGCCTGTGAAATTCAGAGTACCTGTGCTGCTGTTATAATCATTGTCCGCAGTCGTACCAGTGCCGTCAACTGTGGTATAATCAAGAGTTAACGGGGCATCTACCGCATTGTCCAGCGTCACCACAAGGGTGAAAGTCGTCGTTCCAGCGTTTCCTTCATTACTAGTCAGATCGTTGATGGACAAGGTAGCCGAATCGTCGTTGCTGATATCCAGTGTGTCTTTACCAGATCGAAAGCCTGTGGCTGAGGCCGTGATCTGAACATTCTGCGTGAGATCCACCAGCATTTCATCCACACCAGTGACAGTAAATGTGGTAGAGGTCTGACCTGCAGGGATGATAACATTGGCAGGTACGGTTGCTTCACCTGTGTCAATACTGGCTAGGTCGACAGTCAATGGTGCTACCGTGCTGGTGTTTCTGGATACTGTGACCAGGGAAGTGCCTCCATTTTCAGAGATAGAGGATTCTGTAATTGCCAGACTAAGGGTTGGAATTTCTCTGTCACCTTCCAAAATAACTGTATTGTCGGTACTGGAACTTGCTGCATTACCCAGCGCATTAGAATTGGATATCGCGGCGCCGCTTGGGATGCTGACTGAAACGCTGCCTGAAGTTCCAGAGGGAAATCCGCCCAGCGAGACGGTGTAGGTGGTGCCGTCATTAGGCGTTACTTCAGAGATCACCATCGAAGTGGCCACTTCGCCGGCGCTCCCGGCAACGGTAACGTCTGAGACGTCCTCAAAACCGCTGACAGCCTCAGAAAAAACAACCGTGAAGAGAGTGGTATTACCACTCGCAGGATCGTCTTGGCTTGAGGCTTGATTGATAGTAACGCTGGGGGGGGTTGGACTGGTGATATTCAGTATTGCGGATGCCGGGCTGATTGTTGTTGCCCCTGTCGTAGCTAAGCTGAGTGTCGGTGATGAGGTTGTTGATGTTGGATATTGACCTGCACTTGCCACCCCGGTGTTGGGGATGTCATGGCTGAGGTCAATGCTCGTCGTTGAACCTGCTCTTAAAGTTCCAGCCGAAAAAGTCAAAAGGCTTCCTGCACGGACTAAATCCGACCCGGTGCCGCTCCAGCTCGCTATGGGAAAAGTTTCGTTCAGAGCCGCGCTGAAAAGAACATCAGTGAGATTATGAGTGAATGCAATTCCTGTTGCGTCCTCCCCCGTATTATTTGTCAGGCTGTAACGAAGCACTGCCGTTTCTCCAGGGAGAAACGGTCCACCAATATAAGAAACGGTAAAATCGAAATCCGGGATCACCTTTAAGGTTGCTGAGGCCGCAGGGCCAGTCATTGAAATACCATTGATCGTGGAGGCCACGGTGGAACTGCTCGTGGAGTATTCCCCGATCGCTGCTCCCGCAGGAATCTGCAGCGTTACGGTAAACTCCAGCTCCTGGCCGGGGGTCAAGATTCCGCTGGACAAAGTTAATTTACTGGTCGCGGGATCAAAAATCAGAGTGGATCCATTGCCACAGATATCTGTTTGTGATTGGACCGTAGGATTGAGGACTGATCCTGCAATCACGTTGGACAGATCATCGGTAAAGGTAATGTCAGTGGCATCCGTATCAGCCGCAACATCAAGCGATAGATTATAGGTTAATTCCACGGTAGTGTTCTCGGTGACCGCTGCCTCGAAAAATTTGCTCATTCTGACCACGGGCAATACGGTGAGTGTTGCACTCGCAGAGGCTGCTGTAAGGCTTTCGCCATTGATTGTGGCTGTTAGGTCATTCACTGAGTTGACAAAATTGCCCGTGGGTCCACTTTCTGGCATCTGAATAGCCAGAACAAACGTGCCATTTGCAGCTCTGCCATTCGATCCTGTGGCCACCAAGGAGCCCCCGCTGATATTGACTTGTCCATCTTCATAAGTTGCTAACGAGCCTGCACCAAGAAAACCGGGGTTTGGGGTGGGTAGCGCTGAGATGGAAGCCCCATCAAAGAATGCCTCTATAGGTATTGAAAAGGCGATATCGGAGACATTATGTGCAGTACTGGTGTTGACGACCGTAAACTCAAGGTTTGCAATATCCCCCTGCGCGATAGGAGTGTTAGTAAAACGAAGAGAAATTTCTGGCAATGACTTCACCGTCAAAATATCGGATGCAACCTTACCTGTTGTGAGACCTCCGTTCATCGTGCCTGTGATCGTACTGGTTGTTGAGGTAAAGGACCCATCAGCGATTGGAACGCTTACATCCACCGTGATTTCGCACGATTCACCTGGGGCCAGACTCCCCCCACCGAGATTGACGATACCTGTACCCGTCAAGGTTGAACCCGTTCCGCAAATATCATTCTTGGGCAGTCCGGTCGCAGCAAGACCTGGAAGTGCACCATTTAGGTCGTCACTAAAAACGATGTCTGTGATAGTATGTTCACGATGGAGATTTTTGATGGTATATTTAATTTGAGACGTCTTACCCGGCACTGCCGGATTCACCAGAAATGATTTGGTTAAGGATAAAGTATCTGGCATGCGAACAGTTAGGGCAGCACTCGCTGATCCAATTGTCCCTAAATTGCTCGTGAGCAATCCAGTTGTGCTGGAGTAACTGCCTGCAGCACTCGCAACCACATCCACGTTGATCGTTGCGGTAGCTCCTGCTTCAATCGTAATAAATTGGCTAGAAGAGAGTCGCACTGAATTTTCACCAGCATTACCAGCAATCGCGCTGATCTGTTCAATGTAGCCTGAAGCAGCTTCCTTGAATCCCGAATGGGTCAGGTTGGAGGGGTTTGCGATGGTGACCTCTGGGGGCAATGTGTCTGTGAACGATAGAACCCCGATATTGCTTCCATTTGATGTGTTATCAATGGTGTAGGTAAGTGTTGAAATCTCTTCTGGATCTACTGTCAAAGGAGAAAAAGCTTTGGAAAAAGTCGTTACAATTTGTACGACATTTAATGTTCCCGCTGACGTGTCGATGACACCATTGTCATCACTGAGGGTCAGTGTGTTGTTGAGGACTGCTGGGGCGCCCGCTAGCACGGTGACATCCACAGATAGAGTGGAGGTAGCTCCCACCGGAATGCTGATACCATTGGTTGCCAAGGCTATGGATCCCGCTCCGGATGCTGCGGTGACATTTATTGATCCATTCCTACCATTGGGGTCCGGTACCCCGGAACCATCATTACTGAACCCATTCCAGCGGATGTTTGCCGGATTTGCAACGACCATGTTCGCGGGAAGTGTATTTGTGAAATCCGGATTCTGGAGAGAGGTGACACCGGTTGTGTTGTCGATAGTATAGGTGAGGGTGGTTACATTCCCCACGGCGATGGTGGCGGGAGAAAAGGCCTGTGAAAAACTGGTTACAGCATGGGCATTTGCACCAGCAAGAAATGTAAGCCATGCCATGCCCATGATCCTGATAAACGCAGAGAGGTGGACTTTTTTGTTTGTTTTCTTCTGAGACCACCAAGGAGCCACCAGATGTGGGGAAATATATTTCATATATAGAACAAGAACGAAAATTAATAATGTCGCTTAAGGCAGAGCCCACTGACTTCGCAGGGATGCCTTCCTCAACGTGCGTGCTAATAAATCCTATCAATAATCCAAGCAAACTGTCTTGGTTAACACTGGGTTACCAACTGAGGAATAGGATCAACGTGGAATTTGGAAGCAAACCGATTTCGCATCAATCGGTAACTTTTTGCCATGTAAGTGTCGACGAGTGCTCCCCCGCAGAGCAGAGCATAGTGAGAGGGGTTGTCACTGATCATTGAGTTGTTTTTCGAGGTCTTCAATCCTGGAAATTAGATGATCGAGTTCGGAATCTTGTCTTTTGATGCGGGCTTCCTGAGCTTGTGCGACGCGAGTCAATACGCCCACAATGTCCATGGGTGACAGACCTTTCCTGTCATTCGTAGCCACAAGATCAGGGACTTCCTCCGCGATAAAGCCGAGCTTTCGTTCCTGAGGGTCGGTTTTGTAGGCAAAGTGAACAGGCCTCATTGCCTGAAGAGCACGGAGGGCCTCTGCTTCTGAGAGATCTGAAATGTCCTGCTTCAACTCAGCGCTTGATGCATCAATCCATGAGCCCCCAATGCTGAGTGTTGCGCCAGTCGCAGAAACAATAGAGCCATCTTCATTGAAGGTGATACCCGTAAACGTACCAGCCGCACCACTTACATTGCCCGAGAACACACCATCTCCCACCACATCAAGCGCTGCAGTCGGAAGGTTTTTACCCAATCCCACACGGCCATCTGCAGCCAAGACGAGGGTATTGTTTGGTGCACCAGGATTTATTTTGAAAGGTATTTTTGCGTTATTGGAGTCTCGAATGAAGAAGTTGGCTTCGTTGCCACCAACGTCCCATGTCTGTGCCGAAAACCCGCTGCTTTGATCCTGTTCGAGCCTCAATGCTGGGGTGTCTCCTACTTTGACGTGCAATTTCAATGCTGGAGATACTGTGCCGAAACCCACATGTCCAGAGCTATTCACATGTATGGAACCAGTCGGTGCTCCAGCCATGACTTTGAACGGCGTGGTCCCCCCATCCGAATCTTCGATCGCAAAATAATTAGAACCTCCATTGCTCGAATCATTGATAACTATCTGCCAATCATTTCCTGGAAAAGAGGAAGATGAGCTCGTGTCTACGAAATTGATGCGAAGATTGTTCTCTTTGAGCCGTATGGTATCATAACCAAAATTCTCACCGTTGCTGGCATCCACCCCCACTCCGAGACTGCCTTTGATCACTGAATCATCTTGAATTACTTGATCAGCGAGACAAGGAAGTCCGTAAGCACCCATTAAGAAGCATAGGCCCATTTTTTGGGCATATTTAAATAACATTGATTCATTAAAATTGGCTGCTTGCTAGCATGTCAAGAGTAGTGTGTAAAAATGACAATTAAGGCCACCATGCAATATGCTGATCTAAAGTTTACTTTTTGCTGAAACCCATTGCTGCAATTGAGAAAGTTCTGAGGTCGATGCGTCGATTTGGCCTGGAATCTGAAGAATAAATTTAGTGGCCTGTTCCATTTGAGCATTTTCGATCAACGCCAACACAACGGTTTCAGCTTTCGTGAATGTCGGCTGGGCATGATAGACCTTGAATGCCAATTGAACTGCAAGCGCGCCGTTTCGTAAATGCTTATCCGGGCAGGCGGCCAAGTAACGAGCCAGAGCTGCTGCGGTGCGTGTTCGATCAGGAAAATTCAAATGAGCTTGTGTCAGCACGTATTTCACTTCCTCCTGCCGGCCTTTTTCTCTCAGATATATGGCCAATTGAAGCGCCACCTCTTCCTGATCTGGCGCTTTCGCTGCAAGCGCATAAAGATGTTTTATCGCCTGGTCTCCCATGCCATTGCCATGCAAAGCCAGAATCCATTCCCATTGCGCTTGCAAATCATCGGGTTTAATACTACAGGCCTGCTGCAGGTGGATGATTGATTGGTCGAACCGCTCTTCCTCGAGCAGGATCGTGCCCAAGTTGAAATGTGCATTGAAGCTATTGGGGTTTAATGTGACTGCACGTGTAAACCACTTTTTGGCCAGATCGCGAGTCCCGTTTTTTTCATGGGAACTCGCCAAATTGATCATTGCCCCCCAGTTCTCCGGTGCAACCTCCAAAGCTAGACCGAAAGCCTCCGCTGCCTCATGATAACGATCAGCCCGATAAGCCAGGTGCCCCCGCAGCATATGGAGGCGCTCTCCGCTCACCAAATTCTCCACCTCATCCAGCAAGGGATCATGGGGACGGATCCCGACGATCCCACTTTGTTCCAGAGCCTGCTTGGCCTTTTCCATTTGTTGAAGTCCCCGATAAGCCATGGCGAGTGGGTAATAGATGCGATTGGCATCAGGCCGAATCATGAGTGCCTGCTGTAATTTCCCTATTGCCTTTTCATATTTTTTTTCAGCCAGAGCAAGCTCTCCCTGGGTTTGAAGTGCCGCCGCTGACTCCAGTCCTAAGCTCAATACTCCTTCCAGAATTTCCTGAGCCTTTTTGGGTTGATTTAGTGCCTGCCAGACCCGACTCAGACGAATTTGAGAAGCGATATTCCTTGGCTCAAGTTTGCTTGCCTGCCCGAAAAACTGGGCCGCCTTTTCAAGCTCTCCGCTTTTTTCATAAACAATACCCAATAGATGGGGCCACTGATAATGATCCGTTCCCAATCGAGAAGCATTTAAGTAACAAGCCTCGGCAGCGTCAAAAAACTCATACGCATGATAAACTTTGCCCATCAGGCCAAAGGCACTCATGACTTCCACTTGGGGAATTCCCTCGGTCTGCACGCGGCTACGAAGGCGATGTTGAATCTCCTGAATCTGATTCACCACTGCCGGCTCCAAAGCTTCCAGAGAAGGGGCGGGTATGACCCTCAATTTCGGCTCCACCGCAACGGAATTAGACTGGCCTATTATTACTGTAAGAAACTGCGCAACAAATAGTAATACCAAAAGATGTTTAAGTTTTTTTCTCATGGAGTGCTACCGAATAAAAATCAATGTGAGAGAGCCTTGCCATACTCCAGCGTCCAGTATCGATCCGGTGTCAAAGGTCCCCAGAACTCACGTTTACCGTCGGGCCAAAGGATTTCCACACGACAACCGGATGCCTGATGGCCCAGCCCGAAAAGAACCCGGGGGTCCCTGCCGGAGCAATAGCTTCCCTCGGTGCGCATGCATCGCACGCGTGAACCCAATGGTCCCTCTAATGGCGTCACCGTAATGCGCGCATGATGAATCGACAAGTTCAGAGGATGCCGAAGTTGAATACCGATCCAATGATGCGTTTGGTCTGTCTGATTGACCAGGAAACGAGCGGAACCACCATTGTTTGTAACGACAAGGTCCGTGTCTCCATCATTGTCAAAATCACCTAATATCGCTCCCCTGCTGGACTGTGGTGATCGCGGGAGTCCGATTTCCGAGCTCCTAAAAGGAGTAAATCCCCTACCCTTTTGATTATGAAAAAACAAATTTTCCTGAGCCATTGGATTATGGCTCCTGGTAAGCTCTTGCCCCATGGTCTTGACACCTCCATTGGCAATAAAAATATCCAGCCACCCATCATTATCGAAATCAATCCAGCCCGCACCGAATCCAGTATACATGAGGCTGGATGAATGCAGATTCAACGCACTTGTGTGATCGTCAAAGAGCGATTTCCCGTCATTCACATACAAGGTATTGGATTCGGCCATCAAATGCGCTAGGAATAAATCCTCGTCTCCATCATTGTCAAAATCTCCTGAATCGACACCCATTCCCGCTTCAGGTCTTCCCACGCCATTGACCGCAGCTCCATGTAAGAGCGCAAGGTCCTCGAAGGTCTGCTGATCATTCTGAAAAAGCCACATCTGGTTGCGAGCGCCATCGTTTGCCACATATATATCGAGACTTCCGTTCTGATCCCAGTCTCCTACCACAACGCCAAGCCCCGGGCGATGAGCCTTATCGATTCCCATTTCAGCCGTAACATCTCTGAAGCTACCATTGCCTAAGTTTTTGTAGAGGCGATCAGAAGCTGGCTGATAGGCGCTTGGACCACAAAAATCGAGAGCACTGTTGGTTGCATAACAAAGACGTTGCAAGGCGGCCGAAAAGTGAACGTAATTAACCACGAACAAATCCAACCTCCCATCATGGTTGTAATCAAAAAATACGGAACTTGTTCCCCAATCAGGATCCCCAACACCTGCGGCTAATGCCACTTCCTCAAACTGCCCGTTCCCCATGTTTTTCAGCAAATAATTGTTACCCAGATTAGTGATGTAAAGGTCCGTCCATCCGTCGTTGTTGAAATCTCCCGAGGTTGCACCCATACCATATCCGGTCGTGGATATCCCAACTTCTCGTGTGAGGTCGGTCCAATTGACCTCACCTTCCTTGAGATCATTTCGAAAAAATCGGTCATGCAAGGCAGGTGAACTGGTGCCGGGAGCATGGTTATCGAGCGTTGCCCCTTGTATCAAATACAAGTCCAAATCACCATCCTGATCAAAGTCCAACACTGCTCCGCCAGAGCCCGTGATTTCAGGGAGCATAAACCTTCCCTGGGAACCGGTATAGTGATCAAACTTCAATCCGCTGGAAGCAGTTTTATCGGTGAACTTAATTATTGATGATAGGTCAGTATCAGATTGCGCGAAAAGGGAAGTCAGGCACGACACCGCTGCTGCCAAAAAGATTCTATGGCTCCTGAAAGAGGTAAGTTTATTTTGTAAGAGTGTAAAATGTTTGGGTGATATTAAATAAAGATTGCTAAATCGCATTGATATCTCAAACTAAAGCTGCGTGTTAACAATAACAATGAAAAATAATGCTGAAGATAGCATCAAGAGATGGCTCACATCCCTTTCGATTATGGTCGTGGCGATGATCCTAGCCTGTGATGCGTTCACCATGCAGGCATCGACGAAGGAGATTTCCATTCCTCCATCAAACGATGGAAGATCTTCCCACGCGAAAGCGGCATCCTTTTCATTTACCATTCCGAATGATTACGTCCATCTTGAAGGGATAAGTCTACTGGCGCGCGGTGGTTCAAGGGGTAATCACGAACTTTTGCTCGATTCGCACTTCATCAGTGGAACGGGCCTCTCAGAGCCTCGTATTTCCTTGGAGCAAGTGACATTTAAAGCACGGCGCGATCATCAGCGCTTGACCTTGGACCTGACTGCGGCTTCTGTGTATCGTGATGAATGGATTCCAGGTAAAACTAAACTGACTCTTTTCATTCAGGGAAATAAGGCAGCTCTTGAGGAAATCTATGGATTAGAGATCGCATATGTTACGTCAGGCAAGGGAGAAGAGGTAGACCTTTCCCTCAAGGAACCTCGAACCCCAAGGCCCAGAGCGCAGTATGAACAGCGCCCCACCCGCTCATCACCAAATCCCCCAGTTGATTTGGACGATGATCGATCTCCACGGAAGCTCAAGCCAGTGACCTCCGTTCAAGAAAAGCTTCCTAGTGGTCGAGGAAAAGATGCTATACCTGCCAGACGCGTCAACACTTCAAATCGCAGGCGACCTTCGCTCGAAGACGGGGTTTTCCTTTCTGATCAGGATGAAGACCGAGACCGGGCACGCACTCCGAAAATTCCGGTGTTTTTTCGAAATTCTCTTTCTAAATGACCCACAGACCGGCAAACACGGGAATCTTACATCAGGCAGACATTCTGACAAACGTAGACTTTTCGGCCAAACTTGGGTGAGAGTAGTTGAGGAGGATATCATAGAGCGGTAGTCCTGCAAACTTCTCCTGCGGTTTCAATCAGCTCTCCAATCTTCTTTTGCCATCGACTCCCAATGTGTGCGCATTGACGGTCCGAAGCAGGGTCACTCCGTCACTTTTCCGGAGACAATGAGTGTCACCAGCAAAAGCGGGACTGACAGAGGAGGAAAAACTACCCCACATACAAATCGGACGGAAATCTCAGACAGTACACAGGTTTGAGTTTTCACAGTCTCAGGCACATCACCACCAGTATACTGAAAACACAGATACTACCTCAGCAGTAGCTGGACATGCTGTTGACCACGATTAGGAAGCAATGCGGCGCAACTACACAAAGATTAATATTGATAGGAAGCGACAAACATTGGACCAGCTACCAGACTTGATTAGTTGTTCATGAATAGATCGTTCAGGGAAACGTAAACATGATGACTTGAACTACCACTGGCTCTGCCACACGCTCCCAATCTGCTAGTAAGCGCCATAGCCTCACAATGTCTGACGGAAACTTTTGTCGGACATGAATCCGCGACAATTCAAAAAATAGATCTCGAAACAAAACGAAGGGCAACGGATTGATTTCCCTAATATGTATTGTGGTTTTTGCGTGATGAAAAAGGAATGGTTTTTGATCGATGGGTTGGCAATACTGAGCCTCAGTATTTTGAAGGGGTTGACCAATGGTATCATAGTTCAGAATATATCGGTGATATTTATTCGCCCACAACATTTGTGACGAGACTTGATTATGTGACCTCAGTAACTGCGACCTACAAAGAAAAACGGTAGTGTGCAGGAGCAAATAAAGCACAGAAATCAAAGTGCCGAGTTGGAGCGTCGAAAATCAGATAAAGCCCATTGAATCCGTTGTGAGAATCAGAATCCCCACTGCTCTATCGCATCGGTAAACCGTCCTGACTGAAGGGTGGAGAAGTGGAGAGGGTGAAGGGAACAGAAACCTCTTCACGCTGTAAAGTTTAATGATTAACCGTCTGAGACAATCCAAATCCCACTACTCCTCCCTTTTTTCAATGAATCTCACAAAGTTCCAGTGAATGCGTGAGTGAGTCATTCATTTCCCTTCAGCTTTCAATTCTGCACCTGTCTTGCCGCCGTGTTTGCGGAGGAGTTCGGCTATTTGGGCTTGGTCATATAGAATGGTCGAATCTAGCGGTGCTCCACCTTTAACATCCTTCCCATTCACATCCGCACCTTTGGCAATAAGAAGTTTGACGGCGACTGGGGGCTCGTCATGACCAGTGGGCATCCAGCATCATTCAATTGCCCTGAGTCGCGCGGCACGATACTGTATGGAGCCCCCAGGCGTGTGATGTTGAAAACCAATACTGCCTCGATACGGAGGTTTGAGATCGCGGGCATGGGAGACCGTTTCACCGTTCACCAGCACCTCCGCAGTGGACCCGCGATTGAAGATCTGCAGCAAAAACCACTCCTGATCACGACTGAGCACGCGCTCTGCAGGTGCTATTCCATAGAAGCTCCCGGTGGGATTGGTACTGTCGGGAGCATTGAAGCACTGAACCTCTACCCGACCAGGGCCGCCATTGAAGAGCACCCCGCCATTTCCGTTCACGATGGTCTTGACCCAGACCTGGAGCTCAAAGGGGCTGGAGAATTCAGCCCGAGTCATCGCGGCGCCATCCTTGCCCTGACCCGTGAGCACCTCGTCTTCGATGCGCCAATCGGAGTGCCCCTGTTCATGCATACCGCCCATCCCAGATCGGAATAGCGGTTGC
>KB912004.1 GCA_000383715.1 Verrucomicrobia bacterium SCGC AAA164-E04
GGGAGTCTTTTCCTGTAGGTAAGATTTGATGCGTGGAACATCTGCATAGAGGCTGTAATAGAGCAGTTTCTTTTCCTTTTTCATTTCGACCCGGTCTGCGGCAATACTCAGTAGTATGACTCCCAGACATCCAAGCATAAGCCGCTTGCTCCGGAGCAGGCTTTTGAGGTCTTGAAGTTCTGCTGAGATGTTGAGGCTGTATGTTTTACCAGACAATAAGCGCCCTATCCATGTGCTACGACATGTAAAGTGGTAAAGGAGAAGACAAATCAAGGTGGAAGCGATCAGGCAAATCCAAAAAGCAAGGATAGGTGATGAAATATGATCTCTGAGGGAATAACTCATGGAAAGTTGAATGGGAAAGTGAATCAAATAAATAAAGTAGGACGCATCTGCAGCGTATCTCCCGAGTGCACTTTGTTGATTGAAGTATTTTTTGAATAAAACGATGAAAAAGACAATCCCGCACCACGTGGTGTAGGCACGGAGTAGACACATGAGGTGCCATTCAAATGGGGCATGCAATGAGCTTAAGTTGAAGGGATTTTGCAGCAAGGGAACCGTGCCAAACAAGGCAGAGTTTGCCGCATTGCTGGCGAAGAAAGAGTAATTTTGAAGAAGGATTTCGGGTTGCGCTGAAAGACGAATTTTATCGATGAGAGGAATGAGTATTGCGAGTCCAATGACACAGGGTATGACATGGTATTTGGCCTGACGCTCAAACCCGTCCAAAATTTTTAAATCCGTAAAGAACAAGGCACCCAGGAAAAAGAAATGCCCATAATAAATAAGAATATCCAACGAAGTCCCAATGCCGGGAACATCTGTCCACGGCGGACTGAAAAGCAGAATTGGATAGGTGATTAATACAAGTACAAAGAGTGCATACCTACTTTTGAGAAGGGTAATGAACCATTCAGAAAATCGATGGAAATTTTTCAACCTCGACCAAATATATTTAGCCAAGATAAAACCAGCGATAAAATAAATGAGCAGATGCAGAAACCAAAAATGCCATAACCAGTTCCCAGTAGGGCCAGGTTCAGTAAAAATGTAGGAGGGATCTAAGAAGAAACTCATATACTGACTCAGAAAATCCTCGCGGGCGTGTATTTGGTCGAGGTGGAAGTCAGCCGCGATCCAAGGTAATAAAAAGGTCACACATAAAATGAATGGTACGACGATGCGCTGGACTCGATTTTTTACGTATGCTCTGGTCCCCTTTGATCTGCATAGCATCAACGAAAAAAAGCCAGCCACGAGAAAAAATAATTCCATCCTGAATACGTGTATCAATTCCAAGACATAATGAAGCGCCATGGAGGACTCCACATGCTGCCGTGCGTCATCAATCGTCCAATGAGCGAAGACCACCCCTGCATGCAGGACCAATCCCAGAAACATGGCTACAGCCCTCAAAGTGTCCATGTAATGGAGACGATCTATTTTTCTCATGTTTTAAAGTCCAGCACTCTTAAAAATGGGATAAGCCGTGTGATCACAGTGCAGTAATGTGTTGCTTCAAGGGTTCTCAGGATGAAAATATGAAAGCAGTTGCGCAGAGCTTTTTCCATCGTTTCTCATTAGCGTCAAGTCACCTCCTGCTTGAATAAGGGGGTCAATAAATGCGTGAATCCCTACGGTTGCTGCAAGATGCAAGGGAGTATTACCATGAATTGTTTCCTTGGCATTCGGATCAGCCCCTGCCTCTATTAAAAGCTCCATGGCCCGCTTGTTTCCCATGCGTATGGCGTAATGCAGAGGTGTTTGACCAAAGTTATCGACGCTGTTTGGATCTAGTCCAGCGTTTAACAATGAGGAAATACTTTCCTCAATCATATTGTCAGGTCTGGGCTTTATCATGTTATGTGCGGCCATGTGGAGTGGCCCTCGGCCATCCCATCTTCGGATGGATTTGAGAGCATCAACATTTTTGCCTTTCAGGAACGATTGGATGTTTTCAGGTTCTGCGTGAAGGCTGAAATACAGTAATTTTTTTTCAGTTTTGGATTCGTATCGATCGGCTATAAAACAAATACATGCCAGTGCAATGATGGGCAGGTAGAATTCTTTCTTAAAGAGCAATGTCTTTAACTCGAGAAGCTCCTCTCCAATGTTTAAGCTGTATTTTTTGCCTGACAGCAAAGTGCCAATGATCGTATTGCGACAGGTAAAATGATACAGGATCACACAAATAATGGTAGAGCCTGTCAGGCATATCCAAAATCCAAGCATCGCAGATGAAAGGTGATCTCTGAGATAGTAGGCGATGGAAAGCTGAATTGGAAAATGAATCAGGTAAACAAAATAAGAAGCGTCAGCGGCATATCTGCCAAGTGCTGTCTGCCTGGAAAAAAACCTTTTGAATAGTGCAACCATGCCGATAACTGCACACCATGTGGTGTAGGCCCTCAGGAGACACATTGCATGCCAGGAAAAAGAGGCATTGAAGGAGCTGAAATTGAAAGGATTTTGGGTCAGCGGTATATTCCCCAAGATGACTGATTTACCGGCCTCAGTTGCAAAAAATGAGTAATTCTGCAGTAGCAGATCCGGAGAAGCAGTAAGACGGATTTTGTCGATCAATGGAATTAAAATGATCAATGCCACGATAAACGGTAGAAGGTGGTATTTGATTTGATTCTGCAAGCGGTCAAAAATATTGGGGTTTGCAAAAAAAAGCGCACCTGCAAAGAAAAATAGTCCATAATAAACAAGCACATCCAACGAGGTTGAGACGCCGGGGACATCTGCCCATGGCGGACTAAATAAAAGAATGGGATACGTAAGTAAGCTTAAGTAAATCAACCCAAATCTGCCCTTGGCTCCTGAAATTACCCAGGAAAAGGATCTGGAGTGCAGCCCCAATGCATTAGCCAGTAATTTTATGATCACAAACGCAGCTATGAAATAAACCAAAAGGTGTAAAAACCAGAAATGCCAAAACCAATTCCCTATGGGCTGCGGTTGGTTGAATATATAGGATGGATCGCTGAGATACTCGAAGTATTTTGATATGAAGGATCCTGATGATGCGGTTACATCGATAAAAAAATGAGATGCACACCAAGGTAAGATGAATATGATGCACAGAATAAATGGAATCAAGATTCTCTTCAGTCTATTGGTGACATAAAATTTAACACCTTTGGATTGGCACAACATGAGTGAAAAAAAGCCTGCAACAAGGAAGAATAATTCCATTCTGAAGACATGAATAAGCTCTGCCCAAGAATGAAGAAAGAGGGAAGACTCATCATGTGTGCGAGCAAAATCCAGTGTCCATTGTGTAAAGATAACAGCAGCATGCAGTACCAAGCCCAGAAACATGGCTACAGCCCTCAAAGTGTCCATGTAGTGGAGACGATCTATTTTTCTCATGATTTTTTGTCGGTACGGTAGTGTAACTGGGTTTATCCTTTTTTTCCGATCGCCTCGATATGTCGCCGGCCAAAATACAGCAAGCAATCGTTGACATCTCTCCCCTTGTAATCCTTTAAATCCATGTCTGCGCCACTATCTCGAAGCAGGATCAGCAAATCGTAATAGTGCGCTGCCATTTTAGGGTTTTTGATTCCGGCTTTGATGGCCGCTACATGTGCAGGCGTGTGTCCATATTTGTCAGATAAATTTAAATCGGCTCCCGCCTCTATGAGATGACTCACGTCGGTGATATTACCTTTCCTGACTGCTTCAAAAATCGGTGATCTGCCATGCATGTTCTGGACATTCAAATCCCTTGTCTTTGAAATTAAAATTGGCATCGGATCATATCGTCGCCAATCCTCCTTCATCTTGGTCGCCGCATGCAGGGGTGTATTGCCAAAGAAGTCATGAATGTGGTCAAACGATTGTGTATCATCGAGCAGCGCTTGATTGCGCGCCACATAAGATTCCACAATAATATGTCCCTTTTGGACCAAACTGGATTGGTGAAGTAAGGAACCCAATGCAAACACAAACAATCCTATTAAAAAAATGGGACATAACGATGCCTTGAACAGCCTGATCGTTTTGAAGCGCGCTTCAGCGCTGTCCTTTTTTTGTTTCCTTTTACCCATGAAAAAGTCACCAAGAAAAGTATATCTCACAAAGGCGTTGTAGGACCAGAATACAAGAAAAGTCGCGATGACAAGCGTGATGTAGGACTTCACGAGAGAACTGATCCCTGCAAACTGTTGGAGATACCGTGCGATGGTAAATGTAAAGAGCACGTGTACCCAGTATGCCCAATAGGAAGCGTCTGCTAAATAACGGACATAAGCAGAAGGAGTATTCAAATACCGATGTGCCAGTCCAATGAAGGAAAAGGACAAGGCAAAACAACTGAAATCTCTGAAGTAAACAACAAAAAGTTTTAGCCAACCGCTGTGAAATACTCCCTCGCTCCATATTGAAAATCCAAATATTTTCCAATGCGTAATATCCACGACAACGCTTCCCGAATCTTCAACCTGCCACGTGGGCTCGACAATATAAATACAAACAGGCAACGCCATGGCCACATATAGCCAACAATGCGAAGCTATCTGCTCTAGGCAATTACGGTTTTTGTAAAGTAAGACACCAAATCCGTAGTAAGCACCATAAAGAAGCAAGGCATTCACATCGAAATCGATTTGATTCAGCCCAATTGCGGGCTGTTTCAATGAGTAACGAATCGGAAAA
Source organism: Verrucomicrobia bacterium SCGC AAA164-E04 (assembly GCA_000383715.1). GTDB lineage: Bacteria > Verrucomicrobiota > Verrucomicrobiia > Limisphaerales > AAA164-E04 > AAA164-E04. The sequence goes on from KB912004.1 coordinate 4,669, forward strand.
AAGAAAAGTGGTAAAAGGCAGATGCCCCAGGATTTAGACACAATGCTCTGAAAAATTCGGTCAAGGTTCCAGCCCGAAACACCAAGAATGTGCTTTCTGAGAAACCTGAAGAGAAAATGTATTGTGTAAAAAATAATCAGGAAATAAAGGAACCAAAAATGAACCAATGGAAGCTTGAATGGGATCTCTTTCTCTGAAAGTGCTCCCAAGAATATGATATTAGTAAACCGCTCCAAAGAGCTCATGCCCATATAAAAATTCTCATAACTAGTATTCACGCACCAGAACATGTTCAATAGTGGAACAAAGAATAGAATGCCGAACATAAATGGCAGCACAATTCGCTTGAGGCGATCCATCGTGATAAACTTCAAACCTTTCCTTTCAATCACCAAAAGACTGAAAAACCCTGCAAGCATGTAAAACAAAGGCATTCGAAATTGAAAAATAAAGTTTGCGATCCACTCATTGATCGGATCACCATGATATTCCCCTGCGCTCCAGAACAGTCGGTTTTCAGAAAAAGAGAATATGTTCACATGCACCGAAAGTCCCAGCAACATGGCCGCAGACCTGATTAAATCAAGACCATGATATCGTATGTTTGTATTCGGCATTTTAATTGAAAACGATTGGTTTTGTGGAAAAGTTTAGTTTTAGTTACTGAAGATAATCCGTGGGTGTTTTTCCATAAATATCCTTCAAGGTCATGTCAGCTCCGTATTGCTTGAATCGTTTTATCATGCTCTCGTAAGTTTCTTTCGATTGAATGGGCTCCAGTGCGAACTTAATGGAAGCAACATGACAGGGGGTTTGTCCGTAGAAGTCGGCAAGATTGCAATCCGCACCCTTTTCTAGAAGTAATTGTACATCCGCAGCATTTCCCGTTCGCGTGGCCCGGAATAATGGAGTTCGGCCCATGACATCCTTGCCGTCGATCACTTGCGTGGTTGCCAGAAGTTTCTGCAGCGTGTTGTAACCCCGTAATTTTTCGTCTGTCATCGCTGCATAGTGGAGTGCACTGCGACCGAATCGATCTGTAACACGATCAGCCTGATAATCCCCCTCAAGCAACTGCGGCTTTTGGGCGATGCGTGCTTCCAAAAGGATGTTTCTTTTGGTGCGCACGGCATCCTCGTGAAACGCCTGTCCAAGTATGAAGACGATGGGGAGCATCAAGAGACAGGGCTTCCATGTCTTGGCGAGGAGTTGACCCAGTCGGAATCTCTCCTCTCCTTTCGTTTGACGACATTTTTTGCGCCCCATGAAGTAGTTACCGAGAAAAGTGTATCGAATGCATGTGTTGTAAAATGAATAGATGATCACGAGGGAGAAAAGAATAGTGAGGTAAGCCTTGGTCAGCGCGTTCAAACCCTGTAAGCGGGAGATATACATGGAAAGAGGAAACGTAACAATTAGATGGAAAACAAAAACCGTATAGGAAGAATCTACAAGATAGCTGACAGCAACATTGGTCTTGCTGACATACCGATGTGCCAAACCAACAAAACCAAAACATAGCAACCAAGCACTTAGTAATCTGATGAACACGATGCTTATCTTAAAGATGCCCCCATAAAAAATGGCTTCGTATCTGGGCGCAAACCCAACGATTTTTAATGAGTGAACATCAATGAGGGTGCTGGGCATGATACCCACAAACTCGGACAAGGATGCCGTAAATGGCACAAAAAGCATTCCAGAGGCGAGAAAGACAAAACAGTATTTGGAGAGGGTTTCGAGAATGGAGAGATTCCGGTAGAGAAAGACACCGTAAAGATAGAAAAGGACATAATAAAAAAAATTGTTAACCTCGAAGTTGAATTGATTCACACCGATGGAGGGATTTGTGAGACTGTAATGCACTGGGAAGCATACTATGGCCAGAATGACCGGGGCGAAGATCGTGTGCTGAACTCGCTTGAATTGGATTATTGGTGTCCACTGACTTAGCCAACGGACAAGCGTGCGAGTAGGTCCGTAACAGGTTATGTGAATGACGTAAATCACCACCAGAAACCAGAGAAACCACAAATGGTGAAAAGATATGTTATCGAAGGCGCTTTTTTCAGAAAAGATTCCCCAGAGAAATACCGAGGAGAAAATATCTGCGGCACCTAATTCGGGAAGCATTGTATGTAATTTCCCACATTGACCTGCCAATGCGAAAAAGTACTCCTGCAATGGTATGAGAAAAATGGAACACAAGATGAAAGGTAATAAGATTCTTCTACTTCTATCCTTAGAAAAATATTTTAACCCTTTGCGATCGATGACTAATTGAGCAAAGAAACCTCCCATCATCATGAACAGTTGCATCCTGAATAAGTGGATGAATTCAAAAACAAGCCGATTGAGGGGGTCCGGATATCGCTCGCCCAACATCCAGATATGATCCTGGTGTTGCATGAAAAATAAGATAACGTGCAGCACAACGCCAAGCAGCATAGCCAGAGAACGCACTAAATCCAGTCCATGGTATCTCATGATATTTTTGGGTGTTGAACTGAAGTGATTACTTTTCCCCGGTTGTATCTGATTTTTCCAACATATCCCTGAGAACAGTTAATTCATTGGGAACCGAATTACCCTTCATCAATGAAGCTGCCTTGGAGGCATACCAGGCAGCGGCATAGGTGCGCTTTTCCAGTGAACCATGATTGGCATTCATGAGATATAATTGTCCAAATTTCGCAAGGGCACTGGGGTTCCCGGGGTCGAGCCTGAGAATTTGCGAGATACTAAAAAGATCTTCCGAAGACAGGTTATCATCGACAAAAGTCTTGAGGGGAATCGTTTGAAACGGTGTCACGGATCTGTTGCTGGGTTTGCTAGTATACCAATTCAAGTATTGGGTGATTAAACTATTTTCATAGCCACTTGAGACATCGATTTGATTTTGTTTGAGATTCTCTACAGATAGACTTGAACCTGATTTCCCGCCCCATCCGGTGAAGATTTCAATGGTCTTGACTAGATTGGTTCCGGATAGAGCGGATTTCTGCCCGAGTCTGGGCAATTTCTGGATCATCAAAGGGGACCCTCGCGCGATGATGGAAACATAATTTCCTTGGCCAAACACTTTTCCGAACAAGTCGAATTCGTAGCGAGCCATACCATTTTGGGGCACTTCAGACTCTCCCATCTTGAAAGGCCCTGCTTCAACAACGCCATAATCGAGATCCCAAATACGAACAGAAGCTTCTTCATCACAGGTCAAGAGGGTTTGATGCTCGTCCCCGATGAACTGAACGGCAGCAATCTCTCGATCCTGTTGGATCTGACGTTTCAGAGTGAGAGACTGTTCGGGTGCAGAAAGATCCCATATGCGAACCATGCCATCTTGAGCGGCTGTTGCCATGATTTGTGAGTTCACACCAAAATCAAGTGCGCAAATCCCGGACGCATGTGAGAATTCTCCAATCAAAGTGATATTATCCGAGTTTTCGTAGCGCCAGAGCATGCCCTTTTTTTCGCCCGATCCAAAACTCGCCATTAGTTGCCCGGTGCGGTCGAAACGAATACATCCACCATAGCGAGTCAAGTGCTTCAACTCTTTGACCGTCTTCAATGTTTTGAGATCGATGACCGTGATCAAATCCGGGGTACCAAAAATAAGAACACTCTTGTGATCCTTGCTGAATTCTATGGAAGAAATACTGTATGGGTATTCCAGTTCTTTGAGTTTCTTTCCGGTCTCCATCGAGTAAAAGTTAATGACCCGTAAATTCTCCTCCGGATAAGCTAGAAATTTACCATCGAGAGAAACGTTGATATGTTCCAGGTCCATGTTGGACAAGCTGGTCACCGGAAAAGCCAGGTCAGGCTGTGGTTCTAGCGCTCCCTCCTCATCCAGGGCAAAACGAAAAATATGACTTTTCTCCGGATACCTGTAGTCAACAACGGCAATATTATTGTCTGAACTTCCACGAATAAGATGGGTTGTTCCTTGAAAATCACTTAATTCCTTGCGTTTACGATAGGCACCCTCTGTTTCGCCCCATTCAGAAAGCTTACCTTCATGGCCTAAAATGAGTGATGCACCATCATTCACCGCAAGGGTGGAAGTTGTATCCTTGATTTTCTGCTGCTGAGGAGGGAGACCACTGATTTCGTAATCGAATACATTGGCATTCATGGTGACAATTCTGAGTATTTTGCCTTCCTCAAGAAATTGAGCCCCTCGCATGCCTTCACCTAGTTTCACATAAGAAGTCAATGGTTTGCCCGAGTAGGGATCCCAGAGCCTGAAGCCCAGCCAATCTCCCACCATCAACATCTGTTGATTGGGGCTCAGACAAGCAAAATAAACATTGGCCGAATGTTGCAGTTTATATTTGAGCGCACCTGTTTCATAATCACTTATGGAACAAGTATTATCCATGCAGGGACTGATCACCATGGTACCATCGTGGCTAAGAAGCAGCGTATTGATGCCACCTGACTTGTGATAGTTTGACACATCCACTCGGTTCTTGATGCGCAGCGTTTTTGCATCCATGCATTGCAGCATGGGCTTTTGTGTGTCCGTGTTGCCATAAAGAATGATTTCATGGCTGTTCTTGGACCATTCCGAATGGATGAATGCAAGTTTGTCATCGCTGAGCGAAATGGCCACACCGCTTTCTCTCTGCCATTTTCCCTGAGAAAGGCGAAACGTTTCTACATACTGGTCTGAGCTATCTTGCGAAAACAGATACAAGACCTGTGCGTCTGGAGAGAAGGCAGCCTGAAGGCATTGCTTATCACTGGCTATGATTTGTATGGGTTTCAGATTTTTTGAACGACAATCCACAAGATGGATTTCCCCGTTCAAGGAAACTACCGCCAGCCAGTTGCCCGCTTCATCAAAATTCAGCTTTACTGGCGAGCTCTTGAGCTCCAGGTCGAGTTCCATTTTAAGTCCGCGCTGGACATCGAAAACCGAAGTAAAATAACTGCCCTGAAATTTGTAGCCTACTGCATAGAGATTTCTCGCATAATTGTATTCAGCCTTGAGAACAGATTCCAATTGAGTGAAATGAAGTTCAGGATTCTCATTTTGAAGATCGACGACATGCACATTCCCATGTCCATCGTAGTCCGCGCCGATACAGACATATCTGCCGTTTTTGGAGATAACCCCTCCATTTGGAAATAAAGCGCGTTTACCAAGTTGATAAAGCTCAGATTTCTTGCGCGGAAAAAATGTGTCGCTGACCGAACTCAAAAGCCGAGTGGTGGTCAATCGGCTTTCGAGCGCATTTTCAGGTTTGATCACCTTGAGCGCTTCAAGGGCTTTTTGGAAATGTTGCTGCTGAACCTGATGATCAACCTGAGCAAGCTGTGTGACAAAGAAATTTTTGCGGACCTGTTCTTTTCCTTCAATGGCACCATCTTTTAATTTTTCGGCTTCATCTCTTAAAGCAATCGCTTCATTTCTGAGGGCAATGGAATAAAATGTGATCAACAATAAACCGAAAGCCAGCATGCCCAGTGCCCAGGAAAAATGTTTTCTTCTCCTGGCTGTTGCCCTGAGTGCTTCCGCCCGCTCTTTTTGTGCCGTCGCCAAACTATTGGCATTTTCCAGCTCGCGCTGCTGCGCCTTTTCCTTGGCTTGTTTTTCCGTTTGGTCTTTTGCATGGCTTTGCTTCAGAAAATCCATGGCGTCCTGAAAACCCGGGAAATAGCGCTCAGCCCAAACCTTGTTGGGCTGGCTTTCTTTTTTCCATGCAATGGCAATTTCGAGATCAGGGTTTCTGTAGAGCCCTGCTTTTCCCTGGAGAAACAATTGAGTCGTCTCTGCAAGTCGACGATAAATTTTTGCGGATTGAGCTTCATCTTCAACCCATTTTCTCAATCGAAACCATACGCGCATCAGGCTTTCATGAGAAATGTCAATCACGGTCGACGTGGATATCGCCGTGTCTTCACCCGGCATTAAAAATGTCCTTCCAACAGAGCGAAATTCTTGAATCACCAACTCAATATCCTCAGGTTTTTCCTGAACGATTTCACATATCTCGCTGAAAGTGATGGGACGACGAATACCCCTGTTGGTATCCACTTTTTCCGTGAGTGATTTAAAAACCCTTTCGGCAATCCAACGGTGTTTATCCGAGGGTAATTGGTCAAATATCTCATCTGCATGTCGCGAGAGTGCCTCCTGCATACCCCCTGTTGCTCTGTAATCCTTGAGATCCAGAACGGTCTGTCCCGTTTCCTTGCTTGTATACTCCCAGGTCCGCATCAGCGCATGCTGCAGGATTGGAAGTTGATCGGGATCATCCCCAATATCATTGAGCAAGCGGCTTAAAAGCGGGTCTGTTATTTCCCCTCCCGAGACCTTGACAGGTCCGACAATCGTCTGTTTTCTCTGTTCACGATTGAGGCGAGGTATCAGAAATTCTCCCTCATTCACCATATTAGCCAATCGGG
>KB912005.1 GCA_000383715.1 Verrucomicrobia bacterium SCGC AAA164-E04
ACTACGCGCGCCTCAGTCAATGTCCACATTTGCTCACGGTTGAGACATTCTTCCCTTAGGCGGGCATTGAAACTTTCAATGAAACCGTTTTGCCACGGGCTGCCTCAGCTGGCGACATCGTCAGCCATGAATCTGAATCCATGTCCCAACACTATACGAAGATTGATTTCGAGACCAAAAGACTTGCGATGAATAAGCTACCCACCTTTTAAAATTGGAGGGGCTGGTTTGGTTTCCTCAACTGAACTAGGGGTTACCACATCCAGCCTTCGGTGTGGTCCAAAACCTCTTCGTAGTCCTTACGCACAGTTCCATTCTTTTTTTCCTTTCTTCTATTGCAAACCCATAAACCAAGCTTGAACCCACAATTGGTTGTATGCTTTTGTGGCACATTTCCATGACTATACCGGTTACGAATTGTTTGAAGTGTTCTAGCCCTCGGTTGAATCGAAATTGTAGAACATCCCAGAACCTGCCTTTGACTGATTCAAGTATCCTGACTGTCTCTGGATCAAGTTTCCCTAGTTTGAAGAAGTTTCTTTACTTATGTGTTTGGTTTCCCAAATTGAATCCATCATCAGTAATGTATCTTAAAGGCACGACACAATGTCCGAATCGCCAATGCCACTTTGACCTTGAAATCAAAGTGCATTCACCGGTCGGATGTTTCCTCAACAAGGGGTGCCAGGACTAATTCAGGACTTGTTTTGTTTGTGCGTTTCCAGAAGAAGGTATCTCGTGTTGTCACGTGTCTGAGTCAGTGTATTGATTAAGAACCCGCCCAATAAGGAACTCAATCCGGCCCCGATTAAAACACCTAACGATGCCCACGCAGAAATGAGTGCCGCATTTTTCTTTGAACCGTAGGTATCACTAGCTTCCTCAATGCCAACAAGAAAGACTGCAAAACCAACAGCAATACAAATCCATCCGCAGATATTGTAAAGTGTCGCCCATCCAGATTTCTTGTATTTAAATTGCTCAGTTCCCTTTTAAGGTGTCTCTAAAACATCTAAAGCCGTATAGGATTCGGAGGTTTCATTATTTTCACTCATAACATTTCGATTTGTTTCTTTGGTTGATTGAATCTGATGCAATCAGACTTACGCCATGGCACTGCCTCATCGCACTGAAAGGATTCATCACATACGTGACGAATCCTTAACACTTCGTTTCTTTCGGAAGTAAAAATACCAAACGACGATAGCTGAGACTGCGACGCTTAAATAATCTATATAGGGCATGATTTTATCAATGATGATTTCAAGAAGTGAACCGGCTCCTAACACTTCGCTGCCTTTCGCACAGCATTACGAATCCATTCGCTCATCGTCTCGCCTGATTCAATGGCTTTAAGGGCTGCAGCATCACGCTCACGACTGCTCAGGTATACCCACATAGGTTTCCGTTTTGCTCTGACTTTATGAGGCTTCAAGCTTGCCTCGGCGGCTCCCCTCAAATCGTCTTTGATTAATTGCGGAGCTGCATCCACTGGAGGCTGTCCGTCACTGAATTTCTTTGGCATATTTATTTTTCAATTAATGACTGCATCAGCATTTCAACTTCAGCGGTCGCGTTGTTGTCTTTCTGATTCCACACAAAATTCTCGCCAGCTGATTTTGCAAACGATGCTCGTTGGTGAATCGCCGGGCCTACCGGGGCTGACAATTCTTCAAGTTCATCAAGAAGCTGACTGGTTACCAGTTGACCGGCCTGAATCATTGACGGCACCACAAGCACACGCGCCGCCTTCTTGCCTCGAGCGACCTTTGCCTGATTTGCCAATCGCACAGCATCACGCTCACGACTGCTTAAGTAAGCCCACATAGATTTCCTTTTGGGTATTTGCATCGGAGGGGTTACAAGTTTTCAACCTATTCTGTTTCCGAGAATAGCATACGCTCCCATTAGCCCACTGAATCCCCACATTTCCCTTGGGGCATCTTCACTCATTACCAAGAAAAATACGCCAGCTATGGCCAGCAGTCCGGCGGCAGTTCGAAATATGATACTTCTCATATGATTATAAACGTCAGGAACCATTTTGAAGGGGCCAAATAAATCGTATGAATTTCTATGGTAGTCAGTGTCTCAGCAATTGATTCGTGAGTTTGCCGTCTCTTACAAGGAGGCTCAGTCAGGAGCTGATTGAGCCTCTTCTCGATCAATAAGCATACCCATAACGTTAACATAGCCAAGCAAGTTGCCAAAACTGGCACTAGCTATGATAATTAATGTCGGTCCTATCGCGACTAATCCAAATAACACTGTGCATAGAACCGAAAAAACATAGGCACTAATCAAATACCATGTGGGTTTGATTTTGTGTAAAAATAAAGCAGCCATGCAGAACATGATGAAATTGTGAGCCAAAAAACAAATCATGGCTGTGGTCAGTGTCATTCTCTCACCACTCACAAAGCTATATGCTTTTGGCAGGCACCAAATATACAAGGGGAAAACTCCATAAGACAAAATCCATCCGATTGTCATTCGTGATGTCATAATTGCATACACGTTGAGAGTTAGACTCTTCAAGGTATCCTTCAGAGGCAACTTGCGGTAAGGAGTTTCAGACATGTGGTCAGCGACACATTCATAATGAATCCATACGTTGCTACGATTCTTAAAAGCATTGGACACATTGCATGCCTCTCCACAGACTGCACATTTGCCTCCCTTACTTTTCAAGCCCTACCCCTCCTATTACTGTCAGAACGCACAAGATTTAAAATCTTGTAAGGCTGGTGGCTCAATCGAACTCTCGCGTTTGTGTGGCTAATCACCACCGCCACATCCTCCACCACATCCTCCACCACATCCTCCGCCACAGCTGCTGCCGCAGCCGCCGCCGTTGAAACCACCATAGCCCCCACTGCCTATGATGCCTTTTCCAAAGAAAACTGCGCAGAGAAACACCAGCATTAAAATTCCCATTACCACCCAATCCATGCTTTAGAAACACAATGTGGCTGCTCATTAGTCAATTACAAACAGTGGGAGGTTTTGGAATGCCTGTTGGCATCCTCCGAACCCAATGTCTACCCTCATCTAAGACAGGGGCAACGGGTGGCTCAGGCGCCGAGGCAGTTGCTGTTATGGAGGATTGGCACGTTGTTTCGATTGAAATCATAAACGCTGGCAGAGGGTATACATCAGCGCCAATTATCACAATCGACGCTCCTTCTGGGATCCTATCATCTCAAGTAAGCCTTCGCATGGTGCCAGCAATCACCGTCACAGGTGACGTAGGTCGGACATCTATTATCGAAGTAGCTGACACTGCTGATGGCCCATGGACCGAGTGGCGAACCGTTGTCATTGGCGAGCAAGGCACCACTGAAGTCGACCTAGATGAAGGCGCTGAGAAGCGGTTCTACCGGGTGAGGGATTGAAGTAACGCAGGCCTCTTTTGTCACCAGCCGTCCAAGCAACATCCCGCTACGATATCCTTGGTTCCTGGAAGTCACAGCCCCCCCTCCCCGGGGTGGCCATTTGGCGTTGGCGAGTCTCTAGCAATCAGGTCCTACTTCTCTGGTCCATACCGAGAATGCTTCGAACGTTGTGAGGCTTTATCTACCCTCCGCAAGGCCGTCTATGACCTGCTTCATTAAGCACCGAAGCAATTTGCTTCAGACTCTTTCTGCGGCCTCTGGAAGCCCTCCTGAGTCGCTTGGCGAGGATTACAACCTCGTCATTCCAAACAACCCCTGGCCTACCTTCACAACGTCTACCCAAGGCACTGAACTTTGCGTCCCTGGCCTTACGTAGCTTGGTCACCAGTCTGCACTTCTCAAGTTCAGAAAACACCGCTTGAACTTGCACCATGGCCTTCTTCACTGGATCTACGCCAGGGTCCATGCAGTCTGTCATGTCATCACCAGTCGAGGCATTCCAAACGCTTGCGCCCTTGTTCCTGAGATGACCCAGGATTTGGAATTGGACCATGAGGTCCCTCGCCAGTCGATCTGATGATTCTACGATGATGTGACCAACACTCTCTTGCTCCATGAAGACCAGCATTTCACTAAGTGCTGGACGCTCGGCTTCTGCACCTGTCCATACCTCATGAAAAATCTTCTGAAGCTGAAAACGACCCAAATCTGCAAACTCATCAATGGCCTGCTTTTGTCTGTCGAATCCATGTCCGTCCTGATTGGTTGCTGTCGAGACTCGCAAGTATGCGACTGCTAACTTCGACATGCGTATTTACTATTATCAGGGGAAGCGATTGATGACAAATCTGAAGATTTGTTATCGGATTTTCTTACAAAACAAAGGCAGGCAGTGGTTTAAGGTGTGGTTAATAGTCACGGCCATGGTCAGTAGTTAGTAAACGCTATGGGAAAGAACTCACAAGGATCCTTTTCTCCTTCAACTATCATCGGAGGATACGGGTAAGGCATGGGCATCCCTTTATTTTAAATAAACAGCCTGTGAGGGGGCGTTTGTTAGAATCGATCTACGGTCTGAGGGTATTAAATATGAGGCGTTTACCCATAGGCTCTTTTTCTTGGGTCTTTCATTTCGCCTTGATCCTTCCTCAGCCTTTGGATAATCAGGGGAGGATGACAATCAGCATAATGTGACTACAAACCCAGCCTGAATTTATAATGGCCCTTTTGGGAGGTTCATGGCGTTTAATAAGTATGGCTGGCTGGTGTAATTATATTTACTGCTCTAAGTGTGATAGGCCATACCACAACTGGGAAATAGAACGGTGTATACCCCTCGCGGAAATGGTAAGTACTATACCACTTCGTATTGCCTCGATTGCAGTGAAGTTATGGGTGTGAAAGGTTCCCCAAAATATTTACGTATTACCTCATTCGTGGCGTTCGGTATATCGTTGTTTGAGTTTCCGACAGCCTTATCGTCAAACGATCAACAAAGTCTGAACGGTTTTTACTTAGGAGGTTTAATCGGTATCACGGCATTGTGTTCATACTTGCACACAAAACGCCAATACAAACCCATCTACGACCGTTGGGTGCATAGACATGGCATCAACCCAGATGACTGGCCGACGCCGACAAAGTCCAAATGATATTGAACTTAATTCAAGCAATCATCTAGGTTTTTTGCAGGAAGACGATTTTGGGTATGAGTAAAATTTGTGTCATTTGCAATGAAGATTGTTCCAATGAGCCTCGCTTCAAAAATGAGGACGGGCAATACCTGCATCAGAGCTGTCATCTATCCCAGCAAGCCACCAACAAGGAGAAAAGTTCATTAGACAGGGAAAAAACCCTTACCGATCCATCCGGATTCATCAGACCCAATCAGCCCCGGACTTGGCAAAATCGGTTAATTGGCGTCCTACTGATGCTTACTAGCGTCTATCTGATTGCAAAACTGTATCCAAACTTATCAAATTTTCATCAATACCTAGATGAACGCAAGCCAGTCAACATGGACGAGGGCGAACCTCTCGTAATAACAATTTCTTGTGCAGTTCTTCCACTTATTCTGGGAATCTACGGCTGCTGTTGTTTGAGCAAACGATTTACCAAACGACTCTATGTTTGGCGTGAAAAAAATTTACCAAACTACGGCTCCAGGTAGTCCTGCACTTTCTCCACTGAGCTGAACACAGGACCAATGCGTTTAACACGGTCTTAGTAGACTCTGTCGCCTGAGTGACTCCTGTTGATGGATATTCAGAGGCGTTTTTTTCAGTGCTACAAACACTGGCTCAATTTGTAATGGCGCGAGTTTTCATTTTGTGGTGTGTATGGTGTTATGCCAGAATACGAATACGAGGCACTGGACTCATCTGGTAAGTCAGTGACTGGTTCGGTGTTCTGTTCCGATGAGCAAAAAGCTTTGGAGCAAGTCCAGAAATTTGGTTTTCATGTCACAAAGCTGACTCCCCGCAAAGAAGCGCCTCAAGAACCGTTGAGCAAATACTGGGATGGGACTTTTTGGGATGCTGTCCAGTGGATTTTCTGGTGTGTGTGTATGCCCCTCGCAGGACTCATTGGGGGGGTAAATAATCCAGAGAAAGTCACCCCAGCTGTAGGTTTCATTTTTGCTGGGCTTATGTCGCTATTTTTTATAAGCAAGCGGGTTCGTGACGGTAAGTGGCCTGAGGGCGGTGAGGGCGGCGGTGGCGGTGGCGGTGGTGAATAAACCTACCTCTTACTCAAGTAATCCTGCGCTTTCTCCACTGAGCTGAGCAATGTCCAGAGACGAACCAGTCCATTAATGGTACATATATGAGGGATAATTTGGAGTAAGCCTCGCTCCAACGAGGTTTGTTTGTCTGGGTGCTTACATTCCCCTCAACAAAACGCTAGCGTATTAGAAAGCCTCCTAAGTTCAAAAAACGGCAAACGGATGTTACGACGTATAGTCATGGGTTTTTGTTTAGTCATTCAGTAAATACCGCCAGTGATTCGTTCGCACGTGAGCCTTACCTTTTCGGGTAAGTTTTATGACTTTGAGATTAACAAGTAAGTTCAGGTATCGGAAGCCTCCAGCCTGACTGTTGACGCCAGGTGCAACCAATTCAACTTGCTTACCACCTAAATTGAATAAGCCGTCTTTCTGATCGAGAACTGGGAATTGTCATACAGATATTGTTTGGGAACATGGATAAAGTCACCACTGATCTCCATCAGACGATAGGTGATACCGTTCAGACCTCTGGCAAGTCACCCAGCCTGAGAATCCTGATATCAGCTAGTGAAGGTATCTACCGTGTCAGGGGTTTGCCTTGATGGATCATTTGATTGACTCAATCTGCCTGTAGTATTCGTTCACCAAGATCTTCTCGAGTCCAAACTCTATTCCTCGGAAAACCTATTTTTATCAACTCAGTCCTTTCCTCATCACCTGGACACCAGAATTCAGTGACTTGGGCATCGTCTCGACGCACGACAATGAAAGTCAACTCCAGCAACCGCTCAATTCCTTTCGGTAGGTCTGGCCAGCCTTGAGCTACGCCATCGGAATCAACTACAAGCACTCCAGTCCCGGATGGATTCCTCTTGAGAGTAAAACCCGCCTCCAGCATCTTCATCAGCCCCTGATATGGGCTTTGCGGAGGTATAGGAGGTATGGTTTTTGAACTTTGTGCTACTTTAAGTAGATAAGTAGAGGAGTATCTCATTTTTTCAATAACTCAGAATTCATACCTCCTATACCTCCACCCTTCCGCTTTCAGACCAACCTTCGATATTGCTTGTTGTTTCCACTCCCTGAAGTGCCGAGGTGTCGAAGGAATAGTAAACTCTCTCGCTGCGGGTTTCCCCCTCTCGTTCCGTGGTCTTGGTGATGACCTTGTTCCATGGCTCGCGTTCCATCAACCGTGCCAATTGATGTCCGAGGTGGTTTGTTCCCCTGGAACACCGCACAAGCGAACCTCCTGTCAGATTCTCTAGTTCGACATACAGCTCTCGTGGACGTTTTTTGACGGTTCCCATGGTTTTATTTTCCAGCCATTTCTCAAGAATTTCTTCGAGTTCCTGCTCGGGGTTGTAGCTTTGAAGCAATTCAATGCACTCAGGGTGATGCCAAGCATTTACTCCCCACCTGTTGTTCTTCAAGTCTTCCGGCATGTCCGTGTTTTCCACGAAGTGGAGGAATGCAGGTATGGCCCTAAGCGTCGCTTGGTGGTGTTCTTGGCGACTTTCTGATTCAGGGAAAAAACCCTCTTTGGCGTAACACTTGAAGTAAATGATCTTGTCCTTGGTTGACTTTTCCAAAGCTGGCAAAATGTTGGCACTGGTGACGTCATCGTTAGCACTCAATGTAAGTCTCCAGATAGGTCGAAGTGTGAGTTGTTCCTTGTTCTTGTGATGACAAGGGTAGCTTGGGTTAGCCACCAACTCCTTGATCTTGTCACGCATAGCATTCCTGGCCTTTCCTGAAGCTTCAAGATTGCTATCTGACATGATCAGATGTTCTGCCTCCCAGAGGTTGCCATTGAAGGCTGTCTTGTCTTGAAGCCATAACGATGGATCGCATTCCCGACCACCAAGCATCTGTGTTATGAGTAGCTGGAGGTATGATTTACCGCAACCGGCTGGACCCACCAGGACAAGCATTTGACCGGGAAGGTGTTGGTCAGGGTGTTCCAGAGCCATTCTTGCTCGCTGCAGCCAAGCCATAAAGGTGAATAGCTGTGTGTCAAAATGAGGGTTAACCTCGTGACCAAATACAGCTCGTAGCAATTCAAACATGGGGCTAGCTTCTTGCCCGCATGGGGAATTGCCTACCGACAAGATCTTTGGGCCTCTGGTGACTAGATATTTGAAACCATTCTCAGTGACCAAGCCAGGCATACGACCACACAATGGACCAGCACCCTGGACGCAATTGTCCAACTGAATACTTCTCAGGGCGACATCAGTCTCGCTTGCCTCATTGTGAACCTTGTTCTTACCATAGCCTAAATACCTCAACTCTATTCTGGCATCTCCGGTAGCTATGGATGTGAATATTCCCTGCGAGTTTTGTCGGTAGTATTTACCCTCGAGATAATAAATCTCCGGTAGCTTCTTGTCATCAGCCCCATTAGGCTCTTGGCACCTCTCAGTTTCTGAAATCAGCGATCGACTTGGAGTCCCTACAGGTGTCTCGATGGCCATGGATCTTCTTTCAGTGGCAAGCTCGTTCATCCTTTCACCTCCTCGATCCGGCTGTAGAGGTAATTAAGAAGGCTTTGGTAGTCTATCAGGCGGGTTCCCTTGAAGGCCCCCTTGGGACGCAGGCAAACGGACCTAACCGGTGGCTTGAATCCGTTATCCTCACAGGGGAGGATCAGCTGATTCATCTTCGACCTAGTAAGGCCAGTGTATGGACATTGACCATTTTTAGGGAGTCGAATGAATTCTGGTTTTAAACCTGAGGTAGAATCCCCGGCACCAATGATGTTTGATTGTGATATTTGGCTCATATCCCATCCATATTAATTAGGTCCTCCAAAACAGCTAAGCGACATCACTTAGCTGTTTTGACAGACTCTGGTATAGGGGGAACATTCCAAATTTTGGAAGATTGGGCCAAGATTGAGATACGTTTAAGTTGCTAAAGGTGTAAGGTAATTGTGTGTAAGGTGTTAAAAATCAATTTTTTACTGCGATAGAAGGCGGCCTGAATATTTGTAGTAGTCTGCGACTGCCCGATTTATTTGGTTATGTTCTTCGAAGAGAGGAATAAGCTTATTTGCAGTATCAGGTTTTGCTTTTTCGCCATCAAACCGCCAAATAATATCATTTGTAATATCCGATGCATCTTCGCCTAACATTTTATAATGCTTCTGCAACTTATATGCAGCCAAACACTTCAATGCATAGCCTGGGTATTTTTTCCTTCTATCTGCCGCCTTGGATTTTCGGTTTTCTTTCAGCCAATCTCTGAAACTGTCTATCAAATTCCTGTCTGACTTCCCCCAATCTATACCAAGGGTTACATCTTCAACACTAGGGTTACCAAAATTTAAAAAGTTCCAGTTGCCAACCTTGCTCCCCCAAACGATGCCCTCTTTTGCTGCGGTTAGCTGAGCGTAGTGCAAAGACCTCATTTTTGAAAAACCAGGTCTTTCTCTGATTTCCATATAAGGTGCAGGGAAGTCTACCATGAGAAGTAAATGGTCAGACATGCGGTAGTTCAGAAGCATTTTGGGTAATGTCAAATAAACCGGCAGGTGAAATGATGAAGCCTCTTCACCTAGCTGTGAGAGAGGTGAGCTAGTTTCCTCAATCTGCTTCAGAAGATCACGAGGAGTTGTCGCCCCCCCTTTGACAGTAAAATGTTTGGAGCATATTTCATGGCGATCATCACTAATCGGGGAGTCGAGCCATTTGACATACATCGCAGAAATGGATGACTCGCTGCGAGTGTATTCGTAAAGAGTGGCCAGACTGACCTCGCGATTATCTCCGTGAAGATCTCGGTAGTCCCACTCGTGCTGCGAAATATCTTTCAGAATATTATTTTTGAAGTCCATGGGTATAATGCCCAAATTTGGGCGTTGACTCTATTGCTGCCCGTTTGGTGTTCATGTCAATGTGCGTATATTGCTCGCCAATGCCGACGGTTTCATGACTCTTAAATCATGATCAATTGCATCGCCCACTCTTCTGCTCGCTTCAGCTTGATGGTCTCGGCGTCATGAAACACTCGAAGAGAAACTAGCCGAAATTAAGTTTCACTGTACGAGCTTTGACTGGGAGAAATTCTACTAGAAAATTACTACGGAAGACAACGTCATACACAACTGACAAAGATGAATATGTTATGCCTGAGTGTTATGCGAACGCTCAACAACTTAAAGCTTATTACTGGTAAACCTTTGCCCGATAAGTCTTTAGTATTGAATAACTAAGAAGAAAATATGGTGGTAGGAACAGGATTCGAACCTGTGAAGGCAAAGCCAGCAGATTTACAGTCTGCCCCCGTTGGCCACTTGGGTATCCTACCATTTAACCCATAATTAAATGGTTTTCAGTCATTTATCACGATTTTTATCCTTCTGAATATAATATGAGCACATTAGTCCAGTAAGCTACAAAAGTGAGATTTATTTGCGGACGTTTTGCGGACGAAAACATAGATTTGCAGAGGGTAGA
>KB912006.1 GCA_000383715.1 Verrucomicrobia bacterium SCGC AAA164-E04
TTCAAAGTGAACTATCCTTTTTTTATTATTCTCCAACAAAAGGTGATCCGCAAGAAACGTTTTATAGGTTGGATTCAGCCACTACACTGGGGTTGCAATTCTAGATCCATCCGTCAAGGTTTAGCAAATGAAGAGCGAGGACAAAAAGAAGGACATGCCAAGTCCGGAGGAATTTCAAAAACAACTTTCGGATTTTATGAAGCAGAACTTTTCCGGTATGGGGTTTTCTCCATTTGGAGGGGGCGCACCTGGTAACAAGGAATCAGCCTCTGCAAACGACGAAGAGACAAAGCAAAGTAGTATTGAGGATTTATTAAAATTTGATTATCGCCCCAAGGGTGTAAAAGCTTATCTGGACCGTTTTGTCATTCAACAGGACGAAGCCAAGAAAGTATTAAGTGTGGCATTGTGTGATCACTACCATCATGTGCGTCTGGCCTTGGAGGGTAAAGAGGCGCCCAATTATGCCAAACAAAACATCATCCTCGTTGGGCCTACTGGCGTGGGCAAAACCTACCTGATCCGGAGTGTTGCTGATCTAATTGGTGTTCCTTTTGTGAAGGCCGATGCCACAAAATTTTCAGAAACTGGTTACGTTGGATCGGATGTCGAAGATTTGATTCGTGAATTATACCGCCGCTCGGACAATGATCTAAAGCGGGCTCAGTTCGGTATCGTTTATCTGGATGAGGTGGATAAGATCGCGATGTCCCAGAACTCAGCTGGTTCACGTGATGTCAGCGGTCGTGGAGTGCAAACCAATCTGCTCAAGCTCATGGAGGAGACAGACGTGTCCGTGCGGTCTCCCAATGACATGGCGAGTCAGATTCAGGCGATGATGGAATCACAAAAGGGCCAAAAGGCGGCATCTACCATCAACACCAAGCATGTCCTGTTCATCGTCAGTGGGGCCTTCGATGGTTTGGAGCCTATCATTCGTCGTCGTATGAGTGAGGCAACCATTGGTTTCGCCTCTTCCAGAAATGGCAATCAAAAAGAAGGCGAAATGCTTGAGCAGGTCCAGACCAAAGATTTTATCGAATTTGGATTTGAACCGGAATTCGTTGGGCGTCTGCCCGTACGTGTGGTTTGTAATCCTTTGGAAGTGGAAGATTTGTTTCACATCCTCAAAACATCAGAAGGTAGCATCATCCGGCAATATGAACAGGATTTTGCTGCATACGGTATCGATATTCTTTTCAAGCAGGATGGCCTTCGTCGCATTGCTGAAATGGCGGTTGAAGAGAAAACGGGTGCCCGAGGATTGATGACTGTTTGCGAACGAGTTTTCAGGAATTTTAAATATGAGCTGCCCAGTTCTGATGTAAAACGATTTGAAGTGACGCGCGCAGTGGTGGATTGTCCGGCTGAGCAACTTAAGACGTTGTTAGCTGAGCAATCTCAAAAGGAACGGGAAGTCTCAGGAAAGATTCTGGATGAACTGGTGGCAAGATTTGAGGAATCACATGAGATTCAAATGGTTATCGAGGAAGCCGGGCGGCGTTGTCTTATTGATCATTCTCTTACCAAAGGCATCCCCATCCGTGATCTGTGGTTGGAGCGATTCAAGGATTATCAATTTGGACTCAAACTCATCGAACAGAACACCGGCCAAAAGAAATTCATCATCGATGAAGCGGCCGCCAAAGACCCAGACAAGCGATTAAGTGATTGGGTGGTTGCAAGTTATCGCGAAAAGGAAACTCTAGCCGAGAATGTTGAACAGGAAAACCCGGAGACCGAATAGATTTGTATTCAATGCATATATCTTAAAGGTATGAGGTTGACCCATTTTCTGCAATTTGGCTTCTTGGTAATTGTAGAAAGAATTTTTTTCATCTCCCTCAAATGGGGGTGTGCCTTTATTCGTATGCAAGTGATCCATCTGTCGGAAGAGTGCGCCTTAGGTCATCATCGTTGACAAGAGCGTTACTCACTTTTTATCAACCCTCAAACAACGTATCAAAATCTGAGATGTTTTGTGACACGGTCCATATTGCGAGGCACCCTTCAGCGCTTGCCGGGTCATTGAGAACGAGTGAGCCAGTTTCAATTCTCTTGTGGCTATCGAGGCGAACTGGATATTTGTCGTTCAGATTTTGAGCCCATTCACTGAAAGAATGGAATGTTGATCGCCTCAAATCGGGTGTCGACAATAGTCGGAGATATCCAGAGCAGCCTGGTGCATTATGGCGGCTTAACTCCACTGCCAAACGCCCCATCGTAAACCTTGGATTGATTTCTATGATAGGCTTCAGCCTGATTTGACCGCTCGGGTCTGAATAAATGGCTGCGTCGATCCCCAATGGTCCCATAAACCCTGATTTTTCCACTGCCGGTTTGATGAATTTGATCAGATCCTGAAACATGCGGGTCATTCTGTCTGGTGACCCTTCGTGAGCAAAGCGAGCCAGCCTGGCTGGAAGTCCTCTGCTGAAGGTCGGAAGCCACAAGGTCCCCTTGTATTGACCCCGAGCATCGACCTTCAAGTGGGTCCAGTCCACAATCCGGATTCCACCGGGTTCTACCTCCAACTGCAAAGAAAAATCGCAGAGTCGATCAAGCCAGGGTTCGATGATGACCTTTCCCTCGCGCTCGATGACATTATTTATCCATGCTAATTGACGTTTAGAAATCTCTGGCTCCCAAAGGCGCAGCATATTCCCACCCGCAGATCCGAAAACGGATTTCACCACATGGCGATGGAAATGCACATGACGGAGTGCCTCAATTCGCTGGAGGACTTGATCTGTGGATGTAGCGACTTTACCAACGGTATCGGGTGAGCAATGCCAATCCTGCCAACCATGATGATCCAAGAATTGTTGGAGTTGAATGGCGCTCCAATCCTTCCCGAACAGAGGGAGAATGTTTTCTTCCCATGCCTTTGCTTTTACTGGAGGGGAGGTCGTCAATTGGCCGATGAGTGGGTTGAAAAGGCTCCAGATATCACTGCTCCAGGCCCAAGGTTTGAAACTTCCCACCTTACGTTTGAGTAGTTCAGATGTTTTTTCAAGCCGTCCCTGTTTGAGGGTTTCAATCTGTGGTAAATCAAAACCCGCTTTTTTTAGCGAAACCAGATATTCCAATCGGGGTTCCTCATTCAGCAAGACCACGTCATCCGCTCGACACAAAAAGGCGGGTAATATTTCCAGGTCCTTTTGAAATCCGATCTGCCTTTTGTTTGGAGTGAATCCGGGGCCAGTGGCCATGTATTGCTCGGCAAAGGGGTTGAATGTGTAAATGCCCGGAGTTCGGCCTTTGGATTTGGAGTAAACGTAGAGTTTGTGAATGAATTCGGAATCCAACCCGACGCGTTTTCGCCCTTCCTGATTGAATGGTTCAGCCTTTGCCCGTCGAGGTGATAATGGAAATTCCAATTCTGCTTGATAAGCTTCCCAGTCGCTTAGCTCCGGGTTTTTCCATTTTCTGAACCACTTCAATCCATAACCGACGTGACCAATTTCATCACGGTAAATCCGCTCGAGGAGTTTTTTGGAATCCACGTCTCCAATTTTTCCAAATTGGCCTGCAAAGAATTTTGAAAAATCCAGATTCGCCTGTTCAAATGTGAGAGAGAGTCGACTGACATAATCCATGGGAGTTCGCATGGGAGCGATCATTTTCCAGAAATATCCATTCACGTGATACTGTCCAAACTCGACACCTATATCTGAGAGGCGCTTGATGTATATGCGTGTGTGTTCCTGCTCATCCTTTAATGTTTTCAACACCCCTCTTCGGAAAGCCTTGGGAGCCTCTGGGAATTTCAGGAGTACGAGTGCCATCAGTTCGGTTGCCAGTAACTCATGGTTTGTAAAATAATGAAGTATTCTCGCCCGTGTGGAGTCCTTTTCCAGATGATGTAAGGCAGGGAATGCTGACTTGCCCCTATTCTCGGTAAACTGAAGCTGAACATTACGGTGAGGCGCGTTCGGTGCTTCAATAGAAACGCCGGGATGCTCATCTGTTATTTTTGGAGGGCAGTCCAATTTTACCGAAAGCTCGGTACTGAATAGAATGCGCTCGGCCAATGCTCGTAGTTCCATGCTCGCTTGATGCAAACCGTCAGTGTTGTCTAGTACCAAATTAACCTGATTCCTGCGATGCCCGAAAAAGCATACAGCAAAATTTCGAAGGTACCTTGTGGAATACGGTCAATTAACCGTTTGCCAAGGAAGATACCTGCAAAAATGCCCGGCAGCAACAAGACATCCATTTTCAAGGACCAGGTATTGATGATATCCAAATCCGTCATGAATGGCACTTTGATGATGTTAACCAGAAGGAAACATCGGGCACCAATGCCAAGAAACTCGTTTTTGGGCATTTTATGAATCAGGGAATAAATGGAATAAACGGGGCCGGCCGCATTAGCCATCATGGTTGAAATACCGATTGTCAATCCGCTACCCCACCTGAAAAGTTCAGAATCTGGAAGTTTTTTCAAAAAATCCTGTTTGTGACTTCTTGCAAGTTGAAGGATTAACATCACAAGGATGATGAGGCCTATTGATTTTCTTGCAGTTGAATTGTCGATGTTGCCAAGGAAAAAGTAACCGCCAATGATACCAAGAAAGGTTGGGATCAGTATGGGCCATACTTGTTTCCATGCCGCATGCCGTCGAAACATCGGGTAAACGGTGATGTCGCAAACGATGAGCAACGGCAATATCAAGCCTACGGACTCTTTGGCGCCAAACAATTCAGCCATCACTAGAACATTCACCAAAGCCAGCCCCGGAAAACCCGTCTTTGAAAACCCGAGGCTGAAAGCTCCCAATGAGGCAAGTGCCCATTGAGTCCATGTAATGTCTGACAACGCAATCAAGACACGAAACTCACTGCCAACCGGCATTCAATGCAAGCCATTTCGAGAATCATTCCTTTAAATAATAAAAAATTAGCCTTGCCTAAGATTGTTATGCAATGATAACAATCCGCAGTGCAAAATGTTAATTCACAGATGACAAAAACGAACAAAACGTTATTCCCGAATCGAAGGAGTGCTTTGATTGTTGCCTTATTTGCGACCATAGTAGGTACCGTAGCGGATCAAGCTTCGGATAAAAGTAAGTATCACCTGTTTCATCCGACGCCTGACCGCTTATTGAGAGACCTCTCAACCGATAGGCCTGATCTGACGGAATCTCCTTATACGGTGGATGCAGGCCATTTCCAGATTGAAACGGACTTCGTGAATGCTTCCTTTGATCATGATAAGTCTGGGGGAGGCGATGTGCACTCTCGCAGTGAAGCCTATGGAGGAATCAATTTTAAGATTGGATTACTGAACCAAGTGGACTTGCAAACCGTTTTTAATTTCCATGTGATCGAGACATCCAAGGATCGAATCACTGGAATCAAAAACCGCGAACAGAGTTTTGGTGATATCACAACGCGACTGAAGATCAATCTTTGGGGGAACGATCAAGGTCGAACCGCGCTGGGAATCATGCCTTTTGTCAAGTATCCTCTGTCTGCCTCAGGTGTGCGCAATGGTAAAACCGAGGGAGGGATCATCCTTCCATTTGCTTTGGATATGGGAGGCGGCTGGGGGCTGGGGGCTCAGACGGAAGTGGATTTTGTCAGTGACGGCGCAGGAGGTCATGATACTGAATATTTCAACACCGTAACCATCGGTCACGATATCATAGGCAATATTGCTGGTTACACTGAATTTGCCGCACTGTTGACACCTGAAGATGCGATTGATTGGCAGGGGTTTTGGAATGTCGGTTTCACTTATACTATCAATGCCAACACCCAATTGGACTGCGGTTGCAACTTTGGAGTGACTGATTCTGCGCCTGACTACAATCCGTTTTTTGGCTTGAGCTTCAGGTATTGATTTACTTCAATTCCCTGAAACCTTGCATGACTCGTTCTCTCAGATCATCAAAGAAGGTATAAAATACTGGAACAACGAGCAGGGTCAGGATCGTGGCTGTTGTCATGCCGCCAATCAAAGTCAGACCAAAACTCTTATAACTCAGACCTAGCTCGCTTGGCTCACTGAATGTCAGCGGAATCATTCCAATGATAGTGGTCAGGGCTGTCATCAAGATCGGGCGAAATCGGCGATCTGCAGCCTTCAGTAGAGCTTCCGTTCGCTCAAGTCCTTGTTGTCTGAGCCTGTTGACGTAATCCACAAGGACGATCCCATTGTTCACGACGACACCAATGAGCAATATCGTACCGACAAATCCCAGAACATCGAGATCCTTGCCGGTCAACCAATG
This sequence comes from Verrucomicrobia bacterium SCGC AAA164-E04, assembly GCA_000383715.1. Lineage (GTDB taxonomy): Bacteria > Verrucomicrobiota > Verrucomicrobiia > Limisphaerales > AAA164-E04 > AAA164-E04. The sequence continues at coordinate 6,243 of KB912006.1, forward strand.
GCTCCAAACCACGCCTATTCCAGCGAGTGGAATGGTCAGGATAATTGAAAGTGGAAGCACAAAGCTTTCGAATAGAAATCCCATCAGCAAGTAAATGAACAAGACAGAAACCATAGCTGCAAATTGAAGGTTTTTAATGGTTTCATTGGTGGACATATCGTTTTGGCTGATTCCGAATGAAACGCCCTCGGGTAAATCCATTTGATTTGTCAGTTCTTTTATGGCCGCGTGGGTCTCCTTTGCCAGCTCCGGAACAAGGTCGATGGTGATGCTCCTGTTGATGCGCTTATTGCGCCGACTGATGCCATCAGATGACTCCAGCATTTTGACATCCGTCAGCGCTGAAAGTGGTACTGAATTCCCATCTCGAGTGGGAACCTGAAAATTCGAGAGATCGGTGAGACGTTCTCGGTCGTCTTCTTCAAACCGGATCCGAACAGGGATTTCCCGTCCTTCATAGTGAAAGCGCGGCAATGTTTGTCCTCTCAAAGCATAACCAACCATTCCTGCAACAAACTCGGGGTTCACGTTTGAGGATTCAGTCCGATTTCGATCCACGACAAGGGCCAGTTCATTGGCTGATCTTTCCTTCCCACTGCGTATACCTATCACACCTGGTAGCGCCTCCAGCACCGGTTCGAGATCAGTAGCAATCTTTTCCAACACACCGGCATCGTCACCTTCCAGATGGAGGACATGCACTGTTTGCCCTTTAGCCTCTTCATTCTGGCTTTCCTTACCGCTCCGCAATTTAACCCCAGCCATTTTGGGTAAGTCCTCTAGCACTGATTTAGCCATTTCAGTTGCTGTTAACTGATTGTCCTCTTCCATGTCCAACCAGCCTTCAATGTTTCCCCCGCGGCCAAAATGCATCATCATGAAACCGCTAAGGTTTAATTCTTCCTTTTTGGCTTTCATGATTTCTTCAGCCTCCTGAAAATATTCAGCGGTATCTTCGAATATGGCTTCTCTTGACATTTCGACGCCAATTTGAAAAGAGGCTCTATCTTCTTCCTGATTCGGCGAAAATTCAATTTCTCGAAAAATAACGCCGTAAGATAATCCCATGATCAATGCCAACAAAATCACCAGATCCATTCTTCTTCGAAGGAAAAAGGAAAGGCAGGTGTGGTAGATTTGCTGCCATTTTTCCATGGAAACCTGGTATGTCTTCTCAAGGATCCGGTCAAATAAACGATGCATCTTGACCACACGAGATCGTTCTGGACCACTTTTACGTGACCTCAAGGTCAAAAATACACTGAGCGGTATGAATACAAGAGCAACAACAAGTGATGCACCGAGAGCAACCGAAATTGGGAGAGACAGTCGCATGAGGAAAAACTGAGCTTCACCTTCGACGAGTGAAACAGGAAGGAAAACGATGACGGTTGTCAATGTCGCCATGGTAATCGCAAGTGCTATTTCCTGAGCGCCGCGAATACATGCTTCACGCGGTGGCAGTCCGTCTTGTATGTGTCTGTATATATTCTCTGCGACAACAACAGAATTGTCTACCAAAAGCCCGACGCAGATCACCAATCCCAGAATACTGAGCATGTTCAAGGTTTCTCCTGCGAAATACATGACGATCAGTGCCATCAAAAGACTGAAAGGAATAGAAAGACTCACAATCATGGTCAGCCGAAACCTTCGAAGGAAAAAGAATAAGACAAGTCCAGCCAGCAGGCCTCCTATTTCTCCACCTTCAATTAGACTGAAAATGGAAGAACTGACCATCCTCCCCTGATTGAAAAACAGCTCCATGTCCATCGTTTCGAAAAGTGGATTTGCACGCATTTCTTCCAGTAACGCGTCCAGCTTTTCCCCAACCTCCACCGCATTAGCTTCGCCCTCCTTGAATACAACAATAGCAGCTGCGGGCTTTGCGTTGACTCTTACGCTGAAGTCTTTCTCAGGTTCCTCATACCTTATCCTGGCGACGTCTTTCAATTTGAGTTGATCGTTGATCGGACGGTTTCGGAAATCCTCCAAGCTTTGATAACTGGCCACAGATCGAACAAGAAATTTCTTGTCTGATTCAAAAACATGCCCGCCTGCCATGGTGAAGTTGTCTTGACCCAATTCCTGCGCCAGTTGGTAGATATTCAAGCCGAATGCGTCCGCTTTCTGTTTGTCGATTTCAATAATCACTTCCTTTTCAAGCAGGCCGTTGAGTTCAACATTTGCGATACCATCGATTCGAGAAATGGGCAGGATGATCTTTTTTTCAATAAGAGAATAGTAATCAGCCATGCTGGGATCTATCGCAACTCCCAGAATGGCGACCGGAATGCCGGATGGATCATGCTTTTGAATAAAGTATCGCTCCACATCTTCAGGAAACCTTGCACGGGCACGTTCCATGCGGTCCCGAACCTCTCGGTAAGCTACAGCTATATCCGTTTTAGATTTGAATTTCAAAAAAGCACTCGCACCACTTTGACCTGATCTGGAATTGATACTTTCCAGATGCTTGACCGTAGACAACTCCTCTTCCATGGGTTTCGTGATCTTCTCCAGCGTTTCTGCCGCTGGAGCATCTGACCATGGAACGTAAACGCTTAGAAATTTTGTTTCATATCCTCTAGGGAAAAGTTCCATTGGAAGTCCCAGGGCTGAGATCAATCCCACAACGATGATCGAAAGGAGCAGAACAAATACGGTTACCCTTCGATCCAGTGAAAATCTTGCCAGACGGTTTGACATGGCTTTTGAATTTTCAATATTCGGTTTCATGGGGTCAGCTTGTTAATGAAGTCATTTTGACCTTGCGATCAAGCAGGTGGTAAATGGTGGGCACCACGATCAAAGTCAGGATCGTGGAAGAAATTAGTCCAAAGATAACAGCTATGGCCATCGGCGTGCGAATCTCAGCTCCGTCACCCAGTCCAATCGCCATTGGTAACAAGCCCAAGACAGTCGTTGCCGTTGTCATTAAAATAGGCCTAAGTCTTACAGAACAAGCCGTCAGAATAGCTTCCCTGGGAGCGATTCCTCTGGCTCGGAGGAGGTTCGTGTAATCAACCAGAACGATTGCGTTATTCACAACAATCCCGACCAACATTATCAACCCCAGAAAAACAACAATAGACAGACTGGTATGGGTTACGATCAAGCCCAACACCGAACCGACAAATGCCAGTGGGACTGCAAACATGATAATGAATGGCTGGATGAGTGATTCAAATTGTGAAGCCATGATCACATAAACCAAGAAGATACTCAGTCCCATTGCCAGCAATAGACTGGTCTGGCTTCTTTGCCATTCTTCACTCTGGCCAGTAATGAAAAAGTTCATGTCAGCAGGCCATTTGATACTGTTGCTCAAAGTGTCGCTGATTGCTTTTACCGCTGTTCCAAGGGATGCGCCGCCCAGGTTAGCCTGAATCAGTGCCACCCGCTTTCCGTCTACGCGGCGAATTTCACTTGGGCCTTCGCCAATCTGGTAGTCAGCAACTGCTCGCAATGGGATTGGCTGAATTTCACCTGGATTGACAATAAGGTCGCCAATATCCTCAATTTCCTCACGATCCTGTTCACCTAATCGTGCAATGATAGGGATACGTCGATCTTTCATATTGAATCGTGTCGCCTCATTTCCTTTGATGAGATCGCGCACCAATTCAGCGACTTGGCCTATATTTAGGCCATATCGAGCCAAACGAGCGCGATCATAGGTGATCTGGATTTCCGGGGCCCCGCTGCGTAAAGTCGTCTCTACGTCGGCCAGTTCCGATAGGTCGCCAAGGGTTTGTTCCGCTTCACCTGAAATGGTTTTCAGTTGAGCAAGATCGTCTCCGTGGATTTCAACACTGACAGGTTTGCGTGTGCTGAACAAAACCGGAC
>KB912007.1 GCA_000383715.1 Verrucomicrobia bacterium SCGC AAA164-E04
TGCAGTTCCTTGAGTTGTTTGGCTTGAGAGATCTCAAGCATGCCAAACTCACGTTTCCAACGGTAAAAAGTTTGTTCACTGATCTGATGATCACGGCAAACATCTTGNNTTTTTTTCCCACTACCCTCGGCTTCACGCAGGATGCGGATCTTTTGTTCGGTTGAGTATCTTATTCCTTTCATTGTCTGGATCCTTTTTATTGGTCCAGACTAACTTTTCAAGTGGATCAGTTCTCGTAACCTCGACCAGCTTTTGGCTCGTTTTTTCCCTGTTTTCTCAAAATGGAAAAAAAAAATTTATTGGTGATACTGATGGCACTCATGAGACCATAGACAGTTGGATGAAGGAGATACCTTTTAGAAAGGACGCAAATATTTCTGATCAATTACATCATCGCATAAAACAGCTCAGGAAAAACCACCATCCAATCCCGCCCAATACAATAGAAGAATCAATATTAAACGGGTTGAAATCTCCCATGTTAAGCGTGGCTATTGACCGCTACAGGCTTTCAGCCGAATCTTGCAACGTGAAACCAATCCACCCGCTTTTGGATCGTTCGTTGGTAGAATTTTTGCTGCAGATTCCATGGAATTACAGAGTCTCAAAAGGCGCTCCCAAAGCTTTGCTTAGACAACATCTGATCAAATTGGGATACAATAACATAGCTAACCAAAGAGATTTAGAACATGTTGGACCTAGATTTACTTATGCATTCATGCAGGACTATTTCAAGCGTCATGCGAAACCAAAAGCGGACTCGCTGGACGCACTGTCTAAATATATTAATATCAAGTCTTACTTAAAAAGCTATCAGCAGGCAGTTGATGTTCATAGTTTTGAAGATTCTGATGAGGATATATGGAATATCGTCATGCTATCTGAATGGTTAGTTGCAAACTCTTAACATGCAATCAGCCTATAGTTCCATTGTCACCGAAAACAATTAATGATCCATGGTTCCCACTACGATTAAATGTACTTAAGACAAATTCTTGATTTTTTCCCTGAATCTGAGCGAATCAGGTTTGTGGTTATGTTTGTATACATTACCGGTGGCAGTATTTTAGGAACACTATCCGTCATTTCTACAGGCACTTTTCTAGCTATAGTAGCTAATCGGAAATGGATCGAAATAAAGGAATACATCATTTTTTTAACTTCCCCCCCCTGTTCGGAGCACACCAAGAGCGGCCGTAACAGTTTGCTTGCACAACAACTAAACCATACGCTAGAGAACAATAGGATCTTCCGTCCAACCATCTCAGGGCACATCATCAGGGTTTTGAAACCATTAGGGATCTGATCTCTTGAAGATTCCTACTTTACAAATCTAAAATTAATGTCGATTGTTCCTATACCAGCAGAAAGCAATAACGAAGAAATTGCTAACGCGAATAATACCGCCAAAAAATGGCGCATGCTACGTGGAGTATTTACACCAAAAGACCAACGTAAATATCTTCTTCTCATAATAACCCTTTGTGCAGGAGCAGCTTTAGAAGCTGTAGGTATAGGAATGATTCCAGCCGTAATCGGCTTGTTGGCAACACCTGAAAAAAAAGACTGGTTTGGTCTTAGCGTATCATTACCAGATAAAATCCAATCGTTTTCACCGCAAGTATTGTTTCTTTTGGGCGCAGCAATATTGTTAGTGTTATTAGGAGTCAAAACACTCTACTTCACTTGGATGTATCGAAAACAATATCGATTGATTGCAAGGCATCGAGCCGAATTGTCTTCGATGTTATTCCAATCTTATATGAAGGCACCGTGGCCTTTCCATTTGAAACACAATTCCGCAGAACTTTTACGAAACGCTGTTGTAGAAACATCAGAAATCATGCAGGGGATTATACTCCCTGGACTCCGACTCATCTTGGGAATGCTGATGGGTTCCGCGCAATTAGTTCTATTGGTTCTTTTTCTCCCATGGCGAATTGTTTTGGTTTTTTTTATGGTTGGGCTTTGTTCCGCCTATTGCATGAGATATCTAAAAAAAATCCTTACAAAAGCCGGCAAAGAAGCAAAAACAGAAAGAAGGCGAAGTCTGCAGACTGTCAATGAAGGGCTATCCATGGTCGTTGAAGCGAGAATCCTCCAAATAGAGAATTTTTTGGTAGAACGATTCGCTAAAAGCATCAAGAATTTTTCTCAGGCAGATCGAAAGAGATTTGAATCTAACGCAATATTTCCATACATAATGGAGCTGCTAACAGCTACCGGTGTAGTTGTCATTCTTGGGATGTTGATTCAGGAAGATGGGTCTTTGGGTAAAGCACTACCCCAAATTTCATTAGTGGGAATTGTCGCGATAAGACTTCGCCAAACTTTGTCCATGATATTCTCTAGTCTTGGCCAAATGCATTTCAGCAAAATGGCAATCCACCACGTTTGCACTCATTTAAAAGAATTAACAAAGGAACCCGATGCGAATAAAATTCATCAGGCTCCTTTTGGGTTTTCACGGGAAATTACCTTTACAGATGTATCTTTCAATTATGAAAACAGTAAGGTAAAGACCATAGATAAACTCAATCTGTCGATCAAAAAGGGTGATTCAGTAGCTATTGTGGGCCCATCCGGATCTGGTAAATCAACAGTGGTTCAGTTGTTGCTCGGGTTATTAATTCCGACAAAAGGGGACATTCACATAGATGGTAAATCCATTATTAATGCTCTTCCCGGGTGGCAAAAATTAATTGGTTATGTGCCACAGTCGATCCAATTAATCGACGACTCAATTCGGCGTAATGTAGCTTTGGGCGTTCCTGACAATGAAATTGAGGAAACCAGAATCAACGAAGTAATCAAACTTTCTCAACTGGAATCAACCATGGTTCAGTTGGACAAAGGGCTAGACACATTGGTAGGAGAACGAGGGGTTCGACTATCCGGCGGACAACGCCAGAGATTGGGCATTGCAAGAGCGTTATATCACAAACCAAGCATTTTAGTTGTAGATGAAGGCACATCCGCATTGGATGCAGCTACGGAGGCAAACCTCGTAGGATGTCTACGCACCCTGGAAGGCAAAGTAACCATGCTTTTTGTGGCCCATCGATTAGCGACGATCACACACTGCAATCAGATTTTCTTCTTGAAGGATGGTAAGTTGCTTGCAAAAGGCACTCATGAAAAATTAATTCAACAATTGGAGGCATATCGGTCCATGCACAACTTAAAAAGAACAACTGCATCATGAGCGGCGTTTCACAGAAAAAAAAAGTTACCTCTGATACAGAAACACTAAGTAACACAGTTTTGGCTGGTGGCTATTGCATTGGTTGCGGAGTTTGTACAGCGGTAACCGGAAGCAAAATGGAGGTAACGTTCAATGAATCCGGTGAATATGAAGCTTTTGGCAAGGAATCCGCCAACCCGGCGTTGCTACGTGTGTGCCCATTTTCAAACCACTGCACAGACGAGGATACTATTTCTAAAGAACTGTTCAAAAACGCCGAACACCATGATCCCCGTTTGGGGCATTATAAAGAGGTGCTCGCAGGTCATGTAGACGAAGGAACGTTTCGACAGGAAGGAAGCTCTGGTGGTTTAGGAAAATGGATCCTGCATGAATTGCTGTTGTCGGGAGCGGTTGACGGCATCATTCATGTGCAAGCAACTCATCCTGATAAAAATAGTTCACCTTTGTACAAATACGAAATTCAAACTGAGTTATCAAAGATTTCACAAGGGGCACGTTCTGCTTACTACCCGATTACCTTAGCGGATGTTCTCAATGAACTAAAAAACTTACCCGGCAGATTTGCCATTGCTGGAGTCCCCTGCTTCATCAAAGCATTACGATTGCTTTGCCGCGAGGAGCCAGTTTATCAGGAAAAATTTCGATATTTTATAGGCTTGATCTGTGGTCACTTAAAAAGTCGATTTTACGCTGACATGCTCGCATGGCAATTTGGCATAAAACCTGGCCATTTGGGCCACATAGAATTCCGGCAAAAGCTGCCGGGAACAAATGCAAAGCAAAAAGGAATTGAAGTCAAAAGGCGTGATACCGTTGAGAAGGAGACCAGGGTTAAAACCGTGGATACTCTCTTTGGTGCGGATTACAATTTGGGCCTTTTTCAGTATAAGGCATGCGATTATTGTGATGATGTTGTAGCTGAGACTGCGGACATTTCAATCGGTGACGCATGGCTTCCTAATTACATTTCAGATGGCCGAGGTACTAGCCTTGTCATTGTACGAAATTCTGAGATACTCCAACTGTTAAAGAAAGCTACGACAAGTAAGCGCATCATTTTATCTCCAATAAGTGCCGACCAAGCAGCCATTTCCCAGCGAGGCGGGCTGAGACAAAGACGTGAGGGCTTGTCCTATCGGCTTAGCAAAGCAGACAAGGAGAACAATTGGAGACCCCTAAAGCGATTTCAACCTCGAAGTTTGTGGTATGCACCGAATCGTAAAAAAATTTATGACCAAAGAACAATTTTGGGAGTAAAGAGCAAAAAACTGTTTATGGATGCAGTGGGTCATGATGAATGGATGCAATTTGAAACTCCTGTTAAAAAAATGATTGATCAATATAAATCTCTCTATAAGCCAAGTCATTTAACACGTTATAAAAGAGGAATTGCACGTAGATTCAACCGTTTTTACTTGTCTATCCTAAGAGTTTTCGGGGTATAGATTCATTTATTGAATGTTTATCGAAATAACAGGCACAAGTACCCGCAACAAGGGAGCTGAATTGATGCTCGCCGCCATTTGCATGGCAATGCGGGATCACTCGCATATCCAATTGGCCGTTGATTCAAACTTCGGTTCATACCTTGACCGCGTTCGCTATGGTCTTTGGCATAAAGTCAAAATTGATAAATTTGGCCGATCGAAGTTAGGTTTTTCTCTGCTTCCGGATTCTTTTCGGCGAACGAATGGAATGATTACAGAAGCAGAAATTGGAGGTATTATTGACGCCTCTGGATTCGCTTTTGGCGATCAGTTACCCGTTGCTACCGCCGAGCGGTTTGCCACAAATTGTGCCCGTTGGAAAACCCAAGGCAAACGCATTGTCCTTCTGCCTCAAGCCTTGGGACCATTTCAAACAAAACCTGCACGCAGAGCTTTTGAAAATATTGCTCGGTTCGCTGACCTCATTCACGCCAGAGATCATGACTCCTTGTCTTTTGCCATGGATGCCGCTGCCGAGCATCAAAACAAAATCAAACTGGCGCCCGACATCACTATTGGAATTGATGGAATTCCGGTCAATGACATCAAGCTGCCTAAATCCACGATGCTACTTGTCCCCAACAAGCGAATGTTGGACCGGACAAACAAATCTCGAGCGGACTCTTACTTACCTTTCCTGACTCGTTGCATTCGTGCCAGTCGTAAGGCAGGACTCAACCCTGTCATTCTGATCCACGATGATGGTGAGGATGAAGCAATGTTAGGGGCGATCCAGAAAACAGAGACCGAAAATGTGCCCATTCTTCATGAAACTGATCCACTTCGTTTGAAAGGAATCATGCGTTTGGCAACGTTGGTATTGGGATCAAGGTTTCACGCCTTACTGGGAGCGCTTTCCAGTGGCGTCCCCGTAGTTGCAGCAGGCTGGAGTCACAAGTATGAACGTTTACTTGAAGACTTTAATTGCGGCCAACAACTTTTGAAAGTCGATGCATCCGAGGACGATATCTATCAGAGCATACTTACAGTGATTGGCCCCAATCACGACACCATCCATAAATCAATAGCTTGCGCAAAAACACGCGCGATTGATGAACTTGATCACATGTGGATTCAGGTCAAAAAGGTATTTAATCTTCTATAGTAATCGATTAAAGGTGGGACCTCAGAAATCAAAATCCATCGTTCTGGTTCAATACAGTTCAAATCCTGGTGGATCGACAATCAGTGGGCTATTGATAGCCAGAGCATTACTATCCTCAAATTGGAAAGTGCATGTGGTCTTTGGATTCCCCGGAGCATTTGAGGATATTTATCGCTCAGAAGGCTGTAGTACAGAGGTTGTGCCGCACAGTAATTGGTTACGCACTGGATCCTTATTGCGTTTCCCGATAAACTGGCTAACCGAAATCAGGAAAGGTCATGAATTTGAAAAGATATTTCAAGAAAGACAACCAGATCTTGTATACATAAACAGTTTGGTCAGTCTTGCTGCGGCAGCAGGAGCGAAAAATTGTGGATTACCCGTTGTCTGGCATTTAAGAGAGCTCTTCACTGATGTGGGAGGGGAAATGCATGCCCCACTCATAGTTGGAAAAAGCTTGGTAAGAGCAACAATTGCGCGACTTTCAAGCAATCTAATTTGCATCTCGAACGCAGTGGCTCAAAATATACTTGGTCCTCCTCTCAACAGCAAAAGCTCGATCATACCCAACGCTGTAGAACAGAGTTTCTATCAATTGAGGGATAAGCAACTGGCTAGAGAAAGACTTCAGCTCTCACCTGATGGACCGGTCATTGGTATCCCCGGTACTCTCCGCCCACTGAAAGGGCACAAGTTTTTATTTGATTCTTTCTCTCAGGTTCTGAAGCTTTTTCCGAATACAGTTATCGCAATATCCGGTGATTTAAACGGACCGTATGCCGATACAGTGAAGGAACAAGCCAAAAGCGCAGGCATAATTTCCCGCTGTCGCTTTCTAGGCAATGTCAAAGACATGCGCAATTTATACGCTGTCAGCGATGTGATATGTGTGCCTTCTAGTTCAGAGGGCTTCGGACGAACGGTAATCGAAGGGTTTGCTTCAAATAGACCGGTTATTGGCAGCGCCGTGGGAGGAATCACCGAAACGATAAACGACGGCGTAAATGGATTTCTCGTCAAATACAAAGATACTCAAAAATTATCCAAACTGCTTATTGAATTACTAGAGAACAAACCGCTAGCAGATAAAATTTCACAAAATGCAAGGCATTGTGCTGATGTATCTTATACTGAAAGTATCTGCGGTGAGCGCATCAAAACCATAATCGACCAAACGCTCAGAAATTATGAAAAACGAGGGGGATAATTCAATTCTGGACAATTTGAGGTGCCCTGACTGCCTTGGCGCATTCATTCAAAATCAAAAAAAACCACAATGTGACTCCTGTGGGGCACAGTATCGCATTATTGAAGGAATACCTGACTTACGTAAAGACAGATCATCTTATTACTGTGAGTTCCCCAAGGGTGATATTGAACAGTTCTTGGCTGATTCAAAAGTTGATTTAGAAGGTACCGTCAGAGCCTACTTGCGTAACAAACAACTTCCGCCCAAGTTGGGTGAATACATCATGGGATCAGGTCGAGCTGGTTGGAAATTTTTACTGCCCATATCCGCAAAATCACGGGTGCTTGATCTGGGATGCGGTTGGGGCACACTGGCATATGGTTTAGCTAATGGTGCTGATGAAGTTGTGGCTTTAGACAGTACACTGGAGCGCATGCGTCTGCTTTACAATCGTTCAGTTCTGGATGGGTTAAAGAACTTAAAAATGGTCTGCGCTGGAGATGGTAAGCATCTTCCATTTGCAAATGACTCTTTTGATATCGTGATTGTGAACGGCGTATTGGAATGGGTACCGTCCGGGCTTGCCGGAAATCCAGGAGAATTACAGCGGGCTTTTTTACGAGAAGTGCGGCGAGTATTGAAACCAAGTGGCACGCTTTTATTGGGCATTGAGAACCGATATGCTTGGAAAACATGGTTCCGCAATCCTGACGGCCACACCGGCCTGAGGTTTGTCCCGTGGTTACCCAGGCCGGCAGCTAATGTTTATTCCAAACTCAAAGGTAAGGGCGCATATCGGAATTGGTTGTATGGTGAAAGCGGCTATAGACGACTATTGGGCAGTGAAGGCTTTGATTCCAGCAGTTTTATCATACCTCTTCCAGGGTATCATCATCCAATGTGGATGGTATCTGCGTCGCAACCAAAACAAATTGCAAAGCGCGTCCGACGCGCGGTGCACGGTTCAGTCAATACCGCGCTGCAACATATCAAAGGTGGTTTATCAGCACATTTTCCAGATGCATTTACGATTATTGCATCCAATGGTAAAAAACAACCTAACTTCTTGCATCGACTCCTGATACATATCCATGAGTTGAACTTTCCAAATTTGGATGCCTTACCGCCTGAGGGTGCTGAATACCGAATTAATGCTGAAATGGGCAGCGTCACCATCCTTCATCATCAACATGACAATGGCTATGTGATCAAGCTTCCTCTTCATGATCGTGCTGCTGCTGACCTGGAACATGAGGTAGATTTATTGAACGAACCACCGAAGGAATTAAGTAGCGTGTTACCACGAGTGGTGGACATGGGTCTATTCGATGGACAGCGATATTTTGTATATTCTTTCATGCCTGGTAAAAGCGCTGATGGGGTAACAAATGACAATCCACAATTAAATATTGTTTTAAAGTCTGCTGTAGAATTACTTGTAAGTTTTGATCGCAAAAAGGGGTTCGCCAGTGGCTCAGAGCAGATAAGAAAACTTGAACAAAAAGTTCTTTCACTGACTGCATCAGATAACCAACGTGCTAGCGTCGAAAATGCAATAAGTAAGTGCCGTGATTGGGTTGAATCCATATCACAAACTGACTGGGTTTTTGGTCACGGAGATTTTAAACTAGCCAATTGCGTGCATCATAAGGAAACGTTCAACATCACAGGTGTCATTGATTGGGGGTGTTGGACTGAAATGGAATTACCCGGTTACGATCTTGTTTTTATGCTCACCGACTATCAGGCCCGCAGTGGCCAAGGTCTCATTGAAAGTATCAAGGAGTGGCGTGATCATATGCCTCAGGTGGATTGGGTACGACATGCAGTTAAGCAATATAATTTAAGTACCCATCGTGAAATCGGAGATAAGGAATGGAGAGCAATCATGGCGTGGCAATGGCTGAAACGATTGGCACCGTTAGCTGATTTGGTTGAATCTAAGCGTTTTGATTACCATTATCTGGAAGCCATGTTCCAAATCTATGCAAATAACCAAAGCCAGTCCAACTAAGAAACAAATCGGCCTAACAAGAATAAATCAGTCAGGAAACCCCAGATCAGTGTATTTGATTGGTTCGTAACTTAAACACCTGTTGGAGGAAGTCCAGAAAACCATCCTTTTCCAGAATTACTGATACCAAGGTGCAAGCACGTTCTAACACTACCAAATGATCAAATAAAAAAGGCAGATTTTTACGTCCGACCTAAATTGTTTGTCGTAACCGTGCTTTGATACTTTTATATGTTTTTATGATGCAGTTTCTGATCAAACACTTCGATGACTTTCCCACACAAACATATTATATGTTCGTTGCTATTCACTTTAATCTCATATGATGAACGCTCCACCTTATCCAGATCTGACAAAAGGCATATCGGTAATGGTCGAGTTACTCAAACCGGGCCAGATTTTGCGTTAGTCTGGATGGGTTCAATACTTGTTTAATTTCATACAATAAGTCAATGCTGGGCCGGAGAGAGGGCGTAGCCCGATCGGAGTCCCTGCATTGACTCGANTCTACTTCTATTTCTTNCTGAGCAAATTCAATTGGTGTGATGTAGCCCAATGAACGGTGCGGGCGATAGTTATTATATTTCCACCGCCAATCCTCAATCACTACGCGCGCCTCAGTCAATGTCCACATTTGCTCACGGTTGAGACATTCTTCCCTTAGGCG
>KB912008.1 GCA_000383715.1 Verrucomicrobia bacterium SCGC AAA164-E04
TTGTTCTTCCCGCTGTTTTACTTGCTGGATCGCTTTTCCCGCTCGTGTTAGTTTTACGGTGTCATGCGTGAAATGAAAAATACACCGCGATCGACGGTGCACATCGGCTTTGACGGTCGAGTTCACAAGCGCTTCAGCGGGAAACATGCTCAAGAGCGTTTTGACAATGAAGTCCGTATGCTTGAATACTTGGAAAAACAGGGTTGTGACTTTGTCCCCAAGCTGGTCCAAAAAGATTCTGAAGCGCTTTACCTCGTGACCACTAATGTCGGAGCCATTGTGCAAAGCCTGAGCCCCAGCAAGCTCAAAAGTCTGTTTGAAGAGCTCGAATCTTTCGGCGTCGTTCATGACGACCCTTTTGCGCGTAACGTGACATACAGCACTCAGCTAGGGCGCTTTTGCATCATTGATTTCGAATTCGCCATCCTCAAGGAAAGTGGTGAAGGTTTGAGGCAAGAGGACGTGATTGGGAAAAAGTGAATTCTATGAGTGGTATGGATAAGATGCATGACATCAAATGGACGGCCCAAACGAATCCTGGCCGATATCGTCGCAACAATGAGGATTCGTTCCTGCTGATGATGTTTGATGAATGCGAGCTTTGTTACCTAGGTAAAGAAGGAACGGCTTTATCAGGAAAGAATCATTTTATCTTCGCAGTAAGCGATGGCATTGGGGGGGCAGAAGCGGGAGAGTATGCCAGTCAATCGGCATTGAGATCGATTTCCGACCTGATTTCACGTGAGTTTCATCGAGGTAGAAAAGTTTCTCAAATAGATTATAACAAAATACTTACTGCTTTTTGTCGGCAGATTCATGATGCTATTCTGAAAGTCTCAAGCCACTATCAAGAGTGTTGTAATATGGGAGCTACCTTGAGCATTGGCTGGATACATCAAAGGGTTCTTCACTTTGCTCACTTGGGAGACAGCCGGATCTATCATTTGCCTTCCAAAGGTTCCATTGATCAACTGACAAATGATCATACAGTGGCCGCTCGTAAGGTGCGGGAAGGCAAGTTGTCTTCAGAGAAAGCCCGACGTCATCCCTCAAACAACGTGCTCGAAAAATCGATAGGCAGTGGGCGTGCTTGCAGTTCACCTCAATTGGGGCGATTGACTTTAGGTCAAGAGGATCGACTTGTATTTTGTACTGATGGTGTGGCAGATGGCATTACTCCCTATACCGTCGAAAAAACAGTATCAAAACCACCTCCCTACCTTAAGGATTTGAACCCAGCCGAGGCTGTGGTCAAAGAAGCTCTTGATGCTTCTGGCAAAGATAACATCACTGCCATCGTGGTTGAGCTTTGTCCTTAAAATCTCATTCTTCTTGTTGATCAAAGATTCAATGGCTTGTTTGCCACCTTACTATTTTTCAAAAGGTGCATTAGGCTTGGACGCCTTTGGTTGAGGCGTTCCATCACAAATGAATCTGTAAATTAATGTTGAGAAGAGGCACTCGTAGAAAAGCCCGAAAACTTCATAGCGGAGTATTTTCGGAGGTAGCACTCACGGCCGCAATACCTCACCTGAATGCAATGAAACTTCAAACTCCATCGATGTCCTTTTAAATGCGGTTCTGATAAATTCGTATGAGCTGACCTTTTCTCGAATTACCTGAGATGCTTCCCTACAGAGCATTGACAAGCATTTAAAATTTCTCATTTATTTATTAATATGGCTAATATACTCAAATAATTAAACAGGTAAACTCTTATGATACATTTTCAGAAAGTGAGTATTTATGTTCAGCGTGAACAAAAAAGTGCATGTTGATAAAAGTTAACCATTATTCTTCTGCGAGCCCTGACAATTGGAAAGGCTCATTATCTTTCATTAAAAACGGAAAGGAGGGCATCTTTTTATCGGGTGTCCGTAGAGTAGACGCTCTTTCTTTTCTTGGGCGGCAGGACATTTAAGTGCAATCATCTCAGATGTCGAAAATCGTTGAAAACCTCCATCAGTTAAGAGTCGTTGGATGAATCGTGTTTGGGTTGAATCAGTCAAAATTATTCAACTGCTGTTAAAGTCCTGTTGGATGATCAATGAAAGTCCAGGGCAGCTTGTATCGATCGGACAGTTGCTCGGCCAAAGCTTTTACACCAAAGGTCTCCGTAGCATAGTGGCCTCCATAAATCACGTTGATGCCCAAGTCTTCGGCCAAAGCGAATGTCCAATGAGGGCCTTCACCTGTGATGAACGTATCCACCCCCTCGCGGGCAGCAATGGCAAGTTCGGCCCCAGCCCCTCCTGTCACCACACCTATTTTTTGGCAGAGCTCAGGCCCACCGGGCAACAACGTTGGCTTGGTTCCTAAAATTCCTTCTAGGTTTTCCATTAGTTTGGCTCGCAAGATTTTTTTACCTGCACGTAAACCGAGCTCCCTTCCTTTATCCTTGAAAAAAGGTTTTAAACTATTGAGTCCCAATGCCTTGCAGAGTAATGCGTTGTTGCCTAAAACCGGATGCACATCCAGAGGGAGGTGTGAGCTGTAGACGGCAAGATTGTGATCCATTAAAAATTTCATGAATGCATACTTCCTGCCTGTCCACGGATGAGTTTTGTTCCAGAATAATCCGTGGTGAACAATCAATAAATCGGCGTTTTGCTCTACGGCCTTCTGGGCCGTTGCAAAGGTTCCATCTACAGCAGCCGCTATCTTGTGTATTTGCCCGTTATTCTCTACTTGAAGCCCGTTGACAGCCCCTGGCCAGTCCTCGATCTGATAGTTTTGGAGTTCCTTGTTACATTCCTTGACAATTTGTTTCAAAGCAATAAATCCCATGACAATCATGCAACCTCAACGAAGACCTATATTCAAGCTG
Source organism: Verrucomicrobia bacterium SCGC AAA164-E04 (assembly GCA_000383715.1). Taxonomy (GTDB): domain Bacteria; phylum Verrucomicrobiota; class Verrucomicrobiia; order Limisphaerales; family AAA164-E04; genus AAA164-E04. Next base: position 2,828 of record KB912008.1, read on the forward strand.
TGATCTCCTGCAAAAAAACATATGGATAACCATCGCAATACCATTTATCTATATTTCTATCACCCCCCATCAAGTTCTGATATCATGAAATAAATCTTTCCCTGATCCTTCTGCTCTCTTCCTGAACATCATTCAGGATTGCCACTTTTTGAAAAGTCGGATCTGGTTTAACCCCATTCAGTATGAAAGATTGAAATTATTCATTTGAGTAAATATAATATTTTCTGTCCTCGTAAAACAGAATGAGTTATTTGGCCTTTTTGATCAAATCTTCGTATTTGATGAGTGCTTCTAGATTTTATATATTCCGTGCAATCTGTATTAGGAAAATATTTATTCAAATCCCTTTTGCTTGCCCATAACTCATTGTATTCTTTTTCCTTCAGAAAATCGTAAACCATCGATTGGTTGAGCTTTTTGAAATTTTTATCGGATTTAAACTTAAAAGCATATAATTCTCCTTTAACTATTTCTTTGCTGAACTTCAACCCGTGATCCCTAAATACATTTTTAATCAAATTAAGTGGATCTGATATATCATGCATTATTTCTTTGTGGGTTTTATTTGGGTTAATATTCTTCAATGACTCTTTTTCTTTGAGTAGTGATTTGATTTGCTGGTCAATTTCTTTTGATGTTCTCATCAAGTAAAAAATATTAAATATTTTTATTTTCAATTCAAGTTAATTTTCAATTGGTGAAATTTGGTTTAATAATATAGAGAAGAAATAATTGCCTTAATAAATTAAAATAAAACACATATGAATTGCGAATGACATCAAAGTGAATGTTTGAATTGATCCTGCTGAAAGCGGGGTTTTTGTATGATTTCTGCCTGATTCGTTTTCCTTCAAAAAGAGTACACAGATTATTGAATTCCTGAAACCTCCCGATATAGTGCGTCTCATCCTATTTTAGGTCGAATGAGAGATTTGAAGGAAAAACGTGAAGCGTGGTCAGTGGACAAGGCGAGTGAGCTCTACCATATCAATCGTTGGGGTGCCAACTATTTTGGCATCAACGAGGAAGGGCATGCGACGGCATACCCTTTGCAAGATGCGGGTGGCTCGGTGGACATGATGGACATTGTCGAAGAGGTAAAATCCAGAGGTCTTAAATTTCCCATACTCATTCGGTTTCAGGACATCCTCAAACACCGGGTCGCTTCGATCAATCAATCCTTCCAACGAGCTATCAAGGAGTGCGATTACAAAAACACTTACCGGGGTGTCTTTCCAATCAAGGTCAATCAACTTAAAGAAGTGGTTGAGGAAATCATGGAAGGTGGCAAGCCCTTTGGAATGGGGTTGGAGGTTGGCAGCAAGCCTGAATTATTTGCTGCCATGTCCCTTCAGGACTCTCCCGGTAGCCTGATGGTTTGCAATGGCTACAAAGATAGTGGGTATATCCACATGGCATTGATGGGAATCAAACTCAATAAGCAAGTTATCTTGGTGGTTGAAAAGATGGAAGAGCTTAACCAAATTATTACCATTTCTCGAAAGGTCGGAGTTGAGCCCATGATTGGTATTCGCGCTCGTCTGCTTAGCAAAGGAGCTGGTAAATGGGCTGAAAGTGCTGGGGAAAATGCAAAATTTGGACTGAGTACGAGTGAACTGGTAGCCGCCTCCGAGTTGTTGAAAAAGGAAAAAATGGAGCATTGCTTCAAGCTGCTTCACTTTCACATTGGCTCTCAAGTACCAGATATTCTGACTTTCAAAAAGGCAACACAGGAAGCTGCTCGTCTTTATGCAAAACTCTATAAGTTAGGATTTAAAATTGAAATCGTAGATGTTGGGGGAGGGCTTGGTGTGGATTATGATGGCAGTCGGACCGCCTTTGAAAGTTCCACCAATTATACCCTTCAGGAGTACGCCAACGATATTGTTTACTATCTTGGAAACGTGTGCGATGCGGAGGAAGTTCCTCATCCGCAAATCACGAGTGAAAGTGGTCGTGCAATTGTGGCTCATCACAGCGTGCTTCTTGTCGAGGTCCTTGGTTCTATTAAAAAAGGCACCCCTGCGGATCATTTTACTTACAATGGCGATGAGCATCCTCTGGTCAAGGAGCTGCTCGAAATGAGAGACAACCTGACTAATCTCAATCGACTTGAAGCTTATCATGACGCATTGGAACGCAAGGACGACGCGTATAACATGTTTACACTTGGTCTTTTGGAATTAGTAGATAAGGCCAAGATAGAAACTTTATTCTGGGAGATAGGAAAAGGTGTCCTAGAAAGCTATCGAGGCAAAGCTCACGTGCCAGAGGAAATCCGTCAGTTGAAGGACCAGCTTGCAGACCAGTACCTTTGCAACTTCAGCGTATTTCAATCCCTTCTAGATCATTGGGCCTTGGATCAGTTATTTCCCATCATGCCCATCAACAAACTTAAGACAGCCCCCGAATGTGAGGGTACGCTTGTTGACATTACTTGTGATTCAGATGGTAAAGTGGACAAATTCATTGATTTTGAAGATACGTCAAATACGCTTCCCTTGCATGAAATTCAAGTCGATGAGTCGGGTCACTTAAAGGATAAATATTATCTAGGATTTTTTTTGATGGGGGCTTACCAGGATATTATGGGCGATCTTCACAATCTGTTCGGCAAAGTGAATGAAGCGCACGTATTTCTGGATGAAGACGAACCTTCTGGTTACTACATTGAGGAAGTGATCGAAGGCAGCAATGTGGGTTTGGCTTTGTCTTCGGTTCAATATGATCAGCGTGAACTCAAGCGTCACATGAAGCGTCAGGTGGACAGAGCAATCAAGGCTGATCAAATAAAGCCACGAGAGGGGATGCGCTTGCTTCGCGACTATGATCAGGGGTTGTCAGATTATACCTACTTAAGCTCGTGATGATCGACGTTACGAACAGGTCAAGCCTTGCACTCAAGAAGTCCATCCTCAAGTCTGTTGGCCGGCTGATTCGAGGTTTATCTGCTTTGTTTTGGGGGTTGCCCCTGGCATTGCTTGCTGAAGCACATACCGATTTATACGCTCGGGCCCGTGAGATGGGAGTTCTGTTGCCTTTGCTAGCTAACGCGATGCTGCTGTTTGGATTGTTTCAAATTGGAAAATTTCAACCTCAGGAACGTATATGGTCAAAGGCGGTGGATCGATCTATTTTAATCGGTGTCCTGAACATGGGATTAACACCGTTTCTTTTCTTTTGGCATGATTTTCCATTGATTCCCTTCTACAGCTTCTCTGTGGCCCTGCTTTTCTTCTGCGGGTTAACGTATCTTTATCATTTGAATTTTTTGCTCAAGCGCCTCGCTTTCATGATTCCAGACGAGACACTGCGTCATGATACAGAGCTTTTTTCAGGCTTAAATCGTCGGATGTTGAGTATGATGATGATATGCATCTTACTTTATCATTTGGTCTGGTTATCTTCTTCACTGCCTGCACCGGTTGTTTTTTTCCTGAAAATGGTAGAGAATGCACGGCCATGGTTGACCGTTTTCATGGTGGTCATGCCTGTGGCCATGACGATGACCATGGTGTGGAAAATCAAGGAAATCCTGCTTGATAACTTTTATGATTGGTCCTTGGAAATCAATGGCAATGTTGAATCAGATGGCAACGGATAAAGTTTGATGCTGTAGAATGAGCTAGAATGCAATTCCAGCCATTTCGTCAGTAATAGTTTCCAGCACATTCTGATTTTGCGATCAACAGAATCATGAAATGAGAATTCAATCAAGCTCAGCTATTGGAAACGCAATCATCCATCCACATTTTTCTGTATTTAAACAAACAAAAGAACTGTTTAATTCCAAAAGCTCCGAAAGATGGCCAATTGAAACCTGTTTTAACCCGTCAGCCTCAGGCAAGCTTTTTGACAGTTCGCAATCAAATTGAATTTCGATAGTTGCCATAGCGTCATCCATCCACTTTCCAGCAATACATGATTTCTTTTCTGCCGAACGAGTGCCTGATGATGACTTCAAACTCAAAGTTCCAGCAGGTATTGCATTGCTATTTGGAAACGCCTCAGCCATCAAGCCCAATAAGAGCTGGAAAAATTCTTTGGAACTGATTCGAACCGGTAACTCTACTTCCTCATGCCTTACATCAATTTGCACAGATCTGGGCAATGAAATTTCAAAAAGCTTTGCTGATTCATCCAGTAATTCCCTGAGATCAGCATAGCCGTATTTATTACGTCCCAATCGATACACTCTTGTCAGTGTTTGAAAAATAGCTGATGATTCCTCCGCACACTGGATCATCCAGCGCAGATCTACCTGGGTTTTTTCAGGCAGAGACTTTATATCCGGGTTTTCCCAGAGGCATTCCGCAAGCGCCAACAAACCCGCCATATGATTATTGGCATCGTGAAGAAGCCCTGGTCCGATCCAGCCCATGACCTGTTTCCAGTGATCTGTGAGGCTGATGGATCCTGCGGCATTCTCAGTGGATGTTAATTCCAAAGTCTCCAGAGAGGGTGGGATTGATATCCTTTCGATTTGGATGGCGACGGAAGAAACAGAGGACAGGCGCTTGAAGAGGTATTGTGGTTCAGAAGCGTTTGCCCCTACCTTCCAGATTTGATTCTTATTATCACCGGGGACTGGTGAATCTAAAGGAGTAACGCTAGGAAATGTGTAGTTCATCCATTGAGTAAACCCTAAACCCAGCCAATCTTTTAATTCAGCTGATACCTCTTTTAACAAAATGGGGTCTACATATTCAATTTGATCCATCGGACTTAACAGTATAAGTCCAACATGAGAACTTTTGTTTTTTGAGCTACTCATATTAATAAAAACGTATATTACCTCTCTGGCGGGGTATTCACTTGCTTAAAAATCTTGCATAAAATGTGCAAGCAAAGCTGTCCTCTCACGATTTTTTCCTCCAAAGACAAATTAAGGTGCTGCTCTATTAATAACCAGCTCAATATTTATAATGCCCCACTCACCGTAAATAGCTGTCCTTTATCTCTATGCACACCTATTCCAACATAACTCCCGAAAGGGTTAAAATCTCTGTGAAATCGACTTGAGGTAGCAATAACTGCTGGTTTCAACCTGTCGCTGAAATCAATTTGCACGACCCTATACTCATTTTTTGTCCCAGCCTATTTCACAGGTTACAAGTTCGTTGATGATGGAATCGATGGTATGTTCTTCTTACTTCAAGGCAATTGTGCATCTGGGGAGTTTGCTTAAAACATATCCCGCGCGAGCAGATTCAGCACATGGCTGCTTACTCACCAGAAAAGGCTTTCAACGCACGGTAGAATGCACTCCACCTGTTCCTCATCGAGCTCATCTCCTGTAATGGTTACCCATTGAACGCAATCAGCAAGCCAAATGAATCTGGTTTCTTAAATTGTATAGATACATGCTGTTGAACACCAAGGCGCAAGGATTACGGATTTTCTCATGCCTGAAATGCAGATCGATACTCAAAATTAATTCATAAAGATAAGAACACAAAGTTGGAATTCGATCATTTCCCTTAAGTGAGTTGTTGAAACTGCCGAAGTATATAATGCAAGGATGCCCAAAAGTGCGCAGGGCAGCCAACAAAGGCAATGCGATTTCACAGCGGTCCAGATGGTCACGTTGTTGAGAATTTAGTGCCAGCATTCATTAGCAAGTTAAAACAAATCACCACGGAATGGTGATAACAGGAATTATAAAGGCGTATAATGGCAAGGAAGCAACGCTCACAAATAAAATGGAAGCAGATTGGATGCTCGATCATTGGTGTAGGTATCTTGAGCTGTGGCGCAGGGTACAGCACGCGCCGTCCGGGTTACCTCATACACACTGGCCCGGCTGAAGTAAGGATCGAGCAGCCCAGATTGCGCTCTCAGGTATATGATTTAGAATCATCCGTTGTTCCCGAGCCAGTTGCAGCGGACCAGCTGGGAGGTAACGATACCACAACAAATGCTCCACCAGCACTGAGAAAAAACCATATCTCTGTATCCAGTCGTCCTGATCCAACCCCCCCGGCTTCAAACGTCCTTGAGCCTCAGCAATCTGTCGAAGACTTGGAGCGTGAATTTTTACCCAATGGATTTTCAGAAGATTTATTCGACGAACCACTGCTGAACGACAAAGTTAACTTGAGGCTTTTTCTTGATTACTTTCAAACGGATCAGATGCAGCAGAATGCAATCGATCCCAACCAGGTGGATGCACTAACGGATAATCAGATTGGTTCGCCTGCTACTGTTGTCGGTTCCGAAGGTGCCCCGGCACTGAAAGATCAAACCACACCCTCACCATAGAAATGAAAAGAATTTTTCAATCTATAAAGCGTTGTTTGAATTTCATGTTTATTAAAAAGCCACTCATCCTTTATTTTCTATTATTTTTTATTAACGAGGACACTTCCTCTGATACGCTTAACCAAGGCGCATTTGAAAATAAAAGTATAACCAGCGAGTCTACTAATTCAGAAAAGAAAGCGGATGTCACCGACAGCTTGCTAAACAAGCTTGAGCTGCCAGAACCAGGTCCGGATCCAGGCTGGCCTTCCTCCATGCGTCTGGATCCCATATTCATTGAGTTTCCAGACTTGTTTACTTCCCCTGGCATGGAAACAGATGCAATTGATCCATACATGAAGAGGAGAGCGGCAGATCTGGACGCAACATTTGATCTTGGGATACAGTATCGTCAGGCAGGTAAACTGGACCTATCCAAAAAAACATTTATCAGGTGGT
>KB912009.1 GCA_000383715.1 Verrucomicrobia bacterium SCGC AAA164-E04
TGAAACATCTATCAATAAAGGCGCCTCGGAACATCAATAATGTCTTTAGGATAAATCGGAGGATCAAATTGTGAATCACGCCGCGCTTTTTCATAGTCAAAGGTAATTTGTGAACCGTTTCCCCTGATAACAGAAATTCTACGTTTCTTGGCAAAATCTGTCAGCCCACCGGCTTGCGAGATAGCTTCGACAGCAGTCGTTTCGCCGACGTAGGGATAACGCCCACTTCGAATCACTTCCCCGTTGATTGTGAATAGTCTATCTTCAGTGATGACGGTGATCGACAATGTAGAGAATATGCGCGGAACATAGGCTTCCTGCAGTTTTCCTTGCAGTTGAGGCGGTGTAAGCCCCTCGGCTGTCACAGGTTTATTCAAGTAAGGAGGATGAATCGTTCCATCATCCCGAACCCGTTCCTCATGAGGCGGGGGCGGAGTGGGTATTCCAGCAAAGCGAATGGTAACCTTTTCACCCACTGACAACCCTAAAGGAGGAGCAATTTCCTCACCAACATTGTAGCCACCCCCTTTTCCTGATCCAGTAAAACAACCGGTCAGAAGAATTATTGCTGAAGCAAAAGCTACGCCCCATAATTTACCGTTCAACATATTTAAAAGCCTGTTCATCCTAAAATCATTTACTGAGCACCAAGATATCTGATTAGAATTTATTTTTCAATTCCAAGTCACCTCTTGCGGAGGTCTTACCAGATTTCCCATCACTTTTCTTCTTGGAACTGGTGTCATCTCCATCTTGCTTTGAGTAATAATCGTAGTAATAACCACTGTAGTAGTAGTAGTAAGAATCTTGTGAGATATTAATATTATTAAGAACAACACCTAACAGGTTTCCACCCACTTTTTCAACCATCTGCTTGGCGCGAACCGTCATGGCTTGCGGGTATTTACGATACTGGATGACCAAGATAGCCATATCCACTTCACTTGCGAGGATAGAAGCATCACTCACGCCCATGATTGGAGGCGAGTCAAAGAAGACATAGTCATAACGCTTGCGTGCTTCCGCAATGAAGCTTTTCATCTTGGAGGAGTTCAAAATTCCCATGGAACTACTTGGTAGTTTTCCACTAGGTAGAAAATCAAGGTTTTCATGTTTAGTGGTTTGAACGACTTCTTCCAATGATTTGGTAGCCAAAAGGTAGTCGGTCAAGCCCAGCGCATTGGAAACTCCAACATGCTTGTGTAGACTAGGTCGTCGTAAATCAGAATCGACAATCAGTATGCGAGAACCATTTTGAGCAAAAACAGTTGCCAGATTGAAAATTGTTGTGGATTTCCCCTCACCCGCACCGCCACTGACCACGGTAAGTGTATTGGCTTTTTCGTTTTTGCGCGAAAAAAGAATATTTGTTCTCAAAACACGATAGGCCTCGGCATGCGGACTATCTGGACCTTCCATTAGCAGTGAGTGAACATTTTGGGGAATCACTCCAAGAACAGGTGCATCGAGGGCTTGCTCAACATCGTCGATAGTTTTGACACTTGTATCCAGGTATTCAATGAAGAAAGCCAGACCAATACCAACAATCAAACCAACCACAACACCCAGAGCAATATTGAGGAAAATTTTTGGTCTGACTGGATCAGGGTTGGGTTCCGCAGGATCGTAAATTTCCACAATAGAATCTGTCGGCAAGGCAGCGTCTACCGTCTCCTGCAGGATTCGAATCATGATCATGTCACTGATTTTAGACAGATTCTCCAGGTCGCGCTTGGCTGTGAAATAAGGGCGATATTCAGCTGTTTTTTCAGCATCACTGGCTTTTGCAGATTCCACTGCGGAAGTCAGTTCTGTCAGTTGGTTGCGGGCTGCGTTCACCTGGGTTTGCAACCCTCTCAGGACTCCCGTTATCTCCTTTTTGATCTGGTCATTCAGAGTCAAAAGCAAACTGTTGGATGCTTTCATTTGTGGATGATCAGGACCGTGGATCGCTTTCATCTGGGATAATTGCTGATGACCTCTGTCAAATTCATTGAGCAATGAGGTAAGACGCAAATTGCCAGGCATTGCCGTGAGCAAGGTGTTACGTAACTCTTCCAGAGTAAGCGATGTTAATTCTTTAAAAAGGGTTTCGTAACGGATGAGATTTGCCTCCGCAACCGTTCGCTCCTGCTCCAGTTTCATCACGATCTGGGGCTCGGTGGTCATTCCAATAGAACTTCCCTCAGCACTGTAAATGTCAGAAATATTTAAATCTTCACGTAGTTTATCAAGCTGCTTTTGCTTGGTTTGCACTTTGGTTTGCTGAGTCGAATATTCCTGTTTTAGGACTTCGATCCCACTGTTTGCCATGTCTTTCAGACCCTTTTCACGGACCTTTTTGTATTGTTCAGCAATTTCTTGCGCGATCGACGCAGCCTCTTCCTTGTCCTCACTATACGCCTTGATCTCAATCAAGCTGGTATTGCGATATTGATCAACATCGATGGATTTTTTTAAGACCTGGAATGTTTCGTTAGTCGTGAGGGGTGTCTCAAGCTTGAAACGTTCCATCCACTGATGATTCAATCCAAGTGCGTTGATGACGGGATGAAGGACTTTTTTTGATTGAATCTTTTCATATTCAGTCAGCACCCAGTAAGGGTCATGCTGCTGAGCAGTCTGCAAGCCCATCAGCGGCGTGATATCAGAATTATCCTTCTCAATTGCAATCCTGACTGAGCTCGCATAGGTGGGCGGCAACAGAAATGTGATGATGGTCGTCGTAAGAACAACTAACAGGAAGACAGCCAAGATCACCGTTTTACGAATTCGGATGATTCGCCAATAATCTAAAAAGTGAAGCTTAGACTCTGATTGCTGCTGTGGCTGTTGACTAGGTTTCGTTTGCATGGGTCAAAAGAGAAAAAAAGGGAGGCTAGAATGATAAAGTTCCAGCCTCCCCATAAAACATGTAACTAAATGAATATTAATAGGATGCTTTCAAACCAAGGTAGACACGATTACGATCAAAACTTCGATTTCCGAGATCGGAGTCCAAGTCATCAAAATTGTAACCGGTTTCAGCAAGTAAATACTGATTGATCTGGTAGCTCATGTTGAAACCCAAGCTCCAGAAATTGTCAGAAGTATCTGCCAGACTGTCACCAAACGAACTATTCGCATACATGCCTACAAAGTTGGCGGTGAGTTTAGCTGTGAGCTGATGAGAAACAGATGCGTAAGCCGAGGTCGTCTCTTGGTCGAGTATCAAGGAGCCTCCCACTTGAGCGATGTCAGTTTGGTTACGCTCGTGACGTAAACCAACGGCGATGTTACTTCCCTTGGCGTATGCATAGGATAAGTTAGCATCGATGTAAGGACTTGTGGTTGAGTCGTCTACTCCAGCAGCAACATTGTCATAGGAAGTAAATTGGGCACCCGCTCTCAACGAACCAAGCAATTCAGGCGTGAAGCTGTGGTCAAACCCGGCGTAAACATAGTGAGAGTCACTGTTACGCACCTCAGGGTTGAGGTAAGGACCAAAAGTCAAACTGTCATCACTGGTGTAGTCGACAACGCGATATTGATAACCAAGGATCCCTGTTGTCCCTGGGCGAAGTTGCGAACGGAGATTAGCGGTAACACGGTGTTCAACACGATCGAGCAAGGCAGAAAAACTTCCAGCCCCGCTTTGGTCGTAATTGTAAAGATCATTTCGGTAACCCGCCATGAGACTGTAAGTCCGACTCAACTGGGTGGTAAAGTTCACATGGGCACGGTTATGGATGGCGTCCATGTTGGAACGCAAGCGCGACGCACCAGTCGGTTCAAGCACTTCAGGCTCCTGAGCGATGACGAATTCATCACCCAAATCCACTGACATGTTCTCATTGAAATCGTGAGTCAGATCGAGGGAGAAACGATGCGAATGATCTGAGTTGTCCGGGTCACGATCTTCAAACCAGCGAAGTTTGTATTCGTAACCAAGGCCCAGATACGTTTGATCCTTGACCAAATTCAGACTGATAGCTGGACTGAACTCGATACCAACGCTGTCTTCAGCGATAGCATTGGGAGCGGTTGTGATGTTGTCATCGTAGAAGCCCCTTAGGTTTGCAGATAGACTCCATGGTTTGGAAGTCTGTGATGGGGTTAAACCTACATCGGGAGCTGCCTGCATGCTTACTACCCCTAGGGCGGCCAATCCGGCTGTTGTTACAATCTTTTTCATACCTTCGTTAATCGCTTAATGCTGCTATGTGCCCAGCTTGAGTATTGATTTGCTTCAAATAATGGGGTTGAACCCTTGTTTTTGTCAAACACAAATCGACCCATCGACGGGATTTTTGTTTGGTTGGGATTCTTCAAATCTCGAAGATCCAAAAGCCTTTACCATTTTTTGCTTACTCCTGAAACACCGGCAGCCAACGCTGGCGGTCAGATACATATAGTTGATCAGGCATAACGCCCGGGTGTCCATATTTCAAGGGAAAACCTTTGGGTAAATTCTGCCGCAACTGCACATCCATGTAAAACCGAGCCCAAGCTGCGTCTGAATCTTTGAGCACTTCGGACATGAAACGCCGATTTGTTGTGAGAGGTGTCAAGTAAACAGACTTGATGGGTGCATATTGATCATGAATTTTGTAGAAATCGGGTTCAATGTTTCGGGTTATCCACAAACATGGCCGATCGCCATACCAGGCCACCGCCCAAGGCATATCACTCATCATCAATTCTTCCGAATCGTTCCAATAGCCTATTTCCTGAATCAAAGGCGGGCTGTAGGGCGGATATACAATGGGAGTCGTCCTGGGGGGCAGCAATCGAAGCACCAGCGGTGAACTCACAAGCATGAAGACCCCGAGGATGACCACATTTCTGGCGCCATCAAAAGGAAGCGTGAGCTGATCCAGAAGCGTGAAAAAGAAAGCAGCGCCGAACATATACAGGACAGGGGCAAGCAGAATTAAGTGATTTTGGCCGTTAATCAAAGGGCTCATTTCACTCATGTGCGTGCGCCCGAGAGCCTGCACGACGATTAACAACCCCATGCAGGCAACAGCAAAAAAGCGCAGGCGCCGCAAACCAGGATTATTGAAAGGGATCATCAAACCCACGAAGAAAAACATCGACAACCAACTACCACCAAGCGTCGGGAGCTGCTCAGTTATAATTTCAGGAGCATTCGCCAATAATTTTCGACGGTAGTCACTGAAGTCCGCAGTGCCGATATTCGATGACATGGTGCGCTCAATGCGATCGCCCGGAAAACCGCTTGTATCCATGACCACGTTGTAGGAGCTAACCCCGAATAATGCACCGCTCAACTGATAATTCCTGACAAGCCAGGGTGCAACCACGAGCAGACTGACAGCCAGCATGGTCAAAATGACAGGCACTTTATGTGGTTTTACGAACACACCAACAAACAACAGCGAAGGGAGTAGTAACCACAGGAGGGAATAACGCGTTAAAACGCCTAGTCCGATCATCAAACCAGCAATTGCAGCAATGCCAACATACCAACCAACAGACCGCGGGCCGGGGCGTAAGGCTACCTCTTCACTCTCTTCATGATCTTCATCTGCGCCCCCTTCCTCGTTTGAGGCACCGGAAGCACGCTCCATAACTACGAGGCAAGCGACCAGAACAATGAAGAATAGGATGGAAACCATTGTCGAAAGCCCTGAAACACTGAACCTCCACAGAACGTCCGACCCAAAGAAAACCGCAGTAGACAACCACGCAACAGAAGGGTCGAAAAGCCGCCTCGACAGAAAAAACAAAACAATCCCACTGATAATAAAAAACAGCTGGTTGAGAAAACTGATCAGGACCTCAGGCTGGTATCGGCGAAAGTTTTCCGCTCTCAGAGACGGGATATCGTATTGAAAAGGCATCACCTTCATCCACAAGCTCAAGACAAAAGGATAGACAGGAGGGTGCGTCAAATCTGGATGAGGCTGCTTTAACATCATTGGGTCATCCTTCTCTTCGCCCCGTTGACTGCCGACCATGGCAAGGCTGAAAGGACGAATGCTCTGAGTGGTAAAACCCTTGCCCTCGGAAACATTCCGCGCCAACTGGGATAGTTCCATCGCTTCGGGCGAAGAAAAATTGCGATATTCACGCACGTTGTAAACAATGAGCAAGGCCACGAAGGCAAGAAGGATGGCCAGTTTGGTGATGGATTTTGTTCCCTCACCTTCCTCGAATTTATGAATTAGTTCCTGTAAGGACGGCATTACTACAATGGTTAATTAAGTTTAAATCTTGCCATTTTTCGGTGCAGGGTTCGCCGACTGATGCCAAGCAACTTGGCAGCCTCTGTGCGGTTCCCGCTGGTTCGCTTCAAGGCTTGAATCATCAACTGTTTTTCATTTTCTTCAACGGATAAATTAGAAAAGGGACCTCCCAGAGCATTGCCACCAGGTAAAGCACCCAGAGCCGATGCTTCCCCAGCCGGCTCAGCATGGACCAACCCCGCTTGCGATCGCATGGATGCAGGCAAATCGAAAAGCTCCACCTTTTTACCCTTGGCAAAGACAAGCGCGTGTTCTATTGCAGCTCGCAACTCACGAACATTTCCAGGCCAGGAATGGCGCACGATGGCATCCAGTGCTTCTTTGGTAAATTCTGTAACTTTTTTCCGGTTTTGTTCCGCGAACTCTCTTAAGAAAGTCATCGCAAGGGCCGGGATATCGGTCGGGCGTTCTCGAAGTGACGGAAGTTGAATTTCCACTACTCGCAACCGATAATATAGATCCTCCCTGAATTTGCCCTCTCCCATCAATTTGGGCAGGTTTTTGTTCGTCGCTGCCAAAAGGCGCACGTCAACTTTGATGGTTTTTGTAGAACCCACCCTTTCGAAAGACCTTTCACCCAGAATCCTCAGCAGCTTAATCTGGGTAGAGGTGTCAATTTCACCAATCTCATCAAGAAACAAGGTGCCACCATCTGCTTTTTCAAACCGCCCAATTCGTCTCTCGTGTGCCCCCGTAAAAGCTCCCTTCTCATGCCCAAACAACTCGCTTTCCAGCAAGGTGGGAGACAAACCCGCACAATGAACGGTCACCATGGGATGGTGAGATCGGTTACTTGTTTGATGTATTGCCTTAGCAATCAATTCCTTACCTGTCCCACTTTCTCCGAGAATCAAAACCGTAGCCTGAGTCGGAGCCACCTGTTCAACCGTGTCAAAGACATGACGCATAACAGGTGATTCACCCACAATATTTGAAGTCCTGAACTTTTTGCCAAGCTGCTGTTTCAGAACAGTGTTTTCTTCTTCAAGTTTCTGTAATTTGAGAGCTCTTTGAATTTTCTTCTCCAGATCTTCGATCAGCATCCCACCCTTGGGAATGTAATCGTCAGCCCCTTCCTTGATCGCCTGAACGGCTGTTTCCTCGGAGCCAAATGCCGTCATAAGGATACATACGGGGGGGTGACCCAGGCTTTTGGCGCGCTTGATAAGTTTGAGGCCGTTTTCACCTGGCATTCTGAAGTCGGTCAGTAGCACATCAAAGGGCTCACTTTCCAATAATTCAATTGCTGAGGCAGCATTGTCGGCAATGTAGACATCATAATGGTCTTCCAACACAGCGCGTAATCCCTCCCGCTGTGTCTTCTCGTCGTCTACAATGAGTAGTAGTGGTTTCATTGAATGAGTCGTGAGAAGCTCCCTTTTTGCTCCCCTGAACTGATAACGCCAAGGATTCAAAGGCTTGTCAAAAGGAAGTTTAATCCTCAGCTGGCTGGATCAGGCAGTTTCAATGGAAAGTTATCTCAAAAAATTTCATGCGTATCTAGATTCCATGCAGGAATTCACAACTAAAAAAGTGCCAAGGCTGGATGATCCAATAGCTTGCTTGGCCATGCCGTTTGAAAAAACGCTCAAGGGCATACAGCCCCAAGCAGGCGTTTCTGTTTTTCAAACAATGGCAGCCAAACTCTAAAAATCGTTCCAGCCGGATGATTGGGCTCCACCATGATACGACCTCCATGATCGCGAATGATTCGATGAACGATCATCAACCCCAATCCCGTCCCTTTCTTTTTGGTGGTAAAATAGGGTTCAAAAATACGTCCTATTCTTTCACTGGGTATACCAGAGCCGTTGTCTTCAATACTTACCATGATACCCTCTACTTCTCCTTTGGTACGAATGGTTAAAACCCCATTATTGGAAATGGCCTGCATCGCATTTTTGATTAAGTTTACGAAGACTTGCTTGATCTGGGAACGATCAAAGGGTGTGTCTGGCAAGTCATCATCCAATTCTGTGACCAATTCTATGCCACGGTTGTCCAGCTCGGGGCGCAGCAAATCCAGTGTTTCCAGAACCACCTTATTGGGCTGATCCGTTTTACGGTCTGGCGCACTTGGTCGAATGGCTTGCAGGAATTGAGTGATAATGTATTCGAGCCGGTTAATTTCACCTCGTGACGTCTCTATGAATGATTCCAACCGGTTGAAGCCCTTGTTCAAATCCAGATCGGCATCTTCTGATTCTACGTTTAAACGGGGCCTTCCCCTCCCCCTTTTCTTTTGCTTAGATTGCCTTTCGAAGGCTTCTCGGAGTTTGGTCGTTTCCCGCGCGATAAGCTGTAGATGTATATGCAACGCATTTAAAGGATTACCAATTTCATGCGCCACACTACCCGCCAAAAGTGTCAAGGTGTGCACGCGTTCACTCTCGATAGCCTCATATGTCTGCTGGCGAGTTTCTGTCACATCATGGAGCACCAGCACATAACCAGCATGCTCATCGCCTTGACGCTCGATGGCGGATGCAAACAGGCGCACGAACCTTGATTTGGGATATCGAATATCGAATTCCAATCTCACCATTCGAGAGGATGAGCCCTCACCAATGGACTGAACAAGTTTTTCCCATTCCAGGTCTGGAATGAACCGCGTCACGGGCTTGTTCTCGTAGCTGTCAAAGGGGATCCCGAGAAGTTCAAAAGCAACCCTGTTGCAATACAAGAGCTTGCCTAGTGGATTCAAAACCAGAATACAGTCTTCAATCACATTAAAGACCGTTTCAAAGAATTGCCTTTGCTCTTCAAGTCGAGCCACGACCGACTGTAAATCCTCGGCATTGAGGCGGTCGATACGCCCTAAAACCTTGTCGAGAAAACTGGAATTAAAACCTTCCATCCTTGAAATTTCCTTGGCCAAACGATGTTTCTAA
>KB912010.1 GCA_000383715.1 Verrucomicrobia bacterium SCGC AAA164-E04
CGGCACGCTGCATGAGTGATGGCAAGTTGGCGGCGGTATCGGTCGATTCCACCATGGGGTGATCTTTCAGCGCAGAAATATCCGGAATGTTCTGGGGGGTGCCGGATGCGCTGTCGATCAATACAAAATGGGAATGACCGGCATAAGCTTCGGCTGCTTGTGTCAGCAGGTCCAAAGCTTGTTCACGCCGTGAAAGAGACGTCCCTGCCAGCCGTGTTTCCATGCTCGACGAGCGATCCAACAGGATGAGAACGGTGTCAGGTGCGGATGCAAATGCCCAGCCCATCCACCCACCTGAGAGCGGGCGTGCAAGGAAAAGCATCAGCATGAGAACCGCCAGTGTCCTGAAAAGAAGGATGAGGAATTGTTTCAGTTTCGCTCTGTTGACCGAACTGCGGGAGGCGGCTACCAGAAACCGCATCGCACCCCAGGGGATCGTCCTGTGCCTGAGCCGGTTGAGCAGGTGAATCGCCACCGGTAACAAAATCAGCGGTAATCCAAAAAGAATGATGGGCTGCAGGAATGTCATGCTTTCGGGATAGACCGTTCTCTATGTTGACAAGCTGTGTCCATTTATCGAAAGGCCATTGCCTTGGCGCGATCAATCAGAAAATCCGCCAATACTTTGTCAAAGGGTTGTGTGGTCATGACCTCGCGATAATCACTATTGCATTCGTGGCAGCCTTTTTGAAGAGCCGACTGAAATTGCCTGAATTGATCGAGATAGGCATCGCGTACCATTG
This sequence comes from Verrucomicrobia bacterium SCGC AAA164-E04, assembly GCA_000383715.1. Classification (GTDB taxonomy): domain Bacteria; phylum Verrucomicrobiota; class Verrucomicrobiia; order Limisphaerales; family AAA164-E04; genus AAA164-E04. The sequence goes on from KB912010.1 coordinate 744, forward strand.
CTGGCTCGGTGACCATGCTGAAGCTGCTCTCCAGATCTGCAAAACGAATGGGGCGGTCAAAATCAAAATCTATTTCCTGACGATCGAGCATATGGAACAGGGCGACATCATGTTTCTGAAATCTCAAGTGCTGAAGTCCACTCATCAAGGGTTCGATATCTGTAAAACAATCAGAGAAAATGATCACCAATGCTCTTCTTTTGGCTTTTTCCGCAAGTTCGTGAAGTGTCTCGGGCAATCCGGTTTCACCTTTGCCTTTGACCTCCTTGAGTAAATTCATCATCAGCTGGAGATGCGAAGGCGTACGTTTGGGGGGGAGCTCAGTGATGATCTTTGGGCCCACTGTGACCAAGCCTGCTGCATCACCCTGCCTGATGATCTGGTAAGCCAGGTGGGCAATCATTTTGACCGCATAATCGAGCTTGCTGGTCTCCCCACTTTTGAAGTTCATTGAACCACTGCAATCCAACACAAAATAGCATCGAAGGTTGGTTTCGGCTTCAAATTCCTTCAGGTAGTAACGATCCGTTCGTCCTAGCACACGCCAGTCAAGCCGTCGGAGATCGTCGCCCGGGACATACTGGCGGTATTCTGCAAACTCGACGCTCGAGCCTCGATGTGGGCTGCGGTGCATGCCAGAAACGGAGCCTTCCATGGCAAATCGAGCGACCAGAGGTTGTGCTGCAAGTTGAGCCACTACCTTGGGGTCGATCAACTCCATGTCTTTTTCTGTGTTTTCTGCCATGAATACCTTTCTGTTTCGAATCCTCATTACCGATTGTTATTCAACCGGTGTGTCCTTTTTTTTCATGGATCAGGCTTTTTCACGCTGAGCTTTGAGCAGTTGCTCAATCACACTGCGGCTGGTCACCCCTTCGGCTTGTGCCTGGAAATTCGTCAGGATGCGGTGAGCCAGTACAGGTTGGGCTACCGCTTCAAGGTCTTCCAGTCTAGCCATATAGCTGCCCTGCAGCACAGCGCGGGCTTTGGCTCCTCGGATCAGATACTGGATTGCGCGAGGGCCTGCTCCCCAGGTGACCCATTGTTTTACGAAGCTGGGAGCTTCCTCGGAATTTGGCCGTGTCTGGCGTACAATATCCACTGCTGTTTCGTAAATATGATCCGGCACTGGCACCCGCTGCACGATTTCCTGGAATTTAAGCACTTCTTCACCGCTGATCAGTTTGTTCAGAATAGGAGCTGCCTTTCCCGTAGTCTCCCGTGCAATTCTGTTTTCCTCCACCGCCGTGGGATAGTCCACATTGATGAAAAACATGAATCGATCCAGTTGCGCTTCGGGCAGAGGGTATGTTCCTTCCTGTTCGATGGGATTTTGAGTTGCCAGAACGAAAAAAGGTGAAGGAAGGACAAAATTCCGTCCCGCCGCCGTGACCCGATGCTCCTGCATCGCCTCGAGCAAGGCGGATTGGGTTTTGGGGGGAGTGCGGTTAATTTCGTCCGCGAGGATGATGTTTGCGAAGATTGGGCCCTTGGAAAATACGAACGCCCGCTTCCCTGGTTGATCAGTTTCCTGAAGAATGTCGGTTCCGGTGATATCGCTCGGCATCAAGTCAGGGGTGAACTGGATCCTGCTGAAATCCAGTGCCATGACTTGAGATAACGCATTGATAATAGTTGTTTTAGCCAGGCCCGGCACTCCCATCAATAATCCATGCCCCCTGGCGAGGATGCAGATGAGAAGTCGTTCAACGACGTCCTGTTGGCCGATGATCACCTTGCCGAGTTCATCGCGCATCTGTTGGTATAGATCCCGCAAATGGTTGATGGCATCCAGATCGCCCTGGCTGGGCTTGGCTACTTGATCAGGATTTGACTGCTGGTTTTTTGGATCTGTGCTCATGAAATATGCCCTGTAATGAAGATGAGGTTGGGGCTCAGGTCAATCCCGTAATTTTGGCGGTTGACGATATGATGACTTGTCCTGTTTGATTTCACAGCAATGACGCAGAAGATTCAACGTGCTCTTATATCCGTATCTGACAAATCAGGTCTCGTGCCTTTCGCCAAAAAACTCTCCGAATCCGGGGTGGCATTAATTTCTACTGGTGGCACCGCCAAGGCGATTCGGGATGCCGGTCTGGAGGTAAGCGACTTGAGCGATTACACTGGTTTTCCAGAGATGCTCGACGGTCGAGTGAAGACGCTTCACCCCAAGGTGCATGGAGGCCTTTTATACCTGCGTGAAAACGCAGCCCACTGCAAAACGGTCCAGGAACACGGTATCGACGCCATTGATCTGGTAGTGGTCAACCTTTATCCATTCGAAGCCACGATTGCCAAGCCTGACGTCAGCCTTGAGGAGGCCATTGAAAATATTGATATTGGTGGTCCTTCCATGTTGCGCAGTGCCGCCAAGAATCATCAAAGCGTCACCGTTATTGTTGATCCGGCAGATTACGAGCAGGTTGCTGATCAAATCAGCGAGGAAGGTGGCACCACACTTGAGCTGAGACGTGCGCTGGCTGCCAAGGTGTATGCTCGGACTGCCGCCTATGATGCGACGATTGCCAATCACCTGTCGTGCGAATTTGATAAATTGGCTTCTGAAGGTGGAAAAGCCAGTCCAGCCCCGAGAAACATCCATGTTCAGGCAGCGAAAGTCCAGGACCTGCGTTATGGAGAGAACCCCCATCAAGCAGCAGCACTCTATGGCCGGTTCAATGAGTATTTTCAGCAGCTGCATGGCAAGGCTTTGTCTTACAACAATATCCTGGATCTCACCTCAGCTCAGAGCCTGATTAGTGAGTTTGAGGGGCTATTGCCCACTCTGGCCATACTGAAGCACACAAATCCCTGTGGTGTGGGGCAGAGCGAGCAGCTGGCCGATGCATGGGAAAAGGCCTTTGCAACGGATCGACAGGCCCCTTTCGGAGGCATTATTGCCTCCAATGTGGCAATAGATGCACCTTGTGCAGAGGCGATCGCGGGTATTTTCAGTGAGGTCATCGTGGCTCCCGATTTTCAGCCTGATGCCTTGGCAATTCTACAGAAAAAGAAAAACCTGCGGCTGATCAAGGCACGCCAAACTCAGATCAGTTCAGGGTGGCAGGTCCGGGCCGTGGGAGCCGATTCATACCTTGCTCAGGCTTTTGATCAGAAAATGGTAAGCGAGGGGGATTTGAAAGTAGTCACTCAGCGCAGTCCAAGTGATGATGAACTCAAAGCCATGTTGTTTGGCTGGCGGGTGGTCAAGCACCTCAAATCCAATGCAATTGTCTACACAGGCAAGGATCGTACCCTTGGAGTGGGGGCAGGTCAGATGAGCCGCGTGGATTCCAGCCGTATCGCCGTCTGGAAGGCTGGTGAAGTCGATCTTTCCCTGAAAGGGAGTGTCGTCTGCAGCGACGCATTCTTCCCCTTTGCGGATGGACTCATCGCCGCAGCCGAGGCAGGCGCCACTGCCGCCATTCAACCCGGTGGCTCCATGCGTGATGAGGAAGTCATTGCTGCAGCCAACGAGCGCGGTGTTGCCATGGTCTTTACTGGAAACCGACATTTCCGTCACTGATCTCAGTGGGGAAGGCTACTCAAGGTAGCACATTTCGTTTGCATTACGGGTAATCATCAAGATCCTATTGGCGCCAGCGTGTTCTTTGCTATATAATGGGATTGTGAATCGTAAACCTGATATGGAGGATACCCCCAATCGTCGTGATTTTCTTTCACGATGTGGCATGGGTTTCGGTGCCGTGGGACTGCAATCCTTGATGGGTTCGTCAGGTTTCCTTTCTGCAAAGTCCAAAATATCAGCAGATGTCAGCATCCCGCTTGCTCCCAGAAATCCGCAGTTCCCCAGCAAAGTCAAGCGAGTGATTCATCTGTTCATGAATGGCGGGCCTTCGCATGTAGATACATTTGATCCCAAGCCGATGCTCGACAAATACGCGGGCAAAATGCTGCCGACAGGTAATCTCAAGACGGAACGGCAAACCGGCGCCGCCTTTGCCTCACCATGGAAGTTCAGGAAATACGGCCAGAGTGGCATTGAAGTCAGTGACCTGTTTCCTCATGTCGCGGAATGCATCGATGATATCGCGGTGATACGGTCCATGAAAGCTGATGTCCCCAACCATGAGCCTTCGCTCATGCTGATGAACTGTGGTGATGCGCGATTGGTTCGACCCAGTGTGGGATCCTGGGTGACGTATGGTCTTGGAAGTGAAAATCAAAATTTGCCCGGATTCATGGTCATGTGTCCCGGCGGTTACCCCATTCAGGAATCCCAGAACTGGCAATCAGGATTTTTGCCAGGTGTGTTTCAGGGGACATACATCGATACCAAGAATCGTCATGTTGAAAAGCTGATCGAACACATCAAGAATCATGATATCCCGCTTGCGGCTCAGCGGCGTCAGCTCGACCTTCTCAAGCAGATCAATCTTCAACACGCACAGAAACGTTTGAATGATCCGCAGCTTGAAGCACGGATTCAGTCTTTCGAACTTGCTTACCGGATGCAGTTGGATGCTACCGATGCTTTCGATATCCAGAAAGAACCCGAATACATACGCGAGATGTATGGAGACGGTGTTCAGGGTCGTCAGATGCTGATTGCGCGGCGTCTCGCCGAGCGTGGGGTGCGTTTCATTCAGATCTGGCACGGTCAGGGGCAACCCTGGGACAATCACGATGACATCGAAAAAAATCATGGCCGTCTCGCCATGCAAAGTGATCAGCCCATTGCCGCTTTGCTCAAAGATCTCAAACAACGTGGCATGCTCGAAGACACGCTCGTGATCTGGGGTGGGGAGTTTGGCCGTACGCCTACCGTAGAGTTGCCGAAGCCCGGTGCCAATGCAGGCAAGATCAACGGTCGTGATCACAACAATCACGGGTTTACAATGTGGATGGCTGGGGGCGGGGTGCGCGGCGGTTACGTTCATGGTGCCACCGATGAATTCGGTTTCAAAGCGGTCAAGGACACGGTTCACGTGCATGATCTGCACGCAACCATGCTTGCGCTTCTTGGCTTTGATCACGAGAAATTCACGTTCCGTTATGCTGGGCGTGATTTCAGGCTCACGGATGTAGCCGGAAATGTGGTCCGGGAACTGATTGTCTAAGGCACAAAAAAAGAGGCAACCGCGATGGATCCCTCCTTGATGTTGATTCCTTCTTCGCTCTTGCCTTGGTGTATGTCAGCCTTTTTTTCTGGCTTTCCTTGACTCACTGGACATGTATCGGTTGACTGCGTTCAGATACGCCTTGGCACTGGCCACAATCACATCGGTGCTCGCACCTCTGCCTGTTAACAGTTCACCGTCTCCGAAGTCAACTTTGACCATCACTTCACCCAGCGCATCCTTACCCTGAGAAACGGCACGAATATTGTAGTCTTTCAAGGTGCCGTGCGTTTTCGTCAAACGATCCACCGCTTTCAGAGCCGCATCGACTGGCCCATCTCCGATGCCGGCATCTTCCAGGACTTCGGGTTTCGCAGATTTTTTCTTTCCAGTTTTGATCAATCGAACCGTTGCAGTGGGGATGGCCTGGGTACCTGTCGTGACGCAGACATAGTCGAGAGACCACGTCTCGGGTACTTCTGTAATGTGGCCTTCGACCAGGGTCGCCAGATCATCATCGTAAACAAACTTCTTCTTGTCGCCGATTTCCTTGAATCGTGCAAAGATGGCCAGCACCTCCTGATCGGTCATCTTGAAGCCCAGATGTTTCAATCTCGCATTGACCGCCGCGCGACCACTGTGCTTGGTGAGGGGTAATTCGGTTTTGCCCCAGCCGACCATTTCTGGATCGACGATCTCATAGGTCTCGCGTTTTTTCAGGATGCCGTCCTGATGGATACCGCTTGAATGAGCAAACGCATTTTCTCCGACGATGGCCTTGCTGCGTTGAACGACCAAACCACTCATGCGAGAGACGAGACGTGAGGATTTGACGATCTCCTTGGTGTTGACAGCGCATTTGAATCCTTTGTAAACATCCGCTCTGGTTTTCAATGCCATGACCAGTTCCTCCAACGAGGCATTGCCGGCGCGTTCACCAATGCCATTGACCGTGCACTCAACCTGTCGTGCACCCGCCCTGACGGCAGCCAGCGAATTGGCGACGGCCAGCCCCAGGTCATTGTGACAATGGACACTGATGATCGCCTTGCCTGATTTGAACTCGGGCACCTCGTTGTAAAGGTGCCTGATCAGTTCGCCGAATTCATCGGGCACTGCCCAGCCGACGGTGTCGGGGATGTTGACCGTTGTGGCGCCTGCTGCAACGACTTCCCTGCAGACCTTTACCAGAAAATCAGGCTCTGTGCGGGATCCGTCTTCAGGTGAAAACTCGACGTCATCGACAAACTGCTTTGCTCGCTGAACGCCTTTGACTGCCAGGCGAATGATTTCGTCCTCAGCTTTGCCGAGCTTGAAGTCGCGATGGATCTTGGATGTCGCCAGAAACACATGAATACGCCCTCGTTTGCCCGCCGGCTTGACAGCCTCACCAGCGGCATCAATGTCCTTGTTCACGCATCGGGCGAGTCCAGTGATGATAGGGCCTTTGATCTCCTTGGCGATTTTTTGAACCGCCGTGAAATCACCGTCACTGATCACCGGGAACCCGGCCTCGATCACATCCACCTTGAGCCGTGCCAGCTGACGTGCCACTTCGAGTTTCTCACGTAAATTCATGGAAGCTCCGGGGCACTGTTCGCCATCACGCAGGGTGGTGTCAAAGATGAGGATGCGATTATTCTTCATGTCGTTTTTTTATTTGCTTTGCTTACTTTTAACCTTAGAAATCGCCGCAGGAAAACAAAAACCCCGCTGCCTTGATGAGGCAGCGGGGTTACGGAAAATTCTGTTTTCACAAATCAGACCCCAACTGCCTTGCTGCCAAGGAGCAGCAGTCCGCCAAGTAGGGGTTTCAATGTCCAATTCATAATGGTGTGTTTGTATAAGTCCCGAGGTCGAAATGTCAATAATATTATTTTGAAAATTGGGCTGTATCAGGCTCGATGGCTTGATACCTTCTACCCTCTTTCGATGAATCTGAGTGTAGTGAAGTCATTTTTCTGCTTTTGCCTGATCCTTGCCGGACCGTTATTGATTGCCTCCGGTCTTGATGAGGCAGTGCAGATTCCTGATCCCGGACTCGAAAAGGCAATTCGCCATGCTTTGAATAAAACGGACGGAAGCCTCACATCCCATGATCTGGCTTCTCTTCGGGTGCTGGATGCAGGAGGAAGAAATCTGACCACCACTCGGGGGCTGGAACAGGCGGTGAACCTGACCAGTCTGGACCTGCGTTTCAATCAGTTGACCCACCTGCATTTGCCGCAAGGCACCCTTGCTTTGACGAATCTCAACCTCGGAAGTAATTTGCTGAAAGACATCAGTTTCATTCATCGCATGCCTGACTTGCAGCATCTCGGTTTGTGGGGCAATCGGATTGATCATATTGAGCTGACCTCGGAACTCTCGAATCTGCGCGTGTTGAATCTTTCGGGGAATCGTCTTTCAGACCTGCAGCTTCCTGAATCCATGCATCAACTGAGGGAGCTCAATCTACAGAATAATCAAATTCAAAATTTTGTTCTGCCTCCAGGTTTCACGAATTTAAGCGTGCTCAATCTTCGGAATAATCAATTGACCAAAGGGCATTTTCCAGAAGGGTTAATCTCGTTGAAGAAGTTGGAACTTTCGGGGAATTACCTGAGTGAGCTCTTTTTGCCCGATGACATGCGGGCTCTGGAACAACATTTTCTTTCGTTGGACAAAGCGACCAATGCCGAATTCGTCTTGATCAATGCACCTGAGAATCTTGAATGGCTGTCTTTTTTCGGGAACGGTTTGAGGCAGCTCGCACTGCCATCCAGCATGCCGCGTTTGAAAGTCCTGAGTCTGCGATCGAATCGATTGATTGATCTGGATTTTCTGCAGAGCCTGCCTCAACTCGAGAGCCTGAATCTCTCCGACAATGATTTTTATACCTTGGTTTTTCCTGCAGGTCAGGATCGCTTGCGTCACCTGACGCTCTCGGGTAACTGGCTTCACGATCTACGCCTGCCTGACGGCATGGCTAGTCTTACCCACCTCAATTTATCCAACAATCGATTGACTCAGCTCAAAATGCCCAACGGACCTCAGGAGATGATCCTGTTGAACCTCAGTGATAACCCCATTAAAACTCTGCTGATGCCCGAAGGAACTTCATTGAAACAAATGCAGCTCAAAGGGATAAAGAAAAAGAAAATCAGCTACTACACTATTGTTTTCTGAAGCTTCCATCCTGAAATAGTCAAGCGTCGCGCGTCAAAGGCATACGATTCAAAATTCCTCAAACACT
>KB912011.1 GCA_000383715.1 Verrucomicrobia bacterium SCGC AAA164-E04
GACTTTGGTCGAATGGATCAACCCTTTATGTATCGGATTGGAGAAATCACAGGATGTTTTCCACCCCCATTGGTGAAGCAAGTCCGCTGGAGCCCACAACAGAGGACTTTTCACGCAGTCCTGAAGGTGATTTTGCAAAAATGGCAGAGCAAGGCAACATGCATCCTTCAGGTATTTGGTCGAATGGAACGACGCAGTGGATTGCTGATATGGCGGATGACATGATCTATGCTTACGATATTGCCACGGGGCTTCGAGCGGAAAACCTTGATTTCGAGACGCAGACCCTGCAAGGAGCGGGGAATGGCAGTCCAACAGGCCTCTGGTCCAATGGCTTCACGCTTTATGTCACCGATGATGTCGATGATAAAATTTACGCCTATGACTTGAATGTTCAGATCAACGTCAAATCGAGAGAAATCAATACCCTTGGCGAAGCAGGCAACCAATGGCCACGAGGGTTGTGGTCCAACGGAACGACCATGTGGGTCGCTGACTGGGAAGACGACAAACTTTATGCTTACGACTTGAAAAGCGGAGGCCATACCCCGGCCAAAGACATCGAAACGCTCAAAGCAGCTGGAAACGAAGATCCATCATCGATTTGGTCGGACGGCACCCTCATCTGGGTCGCGGATTGGGAGGATGATAAGGTCTATGCCTACGATTTGAACTCAAAGGAACGAGTGCCCGAAAGAGATTTTGACAGCTTACGTCAGACAGGCAATCTAAGCCCTTCCGGAATGTGGTCTGACGGTCATAGCCTGTGGATCACCGATTTTGCAGATGCACAAGTATATGCCTATCGGCTTTCGAAGAAGCTTCCCTCTGGAATACGCTCCATCAGGCGGAATGATGCAGCAGAAATCGTGATCGACTTCATCGGAATCCTCAAATCTTCCACGACATTGGATGGTGATTTTCTACCTGTTGAAAATGCTGTTTCACCCTTTATCGTCACCCCCAGCAGACAAGCATCCTTCTTCGTCGCTGAATGATGACGCATGCCTGGGGCGTGACATTCTCGTGACGAAAAATATTCTTTTAGCTGACAAACTGGAAATGAACAATGTTTGATTGCTTTCCAGATTTAAGAAAAAGGAACTGATAAAAGTTTAGGACTAAAACAGCCGTTTCCGCCATATCAATTGAAGAATCTGCTTCTTAACACTCACATCCCTGATTCAAAAACCCAATGATTTGGGCTGTGTTTTCAGCACTTCTTCAATATTGGATTTGGTGACAACGAGAGGAGCTCCCGTTGTTTTATCATCAATCAGAGCAGCCAGAATTTTTCCATTTTCAAACTGTTCTCTTACCTGAGACCGCCCCCCAAGGATACGAAAATCTGGCCTCAGGAAAGCAAATTTGGCGGGATGAGCTTTCTTCCATACGTTGAGCTTTTTGTGTCCAGCAGGTAAACCTATCAGGCTTACTAAAATCGGATGATCCGGATTCGCTTCAGCAAGTGAATCGAATGAGGACGCTTCAACAAGGAAACTGAGCGGTGTCGAACTATTGGGTGGGATATATACCGCGTTGGGATTTTGCTGATAATCGGCGCTGATTTCAGGATACACTTTTTCAATTTGAGTTCCTTCCGGAAAACCCGATTGCAACCCCGCAAAACCCGCTGCATCGTGATCTTTGATTCGGTCCGAGGCATCAGGGCGCAAGACAAAAGGATTGGAAATCACCAGAACATGCTCGCCAGGCTGTTCCTTTGAAATGAAGTCGGCCAACATACGCAGACCATTCTGCTTGGAATCAAGATGCTGTGCGTATTGACTTGGGGTACGAAAAATAAAAAACAAGACAACGATCACCATCAGGCCAAAGATAGCAGCGATGGCTTGCGTTTTCTTTAGCTTCATGGGAAGTAAGGCTCTCGCACATCTTCACCATACTCGGCATCGAAGCCAAGTGCTTCAAGTCTGCCTTGTCGCATGCCCTCGGTGTGTCCGTCAAAGAACCAGCCATTGGCAGCATTATTGTGACGTGCATGAATTTCTTTCTCAACACTGAGGCGAAAAGTATGGAACTGTTCAGCACCTACCCCCATGCGTCCCTGACTTGTGGTATCTGCCATGTGAACGTAGTCGGAAGGTTGACGAATGTTGTCTACTTTCAGAATATTGTTAAATTCACCTGTGGTGAATTCTACAGGTGGATCAATCCTGATACCGTAAATCCGAAACCAGTTGGTGAAAAATTTAGGATCGTAGGATGGACATAAAAACAGCTCTTCCGTGCCGAGGCTTTGATTCGTGAAGAGCACACCGCCCCATGCGTAGGAAGGATCCAGAGGATCGTGCAACTGAAACTTACCGTCGAAATCCTCTGCGTACATGATGGTGGACAATCCCAACTGGCGTAAGTTATTGATACACTTGATGGACTTGGCCTTCTCTTTGGCTTTTGACAAAGCGGGAAGAAGCATTCCTGCCAGAATGGCGATGATCGCGATAACCACCAGCAGTTCAATCAAGGTGAAACCCGGCTTTCGCGTGGCCAACCGAGAGTTGCGAGTGCTGTTTAGGGTGGATAATTCAAACATAATTGGGTTAGGAAACATGAATTGTCAAAATTTGACTGTCAATGTTGTTTTTGGCATTCCAAGACGATAAGCAAGCTGCAGAACTGGGGTCGGCACCCTCCGCAAATAGCACAAATCAGGCCAAATATTTTACATCTGAAAAATCACTTACTTGACGAATCCCATCAAACTGAGATACCTCCTTGTGCTTAATGTTGTTTAATTCCGACACATTTTTATGGTTTCTGCTGGCGTTCACACTTCTTTATTTTGTGACGAGACAAAACCTTTCACGCAGAAACTGGCTGATTCTTGTGGCTAGCTATTGTTTTTACGGCTGGTGGGATTGGCGCTTCCTGTTTCTACTGCTCGGCTCCAGCCTGATTGATTTCTACGTGGGGCTGGCTCTAAAGAAGAACGCGGAAGCAAAAATTCAAAAACGACTGGTCACCCTGAGTCTGGGAGCCAATCTGGGTGCGCTGGGTATTTTCAAGTATTTTGATTTCTTTTCAGAATCGCTGCAGACCATCTTGACCACGCTTGGAATGGAAGTCAGCACGCCCATGCTGCATGTCATCCTTCCTGTGGGTATTTCATTTTACACATTTCAAAGCCTCAGCTACACGCTCGATATTTATCGCAAAAAACTGGAACCTACCAATAATCTGACCGCATTCCTGGCTTACGTCGCATTTTTCCCACAGCTCGTGGCAGGTCCAATTGAGCGAGCAAGCAACCTGCTCCCCCAATTCTTGACAACACGCAAGGTGACTCAGCAAAGCATGGAAATGGGCATTTGGCTGATAATCTGGGGCTTGTTCAAAAAAGTCGTACTCGCAGACAATTTTGGAGCACTGTCAGACATGGTATACGAGGATCAAGATGCAGAGGGTGCGATTGTCTACTTTGGCACCATCGCATTTGGCTTTCAGATCTATTGTGATTTCTCAGGCTATTCAGACGTCGCACGTGGTTTGGCCTACATGATGGGATTCAATCTCATGGTCAACTTCAACCTCCCCTACTTTGCAACGTCTCCGAGTGATTTCTGGAGACGCTGGCATATCAGCCTGTCGACCTGGTTTCGCGATTATCTATATATTCCATTGGGAGGCAATCGCGGCGGGAGCTCGGCCATGATGCGAAACCTTTTAATTACCATGCTGGTCGCAGGCCTGTGGCACGGCGCTGGCTGGAATTTCGTTCTGTGGGGGCTCTGGCATGGCATGATGCTTTGCCTTTTCCCAAGCATCCCACTTCCTCGACGCATGCAACCCTTGCTGGGGTGGTTCCTGACGATGATTATCATTTTCTATGGATGGTTGCTTTTCCGCGCACAATCGATGGATCACATCATGGCATTGACAACTTCTCTCTTTACTTGGTCATTCCCTCTATGGATTGGTAGTTATATTTTGAATCTGGCCGTTTTCATGTCTCCGCTTTTGGCAATGCAAATATGGCAACACCGAACAAATACTATTTTCCCGATGCTGCCGCACAACCGTATGATCAAGTCAGCCTTGATGGCGATCTGCGTGATCATGACAACAGTGTTTTGGAATACCAAAGGGACTCCTTTTATTTACTTTCAATTTTGACCTGAATCATGGCCAGAAACAGTCATACATACGATTTCGATTTCAAGTGGTTTGCGAGCCATTTGGGGTTGCTTTTGCTGCTCATTGCAATGATTGCGGGCATGCTGCATGTGTGCGCGCCTTTTCTCCCAGCTCCACGAGCCACTTGGGACATGGATCGAACCATCATGGCAACAAAAGCTGATTTGGCCCTGAAAGATGAGGGTGCAGACATAGTGCTCATTGGAGATTCCTCCTGCCTGATGAACATCGACGCCTCTCAGCTTGGAGAACTGACAGGTAAAAAAATAGTCAACCTGGGGACAGTCAGTTTCCTGGACATGAAGATCTTTTCAGAACTCCTGGATCGATATCTGAAAACACAGACAAAGATGCCTTCAGAAATCGTGTTAATGGTTCACCCTGATTTTCTCAGACGATCATCACCATCCAGATCACATGTAAATTGGATCCATGACTACATGGCAGGAAAAGATCACGCTACCAACGGTAAATCATGGACTTCGGCAGAATATCTTTTCGGAGTCCATGTCATAAAAGGACGACTCCTTGCCTGGTTGCCACGTCCATTATCAGGCGCATTTGGCTCCTATTTTGGTTTTACCAGCAATTTGGAAACATACATGCGGGAACACCAGGGCTCAGCAGTGGACCCTCGAAGCATCAAGGCCTCTGACCTTAGAGGCAGCAAGGAATACCGGGTCTCTACAGCCAACCTGCGGAATGCAGAGGCGTTCACGAACGTCATGCCAGAAGATGTGCAGCTCACGGTCGCCTTGTCCCCCACTCCCGCCAGTTTCGCAGATGAAGATCTTACCACCAAATTCGCATCCATACTTCAGGAATGGAAAACTGCCCTCAGTGCAGATGACATACTGGATTCGCTACCCCTCGCATTGGAAGATGCTCAATTCGCAAATAAAACACACCTTACTCCTGAAGCATCTCAGGCCTATACCCTTAAGCTGAGCAGCCTGTTGAAGCCCTGACGATCGCCTCCAGCTATGGCATTCACACCATGGGAGGCTCATTTCATCCAAAAACAATTTTAAAAGGAATCTGGCCAATATTCTGACAGAAAATGTTAGATTAAAACCTGATCACGAACGAAAACAGATCGCAATTTCAAACCCTCCATCATCGCCTCAAGGGTTGCCAAAACTGCTTGAAAATGTCTTGAGGATCAAAATCTGAAGACGCCCACTCCAGCAGTACAAGAAAAGCACCCACTTTGACGACTCGGCTTGGAGAAGATCGCTCCATGTTACCTCAATCATCCTGCTTGAATAAGCAAACCCAGCGGTGCATAGTGACATTCATCACAGAGTCTGGTTGAATTACTGGAGTCTCATTACGTAATCATGCTCATGCCCATGAAACATTTAATCACTTATCCTCTTGGGAGGTCACACATTACACCGCCTTCTTACCACACATGGCTGCTAGCCATAACCTCTCTTTTGCTTGCGTGTGGCCAGAGTCAAGCCGAACCCATATCTTTCGCACGCCAAATTCGTCCACTGCTATCTGATGCCTGTTTCCAATGTCATGGTCCGGATGCTCAGGAACGCAAAGCAGACTTGCGACTGGATCAGGAGCATACCGCCAAATCGCGTGATGGTGATTACTGGGTGATCAAGGAAAGTGATCCTGATGGAAGCGATTTGGTTGCCCGCATCTTTGCGAGCGATTCCGACGATGTGATGCCACCTCCAGATTCTGGAAAATCTCTGAATGATGATGAGAAAAAGTTGATTCGCGAGTGGATCAAGCAAGGCGCCCCATGGGAAACGCATTGGTCCTTTGAGCCGGCTCGAAGACCTGATATCCCAACCGTGAAGGATACAGATTGGCCGAATAATGCGATCGATTTCTTCATTTTAAGCAAATTGGAAGCAAATGGAATGCGTCCTTCAAAAGAAGCCGATCCACAAACATTGATGCGTCGCTTACATCTTGATGTCACCGGGCTGCCACCAGGCGTGGATACTGTCCGTCAGTTCGCAGAGTCAGAGAACCCACTGGATTATCAGCAAACGGTGGATTCATTGATAGCCGATGAGGGTTTTGGTGAACGCCTTTCTGTTCACTGGCTGGACCTGGTCCGATATGCGGACACGGTGGGCTATCACGGAGACCAGCCTTACAGTGTTTGGCCATATCGCGATTACGTGATCAATGCATTTAATGGAAACATGCCTTTTGATCAGTTCACACTGGAACAAATCGCAGGGGACCTTGTACCGAACCCGACAAGATCCCAGAAGGTAGCCTCCGGATTTAATCGCCTTCATATGATCACCGCGGAAGGCGGGGCACAGGACAATGAATATTTGGCCAAATACGCCGCTGACAGAGTGCGAGCTACGTCCGGGGTTTGGCTGGGAGCCACCATGGGATGCGCGGAGTGTCACGATCACAAGTTTGACCCTTACACCATGAAAGACTTTTACAGCATGGCGGCTTTCTTTGGTGACCTGAAAGAAAAGGGGTTCTATGGAGGATCAGGATGGGGCCCCAAAATGCCCCTTCCATCGCCACAACAGGAAAACGAACAAAAACAACTCAAGGAAACTGTTGAGAGCTTGGAAAAAGTATTGGTCACTTCGACTGAGGAGCTGGTCAATGCTCAATTGGACTGGGAAAAGCAATTGATGGATCTGGAACTTGCTGGACAGTTAAGCTGGCACCCACTCTCTGCAAAGACGATCCATTCGGTCAACGGAACCGAATTTATTCAACAATCTAACGGAGCGATCCTGACACGCGGCCCCAAGCCAGATAAAGAGAATTTCGAAATCGAAATCCCAATCAAGGCTACCCGAAGAATAACGGGGATTCGACTTGAAGCACTGACACACCCTTCCATGGACGAAAACTCTCTCTCGAGGGGAGGCGGCAATTTTGTTCTGAGCGAGTTCGAATTGGTGATCAAGAACGAGGACGGTGAAACACCCGTCAAACTTGAGAGTGCGCAGGCAGATTTCGCCCAGAGAAGTTTCGAAGCGTCAAAAGCAATAGACGGCAAAGACGAAACAGGTTGGGCCGTGGACGGAAAAAACAAGAAGGAGACCCGCCAACTTTTAATCACCCTCCAGGAACCGCTCTTGTTTGACCGTGATGCCACACTGGTAGCCCGCCTGGAGCACCAGAGCAAACATGAAAAAAATGTCATAGGACGGTTTCGATTGAGCACCACTTCGGTGCCCAATCCAGTTCTTTCGGAAACGGGAATTCCTGATGATGTTTACCGGTTGGTTTCCGTTCCATGGGAAGAGAGGTCTACTCAAGAAACGGCAGAACTTGCGGACTATTTTTACGGACGATCCCCGATCCTTGAGCCTGCCAGGCTTCAGTTAGCTGCGGCCAAATCCCGCATTCAGAAATTGGAAAAGGATATCCCGACCATGCTTGTTTCCTTGTCCGTCGAGCCGCGTCCCATGCGGATTCTTCCACGCGGTAACTGGATGGACGATTCCGGTCCAGTTGTGAACCCAGCAATTCCGGGTTTCATGGATTATGACAAGCTCAACTCCAGCCAGGAACGCCTTTCCAGATTGGATCTGGCCAACTGGCTCGTATCAGAACAAAATCCTTTGACAGCTCGAAACTTCGTAAATCATCTGTGGAAATTGTATTTTGGTTATGGCCTTGCGCGCGTCATGGAAGACTCGGGATCACAAGGCACACCACCCACTCATCCCGAACTGATGGATTGGCTGGCTTCCGAATTTGTCCGCAGTGGATGGGACATCAAGCACATGGTTCGATTGATCGTTAACTCGCAAACCTATCGTCAAACATCTACTCCGAGCAAAACATTGGCGACCATGGATCCATACAATCAACTTTTCGCACGTCAGACCCGTTACCGATTGGATGCAGAGATGATCCGTGACCAGGCACTCGACATCAGCGGCCTTTTAGTCAGACAGATTGGTGGCCCAAGCGTCAGGCCTTATCAACCCTCAGGATATTACTCACAACTCAATTTCCCGAAGCGAACCTACAAGCATGACAAAGGTAACAGTCAATATCGACGAGGGCTTTACACTCACTGGCAGCGCACCTTTTTACATCCAATGCTCAAGGCTTTTGATGCTCCAACACGTGAGGAGTGCACCGCACAACGGCCACGATCAAACACGCCCTTACAATCATTGAATCTTTTAAATGACCCTTCCTTCGTAGAGGCGGCGAGAACTTTCGCAGCAGGGATTTTAAGTTCCCCTGCAAAAGCAGATCATCAACGTATTCGATCAGCTTTCGAATCGGTTGTTCTGCGTCAGCCCACGCATCGTGAGTTGATGATATTGGAGCAATTACTCATTGAAACTCGAGAAGGATATTCGGGCGAGCCTGAGCGTGGTCTGGAACTGGTCAAGGTAGGCCTGAATCAAGCAGGGAAACAGTGCCCACCTGCCGAGCTTGGGGCTTGGACAGCTGTGACACGCGCTTTGTTCAACCTGCACGAAACCATCACGAGATATTAAACACCCAGCATCATTTCCATCTTATGA
>KB912012.1:0-37813 GCA_000383715.1 Verrucomicrobia bacterium SCGC AAA164-E04
GGCATACAAGAACAATCAAAGTCATCACATTGGAATATGAGGTAGAGGGGAACACTTATACGTCCGATTTGGATGAGGATGACGCGCTTTTTGCGGAGCAACATGTTGGAACCGCAGACACCTCCACAATATTTCCAGTTTATGTCGACCCTCAGAACCCTCAAAAAATCATGGCTCCGGTCTCTGGATGTGGGGTTTTCTTTGTTTCCAGTGTTCTTGTCTTTTGCGTCATGATAAGTCTGCTCCTACTCCTTCCTTTTTTTCTTTCTAACTCAAAAGATAAATACCCATCCAAAACAAAGGTAGCAGCGCAGAGCGGCAACTATGATGCTGTCGTCAAATTCTATACCAGTGGAGGTGATATTAATATTCAGGACGAGAGCGGCAACACTCTTCTTATGATTGCAGCAGCCAACAATCATGAACAAATCTGTAAAATGCTAATAGTTGCAGGTGCTCGAGTTAATTTACATTCAGCAATTGGTCAAACCGCCTTGGATATGGCAATAATACAAGAACTTGAGCCCATCGTTGCATTACTTCGCAAAAGCGGAGCTAAGACAGCTGATGAATTGAAAGATAATTTTTAACAATGTCTAGCATAGAGACTCACAGCAAGTCCTAGATTAGGGCTGCTTCGAAAGCCCCTCTGAACTTTGAAGGATGATTATAACAAAAAGGTATAAATACTCACATTTTCAGTATTATTTCGAGAATTTCGCATAGTAGTTCCGACCAGCTTTAAGGCCTTTTGAAACATTTCTAGCAGACACAAACACCTCACTGTAAAGACGGACGCAACACTAGACTATTGATATACCCTAACAAAATTTTCTGGTGATTTTGGAAACGGGTGATGTCGTAAGAAACAAGATGCCCCCTCACCTTTGGTAGGAAAGTGAGAGGGCGGAGTGCGCTTGTGAACATTTCGGCCGATGCCCTCGACCGATGATCAAACAATACCTCATTGAGGCTCACTCACGCTACTGTTTGGTTGCTGCAGTGAATCGCTGAAATGCTGTTGTCTCAAATGTCGCAACGTTGCGTGCGGTCGACGCTACGCCTTGTCACGATAGGTGGAGCATTAGAAATACAGCCTGCTTTTGTAATTGCTCAATCTAACATTCTTTGCTGAGATTAAGTCATGAATTCCCATACTTTTGCCCTTTTGCTTTCCGTTTTTTTGGGCGCACTGATCGTCGGATGTGGTTCCCCTGAGGAGGAAATTATAAAGAATGGCGCCGCTGGAAATGCACTTAATTGGAATAAAAGCCAGCTTCTATCCGCGATTGAAAAGAGCGACACTGCACTGGCAATAGAGCTCATCAACAAAGGAGAAGATGTCAATGAAAAGAGTTATATGGGAACTCTTTTACATATTGCAGTTAGGCAAAACCTCAAAGAAATAGTTGAACTACTTATTGCCAAGGGGGCGGATGTAAATGCGAAAGCGTTTCAAATTGGAGATGATGCTGAAAAGGGAGGAGGATTCACTCCGTTACATGATGCGGCCAGAGAAGGTTTTGAAGAAATTGCAAAACTACTCATCGAGAGTGGTGCCGAGGTAAATGCTAACGTACATGGACGCACCCCTTTGCATATTGCTGCATTTTTCAATCAAAAGGTTCTAGCTGAATTCCTCATTGCAAATGGTGCTGATGTTGATGCGAAGGATGATTTTGGAGACTCTCCTTTGATGGTAGCGGTTGAGGAATGAAATAATGAAATTATTAAACTACTCACTGATAAAGGTGCAGATGCCCTTCAAGTCTACTTTAGTGAGAAAGATTCGCTCTTATTCAAGGCTGCAAATAATGCAGACATAGAATATATCACACAGCAATTGGAAGGTGGGGCCGATGTAAATGTGAAAAACAAGTATGGAATGACTCTTCTCCATACAGCGGCACTTTCCGGCGAGAAAAATGTTATTGAATTTCTTATTGCCAAAAAGGTGGACATCAATATCCAGAATAAAAAAGGGGAAACCGCATTACATAATGCGGTTCTGGAGGGTAAACATGAAGTTGCAGAACTGCTCATCGCTAAAGGTGCTGATGTCAACTTGAAGACTGGTGATGAAAACACTCTTTTACACACAGCAGCTCTTTCTGGTGACGGAAATAGCATTAAATTACTTATTGCTAAGGGGCTTGATACCGATGCTCTTAATCTATTTGGAGAAACCCCTTTGCTTGTCGGTGCTTTCTTTGGTGAAAAAGAAGTTGTCGAGCTGCTGATTGCTAAAGGTGCAGACATTAATGCAAAGGGTGAAAATGGAGAAACCCCTTTGCATGTCGCTGCTATGGAAGGCGAAAAAGAAGTTGTCGAGCTACTCATTGCCAAAGGTTCAGATATTAATGCAAAGGATGAAGATGGAGTAACCCCCCTTCATCAGGCTGTTTTGTTCGGTAAAAAAGAAGCTATCGAGCTGCTGATCGACAAAGGTGCAGACCTCAATGCACAGGATGCACTTGGAGGAACCCCGTTAGATGAGGCAATCCTTTTCGAAAAAAAGGAAATTGTGGATTTGCTCCGCAAAAACGGTGCAACGGAGTAGTAGTAGCTTTCGCCGTCAGTAATAGTTTATTGTCATTGAACCCAATTGAGGATTAACCGTCGCATTGCCTTGTATTCGCCTCAGTTGTCTTTCGCGAGTATTAAAAGACACTCTTCCCAAAGAGTCCCAACAATAGGTATGCAGTTGGTTTCATGCGGCTTTGTCTTCCGTGTTAAGATCATCGAGCAGATAACTGTAATAACTAGCGCGTCGACGCTTCATGTTGCCTTTATTCACTTCCTTGATGGCGCTTATGGTTTTCAGGCATTTCAGAATCCTGTGTGCCGCCATGTGGTTTGGAAGTTCAAGCGCTGCCTGTAATTTTCTTACTGATAAGAAAAAGGATCCGTTGCCAGATGCTATCGCCAATTCTCGGCACAGGTTTGATGCCAATTGAACGTCTTTCGATAGAGGAAAGAACTCTGCCACCCTATCATGGCAATCGTTTTCATGAGCAGCCTTCAAAGCGTTGTCGAAGGTCTCACCCCCATCACCAATGCAGGTTTTAACACAACGGTATCGATCAATGAATTCAATCGCGTATTTATCAGGTCCGTAATGTTTGAGATACTTTTTCGGAGTTGCTTTATACCACATGATTCCTACCTTCATAAGTTGCTGGTCGCTTAATTTCACTTGATGATCCCGCTCCCATGTTTTGATATGCCTTGCCAATTTGAAATGTAGGTCTGCGGTCTGATGGGGTGCCGTTGGTATGTAGGAGTTAACTATGCTCTGAAGAGCAGTTAGAGATCCCTCATATACTGTATAAACATCATGTGTATTCCTATGTAACAAGGGAGGGTCCTTCCCAATGACCTTACCTAGAGTTGAGCCATCCAACCATGTGATGTCGCCTAGTGATACGTTGAACGCTGGTGCATCAACCACAACCTTGTATGGGTTTCCCGTGTCAGGATGAATACCTTGAATCAGGCTGTATAGGTTGAATCTCAATTCCCCAACTCGTTCTTCATGGTTCGCTATATTGAGGTGCTTGACCCTCGATGGATAGTCCCCTTCCACCTTAACCCAGACAGTGGCTCCCTTTCTACCTTTCGTTCGGAGTGAGTATTTCAGGTGCGGGTTCAATATGAAGAATTCATTCAGTATGTCATCAGGATCGACAATGAACTTACCACTTTTCGGGGATGTCTCTATGCCGTCAAAATCAATAGCACAAAGATTCCCGTAATCGGTTCCGAGTCTTACCGCAATATTGGACGCACACAGCTTTTTGGGATCTTCAGTCTCGCATTTTTCGTAGGTCATTCCAGCAGCTGGAACCTTGCTCGACAGAGGGAGCCTCATGAGTTTTGGAGAGCCGCCCGGGCCATTGAAAACCCGTATCGTTGACCGCAGCTTATGGCTGCTCAATCACGCGGTATAACTGCCCAAAATCATCCACGTCAAACTTCATGGCTTTGAACTGCTCTTCAGCGGTAAAGAGGTCGCCTGCTTAAAACCGTAATAACGCTTATTTCACCTCTTCAATGACTCAGAAGAGACCAGATAGCCAAGCAAAAAAGTGTTAGCCAATGGGATTAGGATAAGCACACCACTCAAAGTTGGTTTCCCTAGTTGGTTTGCGGCCCTGCAATAAACATATGCCACAAAAACAATATTGACCAATGGCACAAAAAACAAAAAACCCATCCAAACAGGTAAATCAACGCACAAGCAAAGATGGAAAAGATTTACTATTGGTATTAGCTGCAAAATAGAGTTATCGGCACCTAGTCTATCCGCAATTGCTAAATTGCAAAACAGTATATAAAGAAAGGTTAACACGACGAGTAAGACACTCTCAGAGAGAGCAGCACCGACTTGGATACCTACCCCCAAGAGCCCAATCCCGAAAACTTGCAAATATTTGCCAGTTGACGCGTTTTTTGAACCTGACTTGGCAGTCGGCGATGGAGGTCGCCGCAAAGAGGTAGAGCCTGTAGTAATAATTTCTTTATTCTTCTCCTTATCCAACGAAAACTCATCATAGCATTCTTTGCAGGTGTATTGGCCTGCTTCGTCCTTGTAGCGAACCTTGGATGAGCAATCTTGATTGCAGAGCTTACATATTTTATTCATAAGAAAAAATCACAAATGTGGCGCACAACTATTACTTACTGTTTTATCATGCCGGCAATAGTGCTTTGGCCTGTGCTGGACTTGAACTTTGACTTGTAGGGTTTTCGCTGTACGAACAGAGGGGTCTATCCTAAAAACAAAACATTCAAATCGTTCCCCCTATTCACAATTGTGCACGATTAAAGAGGTTGCATCATGAGAAAACTTTGGAATTTTGTCGCCATTATCTATTACAAACCGGGCTCGGGTTTGTAATAGATAATGCAAGAGTATCATTTTTCATGGAGCAATTTTCTGCAGTTGTGAAGTCACTGATAAGTGCTGAAATCCAACGAGCGCTATTTGATTTTTAATACGACATTTTCGCATGCAATAGATTAAACGTCTAAAATAAGAAAAAAGGGCCAAAAAAATTTGTGTAACAAGTTGTCTTAACTAGATGAAATTTAAGCAACCCACCTTATGTTCAGATAAGAGACAGCATGCTAATTGCGAGCATCCCTTGTTACATTTTAAAAAGAAATGCAGGCTTTGTCCCAGCATCCAACTGACTGCTGAGTCATTCTAATAGTCGTAAAAAACCCACCATAAGAACGTGTGCTTGAATCCAACGCACTAATGATGCCGATGCTGGTAAACCTTGCGCGCTAACATGGCTCTTGGTGCAGCGTGTTCCTTCCTGCCGTCGGGTTATCGTTGTCGCGCTTGATACCAACAAGGATGGAATTAACAACCCGGAAGCCCTCATTCCTGATTACTTATTCCACCCTTGAGTGATTGTCATAGTAGTAGTTCAAGCAAGGTAAAAGTTACTACACTCAAATAATTGTAGTAGTAGCTAGAAAAAGAGAGTAGTTCGCTGCACTGACAGCACAACTGGGGCTTTACTTCATAAGCCGGAAAGAAATTACCCCAGTCAGGCAATCGTTGTATTAGTAACCGGGGTCAAAAGAGCGCAAGCCGTAACAATAATACACTCAACGCAAATGGAACTTCAACTCTCTGCACTAGGGTGAGTTGAAACAATCATTACCGCCTATATTTATTTAGAGGAATGCCAAATCAGCATCTTGCGGACATCAAATCAGACGCCATCATGATGGCGTAGCACAAAATTGAACACAGAAGTGAGCATAAAAACACACATTGACTATTACTGTTTGCAACGACTTGTTAAAATGACCCGTTATCGCCCTTAAATAAGAACTGGCATCCATTATGCTAGAGACTACTTGCATCCAAAAAGATGCCATAAGTATTGATAGGTATTGTAACATTGAAAATAAACCATACCCCCTCGCTGTTTGCAGTTCAGCGAGGGGGTTTTTCAAGCTCCAATAATCCACTTTATGACAATAGAAGTTATCAGGGAAAACTTGTCCAACCAATAAAGCAGAGCCTAGCAAACAGGCGGATTTGATGCGGCAAGCGCTTCGCGCGCATGTAAGCATTCTGACATGATTCAAGTATTGAGGTTTTTCGTAATTTGGTGGATTATCAGAAACTTAGTATTCCTCCGTATTTGCGATTAACTCTGGCATGCTGTCTGGTGAATTACGGCTGCGGAACTCATTGGCAACAACCGACAGTCCACTAACAATTAGTTAACCCTAGTTTTCAGCCTTTGCGGCAAGACTCTGTGCCAGGACCTGAAAGGGATAATCACGACCAGTCACGACCTGGATATTTAGTTCCATGAGAACTGCTGCTAAGAAATCAACAACGCTCGCAGGGTTTTAAGTCCTATGCATGTTGCGCATGCTGGAAGCCTACAGTGTGGAAAGACATAGGCTCGGCGTGTTATGGCAGAATCGCTGCAGCATCAAGCGTTCCCACATCCTTGAGGACCTTGAAAGCAGGGGCAGACGCAAACGCTGGCTACAAGAATTCAATTGGGTGCTCAATCGTCTGCAGCGCCATGCAGGAGAGCATCTGACCCTATCCCAACGCACCACAAAAGCTGGGGGTCTATTCTTGATGCCATGAGTGCAAACAGGAATACCTAGTAGTCGGTGCAAAGGCTTCCAAGACCAGAAGCAGATGGATCATTGAATTGCCGGCAGGTTATCGCAAATATATTTCCCAGTGGGTCGGGAATGAACTTGAAAAACAGCATCAACCTGAAATAGTATTTATAATTAGAATCACCCAGAGCGTGCATATAGTATGGATATATCAAATAGCACTAGTCACCGATTCGATTACCTCTTGAACAAGATACGAGGAAGCGATTTCTCACTCGATCCATTCAGGCATGTCGAAATAAGGAACTTCTTCTCCGAAGAGGACTTTCAAGAAATCACCACGGCTAAGGAAATCTCTACATCAGGCTCCAATGACCCTGCGTTGATCGATGTTTTGCTTGAGGCAGGCTATCGTATCATCAACTTCCCGGGTTGTGTAACAGAGACTGACCGCTACATCCAGTGGCACGCATCAAAACACTCAGATGCAACAGCGAATCATTAACAGAGTGAGCAAAAAACTGTCACGTCGATCCCCGAAGAAAGAGTCAAAGACCCATGCGGAATTAAATCATCCCAAATGCTGAATCTTTCATGATCGTAACACTATTTCAGAGGGTCTTGAGTTGCACCTGACAAACTTTCTTTCAGCATGCTTGCTCCGTAATAAGATAGATGATCTCGATCATGAAAAAGTTGTCGACCATGATCATCCATGAAGGGAATAAACTCGCCCTAAAGCAAAAAATATGTCTCAGTGAAATATACACTCTCACCTCTAAGCTAGTAAATGAGACGATTTGTCAGACGAGGTCGCATACCATTTTGAGCATCATCAACAAAGATTCCATAACAGAGGCCATGCAACGGCCAAAAGTGCCGGTTTTTTGAAAGACGATATTGTTATCTTGTTTGACGGCAAGACAGAATCAATGCGAGAAACTGAGGTGCTCGCTCATAATCTGAGAGAGCGCCCACCAGGAACAAACGTGGAATTGAAAGGGATCTGAAAAGGCAAACCATTGATATTTCGATTCGACGTAAAATGAGATGGGAAAAGCCACCTCTGGCAATACTGAAAACACATGAAACACTTACCTGCATTAAAAGACTGAATGGACCTTGAACTGAAAAACCAATCCGTCGCTGTCTTTGGAGGCGCCGGCACCATCGGACAGGCAGTTGTCAAACGCTTCATCGAGGAAGGATGTCAGGTTTTAATTTTTGACGCACATCCTTCCACTGATGAAATTTCAAAGAACATACATGAAAATGTCCTGAGTGTTCGATCCAACGTCGTCGATTACGGAGCCGTAAAAATGGGTCTGAAAGATGCCGCCAATCGCTTCGGCAAAATAGATCATGTTGTTTTTTCAGTGGGAGCAGGTTCGGGAAAATTTGGTTTCCCCTTCTGGAATCTGGAGCCTTCTGACTGGTCTAGAATTTTAGAGATTAATCTTCAAGGCGCTGTCAATGTAGCCCACGCCTTTGCGCCTTATGCCGTCAGGCAAAAGGCAGGCAGTATCACATTCTTCACTTCGGTGGCAGGGCAGATTGGCTCACAAACGGACCCACCCTACAGTGCGGCCAAGGCGGGGTTGATTAATTTCATGCAATGCGTTGCGAAAGATCTAGCCCCATACAGAGTGCGAGCCAACGCCATCTCACCGGGTATGGTCGCTTCTGAGTTGAACCGGTCTGTTTGGCAGGCGGGACAAGAATTATTGCCAGAGGAAGACCGGTTGGAATATGAGGACTGGGCGAATGAAAAAATCCGTATGATTTCTCCATTGAATGATTGGCAAAGGCCAGAGGATCTTGGGGCCATGGCCGCCTACCTTGCTTCCGTAAAAGCACGTCAGATCACTGGCCAGGTAATCAACGTTGACGGAGGACAGGTCATGCATGCTTAATACTCATGGCCATGAAAAGAAGGTTTGATAAGAAATGATTATTTCACTGATAAGGTTACGTTGTGCATGTTCAATTTTCGGCATTCTTTTGGCGACGCTTCTGAGTCAGCCAACGGGCAGCGCAGATATCTGGAAAGAGGCGCAGCACGGTTTTGCAGATAATAAGGGTATTAAGATCCATTTTGCTACAGTTGGTAATGGTCCACTAGTAGTGATGATACACGGTTTCCCCGATTTCTGGTATACTTGGAGACATCAAATGGATGCGTTGAAGAATGATTTCAAAGTTGTGGCGATCGACCAACGCGGATACAACAAAAGCTCTCAGCCCTTATCTCCTGAAGCCTATGACATGCCGCAACTCATCTCGGATGTCGAAGCAGTTATCCGGCACCATGGGGAGGAAAAGGCCACTGTCATCGGTCATGACTGGGAAGGCGCTGTAGCATGGCAGTTTGCCTTTTCTCATCCGCAAATGACCCAAAATCTGGTCATTCTTAATTTACCTCATCCCAATGGTTTCATGCGTGAACTCACGCGTAATCATGTTCAAAGATCGAACAGTGCCTATGCTCAAACCTTCAAAAAAGGAAACGCGTCAGATTCGGATGTATTCTTTGGCAGAGCAATGACTCCCGAAAACCTTGCTGGATGGATCACTGCCCCTGAAATCAGGCAGCGCTACATTGCAGCGTTTGAGAAATCCAACTTTGATTCCATGCTTCAAATCTATAAACGGAATTATCCTGATCTACCGAAATTGAACGCTGCCATTCAACAAAATGCAGTGGTGCTCAAATGTCCCACCCTCATGTTTCACGGACTCGAAGACCAGGCCCTCCATTCTGACGGACTCAATAACACCTGGGATTGGATTGATGCTGAGTTCACTTTAATGACCATTCCAGAGGCGGGCCATTTCGTGCAGAATGATGCAGCAGAGAAAGTTTCAAGGACCCTCAAATGGTGGTTGATGAATCATCATTGATCTTGCCTTTTGACAATGACGATCGGTTATCGAGTACATTGGATAATCACAATACCGGAAGCACAAGCACGTTTCGATGAGTGAAAGCCCATCAAAGGCTTCATTTAGAGACTTGAGCATCCGTAAAAGGAATGATCGCTATATTTTGAAACCCAACAGGCTTTCGTTGCACTGGCGCACTGCGCCCTTCTTGCTTTAATCGCTGCAGCAAAGCCTGCAGTTCACGACGAACTTCTGTTTTTTTGAAGTAAAGGTTGATGGTTTCTTGCGGGTCAGCAGCCAAGTCATAAAGTTGCCCAGGGGCTTCAGGAGCAGTTTCTTTGATTTCGTATTTTTTCAGGACGCCTCTTTCATAATTATTCCCCCCTGAACCCTGATGATCCAGATACTTCCATTTACCTTTTCTTATCTGGAATTCTCCCCTGAAACTTTGAGTCAAAAGGTGCGGACGAACGGGTTTCACTGGATCCTGTTTACCTGTCATCACAGGTAACATATCGAAACTGTCAACCGCAGCATCGTCCGGTAAGGTAAAATCGACAATCGATGCCAGGGTCGCAAAAATGTCGGTGGTGTTTGTTATTTGATCCGAAACCTGCCCTTGAGGAATCCTGCCGGGCCACCTTGCTATGAATGGTACACGATGACCTCCTTCCCAGGCATCACGCTTCATACCTCGCAAACCAGCTGAAGGATCATGGTCATGATCCTCACGCATCCAATCCACATGCATGGTCTCAGCACCGTTGTCAGCGTTGAACAGAATCAGTGTCTCATCATCGATACCAAGTTCCTTTACAAGATCAATCACCCGTCCCACCAGGGTATCCAGTTCAACAACAAAATCTCCTCTTGGACCCGCTCCAGAATTACCGACAAATTCCGGAGCGGGGAGAACCGGAGCATGGGCTATCTGAGTGGAAAAAACGGTGAAGAATGGTTTTTCAGGACTCTTTTTAAGATGGTTGACAATGAATTCTTCCGTCTTTTCGTAAAACATTAAATCCGCTTCAAGAAAGTCGTAGCCTGGAGCCATCCAACCTTCATCATTATCCCATCGCCACTTCCCTCCCGGATTGGGAAGGGTTGAACGAAGATGCCGACGGTCGGCAGGAATTGGCACCATACCGTTTTCGATATATATATAAAGAGGGTCGGTTGTCGGACAGTTTGGTGTAACAAAAGATGCGTCAAAACCCCGGGCATTCGGCCCATCAATCAATGGAGTAGATCGATCATAATCGATTAAAAGCGAGTTATCGAATCCTCCTCCAAGTCGCTCCCCTTCTTTATCAAACCAGGTTAAACCTACATGCCATTTACCGAACACCCCTGTGTGATATCCTTTTTGCTTTAACATGTCCCCCAATGTAAGCGTACCGGGCTTGAGGTAACTCGGTCCACCCGGCCCTTCAAAGGCCCCTCCTCCCCGCCCCGTAGATCGATAAATCTGCTGACCGGAATATAGTCCGTATCGTGATGGGGAGCAGATAGTGGAAGGGCTGTGAGCATCCAGAAAGCGTATCCCCTCAGCTGCCATATGATCCAGCCTTGGTGTACTGTAGGAGCATTTGGGATTGTAACATGACAAATCACCAATACCAAGATCATCAGCATAGATAATGATGATATTGGGAACCTTGGCTTCATGCCTCTCCTGTTGAGAACCGATGACGTTGACTGAAACTGTCGCCAAAAAACACAAAACAAAGGAAAAACAACCTAGTTTGTTTTTCAGGCTCTGATCTACGAGAGGTAGAATACTTTGATTAATTGCTGAGTTCACCATGTAAAATTACACAAAGAACCTCCAACAGCCAAACAAAGTATCTCAGGAGTGAGTGTAACAAGAAATGATGCAAAGAAGCCATCATACGGCCAGACAAATGTTTACCCTCTTCTGAAAATGGATACTTCTCACCTTCATAAACGAGACAATTCAGGATTGCCTGAAAACAATAATTGAACAAATGACCACGAAAAATCTGTACGAAAAAATTGGAGGAGCCGATGCTGTAGACGCTGCAGTGGATGTTTTTTATACCAAAGTGTTGGCGGACGAACGTATCAAACACTTTTTTGAAGACGTGGATATGAAACGGCAGGCAAGGCATCAAAAAGCATTTCTGACCTATGCTTTGGGAGGTGTATCCAGCTATTCAGGGAAAACCATGCGAACATCCCACAAATATCTTGTGGAAAAATTAGGGCTCAATGATGGTCATTTCGACGCAGTCATCGAAAACCTTGCAGAAACACTGACAGAACTGGGCGTCGCTCCAGAATTGATACAAGAGACTGCAGGCATCGTTGAGTCCACTCGCAGTGATGTGTTGAACCGTTGACCCCTGCCCTTTGTTTTTAATTCTCCGAGCCAGAGCGAACTTGCCGGAGTTTTTTTGTAATTTTCAGTTAAAGAAATCAGAAAAATGCAGATTTCAAAGGACTTCTAAAACCAAAATCTCGACTTGTTGTATGGAGTCATTGCCAAGTAGGATGAGGCAGGCAAACAACCAACCCTCAGAGACATATGTCAGAACCTTATCGAGTAGCGGTGATCGGAAGCAGTGGTCGCGGTAATTATGGCCACGGCATGGACACCGTGTGGCAACATATCACGCAGGCAAAAATCGTCGCTGTGGCCGACGACCAACCTGAAGGACTCGCCAAAGCAATGGAACGCTTGCAACCGGAACAGGGTTTTGGTGATTACCGAAAAATGTTGACTGAGATCAAGCCAGATATTGTGAGTATTTGCCCACGCTGGATTGATCAACGTCACGATATGGTACTCATGGCAGCAGCAGAGGGAGTGAAAGGAATTTACCTTGAAAAACCACTGTGCCGAACACTCGAGGAAGCCGATGCCATGATCGCTGCCTGTCAGACAAACAATGTCAAAGTCGCTGTAGCACACCAAACCCGCTATAGCCCCATCCTTGCTGTAATTTACAGAATGATCCACGAAGGCCGCATTGGCCAGTTACTTGAGATTCGAGTTCGAGGCAAGGAAGACCAGCGTGGAGGGGGCGAGGACCTGTGGGTATTGGGCACCCACGTCTTGAATTTAATGCATTATCTTGGAGGCGAAGCTCAATGGTGCTTTGCATCCGTCAACAGCGATGGTCAGAGTGCTGATGCCTCACATGTTCAAGAGGGCAATGAGGGTATCGGCCCCATTTTGGGTGATCAAATACAAGCGATGTATGGACTGGACAATGGTGTGATGGGTTATTTTAATTCGGTCCGAAACGCCCGAGCAGAACCATCCAGGTTTGGAATCAAAATTTATGGAACGAAGGGAATCCTTGCCATGAACACTGGTTACCTACCCAGTGCCGGCTGGTTACCCGACGCGTCATGGACACCTTCACGCACAGGTAAACGCTGGGTGCAGGTCAGCTCCAGCGGCCCAGGGCAACCTGAAACTCTCAAGGACGGTGGATTGCAGGCTGGAAACTTACTTGCTTGTCAGGATTTAATCGCCGCCATAGAAGACAATCGCGCTCCCGAATCAAGTATAGAAGAGGCACGTTTAACAACAGAAATGATCGCCTCTGTTTACGAATCACACAGGCTGGGTAAAAAGGTTTATCTCCCACTCCAAAACAGAAAAAACCCATTAAACGACCTCTTCTAATCGATTGAACCTCATCAATGACGCATGATTAAAACCATCGAATGGACGCCAGACAACAGACTGCGATTACTCGACCAAACGAAATTACCTGTTGAGGAAACCTACATTGATCTGGATACTTTAGATGCAGTCATCGAAGCCATTCAATCACTGCGTGTCAGAGGAGCTCCGGCCATAGGCGTCAGTGCAGCCTACGGAATGGTTATTGCCGCAGATTCCATCTCAGAAAAGGATCCCAATGGCTACCTGTCTCGCCTCAGACAGCTGGCTGATCAGCTCGTGGCCGCACGCCCTACTGCAGTCAATCTCTCATGGGCTGTCGAATCCATCATGAAGGATTTAGGCAAACAGACATTTAATTCCACCTCGGAGATTGGCTCATTCATTCTTGAAAGAGCAAAGACCATTCACGCAGATGACGCGCAAAGGTGCGATACCATGGCAAAGCACGGCCTTGCGGTAATCCCCAAAGAGGCCAGAGTTCTGACACATTGCAACACAGGTTATCTGGCAACGGCTGGCATAGGTACTGCACTTGGCGTGATTTTTCACGCTCATGAAAAGGGGCGAATCAAAATGGTATACACCGACGAGACTCGTCCTCTGCTTCAAGGCGCGAGGTTAACCACGTGGGAGTGCCAAAAAATGGGGGTTCCCCATACGCTGATCAGTGACAACATGGCTGGCGCACTGATGCGGCAAGGAATGGTGGATTTGGTCATTGTCGGATCCGATCGCATCGCATCGGATGGTGCCGCTGCCAATAAGATTGGAACTTACAGTGTCGCGGTTCTTGCACATCATCACCAAATTCCTTTTTACGTCGCAGCACCATTGTCCACCTTCGACATGGACATCGTCTCCGGCGAGGAAATCCCAATAGAGGATCGCCACCCGGACGAAGTCCGCAAGGTTTTCGGAAAATGCCTGATCAGTTCTCCTGATACACCTTGCTGGAATCCAGCCTTTGATGTGACTCCACCTCACTTGATTAGTGGAATCATTACCGAAAGAGGACTACTGAAGCCGCCTCTTGTTGCGTCTATTGCAGATGCATTCGGAGGAATCGGTTAATCTACAATTGAATACTGTTTGACCAAAGAGCAGCCTTCCCATTAATATCGAGCTACATCCAACAATTAATTATGTCAAAACTTACATTAACCCAATTAGTCTGCAAGAGATCCGAACGCCGTTTAGGAGCTTTTACGCTGATCGAATTACTAGTGGTCATTGCCATCATAGCCATTCTTGCGGGTATGCTGTTGCCAGCCCTGAGCAAGGCAAAGCAGAAG
This sequence comes from Verrucomicrobia bacterium SCGC AAA164-E04, assembly GCA_000383715.1. Taxonomy (GTDB): domain Bacteria; phylum Verrucomicrobiota; class Verrucomicrobiia; order Limisphaerales; family AAA164-E04; genus AAA164-E04. The sequence continues at coordinate 14,446 of KB912012.1, forward strand.
GCAAAAGGTATCAAGTGCCTCAGCAATCTCAAACAAATGCAACTTTGCTGGATAATGTATGCCACGGATAACGAGGGCAAACTCATTTTAAATCATTTGGGAACACGCGATTCATGGATTGGCGGTAATGTTTCATCCGCTCCGGGTTGGACCAACCGCCTGGACATCATGGAGGGAGCTTTATTTACTTATAACTCTTCACTCGAAATTTACACGTGTCCATCAGATGCCGCATTCAAAGCAGGCCCTCGAGTCATCAACCGTATCAGGAGTTTCTCGATGAGCGGACGCATGAATGGGAATGCTGACTGGGTTTATCCAAATCTAAAAACGTGGACGAAAGAATCCTCCATCAACAGCCCTGGCCCTTCACAGGCTTTTGTTTTTGTCGATGAGGACAAGGACAGTATTGACGATGGATTCTTTGCCGTGAGGAATCCAGCAGGCCGCAACGACGGTTTCTGGCAAAATGCACCAGCAAGTCGCCATGGCAATGGAGGCATCCTTTCGTTTGCTGATGGACATGCTGAGAACTGGAGATGGACGGAGAGCACGGCTACTGAAGTCAAAGGATTGAATACAAACACCAGGGCAGGAGATCGGGACCTGGAAAAATTCAGATTGGCGACACATGTTCCAGTTACACCTGCAAGATAAATTTTCTACATAGTCAAAAGCGGCAACTCCTTTAAAGTTGCCGCTTTTTTATGTACATGTGTGGTAGGTAATACCGGCAGAACTAAATCTTTTCCTCAATCGAATTTACTGAGGTTCACCAGGTAATCCAATAGACTTGCCATTTCCTTGATGGTGAATCCTCCCATCAAACCTTCTGGCATGATCGATGTTTTGAGTGTCATGCGATTTTGTATCTCGCTCTTCAAGAGAATATGTTCCTGAGACAGAGTATCACGCAGAGTCACTGCATCTCCCGCCTCATTAACCACAAAACCTGTCCACTCTTCGCCATCTTTCATGGTGATATCATGCGTGGCAAACCCCTGAGCAATCGTCTTATTCGGATTGAGGATGGATTCAGCCAAATCATGGCGACGATAGGTGTTGGCAATGTTTCCCAAATACGGCCCCTTCTGTGCCTGATCCTGACTGACTGTGTGGCAAGTGGCACAAGCTGCACGAGTAAATACCGCTTCACCCAATGCAATGTCGCCCGAAGCTGAGGCTACTTGCTTGAGAGTTTGCTCTAAACTGAGCGTTGCGATTTGAGGCGTTTTATCCTCACCCAAAGCCGGAATACGCAGTCTTCGCATGGCAGATTTGGCCGCCTTGGCCACATTTTCTTCAAAGTCATTGACGGCCGCTCGAATCCTGGCATCCAAATAATGATTCCGTGTTTTTGAGGCCGAGTTAATCAGTATCAATCTAAGCGTCGGATCCTGCCATGCCTTATCAATGTAGCGCTGAACCTGTTCACGCGCTTCAGGGGCAGCAGCGTCACGAGAGGCCAGCTCCAGAAGCCCTGCAGATGCCCATCTGGCTTCTGACGACTCTATGCCCTCACCAAGCTCATTCACCAATACAGTGTGGAAATTATCCAGATTGGGATGATTAAGAAATGCGCGCCTACCGGCATCTTGGGCTTTCCCTTCTCCTTTAGCTTTCTCAAGGGTGGAAAGCGCGGAGAGAATGGCTGGAACTGCTGTGGGACGATCTACTTTACTGAGACAAACAATCGCTTGTGACAAGGCCATTGGAGCCGTCTGTGGACTGCGGGCAGCTGCAAGAAGCAAAGGAAGAGCCTTGTCCGGAATGTTATCTACTTCTGCCAACTGTGTCACAGCCGTTTCCAAATGAGATGCATCATCCAAAGCCAAACTAATGATCCGTTCCAATGCCTCATTGGATTGAATGCGATTGCGATTCATTTCCTCAATCAACTTGGCGGCATCGCTAGGGTTCGATTCCACAAGGGCTTGCTTGATGGATTGAAGGATTTTTTCAGATTGGCTCCAGTTTTCGAGCTGGTAGTAAGGCCCACGGGTATCGGGGCGAGTCCCCCAACTATCGCCATTCCAATTTGCTTCTCGATGGTAGAGACGACACAGAGAGCTTAGTAAATAGGGTCGTGCAAATGATTTAAGAGGGTCATTCAAGCGCGCAATAAGCCCCTCAACAACATCGGATCGATGCATTCGCATTAAAGCATATGAAGCACCTTTTCGTTGCGCATCACTGGCGTTGGCTGCATCCAGTATGGCAAAACAGGCGTTGCTGTGCCCCAAAATGGCAAGCGCACGAAATGCAGTATGAGCAATCGTGCCGTCAGTATGGCCCAGACTGGCTGCGATGGCTTTGCCTGCCTCGCTTTTATTTTGCCGAGCAGATGTAATAATGGCTTCAAGCCGTGTTCGGGGGTCGTTACTTGCAAGCCCAATATTCAGCCATTTGATGGGAGCAGGCCCCGTTTCCCCTGCCGTCAACTGATCCATGCCAAGGTCGCCGATTGCTCGCATGACAAAAGGGAGCATGACAGTATCTTGTATCAGAGGTTCGATGAGTTGAATCACCTGCATGCTTTTCCGACTATCAAGTCCACGCTGAGTGATGGCATATAACGCGGCTACCCTTGCTTTGGTCTCTTTTTCATGGTCGGAGGCCAGATGGAGCAGTGCTTCATTCGTTGAAGGAATTTCCTCCCTGCGCAATAAAGCTCGTTGAGCAGTCAAAGCCCGTATATGACTGGGCGATTGCAGTTGAACAACCAGCTCGGCATCTGTCAGATTGGGAAAATCAGGCAATGGTTCCGGTTCAAAACCTTTGGGTGATACCCGAAGGATATACCCGTGATCCGGACCAGCCCAATTGAAGGTCGCTGGACCTTTCCAGCTCGCTTGATATACCCGACTCATGGCATCCACATCAGCATCAGTGGGTCGAGTTACCTTGATGAATGGCTTGGGAGTTTCCGTCTCTACAAAGGTTGCCCCCTGCCGCTTCACACGGTGATGAAAGGTCGCAGCTCTTCCCCAATCACAGGTAAAAGGCGCATTGGCCCATTCAGAAGGAAAGCCTGGTTCATGAATATAGACTGAACCACAGCCTGATCCTCCTCCATAATCAGCCAATGGCTGAATGTGCTCCTCACCAAAATTCTTGTACAACCTGGGATACCCATGGTCTTCCAGTCCTGAGAAATGATGCAGTCGAACATCCCACCCACCTCCATCATTGGTGTTGTCTCTTGCAAACATATTCAGGAGCGGACTCATCGGGGTTCCCAAAATATTTCGAGTTCCAGTCGCAAAAAGCTCAAGCCCGGTTCCGTCAGGCCGAAAACGAATGACACCACCGCCACGATGCTGCAAGCGGCGCCCGTCCGTTCCAACGGCATCCATGAATCCGAAATCACCACCGGCTATGTAGATCCAGCCATCTATACCCAACTCCAGACCATTCGTCGTATGATCAGGCGGGCGTTGATCAAAATCAAATGCAATACCTGAAATCAAACGTTTGGAAGCGTCTGCAACACCATCCTTGTCACGGTCAAAATAGACACTGATGTGAGGTGGGTGTAACAGATACAGACAATCATGATCCCAGAGTAATCCACGTGGAGAATCTATTTCAGGAATGAATTCCTTTACCTCATCGGCTCGACCGTCATGATCAGAATCCCTCAGGCGAAGCACGCGACCACGGCGGGGGTTGCGACCTAGTGAGCCATTCCCATCACTGGACACATAGAGATCCCCACCAGGAGAAGCTGCTACATAGACGGGATAATTCGCCGTCGCAGAGGAGGCAAAAAGAGTCATATCGAATCCATCTGGAACAGATGCGTCCTTTAGAATCTGTTCCTCTTCAGCCTGACTCAGGTTAACTATTGCAGGTTTGACATTCCCGCCCTTGGCCAGCGGGTCCTCAGACTTGTTTTTGACTGATTCCGCTATTTTTTTATCTTTGGCCTGCAGTTGAGGATAAATTTTTTGAATCCCCTGCCCTTCCACTGAAAATTCCCACAAACTGATCCAACCTCCCGCGCTTGTGCGTGTACCTGACATCTTCAGAAAGCGAAGTTCGGTTTGCGGGAACTTGGCCTTCGTATTTCCGAGTTGAAGATTATCGCTAGCATCATGAATCATTGTCCACGATTCCCCATCCAAGGAAGCCTCTAATTTATATGCGTAAGCGTTACTTTGACTTTCCCATTGAATGTTTACTCCCGATATTTTTTGAACTTGATCGAATTCCAACTGAAGCCATTGGGGTTTACTCGCATTTGCGGCACACCACCGCGTTTTGGTTTCTCCATCAATTGCCATCCATGCAAAACGGTTATTTTGTGTACTGCTTGCAGAAATTTTTACAAGAGTCGCGTTCTGGGGAGCTTTACCCGGGGCTTTTGCTTCCGCTTCGGGTTTGGGTTCACTTTTAACGAAAGTAACCTTGTTTGCACCTGTGTAGGGTTTGAAATAATTTTCGTTCAATTTCCCACAGGCCCAGAGCAGGCCACGAGTGACTAACTCAAGATATCTACCATCTGCAACTGTTTCCGTATTGTGACCGAGAGTCGTACTAAAACTGCGTGCCCCTTGATTTTCATTGATCCAGGCAACCACATGTTCAACCGTCGTTTCCTTCCCTTTTCGTTTGATGAGTTGCTTCCCTGTTGCCAAAGGATGGGCATCAAATACTTTGACGTTATTGTACAGTTCTTCGCGAATGGTCGTCCAGTCTTTCAGGGTTTCATTGATGGGATGCTCGGTGTCGGTAAAATGAATATCGATCGGCGCTTGAGGTCCATGGCTCGTGGATTGAATTCCCAAGTGTTTAAACCATAAATCGGTTCCATTGCGAAAGCTGTGCATCGCACAATGAAGATGCACCGCAGGCACGGTTTGATGCACATTCAATATATTGTGCATGACTTCAAGGTCGCGGTTTCCAGCGGCACACTCATCATGAATGATCACATCGTAACCGTCTGCCCAGTTGGGATCTTCATATAAAGGCAATGGAGGATGGGTAGAGCGATCATCTGTCCAGACGACATCCACCTGAACGTTTGCTCTGCCCTGAATACCCTCTGCCAGAATTTCATGCTGGTGCGTGTAGTCGTGACAACATCCCCCTGCAACAAGAAGTGCTTTGAGAGTTCTGACGTCTGATGAATCATCCGACAACACAGAGGTGTGGTAACCTGCAGAGGACACCAATGCGGTCAAGGCCAGTGGCAAAAAGAATCTTGAGCTCATGATGCCGATCATAAGAAACCAAAAGTGAATTGGATTCAAGGCGTCAGGCAGGAAATTGTGCTCCGATTATTCGTCTGGAGGCGAGTTGGAAAACTGTGCCAGCCATTTTACCGCAGCATTTCGCAAGGATAAGTCACATCGTGTCCATCGAACAGAATGGTTTTCAAAAGGCAATGTGTGAAAAGTTAGGTTTACTTGAAGAGAAGTCGATTGAATCAAATCCATGATCGGTTGAACTGAAAGCTCATGGCTGATGAACTGAGGGCGGTTCCCCAAACGTGCCAGCCTCTCAGGCCAGTTTTCCTCATCCATGGCAGGATGTTTGAACTCACCATCATAATGACTGTGACAAATCATACCGCTCCAGAGTTTTGCAATCTCATCATCGTGCAATCCTATGTAGTTACATGCAATGGCGCCTCTGGAAAAACCTGCAAGGATGACTCGCTCAGGGTCACCATTGAAATTGAGGCAAACTTGACGAACTGTCTCGATGCAGTAGCGTTTGGTCTTTTCCACGTCACCCCACCACTGAAGGGAAACACCACCTGCTTGGGTGACAAAAGGCATTGAGATCCATATGAAACCATCGCCTTGACTCAATCCATAACCCATCTGGCAGCCTTCCACGGTGCCATCACTGAAATCTCCAAGCTGATTCGAATAACCTCCATTACCGGGATACTCTACGATGATGGGCCATTTTCGATCGGCTTCCCAATCATTAGGTAAGTAAAGGGCATGGTAAGCGCCTGCATCCTCCCAACCCGAAGATACCTGATTGACACGTCTACCTGGCGCAGGTGAGTCGTTGACTACTGAGGGAAGTTCAAATAATGCAGGCAAGTCATTGAGATTGATCTGCCCCTGAGCAAATACGGTCAGAGCACTGCTGAGAATAAAAAAAAATCCACCATAACGAAAATAAAAGCTCCAATGCATCATTTGAGGGATCTTTGGTGATTAACTGAAAAGAAATCAGGCTCCTATGCGGAGCCTGATTGTGAAAAAGAAAAACTCAGGTCATCGCCTCTTTGAGGTAGGCAGCAGTTTGGAAATTTTCCAGCACCACGATACTCTTTGAATCTCGCACCATACGAACCTGCGTCACGGTAATTTCAGGGGTTTTGCTTGGAGAAAACAAAATATCATCGTGAGTTGCATTACGGGCCTTGGCAAATTTGTCTGGCGTTAAATCTCCTCCCAGATGATCACTTCGACCTGTAGCCACGTGCATTGTTCCAAGAATTTTCTCGTCCTGAATATCTTTTCCAGACACAGGTAAAATCTGAGTCCCAAACCCCAACTCCCCCAATTCGCCTGTGACAGGATCTGAGATTAATTTCTGATTATGCTCTTCTATGAGTGCTGCATCCCCCTTGAGCAGGCTCGCCTTCTGTATGCGTCCGTCTGCTACTTCCATTATGCCAATGGTACCGTCAGAATATTTCATCGGGAACTCGCCGTGCCCCCCCTTGGGAACAAAAAATACTTCTCCTGCCGGCAGGTTGGCGACATCAGGCTCTTCCCCCCGACATAGACCATGGCTTTTCTGGGCTTCCTGCTGCCCACAATCCAACTCGAGTGTGCAATTTCGATTTTCAACCTGAAAATCAACTTGAAATGCATCTGCCTTGGTCAACGCACTACGCAATTTCTCAGCCTCAATGCTGATGATGTTGTAATCCACCGCCAGGCCGGAGTTGAGGATAATATCGTTCAGGCCGTGTAAGGTAGCTCCACGAAATCCGTACTGCTTGGCAAAGGCCGTCAGAGGTGCGGTTGCTGAGTCAGTCGACACGCAAAGTATGATATCATAATTTGTGTAGATATCGTTTTCAAAGTTGTATTGATTGCCGTCGGAATCAAACGCTTTGTCGGGAAGGTCAAGGTTGCTTCCGCCGGTGCGTTCATAAGCGAACAATTCACCGCCCAACAACCCGAGTTCCTCAGCCACACCGTTTTTTAATCCTTGATAGAACACATCATGCGCCTTGCGCTGCACAGTCAGGGTTTCGTCACTCAAGAAGGCTAAATCCTTCATCTGACTTGTATTTTCAAGGTCTATCAGGACGGCGACACGTTCACCTTTTTTGGGGGCGAACACAGTGGTTAAAAGTCTCGAAAGACTGAACGGAGGAAATGTCATGGATTCTATAATCATTAAACTAGAAGAGTCTTGATATTATTTGTCTACCACACACATTAAAGTGGTGACTAGATATTAACTCCCGTTTGGATGATAGCAACCCCTGCATAGAATTTTTATGGTTCTTTCGTTGTTTTTGATTTCCCTGACAGGTTCATTTGATTGGTGGACAGAGCCGAATCCGATGGAGAAAGTCATTTCCCACTGAGAAAACACCTCAAGACTCATTGATGAATAAGACAAATCCCCCCTCAAAGATTCGTTGATTATCTGAAGCGTCATCAATGAGGTAACCCAATATGTAGAAATTCCCATCACTGTCATGAAGGGATGCGATCGATCGCAGAAGCTATTGATCAGGCTGACTACCTCACGAAAGACGCGCTTGCTTGGTGCCCCCCTTTCCGTAACCCATGGGAAACAGAGGCTCGAATGGACTCCTATCTTTTTGTTTCAAGAAGAAAGTCCGGATGCCGTTTTCTTGAGACACTCAAGAATACCCCTCTCAGCCTGCGAGTGGTGGAATCCGAACGAAGGGGGCCAAGCTTCAATCGTGATTCAATCTCCCGGCTTAACATTCTCGCCTTTTGAGACGGCGCTCACCATGAGTTGGATCTTGAATATGCGATCACGATGGATACCTGGCCCCTTTTCGATGATTGATTTTTGGTTTGTGAAGTCACCTTGATCACTATTCCAGAAAGAACATGCCTGGCTTGCTTCCGAAGCGGTTCTGGTGTCAGTGGGGCCTTTGCTGCACTGACGCTGAAAGCGTAGATGGAAATAAGTGAGAAGATAACACGAAATCGCATGGGTTCTCCAAGTCTTCTTGTCCCTCCATTGGCCGAGCCATGGATGCCATATTTTACTGATATTTAATGATTTATGGCAGCATCTTTTCCTGTATTATTTCAAGAAATATTACAGTTAACAGTATGTATAGCACCCAATACGACACGTTTTCAATGGGGCGTCTTGTCTCGAAAGTTCCACGTAAACGTTCCTAAAAAGTGGCCTTTAAGAAAGTCTTGTATACACTCTTAACAAAAGAGATTGTTGCTGGGAGTATCAACTTAGAGAAAAAACAGCTCATTTATATTGATGACTTACCCCATTGCCAACCGGATCAAAACCGTTCAAACCCCCGTAATTCCTACCGTCGGCGAGTGGGTGGCTGAACATCCAGGTACTATTTCCCTGGGACAAGGTGTGGTACATTATGGTCCGCCCTCCGAGATTGAAGATGGCCTTTCCGATTTCAAATCTGACCCCCTTCATCATCGCTACAAACTGGTTCAGGGGATTCCGGAATTACTTCAAGCTATCGAGGGAAAACTGAGAAGGGACAACGGCATGGCCATTGAATCGAAAGATCGAGTCATGGTTACCGCTGGCAGCAACATGGCTTTCATGAATGCCATCATGGCTATTGCAGATCCAAATGATGAAATCATCTTACCCAAACCGTATTATTTCAATCACGAAATGGCGGTCACCATGCTGGGTGTGGTCCCGCGCACCGTGGAACCTGAAGCAAACATGCTTCCAACACTTGATTCCATCGAAAAAGCCATCACCAAAAAGACGCGCGCAGTGGTCACTATTTCTCCGAATAATCCAAGCGGCATGGTTTTTCCTGCGACTTTGTTGCAGTCCATCAATCAGCTATGCAGGGAAAGAAAAATCTATCATATCTCAGACGAAGCATACGAATATTTCCTGTTTGATAATGAAAAACACTTTTCTCCGGGAAACATTAGCGGCAGTGAGGACTATACATTCTCTTTATTTTCCTTATCCAAGGCCTATGGATTTGCGAGCTGGAGGATTGGTTACATGGTGATGCCGGAGGCGTTGATGCCATCGATCAAGAAAATCCAGGATACGAACCTGATTTGTGCACCGGCCATTTCACAATTCGCGGCGGTGAAAGCGCTCCACCGCGGAAAATCCTATTGCACCCAGCACCTCTCATCAATGGGAGCTATTCGGGAACAGCTGCTTGATGGGTTGAGCCGTTTAGGCCCTTTTGTAAGAATCATTCCTTCGAAAGGAGCTTTTTATATTCTCATCGAACTGGATCTTCATGAAGCGTCGATTGATGTGGTAGAATTGCTAATAAGAGAATTCAAAATTGCTGTCATACCTGGAAGCGCTTTTGGATTGGACAAAGGTTGTTATCTTAGGATTGCATTTGGTGCACTTAAAAATGCTGATGATGCTTTGGAACGCCTGATAAAAGGACTTAAATCCATCCGTGATCACGGAATAAAAAGGATTGCTTAGATACTAAGACACCCTTTCTACAAATGAAAACTTACGCTTATCAGCTGGATATACAGTGGGAGAAAAAAAAGGATAATTTTCGTAAAATCAGGAAATTAACCGAGTTGCATCAACCCGATAAGGGAAGCCTGATCATTTTACCCGAAATGTTTGCCACAGGTTTTTCCATGAACACAGAGATCACACAGGAGAAGGAGGATGGACCTTCTGTGAATTTCCTTAAAACATTCGCCAGCGAAACGGGATGTTATGTCATTGGTGGTATGACTCAAACAAAAGCCATTGGTAAACCCACCAATGATGNACTTTTGATTTCGCCTGATGGAAGGCGTATGGGTGAATACTCAAAGATTCATCCATTTTCTCTCGGAAAAGAAGATAAACATTATGCCGATGGCAATAAAGTTTTCACTTTCGAATTACCCAATGGTTTCAGGATCTGTCCTTTTATCTGCTATGACCTGCGTTTCCCTGAAATCTTCCGCATCGCCATGCAATCTGATCAACCTCCACATTTATTCGCTGTGATTGCAAATTGGCCAAATAGACGCACTCAGCACTGGGTCCGACTCCTGGAAGCCAGGGCGATCGAAAACTTGGCATATGTCGCAGGTATCAACCGATGCGGTTCAGATCCTCATTTGGACTATGATGGCAGCAGCATGATCATTGACCCTTCGGGCAAGGTTCTTGCGGATGCACGAAAAAGTGAAGGAATCATCTCGAGTAAACTGAATCTGGAGACAGTCAGGGAATGGAGATCTCAGTTCCCTGCACTGAGGGATCAACGGGCCATGTGCGCCCTCCAACCCAAGAGGAAATGAGGCCACACGGCAACTTCAAATCACTCAATTCCTTTTGCGCAACAAGACAGGAACCAAGAAGATCCGGTTTACCTGCATCAATCCTTGTCGGAAGAGCATCTGCGGACTGAAGTCTGATGGTCAGGAATTGAGCCCACGAGAAATATTCCATGTCCATTCCTGATTGATTAATTACGATTTTTCTGGATGATTCATCCATGTTACGTCGATTAATCTGCCATTTTTTTTTGGTAAGTGCCATCAGTCTGCAGGCAGCTGATGATCGTCCCAATATCCTACTGATCATGGCCGATGATTTGGGGTTCTCAGATATTGGATGCTACGGAGGCGAAATCCAGACCCCCCAACTGGACCAGCTGGCAAGCACTGGTTTGCGATTCACTCAATTTTACAACACGGCCAAATGTCACTCATCCCGTGTTTCATTACTCACTGGTCTATATTGCGACCAGGCAGGGAGTGAATCTTTAAGTAGAGGCACTACGATTGCCGAGGTCCTTTCATCCGCAGGCTACTTTACTGCAATGTCAGGCAAATGGCACCTGAGCAAGCAGCCAACCGATTTTGGTTTTCAACGTTATTGGGGACATCTTTCGGGTGCAGTCAACTTTTTCAAAGGAGACAATTCATTTCGATACAACGGCGAAAAATGGAGCGTTCCGAAGACTTTGAATGGAAAACCTTTCTATACCACACATGCCATGACTGATTTCGCGCTCGACTTCCTTAGTGAAGCCACCGAAAAAGAGGATCCATTCTTTCTGTATGTTGCCTACAATGCACCGCACTATCCCCTGCAAGCACCAGAAGAAGAGGTTAAGAAATATAATGGAAAGTATGATCAAGGTTGGGACGTTTTACGGAGGCAACGGCATGAGCGGCAATTAAGGTCCGGCTTACTTCCATCAAAATGGGAAATGTCCCCACGCCCTGATCATGTCCCCAACTGGAATTCCTTGAATCCAAAAGAGCAGCAATGGGAAGCAGACCGAATGGAGGTATTTGCCGCCATGGTGGATGTAATGGATCAGGGCATTGGACGATTGGTCGAACGCTTGAAGGAGAAGGGAGTTTACGAAAACACCTTGATTCTCTTTTGCTCAGACAATGGCGCCTGCCCCTTTGAACGGACCCGAGGACGTTATCTCAAACCCTGGGATTCCGAATCTTACTGGACTTATGACGCAAGTTGGGCACACGTTGGAAACACTCCATTTCGCTTATACAAACAAAATCAGCACGAAGGAGGTATCAGCTCTCCAATGATAGCCCATTGGCCTAAGGGCATTAAGAGGGAATCGGAAAAAGGAACTAGAAGAATGGCAGATGGCAGTCTCGTCACGGATCAATCAGGGCATCTCGTGGATTTCATGGCAACGATCCTTGAGCTAGGGAAAGCCAGGTATCCTGATGAAGTTGATGACCGGAAAATAGATCCCCTCATGGGAAGAAGCCTGGTTCCTGTTTTTAAGGGCAAACCCCGCGAAGGACATCAGACACTTTACTTTCATTTTGGAACGGACAGAGCACTGAGGCAGGGTGATTGGAAAATTGTTTCAGCCAAATCAGGTCGGTGGGAACTTTATAATATGGATGAAGACCGAACTGAGATGCATGATCTGGCTTCCATGCATCCGCAACGAGTAAACCAAATGGCAGCAGAATGGCTTCAAATCGCCAGAGATAAAGAGCGCTTGAAAGGCAGGCATATCGCGCCTGTTAAGTCCCGGTTACAATCACTGAATTTCCGAAAAAGCACGCTCAGTGGAAGTGCTTCGAAAAACTAATCTCAAAACCAACGTTAACATGACACCCCATATTCACTCAGGCCACCGTAATTGCTTCTCCAGAATTCACTTTATCCTCTGGAGCCTCCTGATTGCGATGACCATAAACACCACTTCATCAGCTGACACTCCACCATTGCTCGATCCAGATCGCGGGATCCGTTTTCATCCAGTTAAGAAACTAATGGAAGGGTGGACTATTTTCGTAGAGCCTGTCCTCCTGGAAGACGGAGAAGATTTGGTTGGTAAAAAGGCGCTGGAAATGCTTCGAAACCACCTGCAGCGCATCACGATCCTGATACCACCGGGGCCTTTGAAAAAAATGCAAGGTCTGGAAATCTGGATTGAAAAGGATCACCCAACTTTAAAGTCGATGCAATATCACCCGAGTCGAGGGTGGTTGATTCAGCACAGCCACGATCCGCGGTTGGCAAAAAAAGTTCACATACCCGTTGCAGAGAACCTCCTATCCAGGCAGCAACTCCTGAAACACCCCATGGTTGTTCTTCATGAGCTGGCACATGCATACCACGATCAAGTTCTGGGATTCGAGCATCCCGCCATTATAAAGGCATTTGAAGTCATGAAGAAATCTGGATCCTACGAAAAAGTGCTTTTATACACGGGGCAGACGGTGAAACACTACGGTTTATCCAATCACAAGGAATACTTTGCTGAGGGCACGGAGGCTTATTTTTACCGTAACGATTTCTTCCCATTCGTAAGGGCCGAACTCAAGCTGCACGATCCAGCGCTCCATGACGTCCTTCTGGACGTTTGGGGCCCAGCCAGGTAAAGCCACTTTGCAACCTTTACCACATCAAGCCACGAACCTATCCCGGCGTCCATCAGGGCGCTGGTGGCCAGACAGTATCAGATCTTTTGGGTTCGGTCGTTCTAATCTGTAACCAGGGTACATCACGTGGGCCTCTCGGATTGGAAACAATAGTTTTTGACAGAGTATCTGGATCCAGCCATTTTTTTATTTCAGAATGACCGTCAGCAAATGAAAACCCACAGGCACCGTTATGATAGTTGGCGGGCATGTTGCCCCATTGATTCCCACGATTCACAAGCGTCAAGTGGTAACCGTCATCTATCGCATCTGGATGTTCATCCAGAAAGACGTATTTGTTGGCTGGATTGATAATGGAAGACTGCTTTCGCCAGGTATAAAAATCACGATCGATTTCGTCCGTGTACCAACTGTCTCCATTGATACACCCATTCATCGACATGCTGCGAACACGCGGATGAACTACCCCCTTCATCTTGATTGTGCTTTTATCAGCAGGACATTTGTAAATTTTCAAGGATTGATTGTAATCCCAAAGCAATCCACGAGGTGCCATCAGGAGGTTAATGTTCGTCGCATCGGTTGGCGTTTTAAGCCAACCTTCTACCCATCCCTGCTGCCCCCCCGTACCATTTGGTACCAATTTATCGTCGTTATCACTCGGATACATATACCAGGCGAGCCCGAGCTGCTTGAGGTTGTTCATGCAGGCAATGCCTTGAGCCTTGGTTTTCGCCTTGGAGAGCGCAGGTAAGAGCATACCCGCCAGTATCGCGATAATGGCAATCACGACCAATAATTCAATCAAGGTAAACCCACGTAACTGATCACTTGGACGATATTTCATGACAATACTTTTAGATTGGGAGAGGTGCTAACGTGTAGTGAAATACACATGCATGGCAATGTTTTTTTTTTAAAATCACTACCATGCCCCACTCTGCTCAAGGCAGATAGCATCAAAAAGGCCTGCACTCGGATTAAACCAAATGCAGGCCTGTGCAGAAAATAATGATTGTTAGTTAAGCCTTTTGTCCTCTTCCCCCATGATGATCCGAATGGCACCACCACCTCCACCGATATCGGAAGTATTGTAGATGTAATCGGCATCAAGGGCTTTTTCGATCCTCACGGATGCCTCTGATAAATGAGCAGCGCTGTAGGGATCTGGATTGAGATCTGAATCCTTCAATGTGCCATCAATCTTTTTCTTTAATTTACGCAATTGGGATGTGGCCAAGTTGGAGACCGGTTTGTAGGAAGCACTTGAGTAGCTGTCTCCCATACTCAAATCGATCAAACGCTCCAAGTGCTCACGCTGCAGGTTTCTTCGCAAGCTGGAGATCATTGGACGGCGGGCCGTGAATTTCCCATCTTCGAAATCTTCAAGCTCAGACCAGATTGAATTGCGGATTTCACCAAGAATCTCCGGTAATGTGATCATGTCCTCATCCTCAGGCGTCAGGAATTCATTATCGAAGACCCGCCCCATGGTCGTAGGGTTCATGAGCATGGTCAGTGAAGAAGCCTGAATCCCCATGATACGATCATGAATAGGCCAGGTACTATCCTGAACGGCCGAGCTGAAATCATCCATCCACTTATCCGTCGACATGTGACGTAGCAGCTCTGGAGTTAAGCCAAACGATTTATCGTTGAATGAATTTTTGATAACAAAACGAAGTGCCTCACGTTGCTTACCTGCTGCTACAACGGTAATCGGAGGGCCTGCATTGGGATCACCTTTTTTGGACCGGTTGATAAACGCTCCCCCAAGCCAGTTCCCCATCATGCTGAGTGATCGAGTTTGCAAGCTCAACGTCAACCCATAACCGTAGCGAGCTTTGGCCCAGCTCTGACCATCCTTGACAAACTTGTCGATGATATTCGTACGGTGCTCTTTGGCCAATTTCATCTGGCTGCGAGCGTAATTAATGGGGTCTTTTGCAAAATCATACCTGCGCGCCAATGGATCGGGGCCATAAGTATCTTCATCTGTAGCGTAGGCAAGCTGTGGTTCGTTCACACGTGCGAGGACTGATTTGAGATCGGATTCCTTCTTGACGGTGGAATATCCATACTCGATTGCCCACATGTCATAAGGTCCAACTTCAATCATGCCGTAGTCGCCCTGCTCTTCACCGAATCCCTCCAAATGCATATTGACGGGGAGGTAATCCATGACAGAGCCTGCAAAAGGCTTGTTTCCTTTGATTTCTTCGCTGTTGATTTCTTCAAGACTGTAAATACTGGAAGCCTTGAAGTTGTGACGCAGTCCAAGGGTGTGCCCTACTTCGTGTGCCACCAGATCGGCAATCAAAGGCCCTACAAACCAATCGGGAATTCCATCAAGCAAGTCTTCCTTTTCCTCTTCCTTCTTGGGTGTTTCATCGGTGCCTTCGCTTTCTTCTTCAGCTGTGTCATCACGCATCTCCATGAGGTCGAACGCAAACCGCATGACGGCCATGTCGAGAGACCGAAAATCTGCAGCTTGACAAAATCCATTGACCTGGCTCGTTCTTCCCACGAGTCCATCAAACTCATCATCACCGATCATGGTAGGATCACTGTGTGCCAGGGGGTGACCACCAAAGGCAAGCTCGTGACCGTGGGCAATTTCATTGGCCACCATGGCCCTATTGGAAGGGTGGGCCAAACGCACTCTGGGATCCCATTGGGGATTATTCTTCAACCATGCATGCGTTTCAGGAGAGAAGCCCTCCATGGCCAATCTAGGGAGTTCTTCATTGAATTTACGCCAGAAGTGACGGATCCAACCATCTGTAAGAATAATATCTGCATCCAGTATTTGGCCAGTCATGGGATTGGCGCGACTTGGACCTATTGCTGTTCCCACATTGTTGTTGAGCCAGCGGATAAAATTATATCGAACATCTTCCGGATTTTTCTCCATGTGAGCCTGAGTGGCTGCATCCTGGTAGCGAACCTCGATTGCGTTGAGTAGACCGATTTCCTCGAACGCCTTGTTCCACATCATGACCCCTTCCCTGACCCATCGGCGATAGCGGATAGGTGTGGTGTGCTCTACATAGAAAATGAGGGGGTTTTTGACCGGGCTTTCCTTAAGACTGGGGGCTGCCTTTTCGATGTGCCATCGGTTGATATACCGTGTTTTCACATCATCTGCCTGATATTTCCCTAGATCACTGTATCCAGTGGTGAAATAACCAATGCGTTCGTCCGCTTTTCTGGGGCGGTAAGCAGGGTTTGGCTTGATCTCACTGATGGAATAGTGAAATGCCTTTAGCAGACCGCTTGCCACTGGCACTTCAAATGAAACCTCGATATTCTGAGGGAAGGCCATGGCAGTTTTTACGACTGCCAGTTGCTTTTTCAATCCATTTGCGCTTCCACCAAAAAAACGAGCACCAGACCCTAGAAGAAAGGCATCCAGATCGATCACAGGGCCCCAGGCAGGATGCATGGTGACAATGGGAACATCAGCCAGCACTCGATCAGTGAACAAGCGATCTACTGACCTTTTAGACTCAGAATCTCCCGTTGAACGTACAGCTACGTTCGGCTGAATGAGGACCATGCGTTTTCCGATCTGTTTCCAATAGACATACATATCTGCCTGTTGAAGACCGGCGTATTGCTCTCCACTAGCAACAGTCAGAGCGATGAAAAATTTCTTAGACCGGTATTTCTTGGGGAATGCAGCAAGTATTTGATTGTCCTTAGAATTGACAAAAAGCCCAAATAGACTCGGGCTTTGATCGATGGTTGAAACAACTTGCTTATACCCCTTCATCACCTCTGTATATGGAGGATATTCCGGTTTGGGTGCTGGTTTTGGCCGGGCTGACGGGTCTTCAGCGCCTAGCATTTTGATGGTCAATGCGGACAAAGCCAGCAACGACAGACATCCAAGACGATACATGTTTTTCATATCTAGTGTAGATTGCATTGCCTGAGTGTGAAACCGATTTGCAGGACTCACTGAGGGTCTTGAGCATTTCGGCTGATGTCGAGGCAAAGATATTAAGAAATGGATGCATCCTTTCCCCTGTCGGGTCAAGGAACAATATTGAATTTAAAACAAGGAACAGAACCCCTAAAAACTTGATGAGATTCATCGTAAGACCTATGGTGATCGAATGGATCTGATCAAGGACTGGCTTAAACGCCAACTATCCAATCCCCAAATAGTACTGCTGGCAAGTGTGTTGCTGGTGGTGTTCCTGACGATTTTCTTTCTTGGAGGTTTTCTTGCTCCAGTTCTGGCTTCCGTCGTGATCGCTTACCTGCTGGATGGGATCATCATCAGGTTCCAGAAGCACGGCGTCCCAAGACTGGTTGCCGTTTGCGGTGTTTTCGTCCTCTTTCTTTTGTCCGTATTCCTGCTTTTCTTCGTCGTGTTTCCAAGCCTTGTTTCAGAATTGGACAAATTTGTAAGAAACGATGTGCCCGGTATTGTGACGAACGTGTCCAACAACATGAAAGGCGCTTACCAGAAATATGAATATTTCCGAAACAAGCGACTCCCGGATTTCTTTTCCAAACAATTACAAGCATCCAAACCTGCAAACCCGCCCAAAACAAATACCGAGAGTTCCATCAGCCGGCCGCTGATGAATACCAATGAAATACAAGGACCGCGGTCTTTGCTGGATGAAGCCTCGTTTAATGGTGTTAGTCTCCCCCCGAGTGAACAAGGCGCAGACCCCTCCAGTTACGAGAGAATCACGAACGCAGTTGAAACAGAACTTACAGAGATTGGGCGCCGGGCACTGACATTTTCTATTTCTTCTTTGAAAAATGTAGTTGTCTATATGCTTTATCTGGTTCTGGTTCCTGTTTTGGTCTTTTTCATCTTGAAAGACAAACAAGCAATTTTGAACTGGTTCGCCAAATTTCTTCCCAGTGAAAGAGCGCTCACGCGGCAAGTTTGGGAAGAGGTCAACATCCAGACAAGCAATTACGTGCGTGGCAAATTCTGGGAAGTCATCATTGTCTGGGGAGTGACTTACATTACATTGGAAGCGTTCGGATTGAGGGCGACCCTGCTTGTCTCTTTGTTTGTAGGATTGTCAGTCCTTGTTCCTTATGTCGGCGCAACTTTGATGTACATCCCCATCGTCATCCTGGGTTACTATCAATTCGGAATGTCTTCGACCTTTGTTTGGCTGTTCATCGCTTATTCAATCATTCAAGTGTTGGATGGTAATGTGCTGGCACCCGTCCTTCTGTCCGAGGCTACCAGCCTACATCCGATAGCCATCATTGCAGCCATATTGCTCTTTGGTGGATTGTGGGGCTTTTGGGGGGTGTTTTTTGCTATTCCATTGGCAACACTGGTCAATTCCATCATCAAGGCCTGGCCAATGGAAAGAAACAAAGCGCTTCAGAGATGATCTAAGCTTACCGAGGCAAGGCGCGTTTCTGTTTCAAGACAGATTCAATACATTTTAGCTTTCTTGATTTTTCAGCAACAACAGGATCGTCTCTATCTTCCGCACAAGCACATCTTCCTTGCAATTTCATGTTGATCAAACAGAGCAAGAGACATGCACATCAACCTGAAATTTGCTGAAACACATTCTGGATTTTTTTGCTTCACTAAAAATCAATAATACTCATTGAATGCGCAAGTGACCTGGCCTGATGGCCATCAGATCCCTCCCGCTTGACCGGAGCGCATCAACAATTCGGGTGTGAATTACCCACGAGAATTACTGTCTATTTGTTACGGCATCGACCTGTCGAGTATGGCTATCCAGAAGCAGGCGTATGCGAGTTACAATGGACTCATCGAATGTTTCCTGATGACCTGCGTTCATTTTTTTGTCAAAAGATGACATTTTCGTTTTGACAAGCAGTCTTTCTTCCACGATAAAGCCTTTCTTTTGTATGGGGTCGTAGCTCAGTTGGTAGAGCACCACAATGGCATTGTGGGGGTCTGGGGTTCGACTCCCCACGGCTCCACCATACAAAACCTCCCCATTAAGCTGTCCTCACAGGATGAAGCTGTCATAGCAGAGATGTGGGAATCTGGCACCTCACTGTGCCAGGTGTGGAGTGACTGGCAAAGACTGTATCTCGCTAGTGACCAATCGGTAAAGTCCTGCGTCGAGCTCTTTTTATTCCACCTCGAAGAATCAAGGAGGTCTCCACAATACATCAAGGAATTTGGGTGGATTCTTGGCAAGTTAGACCTCTTCATGGATACCTCCACTGCCCTCTGCCAGCACACCACAAAACAATGGTGGCGTTCTCTGGATGCAATGAAGGCAGGAAACACTGCCAGGAGAAAGGTTGGAGTCTTTCTGAGTTGGTGCCTCAAGCAAGGTTATATCAGGGAACCTGTCCATATCCCCAGCAAACCTTCCTACCCATCTGGAGACATTGAGGTGCTGACAAATAAGGAGGTATCCTCGTTAATCAAAACCTGTCCTTTGGATTTACTAGGTCATCTTTGGTTATGTTTGTGCATGGGGCTCAGGGTGGCTGAATCTTCCAGAGTGGAGCATCTTAAACTCACAGAGACTTACTTGGTCATCGGAGCCAAAGCAGCCAAAACAAAGTCCAGAAGGGTTCTGGATATCCCTCAGGGTCATAAGAAGTATGTGAAGCTGATAAGGTCACAAGTGAATCTCAGAAAGCGGATGGAGGCACTGAGAGTTAAGGCAGGCTTATCAAGGTGGCCTCGGAATTGTATGAGGCACACTGCAGCATCTCATTGGCTCAACCACTATCAGGATGAGCAGAAGGCATCCCTTCACCTTGGGAACAGTCCCATCATGTTACACAGACACTACAAGGCACTGGTTACACGCAGAGAGTCAGAGGAGTTCTTTGAGCTTTGGCGTTGATTGAGCCTTGTGGGGTTTTGTTTGTATATCAGTGGGGGGTAAGAAAAAATTCTCTAACCAATCAAGCATAGCCTTGCAAACAGATAAGATGGGGATGGCTGCGTCGAGTGCTGCGCGCGCATGTAAGTATTCTATCAGGATTCTAGTATTGAGGTTTTTCGTAATTTGTTGGATTATCAAAATCCTATGATTCCTCCGTATTTGCGATTAACTCTGGCATGCTGTCTGATGAATTACGGCTGCGGAACTCATTGGCAACAACCGACAGTCCGCTCACAATTAGTTAACCCTAGTTTTCAGCCTTTGCGGCAGGACTCTGCACCAGGGCCTCAAAGGGATAATCACGACCAGTCACGACCTGGATATGTAGTTCCATGAGAACTACTGATAAGGAATCAACAACCCTCACAAGATTTTAAGTCTTGTGCGGCTTAGATTACCCGTTGCCGCTGGTATACTATTGACCAAAAAAGAAGTGCCAGGAACTGGGGCCACCTCCCCAAATAGGCGTTTCATAATCCAGTACCTCCCCCCAAGTCTATCCAACAAGACCACTTCATTGCTCACAAGTATAAGCAGAATGGCCAAGCCGGGTCGTCGCTGATAAGTATCAGAAATTGCTCCCACGCATAAGCCCACCCATCCTCATAAACCATTTTCGAAAACCAGACGACGAAGAAAGTGAAGAGAGTTAGAATTATGGTATTTTTGTGACCGCCGCCGGGTATCAAGACACCCGATGGCATTAAGCATAGAGTTGTGTAACCTCGGCGTTTGGCAATCTTGCAGGCTATGTAGACAGCTATGCAGATACAGATAAAGACGATTAGGTATATCATAATTCACATCTAGCCAACCAGCACCGATTCGAACAATTACAAATTCAGGCCGTTTTTCTAATGCCTCCTACCTACCACCACTTGCGCGGCGCCGCGCGCACAGACTCACAAGATTTTAAGTCTTGTGCGTCTCTGGTTATCCGTTGCCGCTGGTATACTACCGGACAAAAAGAACCCGTTAGCATCGGTATACTATCAGACAAAAAGGGGCGCCCTATCACGGGGGCCACCTCCCCAAATCGGTGTTGCGTAACTCAGCACCCCACCCCCGTCTATCACCACTTGCGCGGCGCCGACTGTTATGCAACGTTGCATTTACTCTGAAGAGACTGAACTCAAGGCAACGCGGAATCCGAGGTAGCTGCCCGAGGCGCCGGGCCTAAACCAGTTGCGCCACGCCGACCGGCAACGCTTGGCGAGGTCGAGCCTACAGCCGCCACGAAGAACCCGGTATGTGCCACTCTGAGGACCTTGCGGGTCCGATACACTTCCTCCATGATAATCGCCTTTCCAATCCAAACACCACTCCAAGACATTCCCGTACATATCATATAAACCCCAACCGTTGGGTAGTTTTCCTCCAAAAGGGTGTGTCTTGCTAGAGCTGTTGTTGCGATACCATGCATATTTCTCCAACTCGATGTAACCCGGGTCATCTCCAAAACAGAACCGAGTCGTCGTTCCTGCCCGACAGGCATATTCCCATTGCGCTTCCGTGGGAAGGGTGTAGTGATAACCAGCGGGTAGCGTGTCACGCTTCAGTTCATTGAGCTTTTCACAAAAGGCGACTGCATCATTCCAGCTAACTTGCTCAACAGGCAGGTCATCTCCCTTAAAGGAGCTAGGGTTATTCCCCATCACAGCCTTCCATTGACTTTGGGTCACTTCGGTTTTACCCAGCCAGAATGGTTTGGTAATGGTTACCGTGGTTTGAGGGCCTTCAACATCACCCCGTCCTTCTTCATCATTCGCTCTCCCCATCACAAAGGTCCCGGCAGGGATGTGCATCATCTCCAAGTTTAGCCGGGGAACGGTGTCAGGTTCTTCGGTTGTTGTAGGGGCAACAGAAACTTCCTTTGAAGGTTCTTCGGTTGGCGTGGGAACTGAACTCAAGGCAACGCGGAATCCGAGGCGGCTGCTCGTGCGGTCGGGCCTGTACCCGTAGCGAAACACCGACCGACAGTACCTGGCGATGTCGCGCCAACTGCCGCCACGATTCACCCGGTCCGGGCCACTCTGGGGACCTTGCGGGTCCGATACACTTCCTCCAGTATAATCGCCATACCTGTCCAGGCACCACTCCCAAACGTTCCCATGTATGTCATACAAACCCCAACCGTTGGGCAGCTTTTCTCCAACAGGCTGTGTCTTTAGGGACTTGTTGTCGTGATACCATGCATAATTCCCAAGCTGATTGTCGTCGTCCCCGTAATAGAATCGGGTTGTCGTCCCTGCACGGCAGGCATATTCCCATTGTGCCTCTGTTGGCAAGGTGTAGTGATAACCATCGGGTAGCGTGTCACGCGCCACCTCATTGAGCTTTTCACAAAAGGCGACTGCATCATTCCAGCTAACTTGCTCAACAGGCAGGTCGTCCCCCTTGAAACGACTTGGGTTATTCCCCATCACGGCCTTCCATTGACTTTGAGTCACTTCGGTTTTACCCAGCCAGAACGGTTTGGTTATGGTCACGGTACTCCGAGGTCCTATTCCATCATCCCGACCTTCTTCATCATTCGGACTTCCCATCACAAAGGTCCCGACAGGGATGGGCATCAACTCCAAGTTTAGCCCGGGAATGGTGATAGGTTCTTCGGTTATTGTGGTGGCAACAGAAACTTCCTTGCCACACCCGATAAACATCATGGTAGCGATTAATGCGAACATCGTTTGAAATTTCATATGGTATACATTGAGGGGTAGAAATATATATAGCTCTTACAATTCTAATTCAATTTTGTAACTAATTCCTATTTTGGCCGTTTAGCGACAGCTCATTCCTGCCAATTTGTCGTCTTTTTGAGCGCCCGTTTGGCAGTGTTTCAAAGAGGTGCCAGGAGGGGAACCGGACATGTCCTCAACCGCCACCACCGCATCCACCGCATCCACCACCACCACTACCATCGCCGCCAACGGGGCCAAATCTATACTACAATAAGCAAATCGCCACACCCCCGGCGAATTCTATTGTGAAAAATTTAGATAGGTCGCCGAAAAGAAGTAATAGAATTGCCATTATCGAGGCACTGATAATAAGGAACCATTTCATACTTCCCGTTCTACCAAAACCACCACCCCTTTTTGTCCTTGGCACCCTTTTTTGGTTCCGCTGTTGCCTCTGTGACCTTGGTCGGAAACAATCCCATATCCTTCAGACAATTGATTGCCTCATTTTGAGAGGCTGCATCTAGGGTGCCTTTTTCCTCCTTGCCACGTTGATTCATGGCGACGTAATTAAATTTAGGCATGACGATTACCACCACTAAGTGTATTTCAAGATTTCTTCAATGGAGAAATCTCAAGTAAAATTACTGCGAAGGCCACCCCCCCCCCCCTATCAAGTAATCTCTTAAATAGATATCAGAAGCAGGTTTCCGCGAATGAGCAGGAAAGAGCCGCATGAGCAGCACAG
>KB912012.1:38339-137396 GCA_000383715.1 Verrucomicrobia bacterium SCGC AAA164-E04
CCCCCCCTATCAAGTAATCTCTTAAATAGATATCAGAAGCAGGTTTCCGCGAATGAGCAGGAAAGAGCCGCATGAGCAGCACAGTGAATTGGGAAACACACATTCTGCAACAGTGTTTGCCTNGGATGAGCAACCACCAAGAGAGGCATTTCTTTGGTCTATTTTAGTAAAAACACTAACCAATACGTTTGGCTTCGTTATAAAGAGTCAATTTTATTGTAATGGACGTATTTTTAAGTTGGGTATCATGGTTTGAGCATGGCTTCACTATTGGAATTGTTAGGATTAATATTAAGCGGCGTTGGCACTATTGCTTATATACTGATTATCTATGCAGCATTTCAGGAAAGCGTATTGGTGGGTCTGCTTTGTATCATACCACTTTTTGGACTGTGGTTTATTTTAAACAATTGGAGCGAAGTAAAAACGCCTGCGTTAATATCGATAACATGCACATTTCTAGGAGGGCTACTTCAGGGTATTTCAACCACTTTTTAATGGAGAGCCAATCCCAGAGCTGGTGAGTATCACAAGACAAGGGCACGCCGATTAATTCCAATGCCCGTCAAGGAATTCGCAGCAAAGGCAGCGTGAAATTCATGCGGTTTATTTGGCCTGTTTGAAAGTTTGATAACGTTTAATTGAGTATGATACTTAGGATTGCAGCAGGAATTTTGGCCGTATTGTTTATTTGGGGACGCTTTGCAATGGATGAAGCACCGAGAGGAATCTTGGGAATTGCCGCTCTGTTTGGGGTATACGCAATTATTGGAAACAAGCTGAAGCTGCGCTAAGCTCTAGTGGTCTTCCCCCACTTCAATAGATTGCCCAATGGTCAACGCTGGTGGGCTTTTTCGTATTCTCAGGCAGTTGAGCGGCACCCAACGACGGGTTTTTAGTAATACAAATACTGGCTCAATTTGTAATTGCGTAAATTGAGGTTTTGCTGGAAATGATTGGTATGATTCATCACGAAAATATATGCTCACACTGTGGAGGAAAGTCGTTTCGGAAAAACATGCATGGGAATAACATCTGTGTTCGCTGCCAGCGTCATCCTGCTGATGGTTCTGCTGATGACCCTGCTGTGAATGCTCTCGCTAGGATTATGGAACCCCTCGGGTGGTTGTTCGACAATCACCCGGTCGTTTTTTGGAGTCTTCTCATAGGCGCGTTTGCAGTCCTGATGTACATTGGCGAGCTGAACAAATGACCAGTGTCTTAACCACGGTCTGAGCAGACTCTGACACCGACACTCGTCCCTGCTGTTGGATACTCTTGTGCATTTTTTTATGACGGAATTAGCAACTTTAAATAAATGCAGTTTATTTGGCCCTTTTGGAAGTTTCGTAACGTTTAATTAAATATGGTAACTTATTGGAATTATGCTTACTGCGAAAAATGCGACCGACCATTTCGGAAAAACGAATGCCGCAGCGAGTCAACTGGCAGTCACGATAATCAGCGAACCTTTTACTACTGTAGGGTGTGTGAATCACTGGCGCGTGATTTCAATAAAATCATAATCCTACCCTGGAGCTTGTTTATGGCTCTTGTGTTATGCGTTGGCTGGACGATAATGTATTTTTATGATGCTGCGCCCTCAAATTTTATAAATGGCCTGCCATTTCCTGCGATTGAGATTATCCCGGTTCTAGTATTCGTTGGCTTATTCGTCCGGACCAAGTCCCAGTGCAAACCCATCTACGACCGGTGGGTCATGAAGCACGGCACTGACCCTGACAGGTGGCCGTCGGCAACTAAGCCTGAGTGACTTCTGCTGTTAGATACTCAAAGGCGCCATATCATCGCTTCGCATGTGTTTACTCGCAACTATCTCATATCAGCGCTGATGCAACGGTCATAAGAATTCGGCGCCGTTGTGAGCGGAACCCTGCTTCTGATATGCTTTTAATAGATTCCTTGATGGGGGTGGGACACAAAAAAGCCCGGGTCGCAAAAGAGCCACCCAGGCCATTGAAAACCCGTATCGTTGACCGCAGCTTATGGCTGCTCAATCACGCGGTAAAACTGCCCAAAATCATCCACGTCAAACTTCATGGCTTTGAACTGCTCTTCAGCAGTAAAGATGTCCCCAGCTTGCACCCAATCCACCATATTCTTTGAAGCCTCAATAGTGTAGTGCTTGCCAACAGTTAGCTTCATGTTGACTTCGACCTGTGTGGCGCGAATGGAAAGCTCTGGTGCGCTGGGAGGCGCTGCAATCGTAATGACAGGCGTTGAAGTGTAAACCAGCCTTAGTCCGAATTGCTGAGACGAATCTAGTGCCTTCTTGCTCTGCTATGAAAAAAACAGCTCAGACCTTGTTATTTTAGGCTCACCGGTGAAATAAGCTAAAACCTCTGCAAAATCGCCTCTTTCCGTTCTCCATTCCATGTAGCGGTCAAAGTGCTCTGCTGATTCCCACTGCGTCCAGAGGGTAATGACTGACTCGGATTTGTTTACTGCGCCGAAGCAATTTTCGCATCCATCGTAAGTTTTTGTATCCGCTAAACGATTTTTAGCGAAAAGTTCAACACAGGCCTCAAGTTTGTTCATGGGAACACTACCCTCCAATATTACAATATGTGACATTACAAAAATTATGCTTAGGTCGTTCCAGAAGGCAAATTAAATAAATCAAGGGCATTGGATACATACTGCTACAAGTATGTCCTAAAAATTCGGTCCCAAATCGAGGTGATAAACCCATAGCAACCTCTAATTCCTTCGTAATGATGCCGGTGGTGAAGGGCGGATAGACGTTTTATCCAACTAGTTCGATAGGGACTTGGTAAATGGGTAAAGAGATGAACCCACTCATAGCAGATGTAACCAATCCAAAAACCTCCCATTATTGCAAGGCCATATGCCCATGTTGGAGCCAAAAAACACCAAACTCCTAAAACGCAAAACGATGCCGCAAGGCTGTGCTTCAGTTTGTAAACAAACTCACATGGATTTTCCGGTTCTTTATGGTGGTAGTGATGGTTATCAAAATCAAGCCATGCCCGAGAAGGGGGAGGATGATTCAGGAATCGGTGAACCAAATACTCGAAAAGTGTCCATATCATGAATCCAACAATCACTGAAAGGCAGACTTGCAGTTCGGATAACATCCGATTAACGATTCCAACCGCCACCAAAGCCAAGCTGGCATAAACAATTGTAGGGGCCCATAAAATTCGGGTATAAGGGAACCAAATAGGCATAAAAAACAAATACACTTCGAAAATCGCATTAGCAAGACACTCCTCTTATAACCTGAAGAAAAATTGTTGGGCCAGCTGAGTTTAAAATTACAGAACTAACCCCAATGATTGGCAGGTTTCTATTTAATCAATGCACCTCCTCGAAATTTTTTAGCTACCGTAAGAATTATATTGTCAAACCTTGCGCACTGACATGGCACTTTCCTGGCGGCACTTTTGGTTTCGTTTAATGCTTTTTGGGCGCTCGGTGTCGCGCTTGAAATAATTGTTAATTGGCCTGGAATGTTCCTAAAACGAGTTGGCATCTATGGGCACTAATCGTAGATAGGCACTGGCGGCATCGCTAGGCACCACCACTTCCTGCCAGGTGCCATCACCTTCCAACTCAACCACGCTTGTCCACTTAGCTTGCTCCAAGTGACCGGTGTGCTGCAGCTCATAGCTTTGGCCAGCTTGAGTGTCGACCAGAAGCTTGAGTTGCCCATCCTGCATATCGATGGCCTTGATGGCACCACTGTAGGCAGACTGTGACGTGTTGTCCGGCTTGAGGTAAACCGAAGCGGGTTGCACCCATCCCACACTCCCCTGCTCTCCTGCCATCACTGGTGCTTCGAGTTCCAGGCCGGTGGCGCCTTGGCTCAAGCGGCTAAAGCGTAAGGTCAGCAAGGGTTGAGCGTCGTCAACCCGCACACCGTTAAGCAAAGCGTCGTCCCAGGCAACCTTGGCAATGCCTTCACCCACGCTCGCATGAAACTCAGGGTTGAACCCAGACAGGCTAGTTGAGCTCACACCATCCAGCGCCATCACAGCACCATCCCAGTTGAGCTCAAACTGCACGCCCATCAGCGGCTCATTAGCCATGGCATACAATGGTAAGCTGAGGCTGCCGTCTTTGGCAACTTCCGACGCTCCAAAGCCAAAGAAAGCATCTGCCATGGGCTGGCCTAAGCGAGCGCCGGTGGGCATGGCTTGCAGGGTGGTGCTACTGCTAGCCGCTGGCTCCCAGTCGCCATTGGCGTCGCCTAGTTTCACGCCAGCAAAGTCGACGTTCTCCAAGTTGCCTATGGTGCCCGAGAAGCCAATCACCGACGCTTCGACAAGCGCACTGAAACTTTGCGCTGCTGTGACGTCCTTGAAGTTTACATTCATGAAGCGGAAGACATCAGCTGGATTACCATTTGTGTCGTTGCCGTAGTAATTGGTGAGATTCAGGATGACCTTGCGCATGCCCACAATGTCGGCGACGTCAATGGAGTTGTCTCTTATCGGGTCTGCTGCCACCCAGGACACCGAAGAACTAAGTTTCTCACGGTCGAGAATGTGTTTACGCAGTTTGATGATGTCGGTGACATCCACACCCTTGTTGGCGTAATTGTCGACCGCTAGGCTGGCGCTGAAGGCGTAATCCACCCCACGCAAGACGGTCATCACATACTGCCCATCGTTATCGGTGGTGGTCTCGTAGCTTTTGGAACCCACTTGCACCGTCACCGTAGCCCCGGGTATTGGTGTGATACCATCACCAAACAGGGTCACCTGACCACTCACATCAATGGCGTCGAGAACGTCAATGGACGCGGGCGGTGCTACCTCAAACACATCCTGGTTGGAAGCCGGCACTATCTTGAATAGGGTTGGGTTATTGACGACTTCCAACGTGGTGCTGGTGCCAGGTTTGCCTACCAATTGGAAGTGCAAGGTAAACAGCACGGTGTCATCGGTCAGGGTGCGGCCGATGTCTGGGATGAAGCCTTCATCCCATAGTCCGGCCAACAGACCTGGGCCTTTCCATTCAAGCTGGCTTGAGTTAATCATGGGGAAATCCACACCGCTCTGGCTAATCAACACTACTTGGCTCAGCTTGACTTTACTGCTGTCGCTTTCGTCCATGACCAGCTGCACCACCTCGGGGTTCCAGGTCAGGCTGAATTGGAACCCACTGATGGCTTCGAAATTTTTCACTGTGAAAGGAATGCTCACCTCGGTCCCGGCGATGCCTGAGGCAGGAGCCATGAGAATGGACACTGTGGGTATGGATACGAGCAAGTCACCTTTGTCCAAGGTAAGAGCATAATTGGTAGTTGTAGGTGCGCCATCAAACTCGATTGCATCCGCATAAGTTCCTACCTTCAGGGAAGGTCCATCGCTCAGGTTAGGAGACAAAGGAGCAAGATAGGCATTCGCGCTGTATTTCAGTTTTGGAGGGTAGGGGTCGATTATGCCAGATGCCACATCATCAAATTTAAGCTGACTCGGGTCAGGGAATGATATCTGCAAGCTTGCGATACTAGGCAAAGCAGCGCCTGGTATTTTTGTCCTATCCAAAGCCTTGATTGTCAGAGGCGCTTTGTTGACCGTGAGTGAGCCCTTGATTCGAACAATGTTGTAATTACCTCCGAAAGCACTACCTCCGGAACTGGTGACATCATAAGCGTCTGCTGAAGCGTTTGAATTTGTTGCGGGCAAGTTCAAGGTTTCAGCAACATCCAACACCCCTCTAGCTGTTTTCAGCGCATCACCGTTTTTGGCAGCGTCAGCAATGCTGAAGGCTGACCCTCCCTCATCAATGGAGAAAGAAGCGCCAAAATTAGGGAAATCTCCACCGTAAAGAATGGCGCTACCACCACCAGGGGTAACGCTGATTGTCAATGTACGTTTATTGACGGTGTAACTTCCATCGTTGATATGCACATCATAATTGTCGAGTACACCTTCTTCAACCTGAGTAAGGTCGACTGTGATGTTGTAGTCACCAACGGGTGAATCTACCTTGACGCTGTGTAACTGACTTATGGTTACGTTATCCTTGTCATTACCCTGCCAACCAATACCAGTTCCTGATGCTGGAGCAGGAGCGCCAAATGCGCCACCCCCGGCTCCAACGATGTTTACGTCGCTGGCAATTGGAATTTCACCATATTCCTTTTTGAAATCAGCTAGCGTAAAAACAAGTGCCTTTTTGCTAACCGTCATGGTTCCATTCTCCGTGGTGATTGAGTAATTGGACGCAAGAGGTTTTACGTCAAACAAAACAGGCTTTGAACTTCCTGCTTTCGTTGTCGCATCAGCTTCGAGCTTCAAAGTAGGTACGACGCTCAGGCTAGCTTTGCTATCAGTGATGACGCCGTTACTAACGAAACCAGTGTAAGTGACATCGTCAGCTTTCAAGGCTGCCTTAAAGGCCGCCACACCAGTGCCGTATTCAGGAGTTCCGCTTGGGGCAGTAGC
Organism: Verrucomicrobia bacterium SCGC AAA164-E04; assembly: GCA_000383715.1. Lineage (GTDB taxonomy): Bacteria > Verrucomicrobiota > Verrucomicrobiia > Limisphaerales > AAA164-E04 > AAA164-E04. The sequence continues at coordinate 44,780 of KB912012.1, forward strand.
TGTCAACGCGGCTTGTGAAACGTTTACGAAGACAGTCTTGTCAACAGACCCTCCGCCTACGCTTTGTCCTCCATTAGGAGTAAAAGTGACTTTGAGAGATTGTTGACTCCCGGCATTCAAATAAGTGCCGACCGATGGGGTGTAAGTTACTGTCCCCGTTAACTGGGCACCGGTATCTGAATTTGTGAAGGCCGCATTCAGCTGAGAATTACTCAGCCCTGTGCCGTATACAATATCAGCCGGATTATCCCAGGTTATTACGGCATTTGCCGCAAACAACTGGGCCACACTCGCCAGTGTGGCAACGAAGGCCGCCAGAAATGTCCGGCAACCGCCTGATGGCTTTAGTTTCATTGCCCTATCCATTTAAGACACAAAACAATGCTAACAATAAAAAGCAACTTTATAATTAGCAGTCCGAATTCAAATTCAAAAGTTATTGAGCCAGCTTCCTTAATTTCTGATGTCGCCCGACAGCAATTATCGTAGTAGTAGTAGTTCAAGCAAGGCGAAGGTCACTACAGCCAGATATTTGTAGTAGTAGTAATAGCTACAAAAATAGGGCAGTCCCTGCACGGACGGCGCAAATGGAGCTTTAGTTCACAAGCAGGAAAGAAGTTACTCCAGCCGGGTAATCGTAGTAGTAGTAGTAGTTGGGTTCTGTTGCCGTAAACAGCTACTAACTAGCAAGAGGATAGACCCTCTTTTTATTGACGTAGTTATTACTTTTTTCTTCCTGTTAGTCATTAATTCCAACCAACGGCACCGAGCTACTACTACTACTATTGCCAGTGTCGGAGTAATGCTTTCTCTTCTACTACTATTACAGCGAGTGTCGGAGTATCAACATTGCTACTACTACTACGATTAAATGTGTCGGAGTATCGACAGCACCATTAGCCGCCGCCCGTTTCAGAAAGGCACCGACCCGGCTTTTAGTTGCTCGAGCCGGCGCCATAAGAATCCCGACCTATACAGCTGGGCGTCGATAGCGACCGCGGCTAATCTGAATCACTCGTTCCCTGCTAGTCGCTTCACTCTGAAAATCGTAAAAACGACTTTGGCTGATACCCAGGGCATCAGAAGCACGTTGTTTCCATTCAGCGCTGGAAACCTCTTCTTCAGGGTTAAGCAGCTCCACAACGTCACTTAGCGTGTAAGTAGCACGAGCACCTCGCTTGACTCCTTCATCATACTCTGACCAATCAAAGTCATTGACCGGCTCGAATGTAGCCCTTCCGCGTCGATGGCAACTTCGGGGAGCTTCCAGTGCATCATTATTTTTAGCGCATGTGACCACGACCCTGTCATCCTGCGGGTCAGTAGGATTGGCGCGCTCCATCACCAGCACAAAGCGCGAGCGCGATGTCAGCGTCTGCGAACCCATCACTTCGTGCATCAGGTCAGCGCCTCGCTTACGCTTTCCTCCGCTATCAGGTTTGCGTAGATGGGCCACAACAACAATCGCTGGACACTTATCCACTTCATCAGGCATGCAGTCCAGTACCAGTTCAACGGCTTTGTTGTATTCCTTGTGATTCAGGTCAGGCGCCACATTCGTCCATGGGTCCAAGATAACCATACCAATGGATTGGCGCTTGATGATTTCTTTAATCTCTTCCCTGAACCATTCCTCGTTGAAGTGCGTGCCTGTTGGCAGGTCAGCGAAAAACACTTTACCACGCAGGTCATCAAAGATGCCTTCACAGTCATGTTTCAGCCTTGCTTTGCCATTTTCAGTTTGAATGAACAATGTCTTGAATGGTGTCTTGATTTCATAATCAAACCAAGGCTTTCCAAGCGCTCCACAATGAGCCAGAGAAATTGCCGCTCGTGTTTTACCAATTCCTGCATAACCTGTAATCAAATGCAGACGGTCCTTGCCTTTCATGATATGGCCATCGCCAACAACGAATAATTCAGGGTTTACCTCGTATTGTTCAATGTCATCTATAGACCACACTTTGATTTTCCTTTCGTTATTAATTTTATCGGTTTGTGTTGGGGTGAATTTTTTAAGCATGAAACATCCTTTCTAGACTTGGGTTAATTTTTATGGACTCCCGAGATAGGCAATAGGTGTCATAAAGGTCATTTACATCTTCCCCTTGCTCGTTGATGGCGCCATCCAAATCAAAGACATTGATTTCTTTAGCACCAGCATGGTGGATTTGGTCACCCCAGCGCTGTGTTGCCTCTTTTCCTGCCGGGTCAACGTGCGGAAACAAGGTAACGTTCTTATCCTTGAAGTATTCCAGAGCGTCGCAGGCGATGGTGCAACTAGCGCCAAGCATTGCCACCGGAGCGCAGTGCACGTCAGTGCTGGAGTGGTGAGGCGCTTGCTCGTAGAGTATCCCATAGTGCGCATGCAGGAAGTCGGGCACACCTTCAACCAGCGCAATATCTGGGTATTGTTGAGCCTCGAGAATACCCACGGGCCACGACTTGCTACTACCCTTAAGACAATGAGACTTGTTGCCTGACTTGAATGCCTGGCCGTCAATACGCCTGGCTTCTGCCAGCTTTTTGCTTTGGTCTGTAACTACGTATACCGGATTGCCATGCACGGAACCAAATTTCAGCACTCCACGTTGTGATGCCCAGTTCAACCCTTCGCGGTAATATGGGCGTGCCATCGAGAGTTCTCGAATTTCCCGAGCATTACCAACATGATAGTTATTCAGCTCGATACCTTTTGACTTGGGAGCTTGAACAGTTTTTGACACTGATTCCCGCGTCGCTGGCGCACTTGCATAACGCGCATAGTACTCCAGCAGATAACTGAATTCGTTATCAACATTCCGCCCAAGATGGTGTGCAAGCAGATGCAATTCATCGCCGCTTTCACCAGTGGCGTGGTCCTTGAATAGCCAGTCACCACTTGACGCCTGATAGATGCCAAAGCTCGGGTTGGCATCCTCACGAAATGGAGATTTACAAATCGGTTTGGCATATTCCCCAAGACCAATGCGGTCCATAAGCTCTGGCATGGGACATGTTTGTTTTAACTCGACTAAGTCGATTTTCATATTACGTTAACTTTCTAACCCAAAAGGCTGTCTTTGAAGGTCTGGCCTTTGGGGGTTTTAAATGATGGCGGTGGTTACCCACCGCCGTTGTTCAACATTCCCGCCTCAAGCAGCCGTTTCGATTGTTTCGCTTTTTTGCCAATCTCTGGCTGCCATCTGTATTTTCTCAAGATAGGAGCCACTGATGTATCGGGGGCGTTTGGCTTGACCTTTTGAGACATGCACCGACACGGTCGGCCACTGGTCGTATATTGCTCGCTGGCGCACGCCCATGCTTGACGTATTAATTAAGCGCGCGACATCAGCAAAGCTGTAGAACATTTCAGGCTCAAAGGTGTGACCTGTTGTTGCGATTTTGCGATAAACATTCAGGCCCATTGGAATTTGCTCGATTGAGCATTCTTTTATTTTTGTCATTTCTTCTGTTCACTTTAAGCGCTTCGTTTTGATAGCACTTGGAGGGCTGAAGTTTCTGCAATCGCTTCTAGATGTGATTGCTCGAATATTTGCGCCTCTATCTATATGTTGCAAAGTGTTTCGCTTTTATGTGGAATTAGGCTGATTTAGCCTGTTTTAAGGCTTTAGCTGGGTTCCCGAAGTTTCTCATATGACTTACTGCGTATAGCTTACAACCTATTTTAAGTTTTTTTCAAATTTGCCCTATAATGACCTTGATTGTTCAATTGAGTGTCTCAGTGGTCTTCGACTTGCGTGATTGTTGAGTAGTGAATTTTACAGCAGAGCAAGATGGAGTTCCGCAGTTAATCGAGGGCTGGTAGATTCAGTGAAGGTAGAGGCCACTGATGTGGAGCAGCAGTATTTTTGAAGAATAGGGACCGAAATTCCTTCCCTGACGGTCATCCAAGCTTTTCAGCACTCTGACAGGGACAATCCCAAAAACGTGAGCGGTTTGTAATGGACACTTTTGATTCCTCAGGCAGTGTTGGTTACTACTTAGAAAGCAGCACCAAGCCTTGCAAAGAATAATAACAGAACTTAGGGACTATTGATATGGGTATTCCGCACAATGGCATTGTGGGGGTCTGGGGTTCGACTCCCCACGGCTCCACCATACAAAACCTATTAATCTGTCTGACCAGGATTCGTCACTCATTCCTGACATGTGGTCCCATGGACAATCTCTTGCCCATGTTTGGGAGGATTGGAAAAGGTTACATCTTACATCCACTCAGTCAGTAAAGGCTTGTATTGAGCTCTTTTTGCATCACAAGCAAAGCACCAGCAGTCACAGTTATTGCCGGAATTCAAGTGGATTCCCAGCCGTCTTGACCTGTTCATGGACACAGAGAATCCTATCTGTCAGGTCACCACAAAAAGATGGTGGGGGTCTATGGATGCCATGGGCGCAGGAAACACTGCCAGAATGAAAGTTGGGGTGTTGCTGAAGTGCTGTTTGCTGCAGGGGTTTATCAGGGATGCTGTGAAGATTCATGGTCAACCGTCCTATCCCAAAGGTGATATAGAAGTCTTGAGCAACCAATAGGTCTCCACCCAAATCCAAAGTTGTCCTTCAGATTTGCTGGGTTACCTTTGGTTCTGCTGATGATGGTGCTGTCTCTAGGATTCTGGAACCCCTCGGGTGGTTGTTCGACAATCACCCAGTCGTTTTTTGGAGTCTTCTCATAGGCGCGTTTGCAGTCCTGGTATACATCGCCGAGCTGAGCAAATGACCAATGCCTTAACCACAGTCTGGGTAGACTCTCACACAAACACTCGTCCGTGCTGTTGGATACTCAACGGCGCCATATCATCGCTTCGCATGTGTTTACTCGCAACTATCTCATATCAGCGCTGATGCAACGGTCATAAGAATTCGGCGCCGTTGTGAGCGGAACCCTGCTTCTGATATGCTTTTAATAGATTCCTTGATGGGGGGGAGGTGGCATAAAAAAACGAGTAGGAACTTTTGGAAGGGGGCGTATTTAAATCCCACAAGGATGCTCGCATCGCTCTGTTTGAATACAGCAAAGAATAACAAAACACCCAACGGAATCATTCCTCAATCGGCTATCAACACCTGTCCTGTTCGAAAGAATGAATCAACTAACTTGAAAACTTACGGGTCCAAATATCCGTTGCACTTCAAACCTCGTCCCCCCGAACTAAGCCTTAAGTAATGCAAGTATCTTGCGATGATACTCCCACACATCAGACTCTTTAGGTAAATAAGTATATCCATCTACACTGCGGCCATTGAGTTGATCGCCGTATTTCTCTTTTAGTTCGTCTGGGCTCAGCGTAAGTTTTACCCCCAAACCGCTTACATCAATACCTTCCAGCTCACTACCGGCGATTTCCAAATCATACACGACTGTTATATGGCCATCTCCCCGGTCGGCGTCTCTGGCAACCCAACCCAAGTCCACTCCATCCTCGTCAGGGTTCAGGACGGTTTCTGAATAATAAGCGTCTCTTACTAACATATGGCAATCTTTCAGGCAGGACCACCATCCAGTCAAGGAAAGCGATCACGAAAAGAAGAGGTTTGTTTATTCTAAACCAATGTCATCGTCATGGATCTGTTGGCTTGAAAACGAGTCAAACTACCAACTACAGGCGGACATGCCGATGCCCTCTTATGGCTTTCCCAAGTCCACATCTTTGGTGACATCCACTTTTCTTGTGTTGGTGACGGGTTGTTTTTTGTATTCTATGGGCCCAATTATTATTGGCTGATGTCACCATGAAACCAGCTGTAATACCTGGAGGAGGTTCACTCTCTTCATGGAGCCTTCCATTCCTGATAGTGATGCTTAATCGTATTTGGTTTGATTGGTCCGAAATGCATTGCGAGAAGGCTTTTCACAGGAATCGTGACAGCGCCGTAGCGTTTTGAAACCCCTGATATAAACTCCTTGTTTGAATCCACATTGCTGACTAATACTGCTGATCCGTCAATCAACCAAAGACAAATTTCATCATGAGACATCATTGATTTTTCTATCATCGGGATTTTTGGAATTACTGAATTAGGCCGAATATCAACAAGACCATACAGGCGGTCATTGGGAAACTGAATATCTCGTGATTTGGATGAAATTGTTGTTTTTGCATCAGTAATACGAACTAGGGCCCCTCTTAATAAATCTCCATTCATTGTGATGGCCAAGTGAGATGGAAAACGGTCTTGCTGACCTAAATTCGCCAGTATCCTGTTCAGTTTTTCTTTCTTTGATAAATGAGATTGGGAGGATATAGATTCGAACACTTTGTCCAAAAGACTGAAAGCAGCCTCTTCGGATTGCTCTTCATCCAGTGGCAGAGCTGGTGTCACAAATTCAATTGCTTTAAAGTACGTTGAATTGACGCGTCGTTTTTCCAGATAAGGCGATTTAAGCCCAATCCATTCACTGGTGTAGCCAGTAATCTTACAAGGGAGAACCTCTCCACTTTGCAGATACAACTTGGATGGGAATTGGATGGATCCGTAAACAACTCCCAAATCAGCCCGCATCGCATTCCGTTGAATCCTGAAAGATTCACGCACGTCCATCCTTAATGGCTGCGCCGCACCATCAGGTCTCCATCCAAATGGGGCCCCCTCCAGATCAAAGGTTAATTGACCGCGCAAGCTCCCGAATGATGTATTTAATCGGTCTCGAGACTTACCAGAGGGATCCGACATCGATGGGGATCCTTGGAATTCCAGCCTGGCTGCGCCCAGCAAATGGCACGTGATCGGTTTTACTGAGAAGCCAGTCTGCACTTGAATGTGATTTGAAGAAAAGGAAGCAAGCCGACCACTGACTTTCTCACCGTTATGATATCTCACTATCACATCCATTGCGGATTGTTGTGATTGAGCGTTCAGAGGAAAAATATGCCCAAGCGTATTCAGATCAACCACAGATTGTTTTCCCTGAGGATCAATCATATGAGCCTTATCCGCCCTCAGATGCAATGTGCCCAGCTGAAAGCCACCACCCAGGAGCTGAACACGTGGAACGTGCTCCTGATCAGCTGCATTGGGAGGCGCAGGCTGCCGCTGCTGGTAAAGGCTCAGACGTTTCACAATTAAGTCTTCACCTTGATTGCGAATGAATACGCCCGAGGCCTTGCCCGATATCTTCAACCCTTCAATACGCCGAAGAGGGGTCCCATTCATATCTAAAACTTGTATTGTCTGAGACGCTGCGTCGTGCAGCAAATGCAAGGAAACATCGAGATCACCTTCTTCAATCCCTTGAAGCGATTCAACTTTATTGCCTTGTGCAAGCACCACATCGCTGCCCCAGGTTTCAATTTTAAGCGCTTCTTCGCTCTCAGCCTCGAACTCTGAATTACCGAACCCGAGAGTGAATTGCGGTTGACTTGAGGAGGCAAGCACCAGTTCCATCACAAAATGATCGGGTATTTGAACCGATTTAAACAATCCCGTTCGCTTGAGGCCAGTGATCGCATGTCCTCCAACATCTTCACGCCACCCCATTTGACGGTTGGTCCCGACCAGTGATCGATTTTTGAAACCTGGCCCCGACCACCAGACTCTTAGATCCCTCATGCCTTCTCCGTTTACATATTCCACTTTCAACTGGTGCACACCTGACGACAAAACCATGGAAACGGGGACTACATTTCCGTTTGCTGCTTCAGCTAAAAGCTCGCCATCGATCCAAAACCGCATTTTACAATTTGCAGAGAGGTGAAATTGATATTCATCTGTCTCATTGATTTGCAGTTGACCTTCAAAATGTATCCCGAAATCCTGTTTTTGACTGGAGATACCAAGATCAAAATAGCTCGAGGCCAGATGTCCTTCCTGATCGATTCCGAATCTTGCCAAATCTGGAAATTCCCCAAGTAATGCTCTTCGGTCTATTTTACAGACCTTGTATCTCAAATTCATTATTGGCCCTCCAAGAGCGACACTCCATTGATCAAACCTTGAGCCATCGAATAGCTCATCCGGGTGGTCCTTTCTATGGGCGGCATACAAGGCACTGCGATTCAATTGAAACCTTCCAAATCGTTGACTCTTCAGAATCAATGTTTCCGAATCAGAACCAATGAAATCAGCATCAAAAACATCCCCGAAAACCGTAGTGAATCGAAAGCGATGATTCTTTTGGCTGACTATCTCCGGAAAACGTATCGAGTGGAGAGAACGTATATTAACGTGCAGTGGATCAAGAAAGACAGGCGAATCCCAACTCACCCATGGCCCCATACTTGGCAGCAATGTCCCGGATAAAGTATCACCATTCTTCCAATGCAACGTGAGTGCATGGTTTTTCGCTGGGATATGTGATCCAGTTTCTGATATCTGAGCCTCAATTACCAAAGGCCTTGCCCAGCAGAAAAAGCACACAATTACAAACAGTCCCCATGGGAGCACGGGTCTGCCTTTCCATTTCGAAAACATTTCCATCATTATCAACGGGATCTTTATTATGAGGGTGTCAGAAATCAAACCCCCATGGCAAGTGTCCGTGGTATTTTTCATTCATCCATATCGTTTATATTGTCTTAATGGATCAAAATTTGTCAGGTTAGTTGAACTTTTTGCGTTATTTATAAAACGTGGAATGGTCGTTACTTGTATCTACGAAAAGCCAAAGATTTGTTAACACGCATGAAACATCACTTTAAACCCAAATTTTATCGTTCCGGTTTCACTTTGATCGAACTGCTGGTGGTCATTGCCATCATTGCCATACTCGCTTCACTGCTGTCCCCCGCTTTGGGTAAAGCAAAGTCCAAGGCCAGGCAGATTGAATGTCTGAACAACCTGCGGCAGCTCACATTAGCACTACAGATGTATGCTGATGATTTTAATGACAGCATCCCAACACGAACGTCAACATCGGCTAACTGGATCAAAACACTCAAACCTTACTATTCTGACCCTGATGTTTTGAAGTGTCCTGCAGATGGCCCAACAGCAAAAAGCAGTTATCTCATCAACGGGTTTAACGATTGGTTCGCCGTTCGTCTGGGTCCGGAAGAATTTGAGCAGTTTAAAGAGTGGAGGGGTGGCGCAACTTTACGTCTAACAGTCATTCCCAACCCATCCGACACCGTTATTTTTGGCGAGAAATACAAGGACTCTCCGCACAATCACATGGATTTCTATCAAGGGGAGGGAAATGATTTTGAGGAAATCAATCAGGCCAAACATCGCGCCGCGAATCAGAGCAAGGAAAGCGGCGGTTCCAATTATGCTTTTGTGGACGGTAGTGTTCGGTTCATGAAGTATGGAACAACCATGGCTCCTGAAAATCTATGGGCAGTGACCGAACAGTGGCGGAAAGCTCCTCCGCAATCTACAGGACAGTGAATGGCCTGACTTGACAGGTATACGTGCAATGATTGAATATTGAAACCCCATGAAGAAGAAATTGGCTGTCGCAGGCTTAACCACCATGATCTTTATTTGCCTTGCTATCACTTACCGTAATCTGGCTCCGGTTCAAGATGATGGCTACAGAAGCGCCAGAGAACGCGCGGTCATTAAGAAATTTGATGAAGATGGTGACGGAGAATTAAGCAGGAAAGAGGAAAAGAAGGCTGAAAAAGCCATGGCAAAACAACGGGCGGAATGGATTACAAAATTCGATACCAATGGGGATGGTAAAATTTCAGCAGAAGAAAAAGGAGCTTCCAAGCGGGGCAATCAGGATAAAAAAGGAGAAAGGTCTACTCCACTCCAAAAAAAATGATCCTATTTCATCAAGGAATTTGACTCGATCCTTTCCATCTCGCCTCCATGACTCTTGATTACACGCTCCTGAACATGTAATCTTGTCCAATAAGCCTATTTTGATCACAGATCAATCCAGATGTGTGAGCTACGGACATCATGTATTTGCTCGATTCATTTCACCAAAAAAAACACCCTTTTCGTATGATCCATCTGCTTGGATTGATGACGCTGACTGCTATCCTCCTCTCTGAAAACAAAGGGATCGGCGCAGAGTCAAATACAGAAGATATTTCCACTGTATTGAAATGGGAATCCCTTCCAGATTTACCCGAATCATTAGGTGTTGCAGGGCCATTTGCAGGATCACACAAAGATGCGCTCATCATTGCAGGTGGTGCCAATTTCGCAAAACCCATATGGGCAACCGAAAAACAATGGACCCAGCAAATTCACGTTTTGGCAGAAGAAGAGGGCAGCTACACCTGGCATGATGGCGGCCTTCTGAAAAAACCCATTGCCTATGGAGCAAGCGTTACGACGGAAAAGGGTATTGTATGCATGGGGGGCAACGATGGCTCACAAACTTTTCGAGATGTTTTCCTGCTGCAGTGGGACCCCATAGGCAAAAAAACAAAAACAATAATCTACCCTTCGCTACCCGAGCCATGTGCCTATGGCCAAGCTGCACTCGTCGGAAACACAATCTATCTCGCTGGCGGTCAGAGGGGGGCTGATCTTGATTCCACCATGAACAATTTCTGGTCTCTGGACTTATCACATGCAAATGTTCCAGAGGACTTCCAATGGGAAAAATTGAAGGCCTGGCCAGGAGAACCCCGTGCATTCAATCTTACGGTTACTCAGCATAACGGATATGATGACTGCATCTACGTTCTCAGTGGCAGACGAGAGTTTGAAGGGGCAACGCAGTTTCTCAAGGACGTTTGGGAATTCACCCCTCGGACAAAAATCTGGCGTTCGAGAGCAGCATTACCACGCTGCGTGATGGCAGGGACAGGGATTGCGATCGGACATAGTCACATCTTCGTGTTGGGCGGAGCCGACGGCTCTTTATTTTTCAAGGCGGACGATCTTAAGGACACTCATCCGGGTTTTCCTAAAGAGGCGTTAACCTACCATACCATTACTGACACCTGGACAAGTGCAGGCCCCATGCCTGCAAATCACGTCACCACCACGGCGCTTAAGTGGGGAAGCAGGATTATTATTCCCAGCGGTGAAGTTCGCCCACGCGTACGTTCCCCAAAAATCTGGAGTATCGCTCCTGAATCCACAAGCAAGGGTTTTGGTGCGGTGAATTATACCATTCTAATTGGTTATCTTCTTTTGATGATTGGGATTGGTTTTTACTTCAATCGCAAAAACAAGGATACGGATGATTATTTTCGCGGAGGCAGCCAGATACCCTGGTGGGCTGCGGGATGCAGTATCTTTGCAACCATGCTGAGTTCTCTCACCTTCACTGGGCTTCCCTCCAAAGCCTTTGCGCAGGATTGGGTATACGCCATGGGGAATATGATGATACCGGTGGTTGCCATCCTTGCAGTCTATATCGCACTGCCGCTTTATCGGAAACTTGATGTCACGAGTGCCTATGAATATCTGGAAAACAGATTCAGTCGCGGTGTTCGTCTTTTTGGAAGTGCAAGTTTCACACTGTTTCATATTTTCCGCATGTCGGTCGTCATGTCACTCACCGGACTCGCACTGGCAGTTGCAACGCCACTTACACCAGCAGAATCAGTTGTTTTGATGGGGGCTCTCAGTATCCTGTATTGTACGCTCGGAGGCATTGAAGCTGTCATCTGGACCGATACGATCCAGACCATTGTTCTAATGGGAGGAGCTTTACTGGCCATTTATTTCATGACAGCAGGAACCGATGGAGGCTTCCTTGGAGCCACTCAAATGGCAATGGATGCAAATAAATTTCGCTTTTTGAATACTCATTGGGATATGACGAGCACGCAGATCGCACTTTGGGTTATTATTTTCGGAGGCATTGGCCAAAACGTCTCCTCTTACACGGCGGATCAAGCGGTTGTTCAACGATACATGACAACTAGCAGCTCAAAGCTCGCAGCACGCTCCATCTGGACCAATGCGATCATGAGCGTCGTCGCCACCGTCTTGTTTTTTGGAATCGGCACCGCACTCTTTGCTTTTTACCAGTCAAACCCACAGAAACTTGATCCAACCATAACGACAGATCAAATTTTTCCGTTGTTTATCGCGATGGAAATGCCTGTTGGTGTTGCTGGTTTAATCGTGGCTGGAATTTTCTCTGCAGCTCAGTCAACCGTCTCAACAAGCATGAATTCAACCGCCACGACTTTGGTGACTGACTTTATGCGCCCATTGAAGATTTGTCAGGATGAGAAGGGTTATCTGAAAGCTGCAAAACGCACGACTTTCTTTATTGGAACCTTGGGAACCCTGCTGGGACTTGTGTTTGTGAACCCAGAAATCAAATCTTTGTTTGATACGTTCATTAAGATCATTGGCTTGTTCATGGGGGTTTTGGGCGGATTGTTTCTTCTTGGTTTCTTGACCAGAAAGGCAAATTCTGCAGGCGCCATGACGGGAGCAATCCTTGGCACTATCTTTATGTTTTATTTATGGAAATACACTTCCGTCAATGGATACCTGTATACATCCTGCGGTATCACTGTTTGTTTTGTATCAGGTTATCTGACGAGTCTTTTAACAAGCAACGATTCTGATTGAAGTATCTCCTGGAAACAATCGGTTTGAGCCGTCAGGAAATAATTCCATTGCATGTAGGCGGTTGTTTAGGGTCTTTCTCAATCCGGTGATATGCTTTTCTCAGCGATTACACGGTAGAACCGAGTATCTTGATAAGGGGATGCATCTAATACCTCATCTGAATCCCCTGTTCCGATTAATGTTTTCAGATCATTCCAATGTCCCCTGTTTAACGCATCGGTGTGCTGCACCGTGTAGCGAATACCCACTTGAGTGGCAATTTCCAAAACAATCCCCCCCTCAACCAGAGACAAACCTTGGATGAACCCCGAGTTTTGCTTGGGATGGATAACCTCGCTTAATTGCCCTGGAGAAGGACTGTTGTAACTCCAATTCAAAGAGACGTTACCGTAGGAGTCTTGATCAAGTCTATGAAGACTGAACACACCTCTTTGCGGAGGAGTTACCCAAGAAACATCAGAAGCATATTCAATCCGATCCTCATCAACCCACCCCAGAGACTCTGCATTATGTTGCACACCCATTGAGTTTGGAAGCATCTCCAATTCCTGAAGCCTGACAAGGTCTCCGCCATTGTCCAGTCTGCCTTTGAATGGACCATACACGGGAACCATCAAGGGGAGGCCCCAACTTTGCTGAAGGGCTCGAGTGATCATCGGTTCCTTGGAAGGATCATAGTTCACTACCAACAATACCTGACCAGGCTCAAGTTCGACGTCAGATTTAAAATGATAACTCACACCTCCAGCCAATCGCCATCCACGCAAATCATGGACTGTGTCAAAGAGTATCACGCTTTCATTGGAACGATTGTAAACTTCAATGAACTCAACACCATCCAGTATAGAAGGTAATTGAGTGGCGCTTGTTTTTGTGTCGATGAGTAATTCAGAAATTACCAAGGGGCCCATCGAGGCAATCACATTCTGTCCGCCTGCTGATAATTGAAACGTTTCAAGGGATTCCGTGAGGGACTTACCAAAAGTTGGAGCCTGCAAGCGCGCAAACTCATCCACATAACTCAAATCCAGTTTTCCGAATGATTCGTTCCAATGCGTAGGCAGAACCGGTGCTGACAAACGTCTTCCTGTCGGAGCGCCTTGAGCATCTATTTCTGAGATGTAAATGCGTTCAGTCAGTGAATTCCGCCAATCTCTCGAACGAATAATATCGGAGGGCAACCAAAATGCCTCATGCAAAACATAAAATTGACCTGCTCCCACCAGCGTTCCGGGTGGCAATCGAAAGGCATCAAGCGAGGTTCGCTCGGATCCAATAGCCCAACCCGAAATATCAACAGGACTCGCCCCGAAATTAAACACCTCAATCGCTCGGCCTGAAGGAGTCCTTGGGGTCAAAAGCAACTCATTGATTTGAAGGCCTTCAATTTGAGTATGGTTTGGAAGTCCCTTTGATGTTTCGACAGTGTCAAAACTTACCAAACGATCCTCCCCATCCGGCAATCTTCCACTGGAACCTCCTTGCACAAGCGAGTCCGCCACAAGAATCTCATCAATCACATTCAGGGATTCTGCGTAAATCCGTAATGTTTCTCCCTTCGAAGAAATTCGAAAATTCAAGTGATCGCTACCTCGCTGGGGTTCACCATCAGCTCTAAAAACAACCCAGGACTTAGGGCCGACAAAACTCAAGTTTGCAATGGCATGCTTGGTCTTCCCTGCAAGAGAAGGATCATCTGTCAAATAGAGACCGCTGATATCAACTGGCTGGTTGCCTCTTTGGTATAGTTCCAGCCAATCGTCTCCCTCCCCTCCTCCACTCCATTCATTGATCCGCAAATCATCGGGCAAACCAAGGGGCACAGCGTTGCCATTGACTTTTCCNGGAGTCCCTTCAACAAGTAATTGCCATTGATTTCCTTTCCTGCCGATTGTTTGATCAACCACCTGAATACCAAATCTCAATTGATCAAGGAGTCTTCCCTCGGCAGTCAAAAGTTCAATACCAGCCCCAGAAGCGGGTAGTGAGCGATCAACCACAACCCCCGAAAATTCACCACGACGAATCAGGTCATCGCCATCAAACCATACAATGAAATGATCATGACCTTCCAAATAAATCCCGTCGGGTAAAACCCATTCATCGGCCCCATCCAACCTCAACCTCATCCCGCTCAAATCGATGAAACCATCCGTCTTGTTGAGCAACTCTATCCAATCTGGTGTCCCAGCCATGCCTGGATAGATGACTGTTTGATTCCTTGCCATGACTTCGTTGATCATGATGGACGGACTTTCCTGAATGACATTTTTTTGCCCGGGAGTTGCCTGCTCAGAAAACTGTTGGAATTCCCCAATCCCATTGGGCAGGCGCCCCGAAGATGAGCCTTCGATCTGCAAACCAAAGGATAGTTTATCCAGAAGATTCCCTTGTGAATCTAATAATCCAAGCTCTGCCCCCACCGATGGGATTTTGAATTTCAGTGATCCACGCCGAGGTATATCGACAGAATAAAAAGCTCGATATCCGCCTGCTTCAAGAAAGGTTTGGGAAGATAAGCCTACCGCATACCCATCAAGTTCAAAATGCAAACCACTTAAATCAACAGGCAATGCATCATTGAGATTCACAACTTCCAACCAATCTTCCTCACCAGCTAAAGGGTTCGCCATGAACTCATTGATACGCAGGGAATCGACCAACGATGCCGTTGCGCTTGCCTGATTTTTTTGAGCAGGGCTTGGTTCTCCTAAAAACCATTCGCCGTGATCATCTCGATTAAGTGAATAATCAAACAACTGATGACCGAATGTCACGGCATCTACTTGATTCCCTTGCGGGTCAAGTAGAACAACAGAGTCACCTTCCCGATCCAACCCAAAGGAAAACCCCTCTGGATCAGAGCCACTTACCGTTTGCCATAGCACCAAACGCTCTGCTGGTTCAATGAAACTGCCCTTGGAGAACACAAAATCGGATCGGCCAGATTCATCTCGAAGACGATATCCGGTCAGATTCAATCTGCGATCACTACGATTCTCCAGTTCAATCCAATCAGGTAAGAAACCGCTCGGCTGCTTGATCGTTCGGTTGGCTGCAACGATTTCACTGATCACCAAGTCTCCTTGAGATTCGTTTTCAACAAATCTCCCGGGACTTCCGCCAGCAGATAAACTTCGCCACCAATCAGCAGGGTTTGGATTACTTCCACCTGCTATCTTGAATTCCAGACTATCCCCCCCACCATCGGCTGATATCGGCCAAGCACCTTCATCGCCATATCGCACGCCTGTGACATATTTTCCCTTTCCGTCTTCCAGAATAAGTGATTCGCCTCCGTTTGAAAGACTACCAGCAAAATACCCCCAAATATTCACCGAAGGATATCTCGACTGAAAAGCGGCTGAATTTTTGTCCGATGCCAAAAGGATGACTCCACCTGGTTCCAGATAGGATTCAGGAGCAAACAAGTAGGAAATACCTCGAAAAGAGTAACGCGAGAGATTGACCGAAACGGGACTGAAATTGGTCAATTCAACAAACTCAAAAGCGTCGCCTCCCGGGGGATGATACATTATCTCAGTCAATTTCAGTTCCGAGGTCAACCCACCTGGATAGAAATCCCCGGAACTCATGGCACTCCACCTGCCGTTGATCAATGCTCTTGCCTTTATTTGGGTTACCGACTTGATAGGAATGGGGTCTTCATACAAAACCGCGGAATCAGCTACCCTACCTGGCTGTTCGACTCCTATTTCAAGCAAAGCATCAAAGAGAAAATCAGAACTGGATAGTTGCGCGTTGAGTCCCTGGATAGCCAGGGTGTTGCCTCCTTCTTTCAAGAGCTGTATGTGATCGCTCACGTTGAAGGACTGGAAAATAACAGCGGAGGCATCAGAATGATCGCCGTTCGCTGAATTATTCCATTGCAGACGGGATGGGGCATTGGCAGCAGCAATAGGTTTCCCGTTGAGGTAGGCCGCAAATCCATCGTCATACTTCACCCGGAGATTCATGAGATTCCGGCCATCTCGATCATTGGATCGAACATTGAATGGAATGACAATGTATACGGTGGTGTTTTTATCATTCATGGATGCGTTCACATCAATGCCAATATGAGCACCATAGGTCTGGTTTTCATCATAACCGACGCCACCACGTCCGCGCACCCAGTCAGCGGTATCAATATCAGGATCCTCGGCGCGCCATTTTGTACCCAGACTGCCATCTGTCGGAACGTGGGCAAACTTAATTGTGCGATTGGAAATCAGCTCTGTTCGAGTCGAGGACGTGATGCTTGGCAGAAGCGGATCCGTACCATCAACCGTGTAGTAAATGTCGCCCTGCTCACTGTCCAACCTCAAAGCATTGGCACGCATACTTCCTGCCGGCTCTGAGAAGCGCGGCACATTGGACTCAAGAAAAAGGCCTTCTGCTGCCAGATGCGAAAGCACATTCTGGCGCCGTTGAGGTATCCATGATCTGGCAATGGAATTGTTGATATTGCGTATACCCGACATATCCCCTCTCAACTCCTGAAAACGGCTCATGATGTTTGCATCAGTGAGCGCGCCGTTGTTGAAAAAGTGTTGATATACTCGATCAGCAAATCGCGTTCGGAACTCAGTATTATTCGACAGTGATTGATAAAAACGAGCGATATCCTGATTCACTGCCAATTCACTCGTCAGCGTGTTATGCCGGACTGAGCCGCCTTGATTGAAAAAAGACCATTCTGCATCCCATGCATAAAAGCGCCATTGAGCACCGTCGACTCTTTCCCTTGCAGCGCGCCAGTTATTGTGCGGCCAATCACGCGTTCCGGCGTAAATGTTAAGGATTAAATAGTCTATGAAACTATCGATATTGAGCAATTGCCTTGCCTGCTCATAATTGGCTGCCACGGAAAGGTCCCGACGCAAGGTCTGCTTGAGTTGGTTCCACATGACCAAATCACCCGCTCTTACTTCCCCAAATTGAGCAATGATATCGTAATCACCGTTACCTCCCTGCCATGTGTCTAGAAAGTCTTCATCAATCCTTTCCGTTGGATTATAGTACCCTTTGTATACACCATTCACGAAAAGGTTCACCAATGTACCCTGGCTGGAAACTTGCCCCATGTCTGCAGATAATCGACGCACAAGTTCGTCCACTATGAAAGGATCGGAATGGTCATTCATTCCTGCGCGCAAAACAATCTGTTTGTATGCATCCTCCGGAGAACGTGGTATGAGCGGATACTTGAGTGATGACTCACCGTAATCTCCCCTGAAATAAAGGCGATACGAATATTTACTGAAAGGTAACCCCGCATTGGGGTTATACCTCCCTCTTACATAATCCCCTCCTTGGATACGGAGCCCGCAATCAATTTGAAATCCGGTTGAACCATCAGGAAGGAAATATTCCACCGATACGGGGCGTTCCCAAGATCGGCCCCGCTTGGAAGTGTTTCGGGGACTTGTTTCCATGATACCTTGAGCCCCCCACAAGTGATTTTTATCCGTCACTAGCGATAAAACAGGTAAAGACCGCCTTGCAGCGCTCAACCGAAACAAATAGGAGTGTGTGACCGTTTCTGAAGGTAAGTAACCTTCTTTGAAAACTGCAGCTCTAACGATGGCGGACCGACTCAAGCTAATGGGTTGATCGTATTTAAATCCATTGTTCAGCGTCGGCTCGGACTTGTCCAATGTGTAGCGAACCGAAGTTCCCTCTATAGGAGAAGAGATAACCAAGTTGAAGGGTTTGTCATAGAAGCCTCGCCTGGCACTGAAAAAAGCAGGTGGTAAAATTTCTGATAGCGTTTCATTACTGTTTGCGCTTCCGGGTGAAGGCGATGAAAAATATCCGATCAGTCCATCCGAACGCCGACCATACGAATGATCGTTGCGTTGTTCAGGGAAACGATCACCTAAATCACTGACTAGACGTCGCGGCAATTCAGGGCTGTACAGCCCAATGAATTCACCTGCACTACTTAATTTGAAATTCGTGTGCGGTGAACGACCTGAGCGATGGTTCAATCGTCCTTTTGCGGATGCATAGACAAGCTTGTATTCATTTGGGGCAAGGATAAATCCGTCAAACATCCATTTCCCGGGATCATTGATATCATCAGAAAGAGCCCACCCCGACAGATCCACATCGAAGTCGTTGGTGTTGTGGAGCTCAATCCAATCAACACGCGCTCTATCATCATCCACGATGCCACTCTGGTTCGCGGCCAATATTTCCGAAAGGATGACACCACCATAATTGGTTTGAGGATCGACGGTATATTCCCATGCATCTGTTTGTAGTGGGTTAGGCTCCCTTGCAAAGTCTTCAATCCCGTGATCAGGACGCCATTCCAGTTGGGGTGAACCCTCACTCGTTCTCGAAAAAGAAAAGATATAAGGTCCTGCGCCTGCGCCTGAAAGTGAAAGTGCAGGCTCACCATCCACCAATAAATCCGAAGCATCCAAACCTTTTACTGTTTCAGAAAACAGAATTTCAACTTCAGTAAATTTGCTCAATTGTTGCCCTGGCGGGGGTAATATACGGCTTACAAACGGTGCATCCTGATCCATCAATTGATAGGAGCGTACTTCGGAGGGGTTTTGCCAATCAAACTCATTGGGGGTAGCAGCCAAGTCTACGATACCCGCATCCTGCTGCCAACGCAGGGTAAGCTCACCTGGTTCCGTGTTCGTAAAGGTAAACAGGTATGCATCTCCCCGCCCAGTCAAACTCGAAGCTGCTTTTCCATTCAATGTGAGATCCGAGGCCTCGACACCGACCACTGGCTCTGAAAAAGTCACACGAACTTGCCTAAAGACTCCAACCAACCCTGGTGCTGGCTCGACAGCAATGACCGAAGGAGCCTGTGTATCCAGCCCAATAAAATTTAATTCCGGGTGCAGCACAAAATCGCTGCTCGATAAATTGACATTGAAACCCTGAACAGCAATGACATTGTCGCCGTCACGCAAATGTGCAATTCCTCCATTCAAGGAAAAAACTTCAAAACTACCAGACTCATGCCCCAGTGAGGCAAATCCATTCAAAGCGAGTGCATCAGGTGCATTCACCCGCAGCACCTCATTCCCGTTCAGCCAGACAACAAATCCATCGTCATAATCGATATTTAATTCCAACCCCTCGACTAACGAAACGGAATCCACAGAGAAATGTCGGCGAAGGAAATAAGTGGAATAAGTATTGCGCATGCCGTTGATTTCAGTACCGCCTGCTCCATCGCCATATCGAAAAGGCGAGCTTCCCTTGGACCATTCACTGTCGTTGAAATCAAACTCAACCCACTTCAATGTTTCGGCAGATGGGGCCTGATTGCCCGGCCATGCATGCCATTGACTTTCTTTGGCAATCAAGGTTCCGGCATGGGCACGGAATGAGAACGCGGCAATCAGTCCAAAAAATGCTCCGATTATGATTTGATTTTTCACAATGATGATAGAACGTTTTTAAAGCAAGATTCGTGCAGGGTCGAGGAAGGCGGCAAAGTTTTTGAGCGTTTTTGGTTCATGAAGAGTGAATAGGAGCTGATGATGAACCAAACGCGCACTGGATAGACGGGCTAATCATCACATCCAGTAGGAACATGATGCATGCAGTATTCCGGGATGGATCTGAAGTTGTTTTGAATTGGAACGTTTCCTCTGGAATGGAACTTTCCTGTTCTTATTGCATGGACATTACAGGAATCGACAGAGTCTTTGAGACAGCAAAAGATTACCAATACGCTGTTAAAACGATAAGAAAATGAAATTTTCCGTTAGGAGCTTTAGGCATCTTCGGGATATGGTCGGGGTTTTGAATGAAACCAACTCTATTTTCTGAACTAGATCTTTCTCCTGAACTCGAAAAAGCCATCAAAAAGCTTGGATTCGAACAAGCTTCACCCATCCAGGCAGCTGCCATCCCATGTCTATTGAATGGGAAGGACGTTGTTGGTCAGTCTCAAACAGGCTCCGGAAAGACGGCGGCCTTTGGTATCCCTGCGATTGAACGCACTGAAGCAAAGCTCAAAGCCGTGCAAGTCCTCGTTCTGTGCCCGACACGTGAACTTGCAGTTCAGGTATCAGAGGAAATGCATAAATTGGCTTATTACAAACGTGGAATCATCTGCTTGCCGATTTACGGAGGGCAATCTTATGAGCGCCAGTATGCAGGTTTGCGTCAGGGTGCACAGATTGTGATCGGAACTCCCGGCAGAGTCATGGACCATATGAGACGCGGCTCTCTCAAATTGGACCAATTACACACCATTATTCTGGACGAAGCCGATGTCATGCTCGACATGGGTTTTCGAGAAGATATTGAAATGGTCTTGAGCGACCTTCCACCCGAGCGACAAACCGTCTTCTTCTCGGCCACCATGCCACGCCCCATTCGCAACTTGATTGAACGATTTGCCAATGAGCCTGAAAGTGTCCAGATTGAACAAGAGTCCATGACGGTTCCCACGGTGGAACAGTCCGTCTTTGAAGTTCAGCGTCGTTTCAAAGTGGAACTGCTGACACGTTTGATTGATATACATGACCTGAAGCTAGGAATCATTTTCTGCAACACCAAAGCCATGGTGGACGACTTGGTCGAACACCTGGTGGCTCAAGGATATCAGGCCGACCGACTTCATGGAGACATGAGTCAGCAGCAGCGAGATCGTGTGATGAACCGTTTTCGAAAATCCGGCTTGGAATTTCTTGTGGCCACGGATGTGGCTGCTCGTGGCATAGATGTGAATAACGTGGAAGTCGTTTTCAACTATGACATACCTTACGATGCAGAAGACTATGTTCACCGTATAGGCAGGACGGGGCGAGCGGGTAAGAGTGGCATTGCCATTTCCTTCGTTTCCGGGCGCGAGGTATTCAAAATACGAAATATTGAACGATTCACGCGAACCTCGATTCGTCGAGGAAGGATTCCAACACTACAGGATGTGGATGAAGCGAGAAACAGCCACGTGCTGAACAGAGTAAGAGAAACCCTGCAGGGTAACGAATTCCGCACTCAGGACCACCTCATCGAACGACTTCTTGAGGAGGGGTTTACATCGACAGATGTAGCTGCATCCTTACTTTATTTGTTACAACCCAATGAATCCAATGTTGGAAATGAACACCGCCGGGATGAGCTTGGTGAGCGATATACCGCGCGTGAGCAGGATGGCCGAGGCAGAGACCGTCGAGGGCGATCCGATCGTGAAGGTTCAGACGATTCCCGGGGAAGGTCTCGGGAACGCTTCAAGAACGATCGATTCGAAAACAAGGAACCTAGAAGGCGTACAGGTGAAGCCAGACCATTCAAGCAGAGCAGGCAAAGTACACCCAACCCGGATCGGCCCACAACTGAGTCTGAAAAAATGCTCAAGCCAAAAAAGGACGTGAAAGAGAATGTCAGCTCACAGGAAAAACCTTCTCGAACTATTTCAAAGCCTCAGCCAGTGACAGAGCCTTCTAAGGTTACAGCTCCCGAGACAGTAAAAAAGGTTGACACTAAGGAGACAAAAGCACCTGAACTCAAGAAGCATAAAAAAGCATCAAAGTTCAGCTTACCAGTTGAGAATAAATCATCCGGTGATTCTCCGGATTCCAAAAATCAATTGCGCTTAAACATTGGAAAAGATGCCGGCGTCACAGCTGATCAGATACGCGAGGCCATTCTTGGAGAAACCGGAGTGCCAGAAAGTATCATTGGGAAAGTGGAACTACAGGCAAAGCACTCCACCATTGACATTGCTGCTGAAAAAGCAAACGCAGTGATGAGTAAAATGAAGCGGGCTAACATTGCCGGGAAACGAGTGAAAGCTAAGTTGGTATAATGAACCAGAAGATATCGGCGCGCGTTGACTGAAACCCGTGACAACCCCTCATGGATCCAGGCAATCACGAAATCCAGCAAGAAGAATCAATCTCTTCAATGCCATCAGGTCCTGTGTTGAAGGATCAAATGCAAGAGGCTGTTCTCTTACTGGAAAGCGTCGCCTCGGATCGTTCTATGTTGATGGCACTTTCGGAGGATTACCGCGTACGCCTCCACAAAGCAGCTGGGGAGGTTTTTTGCCCTGATGTACGGCAGCGTCGAAAACTCAGCAAGGCAATTATCAAGAAACGCAGGGAGGAGAAATTATCGAAGGATCAAAACCAGTTAAACGAAAGCGGCATTCGTTCCCTTCGCAAAAAGACGGTTTATACGACCCCTGATTTTTATCCACCAAAAAAATTACAGCTACCTGGAAAACATAGTACCTCCGACTCACGTCATGTTGCCCATCCTCAGAATTGCTATATCTGCAAGCAGGATTACTCAGAACTGCATGCTTTCTACGATCAATTATGCCCGACATGTGCCGAACTTAATTTCCGCAAACGGACCGAATCCGCAAACCTGAAAGATCGCGTAGCACTCCTGACGGGGGGGCGGGTCAAAATCGGTTACCAGGCAGGCATTAAACTCCTGAGAGCTGGCTCTACATTGATCGTCACAACGAGATTCCCCATGGATGCCTCGCTCCGATACTCGAAGGAGAAGGACTTTGAACACTGGAAACATCGCCTGCATGTCTTTGGACTCGATCTGCGCCATACCCCAAGCGTGGAGGGGTTTTGTCGATATTTGGAACAGCATTTTGAGCGGTTGGATTTCATCGTCAATAATGCGTGTCAAACCGTCCGCAGGCCGCCTGAATTTTATCGACACATGCTCGAAAAGGAATCTACGATCACCGATCAAATTCCGGAAAATGTTCGCGGCCTGCTGGCAGAATATCAGCAACTTCGTGACGTTGGAGTTCCTCCTTCCAAGACAAGTTTATGGAAGAACACCGATAAAAACGTTGTCGGCCTCACCGAGGCAGCAAAGTTATCCCAGCAAACACTGACAGGGGAGGATTTTGATGTAGGCGAACACTTATTTCCAAGTGGCCAGCTCGATCAAGACCTTCAGCAAATAGACCTCAGAAGCCGCAATTCGTGGCGCTTGCTCATGGACGAAGTTTCTTCGGTAGAGCTCATGGAGGTACAATTAATTAATGCCATCGCGCCGTATGTGATCAATGCTCGACTCAAGTCAATGCTGATGAGAGGCAAAGAGCGTGACCGACACATCATCAATGTCTCGGCCGTAGAAGGACAGTTCTATCGCAGATTCAAGACGACAAGACATCCTCACACAAACATGGCCAAGGCGGCCCTGAACATGATGACTCGTACTTCGGCAGCGGACTACCATTCAGACGGCATTCACATGAATAGTGTGGATACTGGCTGGGTAACAGATGAAGATCCCGCTGAAATAGCAAAACGAAAGACAGCAGAACATCAATTTCACCCTCCCTTGGATGTAGTGGATGGAGCCGCGCGCATCGTGGATCCTATTATGAACGGGTTTAATTCAGGAGATCATATCTGGGGAAAGTTTTTGAAAAACTACGAAGCAACAGATTGGTAATAGATAAAGAACCATGAGCAAAAAAAAACGCATCGAGACTGTGGGGGGCGAACCTTTGACTCAGAATCCTTTCGGGAGTTTGGAGAGCCTGGAACTGCCGGAAGCGAATCCGAAGCATATCCCACCTGCGACGGAAAGCAAAAGGTCCAAGCCGAACAAGAACCGGGGCCGGGTTGATATCATTCGTCAAAAAGCACACCGAGGTGGAAAGACGGTTACCGTCATTACCAACTTTAAAGGTATTGGACTCCCAGAAAAAGAAGCCCTAGCCAAAAAAATGCAAAAGACATGCGGCAGCGGAGGCACCGTTAAGGCTGGCAATATCGAGATTCAGGGAGAGCAACGAGAAAAAATTGCGGAAATTCTGAGGGAAGCCGGCTTTAGACCCGTCTTCGCGGGAGGCTGACTACAGCAGTTTGTTTCCAGCAATCTCGATCGACGCTCATTTTTGAGCGGGTTGCGCCTTTTTTGGGGTTTTGCCTGTTTCCGCTTTTTTCCTGAATTTAAGCGAAACGGAGTTGATGCAGTAACGCAGGCCCGTGGGCCTTGGTCCATCATTGAAAACATGACCTAGATGACCATCGCAACGATTGCAAACAACCTCGGTTCGTGTACTGAAAAACCCACGGTCGATTTTTTCACCGACATGCTCTTTCTTGACGGGCTGCCAATAGCTTGGCCAGCCTGTACCTGATTTATATTTGGTATCGGAACTGAACAGAGGCAAGTCACAGGCAACACAGTGATACATCCCCTTTGCTTTATTGTTCCAGTAAGTACCTGTAAACGCTCTTTCGGTCCCTTGCCTGCGAACGACTCGATATTGTTCAGGCGTTAGCATTTTCCTCCATTCGGTGTCAGGTTTCACAATCTTTTTTAGAGATTCCACTTGAGTAGCCTGCTTTTTTTCATCGTCAGCGACGGCCCAAAAAGAGGATTGAATGAAGCACACGCCAGCAAGGACGAGAGTGGCGCAGGTAGTCAGGAGAGAGCACTGAATGATAGATTGTCTTTTTTTCATAAATGCCAATTCTAATTCCCTTCAATAATAAAGCCCGCAATGGGGCAACACAAATTTATTGTTACCTTTTTACGTATTGTTCAAACCTCTGTCATGCCCTCCCTCAGATCAAGCGGAGAAATAAACTTTGATTCTTGTCAAAAAGGCAAACATTCAAATCAATCCCATTGCGGAGTCTCTTGACTTGCCTGGCCGGCTTTTCTAGCCTCAAGTTACATGACTAAGAGATGGATCATAATGTGTCTCACTGTTTTCCTGACAGTTGGCGTCACTTATCGTTGCCCTGCACCTCTGATTTTCACCCCTGGTGAAGGCTGGAGCTATGAAACTCCCGGAAGTGCGGGTGAGTGGCTGCGCGACCGGGCAGAAGATCAGTACACGGCCGCCAAGGAGTTGTATGAAAACAAAGACTTCAAGACATCCCTAAAGGCAGCGAAGAGGGTCATCCGAGAGTGGCCCTTCTCGGACTTTGCCCCCGGAGCTCAATATCTAGCAGGCCTGACCTACGAAGCGATGAGTCGAGATGAAAAGGCTTTCAAGGAATACCAGCAGTTGTTGGATACCTATCCTACCTCTGAACACTATGATGACTCTCTGAATCGACAATTCGCTATCGCAAACAAGTTTCTTGCTGGTAAACGTTTCAGGCTGTGGGGCTTGATTCCGTTTTACAAGTCCATGAAAAAGACGACCGACATGTACATGGAATTGATTGATAACGGTCCATTCAGTGAAGTTGCCCCAAAAGCCCAGATGAATATTGGCACAGCCAAGGAAAACCAGAAGAAATTTGCCGAAGCCGTTATTGTTTACGAGCAGGCAGCTGATAAATACAACAAGCAGCCCAATGTCGTATCCGATGCATTGTATCGTGCTGGAATGGCACTACTCATGGAAGCCCAGACAGCAGAGTATGATCAAGGTGCCGCATTGAAAGCCATCGACATTTTCACAGACTTCATGGCTCTATTCCCAGATGATGCAAGACTGGAGAAAGCTCGAGTTCACATTGATGAACTGCGGATTGAACAGGCGCGAGGAAGCTTGATGATTGCTCGTTTCTATGACGGAAAAGAAGCTATCGATGGCGCCCTCACTTATTACAACGATGTGGTCGATATCTTGAACAGACTTTTAAACGATCCTGATCACCCTTTTGCGGTAGAAGCCAGAGACCGCATCACCAAATTGAAAAAAAATAATCCATCACCCGCATCCAATGAGAATACTGAAACTCGCTCGTGAGGCTGCCCATGCCTGATTTATCACGCCGTTTTCTCTTGCTTTTAGGATGCTTACTGTTGAGCGGTTGTGCGGGCTACCGTCTGGGATCAACCGGTGGATTTGCTGACGGGCGCTCGATTGAGATACACGCCTTCCAGAATCAAACTACGGAACCAAGACTCACCGAGGAGCTTTCAATTGCTTTGAGACAGCAGGTTCACAGGGATGGAACCTTGTTACTCGAAACAAGGGACCGAGGTGACATTCTTCTTGAAGGCAGCATCACGCGATACGTTCGCCAGGGACTTACCTTCCAGCCGAGGGATATCCTTACTGTGCGTGACTTTGAAATTCAAATCCTTGCCAAAGTCAAAGCGCGCAACCGAAACAGCGGAGAGGTTATTCTTGATCGCGAGGTTACCGGGCGCACGCTCGTCCGTGGACAAATTGATCTGACTGAAGCAGAAAGGCGCGCCACACCTCTGTTGATGGAAGATCTAGCACGCAAAATTGCCGATCTGCTGGTTAATGAAGATTGGTAGCCCCGGAAGTTAGCCAACGTTCAAAGCGTCGGACCAAGCATCCACGGTGCAAATTCTTCATCCCCCATCCCACATTGTTCGCTCTTGGTTTTTTCACCGCTTGCCACCGAAATCATTTTTTCAAACAAACGCCTGCCAACCTGCTCCACTGTTTCTGTTCCATCCAGAATAGTACCGGCGTTGAGGTCCATGTCATCTTCCATCCATTCGTAAAGCGGCGTATTGGTTGCCACTTTGATACAAGGAGCCGGTTTGCAACCGAAAACACTTCCTCTACCGGTTGTAAACACACCCAGATTGCAGCCTCCCGAAACAAGCCCGGTCATGCTGACAGGATCATTGCCAGGCGTGTCCATGAAGCATAGTCCGGAGCTGGATATTTTCTCCCCGTATTTATAGACAGCCTCCAGAGGAGCCTGACCGGCTTTTGCCACAGCTCCCAGACTCTTTTCGTAAATGGTGGTCAATCCTCCCTCTTTGTTCCCGTAGGAGGGATTATTGTCAATGGTAGCTCCAAATTTTGCAGTGTAAGATTCCCACCACCGAATCAAACCGAGAAGTTTTTCCCCAACTTCCCTTGAAGCAGCTCGCTGAGTGAGAAGATGTTCGGCCCCATAAATTTCACTGGTTTCACCGAATACCGAAGTCGCTCCGTGTCTGACCAAGGCGTCTGAGGCAACTCCAAGGGCAGGATTGGCGGTGATACCGCTGTTGCCATCCGAGCCCCCACAATTCATGGCAAGCATGAGATCACTGACTGAGCAAGGAGTGCGTTTGAGGCCAGCCAGTTTAGGCAGGAATCCAGTCAACGATTTCACTCCTGCTTCGACCGTTTTACGAATACCACCCAGGGTCTGAATGTTCATATGAATCGGTGCAGAGTCAGGGTCGTCTGGATTGGTTAATCCATGTTTTCGAATCAGGTGAGGAATTTGATTCACTTCGCACCCAAGCCCAACCAGGATATAGCCGGCAATGTTGGGATGGACAGCCATACCTGCCAGCACACGCTGTAGCACTTCCAATGGTTCATCGGGCAAAAGGCTGCAACCCGATTTGTGAGTAAGAGCCATCACTCCGTCGATGTGCGGAAAAGACCGATTGAAGTCATCTCCTTTAAAATGCTCAGCAATGTATTTTGAAACAGATGCAGAGCAGTTGACACTTGAAATGATCGCAATGTAGTTGCGAGTCCCCGATTTGCGACCAGAACCACGCTTGTATCCCATGAAAGTCCTTTGATCAGTATCATTGATTGAATCAAGAGGGGCGTGAAGCTCACCAATACGATAATCTCGACCAAAGTCCCCCATACCAAGGTTGTGCGAATGAACATGATCACCCACCTCGATATCCTGTATTGCAAACCCAATGATCTGGCCGTACTTGGCCACTGACTCCCCTTTCGCAAGAGACATCAGAGCGAGTTTGTGTCCGGCAGGAATGGTAACTCTGACTTTGATTTCCACACCTTCCCCTGAGAGTGTGGCTCCAGCTTTGAGGGTTTTCTTCAAAACAGCCACGTGATCGTCAGGATGCAAGCGCACCGCATATTCAGAAAATTCCAGATTCATGATCTGGTGCAAGGATGATTCAAGCCAGGGAAGATAGCGAGAAAAACCAGAATTGGAGGCATCTGAGGCGATAGTTTCCTCTTGCCTTCAATCGAATATGGCAATTTGATGCATGCATGATCAATGAATACGTGGAACGCGTAGTAAACCTCATTCCAGAAGATTCGCATCGGCTTTATCAGATATCGTATGAAGATGCCTGTGATCTTGTATTATCGGGCAAGCCTGAGGCTGTCAGACAAATCGAGGGTTCTTATGCATTATTGGCAAAGGAAGGTAAAACGGTACGCATGGCTCGCTCTCTGGATCGACCCATGCGCTACTTTTTGGCAAAGCGCGAAGAAGGACCTGCCCTGATCGTGGCTGACCGAATGGACACCATCAAAGAATGGCTCGTTCAAGAGGGTTTTGAAGACCAATTTCACCCCAGTTATACAAGGATGGTTCCGGCACATTACGTCGTTGAAATCCAGTTGATCGGCTGCCCTGACCCGGATCCAATCTATAAACGCTTTTTTGACCCGCAAAAAAATACGCAATCCAGTAACTTAGAACAAATTGGCAGGCAATACATAGGCGCATTGGCAGAGGAGATCGCCAAATGGATCTCAACAGTCCCCTCCAAAGAACCCATTGGCGTCTGCTTTTCCGGTGGCATCGATAGCGGTGCAGTATTCCTGACGACTCAGCATGTGATGCAATCAATGGGCGCACAACTGAGTAGACTCAAGGCATTCACCCTGAATCTTGGAAACGGTGAAGACCTGACTCAGGCGCAGGCGTTCATGAAGCAGACGAATAACAGTCTGTACCTTGAGGAGATTCAGGGTGATATCACTCATCTGGATCTCAATGAAACTCTAAAGGTACTTGAGGACTACAAACCGCTGGATGTGGAATGTGCAGCCATGGGAATGGCTCTCCACGAAGGCATTCGCAATCAATATCCGGACTGGCACTTTCTTATCGATGGTGATGGAGGTGATGAAAACCTCAAAGATTACCCTATTGAAGAAAACTCCGAGTTGACCATTAAAAGCGTACTTCACAACCAAATGCTCTACCACGAAGGTTGGGGCGTTGGTAAAATAAAACACTCTCTGACTTACAGCGGAGGTCTGAGCAGGTCCTACACACGGACTTATGCCCCAGCAAAACATTATCACTTTGAAGGTTTCAGTCCGTTCACAAGACCCTCTGTCATCAATGTATCCGAAGGAATTCCTTACATAGAAATGACAGACTACGATCACAAGCGTCTCTATGGACTGAAAGGAGACATCGTGGCCAAGGGCATTAAAGCTGTCACCGGAGTGGACATGCCCATCTTTGAAAAACGTCGTTTTCAACATGGTGCAGTGCCGGTTGAACAATTGCGGCAAGCTATTACGGACAACGAGCAGCTTCTCAGGAGAAGATTCCACTCTATGCATGAAGAGCCAGTAAAAGATTGAATGCTTTCAATCCTGCTGACGTCTTAAAAGACAATGCTTTACTGAGCGATTCATGTCTGAAACCAGCTCATGATTGACAAGCCAAGGGTCAGTCCGCAAATTGTAGATGAAGTTTTTACCCATGAAGAAAATCACGATTCAAACAGTATTCTCTGGCTGGATGGCCATAAGCCTGGTCACTACTACACAAGGACAGGAGAAAATTGACTTTGCAAGACAGGTTAAGCCCATTCTGGAAAGCACATGCCTGAGTTGCCATAACCCGGACAACATCAAAGGCGAACTCCTGCTCGACACTCGTGTAAACGCCTTGATTGGAGGAGAATATGGTCCTGTTATCGAACCGGGAAAACCTGACGAGAGCTCTCTCTATACGCTCACGATTCTAGACCCGGATGACGATGACATCATGCCACCCAAGGGAGACCCTTTGTCCAAGGAACAAACTGATATACTGAAGCACTGGATTGAGCAGGGCGCGGAATGGCCAGAAGACATTGTTTTGAAAACTGCTCAGAAAGTGGATTTTGTCGCAGATGTTCAACCTGTGCTGGAACTGAATTGTGTCAGTTGTCACCGTGAGGGACACGCAGATGGTGGTCTGCAGCTGGACATTCGAGAGAAAGCGTTTGCGGGAGGTAAAGCAGGTAAAGCCATCATACCCGGCCGCTCAGGCTTGAGCTCACTTTACACATTTACAATATTGCCAGAGGATCATGATGACCTCATGCCTCCAGTAAAAAAGAACGGCCCCTTGGCACCTGAAAAATCGAATATGCTGCGTTACTGGATCGATCAAGGAGCACAGTGGCCTGATGATGTCGTTCTGGTGCCAAGAAAAGAAGATTCTGGACCGACGGGTGCCAACATGGAATTAGTCACGGCTATTCATGAGCGCATCACGAACAAGAACAGCATCACTGATGCCTCAGCGATGGAAGATTACAAGGAAACGATTACTGGCACCAAGGTCACGTTCGACATGGTTGCTATTCCCGCAGGAAAATTCAAAATGGGCAGCCCGGAATCCGAAGAAGGTCGCCGTGAGGATGAAGGCCCTCAGGTTGAGATTAGTATCTCGCCTTTCTGGATGGGCAAGCACGAAGTCACTTGGAACGAATATGAACTTTTCATGTATCCTGAGGAAATGGCAAGACTCATCAATGTGGGCGATGATTATAATGATCCTCTGGCGGATGCTGTCACCAATCCAACCAAGCCTTACGTCGAGATGAGCTTTGGTATGGGCAAGGAAAAATTTCCGGCTATCAGCATGACCCAACATGCTGCCAACAAATATTGCCAATGGCTCAGCGCCAAGACAGGTCACTTCTATCGTCTGCCAACCGAGGCTGAATGGGAATATGCCTGTCGCGCGGGAACGACCACTGCATTCTGGTTCGGAGACAACGGAGACAACATAGGCGATTATGAATGGTATGCTGATAACGCTGATTTTAAATATCAAAAAGTAGGAACAAAAAAACCGAATCCTTGGGGACTTTACGATATGCACGGAAACGTGGCCGAGTGGGTACTGGATGCCTACACAAAAGAAGGTTATCAGATCATCGACGGCAAAGAGCTGGTTGATCCTTGGAACGTGGCTGAAACACTTTATCCGCGAACCGCTCGGGGTGGCTCTTGGGATGATTATCAGGAAAGCATGAGAAGTGCTGCTAGAAGAGGCTCTGATCCGCTATGGAAAATGCAAGACCCGCAACTCCCGAAAAGTATTTGGTATTTAACTGATGCACAGGTGCTTGGAATTAGAGTAGTCCGCCCTTTAAGCATCCCGGAAATCGAAAAAATGGCCCTTTATTGGAACAATTTAAGTGAGGAAGATTAGTCTCGCCAAATTTCATCAAAGGGCTAAGATAAATGTTGATTCCCAGAATAGAGGCTAGGTCACACTTATTGTCTGCGTGGCAACTGCCGAGAACGTAAAATTCTATGAAAGAAGATAAAAACAACCAGGATTCAGTCACGCGCAGGAATTTCCTGAAACAATCATCCACTGTAGTGGGAGGAAGTGTTTTAGGATCCATGGCGTTGAACCACGGCGTCTTCGCGGCGCAGAATGACGAATTGAAAGTTGCCCTCATCGGTTGTGGTGGACGCGGCTCAGGTGCGGCAGATCAGGCGTTGAACACCCACGATCAAGGCCCACTCAAGCTCGTTGCAATGGCTGACGCTTTCGGAGATCGTCTTGAGGGCAGCCTCAAGAACCTGGCACGCAAGCACGGGGATCGAGTCGACGTCCCGGAAGATCGACGATTCATTGGTTTTGATGCCTATAAGAAGGCCATCGAACTGGCGGATGTTGTCATTCTGGCAACCCCTCCGGGCTTTCGCCCCATCCACTTCGAAGAAGCTGTCAAGCAGGGCAAACACGTGTTCATGGAAAAACCAGTAGCCACCGATGCTCCTGGAGTAAGAAAGGTTCTCGCTGCAGCTGAAGAGGCCAAAAGAAAGAACCTGAAAGTGGGTGTTGGATTGCAACGCCACCATCAGGCAGGATATATCGAAACCATCAAGCAACTGCAGGATGGTGCTATTGGAGATATCAACACCATGCGCGCTTATTGGAATGGTAACACTCCCTGGGTACGTAAACGGACCGACTTGGAGGCGCAGTACGGCCGTAAGATTACCGAAATGGAATATCAGATGCGCAACTGGTATTATTTCAACTGGATTTGTGGTGACCATATCACGGAGCAACACATTCACAATCTTGACGTCATCAACTGGCTCAAGGGGGATTTTCCTGTCAACGCCAATGGCATGGGCGGTACAGAGGTGCGCGTAGGCATTGATTATGGTGAAATTTTTGATCATCACACGGTTGAATTTGAATACGCAGATGGATCGCGCATGTATAGCCAATGCCGTCATCAGGTTGGGTGTTGGAACAGCGTCTCCGAACACGCTCACGGTAGCAAGGGAAGCGCCAACATTGGACGTTACATGATCAATGGGGATCGTGTTTTCCGTGGTGGGAAAAACCCTTATCAAGTCGAGCACGATGATTTATTTCATGCCATCCGCAACAACGTGGCTTACAATGAGGCGGAATACGGAGCAAAAAGTAGCATGACGTCTATCCTCGGCAGGATGGCAACTTACTCTGGTAAAGTGGTTCAATGGAAAGATGCGATCAACTCCGGAATCAGTTTAATGCCAGAAAAATTCACTTGGGATGCCATGCCTAAATCGCTGCCTGGTCCTGATGGCATGTATGCCACTGCCATTCCAGGTAAGACAGTGGTTGTCTAATTCTTAAGTATGCCTGAAGAGTCTCGAAGGGGCGGCCAAAAAGGTCGTCCCTTTTTCTTACACTTGCCTCGCCTTCACAAACGTTGGATTTTTCGAATTTCGACCATCCTCCTTGTATTTCTTCCACTCCTTCTAATAGAAGCCGCACTAAGAATATTAAGCCCGAAATGGTTGGAGCCAAATTTTGACCCGCTTGTCGGTTTCAGCTCAAACCAGCCTCTATTTGAACTAAACCCTACAAATGCAACATTTCGAATCCGAAAAAATCAACTCAGATCATTTGCACAAAATACATTTCCTCACAAAAAAAGCAGGGATACTTTCCGTATTTTCTGCTTGGGAGGTTCAACCGTTCAGGGTCGCCCCTATTCAATCGAAACTTCATTTACATCATGGTTAAGGCTGGCACTGCAGACCCAACACCCGGAAAAGAAATTTGAAGTCATTAACTGCGGTGGTGTTTCTTATGCAAGCTACCGCCTGGTTCCAGTTCTCCAGGAATGCCTAAATCAATACGACCCCGACCTCATCCTTATCTGCACCGGAAACAATGAATTCCTTGAAGACAGGAGTTATCGCTTTACCAAGAAGTTTGCTCCATCACTCGATCCTGTTTTGCGTTTCGCACGCTCATCCCGATTGATTCAATCCGTTATCTCATTGGCGAATCACAATCGGTCATCTGATACACCCCATTCAACCCTGGACGGGCAGGTAAACGCGATGCTCGATTATGAAAGAGGCATCGAGCGATATCATCGAAATGAAGCATGGCAAACTTCAGTCAAAGACCATTTTCGCCTGAATATTCATCGCATGCTCAGGATTTGCAACGATCGTCGTGTGCCGGTAATGCTTGTCAGCCCATGCTTCAATCTCAAGGATTCCCCACCTTTTAAGTCTGAAGCATCTAAAACCCTGGATAAAGAAGCATCGCAAAAGTGGAAATCACACTTGAAGGCGGCTTCAGACAATATGAGAGATGATTTGGATAAGGCCATCGCCCAACTGCAAAAAGCCCTTTCAATAGACAAGGGGTATGCGGCCACCTGGTATGCGTTAGGTCAGGCATACCTTCAGAAAAGTCATTTTCAAAAAGCCAAACAATGTTTTCAACAAGCACTGGAACTGGATGTCTGCCCACTACGAGTCAACACAGCTCTCCGCGCAACGTTGAAGCAAGCCGCGAAAAATTGGTCTGTTCTATTCTACGATCTTCAGGAGCTTGCCGCTGAAGATTCGACCTTGGGAATCGTGGGCAATGAGTTTCTCATCGACCATGTGCACCCAACTATCCGTGGACATCAGCGCATTGGTATCGAACTGGCCCGCCGTATTCAATCACATTGGTTGGAGTCAAATCCGGAGTCAAATCCGGAACTGAATTTGGAAAAGGAAGTTGAAACGGTCTTCAGCGAACATTTGAGCTCCATTCCAAGCGTTTATTATCTCATTGGAATGGAACGGCTGAAAGGCCTCAAAGCCTGGACACAAGGCCGGGCGGAGGGATCCCCCATCGAAAACCATCCAGATATACCCGACGGTATTTAAATATCGAATTGCGGCGAAGATGGCAGAATTACGCTATTCAAAACTCAGCAATTTTCCTAATGTCCACCCCATGCAAATTGGCGATCAAACAATTCAGAAAGCCGTACAACAAGCACTCGAGGAAGATGTCGGGTCCGGTGATGCAACAACTGCATCAGTGATCCCGGTGGATGCTGAAGCAATCGCTGAAATGCGTGCACGCACAAACCTGACTTTATGCGGATTGGATTTCGCGCGTGCCACATTTAAACAGATTGATGAGGGAATTCAAATGACCTCCATTTACAAAGATGGTCAACGCATTGAACGGGGCGATTGTTTGCTTCGAATCAAAGGACGTGCGGCTGCCATTTTGACAGCGGAACGCACCGCATTGAATTTTGTACAACGCCTCTCCGGAATTGCCACTATCACTCAGCAATATGTGGATCGTATCTCGCATACAAAGGCAAAACTGTTGGACACCCGAAAAACAACTCCCGGCTGGCGGGTTTTTGAAAAATACGCCGTAGCCTGCGGTGGTGGCACCAATCATCGCTTTGGGCTCTTTGACCAAATCATGATCAAAGACAACCATCTTACCACTCTGGGTCTCAAACATGATCAAACCATTCCAATGGCACTTGAAAAAGCAAGAGCCATGTATCCATCACTGAAGATCGAAATCGAGGCCGACACATTGGAACAGGCCGCGATCGCCATGGATGCCGGGGCAGATATTATTTTACTGGACAATATGCCTCCTTCCTTGCTCGCAAAAGCGGTAGAGGCAAATCAAGGTCGTTGCCTGCTGGAAGCCAGCGGAGGTGTTACCTTGAGTGTCATTACCCAGATAGCCGAAACGGGGGTCGACTATGTTTCCGTTGGATCAATTACCCATTCAGCGACTGCCGTCGATATCGCACTGGATTTCCAACTCCCTGAATGATGATGTCCACGCTAAGCCACATTTTACGTGCCCTCCGAAATGATGCCGGCACAGGCGTGCACGGAACTGATATTTCGCAGAAACTGGGAATCAGTCGGGCTGCAGTATGGTCGCACATGGAGGAGCTCAGGAGCCTTGGTTATGAGATCAATGCCGGTCCGCACAAGGGATACAGACTGACAGAGGTACCTGATGTTCTCATTGCTGACGATCTCACCTCGCAACTCAGTGAGGATCAGATCATAGGAAACCAGATACGTGTTTTCAGGGAAACTGCTTCTACGAACCAATTAGTCGATCAAATCGGATTGGCAGGCGAACCGGAGGGTTTGGTGATTTTTGCAGAGTCTCAAACTCAAGGTCGAGGTCGCCTTGGTCGGCAATGGATTTCCCCTTCAAAAAAAGGGCTTTGGTTTTCCGTTCTGCTGCGACCAGCCCTGAGACCCCCACAAATGACTCAACTAACAGTCATTGCGGCAACTGCACTCGCACGTGCCATACGTGAGACAACCCCTCTGATACCTGAAATCAAATGGCCCAATGATATACTCATCAATGGAAAAAAGGTTGCAGGTGTCCTTACTGAAATGAGTGCAGAACCCGATAGGGTTCTGCATGCCGTCATTGGCATGGGGCTGAATGTGAATCTGGACGAGGAGGATTTCCCTGACGACCTCAAACCCCTCGCCACCTCGCTTCGACTGGAATGCGGCAAGCCGATATTGCGTTCACGTTTGGCCGTCCACCTTCTCAGAGCACTCGATGACGATTACAAGCGCATCCGTGAAGGACAATTCAAAATGGTATCAGAAGAATGGGAATCACAGTGTATTACATTGCAAAAACGCGTTCGAATCCACCAAATGGACCGCGTCATTGATGGATACGCTGAATCGCTGGACAGCGAAGGCGCTTTGATGGTGCGCACTGCCAGTGGTCTCTTGGAACGTATAACTGGAGGAGATGTCACGATCGATAAAAGAAAAGTCAAATAGAGCATGCCCACTGAACCACACGCAAGTCTACTGATTGATATTGGCAATACCCATACCCACACAGGATGGCATGATGGCAACGATTGGATTCTCTTTAATGAGTTTTCAACCGAAGAATTGCTTGAGAATGATTTTAATCAGCTTAGCCATCCACGGAACTTGGACACTCCATTCATCTGGGCTGGTTTTTGCAGTGTCGTCCCAAAAGCGTCCAAACGTGCAAGGGCCTTTTTGCGAAAACAATCTTTAAAACATGGTTACACCGAATTAACCCATCAAAACCCAGTGGGCATTGGTATTGATTACCCACAACCAGAAACGATCGGTCCCGATCGTATTGCAAACGCCATGGCGGCGGCGCATTATTTCGGCTCACCTTCCGTGGTGGTGGATTTCGGAACAGCGGTCACATTTGATGTCGTGAACGAAAAAAAACAATATGTAGGTGGAATCATTGCACCTGGCGTCTCGGTCATGACCGATTACCTCCACGAAAAAACGGCCTTGCTGCCAAAAATCAAAATTGAAAACCCAGGCGCTGTGATTGGTAAAAACACCCAGCAAGCCATGCAGATTGGGGCAGTTCACGGATATCGAGGCTTGGTTCGCGAGTTGATTGACGAACTTAGCAATTCACTCAAGGTGAAAAGTCTTCCAGTCATCGCAACGGGTGGTTACGCTGAACTCATCGCTGGCAACCTGCAATCCATTACAGCCATTCGACCAAATCTGACTCTGGAAGGATTACGCCTCCTGCAACACATCCGCCCTGATTGATTTCACTTTATTAATGACTCAAACCAGCATTGACTCAGGAAAGCATAACGGCTTCCGTTTTATTCGAACCATCTTTCGCCAATGATAATTGATGATGGTTATCATTCACGCCATGCATTGCTAAAAAGCCTGCACGGAACGATAATACAAAAGTTCATCAAGACAGAGGATTACAGATGAGTTGGTCACATCATTTTCGATGACTGCCCCCTCTTTTTTGAAAATTATTTAAATTGTTTCGGCAAGGCGGTTTTTTTTTCCTCCCAGGAGAGGGCCAAATCAAAGATAGTCCCGAAGGGCTTGTAGTCGTTGTGAGGGACGGCATTCTTCTTCCACCGATTCAACTCTTCATTGTAATGGTTTTTCATACTCTGCAACGCTGGATGGTTTTCCTGCATTACAGCCAGATTCCGCATTTCGTAAGGATCAAATTGTATATCAAACAACTCTTCGTGCGGATCTATCCCTTCTCCATAAGGCCAGAAAATATATTTATATTGTTCGGTAACGACTCCCATCGCCAGCGTTCCTGCCGTACCCCAAACCTGAATCAGAGGTAAACGATCGCGCACCCTTTTTGCTTTTCCTCGCACCATGGGCATCAGGCTCCGGCCATCCATTGCATGAGTGTGTCCAATACCAGCCAGGTCCATGATTGTTGCAGTAATGTCGATATTACCAGAAACGGCACTGGTCCTGCGCCCACGAAGCGACTCAGGAACGCGAGGATCAAGAATCATCAAAGGCACACGTGCACCTTCCTCATAAGGCAAGACCTTGCTTCCGAGTCCATGGGAACCGTTGAAGAAACCATTATCCGAAGAATAGATAATAACGGTATTATCTGCAACTCCTTGATTTTCCAGTGCTTGCATGAGCATCCCAACAGCAACATCAATGCCATGAATCTGCTGGTGATACGTGCGGAGGGCTGATTGATAGCTTTCTTCTGTATGATAACCCCATTCTTCAAAGCGAGGATACTGGCGTCCCATTTTACTTTGTGGCGCCAAATGACGTCCTGCCTCGCGGCCGTAGTTAGGTAATTTCCGGAAGTGCGTTTCACGATAAACGTGATCAAAGACCGGGTCTGGTGTTGTCGGCCGATGCGGCGCCTTGAAAAAAAGGGTTAGACAAAACGGCTGATCTGCCTTCACCGATTCAGAAATAAAATCAACACCTGCCGCCCCGTATGCGCGTGTGCTGTGTGGATAGTTTTCGGCATATGGAGCCAGGTATTTATTTTTGGCTGTTACGTAATGTGTCTGCCCCAATCCTCCGACCCAAAAATCAAAATCAGTGAGGGGTAAATGCTCATACTTGTTATCCGAGCCTCCTTTCCGAGGGTCTTCCACAATTGCAAACCCGAACTTGCCGCCAAAGGCGGTTCGATATCCCGACGATCGCAGGCGCTTTGGATAGGACTGTTCCCATATCGATTGTGCCATTGGCCCGTGCATGAAATTACATCCCGTACGATATTCAAGCAGCCCTGTCATGACATTGGCTCTACTGGCCATGCAGATTGCGGTCGTGTTGTAGTGCCGATCAAAGATCAATCCGGATTGCCCAATGCGATCAATGTGGGGCGTCTTGACATCGGGATTCCCGTAACAGCCCAGAGTGTCGTAAGCCTGGTCATCAGCGAAAAGAAAAATAATGTTGGGCCGATCTTCGGCGCGAGTGATCAAGGAAACAAAGACTCCCATGATGCTGAGGAACCTCCAAAGAAAAATCATTTTTCTGGTCATCATAATCATAAGCAAAAAGGATGGTTTCAAGAGGGCGATAAGCCGAATTTTGTCT
Organism: Verrucomicrobia bacterium SCGC AAA164-E04; assembly: GCA_000383715.1. Classification (GTDB taxonomy): domain Bacteria; phylum Verrucomicrobiota; class Verrucomicrobiia; order Limisphaerales; family AAA164-E04; genus AAA164-E04. Next base: position 83,796 of record KB912012.1, read on the forward strand.
ATCCTGATAAATCAGGAGAGAGGATCATTTATCTTAGCGGCCCTACCCGGAACCATGATAGAGCGGGCAGCTCCGAGGTTCCCTATTTGGCCTTGCACCCGATGGGGTTTACCGTGCCTCGCGGATTACTCCTTGAGCGGTGGGCTCTTACCCCACCTTTTCACCCTTACCAAGCCGAAGCAAGGCGGTCTGTTTTCTGCTGCACTGGCCGTCAATATGATTTTGCAAGCATACCGCCCGCGTGTACTACTGTTCAAAAACAATATTACGCGGCATCGCGCCCTGTGGAGTTCGGACTTTCCTCCCCCGGCTCATGACCGGAAGCGATCCCCTGCCCTCCTGAAACCGAGGTGAACCTATAGACCAAATGGTGATGAAACAAGCAGCTTCGTGAAAAAAGGCGGTCCATCAAACAGAGTCAAACAGGAAAGACATGTGCCTGATGATGGCGCACTTTACATCCATTTCCCCTGATTTTCGCCTATTTCAAGGGAATATCTTCCTCCCCGTTTGCGCAGCTTGACATTTGCCTTGAAAGTGGTCGAAAGATTATCTGAGTTCAAACTCTGTTTCATGGGACCATTGGCAATCACTCGACCGGATTTAAGCATCAGGGCATGCGTATACATTGAGGTAATTTCTTCGACGTGATGGGTCACCAGAATAAAAGTGGGGGCACCTTGCTCCTGCCCCATTCGCTCAAGGAACTGAAGGAAATGCTCACGTGCTGCGGGATCCAATCCGGCACAGGGTTCATCCAGAATCAAGACCTCTGGTTTGGCCATCAGGGCCCGCCCTATCAATATTCTCTGCCGTTCCCCCTGAGATAAGATTGCCCAGGGACGGTTGGCCAGTTTTTGGCATTCGATTAAGCGCAGGGTCTTTTTTGCTTCAATCACATCAGCCTGCTTGGGTTTCCCCCAAAGGTCGATCATAGCGTATTTCCCTGTGATCACAGCATGGAGGGCGGGTTCATCCTCGGCCATTAATTGTCGAAGTGATGAACTCACGATTCCCAGTTTCATTCGCAGTTGCCTCCAATCACAGTTACCATATCGCTCCCCAAGCAAGGTAATATCACCTCGGGTAGGCACAAAGTAACCCAGGAGGGTGCTCAGCATCGTTGTTTTACCGGAACCATTCGATCCAAGCACGACCCAGTTTTCCCCCTTGCGAATCTGCCAGTGCACATTACTCAGAATACGTTTCCCGTTTCGTTGAACAGAAAGTGATTTAATGATCAGCGGATCAACATCCTGCGTTGTTTGAGATGGCTTTGTTTTGCCATTCTTTCTGACCGTGGTTAATGTGCGGTTCATATCAATGCTTCCTCAACAAGCTGATTAGTAACCCAGTTGCCATTCTTCGTTGAAGAAACCTGCCAGAGGTATTCCACCAGGCACTTCCGTATTTGATCTTACATTTGTATCAATCACCGCATAATCCGGGAGGCGTGGAACTTGCGTGGCGTTGCTGCCATATCCACGAAATGTGAATCCACTGTTCAACACAATGTACTTACCTGGATTCATCGGATTCGGAAAAACCATCACGGGAACAAATCTTTGATCATCGAATCGATGCTCACCAAAGATGATCTCATTTCCGCGCCATTGAATGGGTAAATAGGGCAGAATCTGCTTAATCAACAGATTGGTCTCAGGATTCCCAAAAAGAATCCAATGAGCATCCTTCCAATCCGAAATATTGAAATCGCCATCACTGATGCTCAGCGGTTCTCCTCGGAACTGCTCTCTCCATTCTTTCTGAAGACGGAACTGTTCACGCCGAATCCAACGATCCGATTTACTCCGCCTCATGCGACCACTGGGCGTCACAATGACAAACCGATCCATGAAAGCATCATCAATAGGACCTTGCAAGCCGGGTCGTTTCTTGAGATTGACCTCGGCATTCCCTTGTTTACCTGTACGCCAGATATCCCCTTCTTTGTGCAATGTGACATTCCAGGACTTGTCCGATAGAACGTTGGCACCTTCAAGAGATTGACCGTCAATCAAGATACCGGGAGTTTGACCAGCATCCAAAGGGCACTCACCCGCATCCATTACCAATGAAAGTGCAGTGACATTTTTTGTCTCGATGACCACGGTATGCGAATCCTTGATTTCCGCATTCACCACCGCTTTCTCCCAATGTTGATTTAATCCCTCCAGATGAACCCAGTGCATGTCAGGATATTTCAAAGTGTATGTCGTCATTCGAACCTTGGCGGGAACTTTTCTTTTTCCTGCATTGGCAACTAGATCCACACGATTCTCGATTTCCTTTTTGGAATCTGGATGATAGCGATGACCGGTATCCGGACCAATAATGTGTGCCAATTCCATACCTTCATCTTGCAACGCAATTTCCATCATTCTTGCAGCTTGAATCTGTTTGTCCGCACCTCCACTGTAAGCGACCGTTGGCAAATGAAATAAATTGAGTGCGTATTCGTCGGCATCGTAAAGTCTCCAGAGTTTGGTCTCAAACCAATTGGGTTTCTTGTCTTTTTTCCAAAGCCCAAGGTAATCCGCAGATTCCGAAAAACCTGCCCCCGGTGCGGCCACTACCCATTGATCTGAATGATGAACGGCCAGATGCCAGCAACCTGCTCCCCCCATTGAAAAGCCCCTCATGGCTATCCGACTGGTATCGATCGAATACTGACGTTGCACATGCTCCTTGGCTTCAAGCACATCCACTTCGCCCCCGAATTTGAACGCATTGCAGAATCGACCATATGGGTGGAGGACAAAGGCATTCTGGGGAGCAAATTGGCCTTTCGATCGTTCGCGCTGATCAATGAACTTTAATTCTGTTAATCGATTATCTCGACCATGCAGCCATATGTCCATACGGTGAGCGTCGGTGCCTGTGCTTTGATATTTTTCAGGAACAACCAAACCATAAGGCTGAACGGAGTCATCCAATTTCGATCGGTAACCGCGAACAACCAAACCTGTTTGATTTGCCCATGGCGCCTTGCCGTTCAATAAATGAGCCGCTCTTGCCAATCCTGTCTGGATCAGGCGATCAGCAACCTCAAACTGTTTTGCATAATGAAATTCATTATGAAAAACAGCAGTTTGAACCGCCTTCAAATAAATACTGACATCCGGTTCGTAGGCGACAACGAAAGGATCGTCTTGCTGCTTGATCAAAAGAACGGCTTCCTCCAGTGGTTGGAGTGATTCTACCAAGGAGGCTTGAGTTTCTCGTGGAATGGCAATCCCCCTTTCCATCAGTCCCTGCCCATCGACAACAATAAAAGAGAGGCAGACAAGGACCGCGGTAAAAAAGCCGCGCTTTAAACGATGAGGAATCATGAATCTTCGTAACTGAAATCTTATGCGATTATCCGACATGGCAAGCTGTTGACTTATCATGTTTCAAAAGCATCAGCAAGGGACGAATGCATTGTCAAAAACGCAGGAGCATGATTGTATATGCAAAATTCACCTTTTGCAGGGACCTGAGTAAGAAATGAACATCGCATCACCACACTCCAGAAGAAAATTCCTTGGGCAATTATCGACTGGCCTGAGCAGCATCTCTGTGATGGACTTGAATAGTAAGATCGAAGGCGCGCAAACGGTAACAAACGCCCCACGCGGCCTGCTGGAGACCACACACATACCGGCCAGGGCCAAGCGCGTTATTTACCTGTTTCAATCTGGGGGACCATCCCAGCTTGATCTTTACGATCACAAACCCGAATTGAAAAAACGCCAGGGAAACGATCTCCCTAATTCGGTCCGCAAGGGACAAAGATTGACTGGAATGACCGCGGGACAATCCCAATTCCCCATCGCAGCATCGGGATTTGATTTCAAACAACACGGACAATCAGGCCACTGGATGAGCAGTGCACTTCCTCATCTGTCTGGTATGGCTGATGATATGTGCATGATCAAAACCATGCATACGGAAGCGATCAATCACGACCCAGCCATCACCTATTTTCAGACCGGATTTCAATTATCAGGAAGGCCCAGCATGGGATCCTGGCTTTCGTATGGTTTAGGAACCGTCAACGAAAATTTACCGAATTTTGTCGTCATGGTTTCTCACCGAGGAGGACAGCCACTCTATGATCGACTCTGGGGCAGTGGCTTTCTTCCATCCGTTCACCAAGGTGTGAAATTCCGCAGCAAAGGAGATCCTGTCCTCTACCTTTCCGACCCGAAAGGGTTCCCGAAAGAAGCGCGAAGACGGGTATTGGATGATATCGCCGCCCTGAATCTGGAATCATTCGATAAAACTCGACAACCCGAAATCCTTACAAGGATCTCCCAGTACGAAATGGCCTTTCGCATGCAAAGCTCCATTCCGGAACTGACGGATTTGTCAGGTGAGAGTGATACCACCTTTAACCTTTATGGCGAGGAAGCCAGGCAACCTGGCACATTTGCACACAACTGCCTGATGGCGCGCCGACTCACCGAACGGGGTGTTCGATTTGTTCAACTGTTTCACCGGGGATGGGACCATCACTCAAGCCTTCCCGGTAATCTGAAAGCCCGGTGCAAGCAAACAGACCAAGCCTCGGCAGCCTTACTGACTGACTTGAAACAAAGGGGGCTCCTGGATGATACACTCGTCGTGTGGGGCGGAGAATTTGGACGCACCGTTTACTGCCAGGGAAACTTGACCGCAACCAATTATGGTCGCGACCACCATCCTCGATGCTTCAGCATGTGGATGGCCGGAGGAGGTGTGAATCCGGGAACAGTTTATGGTTCCACCGACGATTTCAGCTACAACATCGCTGAGAATCCTGTCGATGTGAATGACCTTCACGCAACCATGCTGCACTTACTGGGGGTGGATCACTTGCGTTTAACCTTTAAATTTCAAGGACGCCATTATCGATTGACAGACATCGCCGGAAACGTCATTCCCGAGCTGATCGCCTGAGAATCACTGCAGCTTCCCATTCCTTCACGATACAATAGCAATCAATGATTATTCATCGACTCATTGCTCACCACCTCAAGCACGGTGATGACACCACATTTTACGAAATGCAGGCGCAGGATGCCATCCAGTGGATGAAATCACGCGGTCTCAAAATGAACCCTGACGTGCGGGTGTTGGATCTCGGATGCGGTCACGGTGTTTTTGGTGGAGAGCTGGAAAAATCTGGGTGCCAGGTTGATTACGCGGACATTGAATGCAGCCTGATACCCGAGCGTGCCAATGCACCATTTACTGCAATCAATCTGGACCTGGATGATTATGATGCACTTGGTCAGCACGAACTCGTCGTTTGCTCCAACGTGTTTGAGCATCTGGCAAACCCCAGGAATTTTGTAAAGAGACTCCCTGCTCTACTCCAGCCGGGTGGATGCCTTTACCTGAGTTGGACCAATTGGCTTTCACCTTGGGGCGGGCATGATTTCTCGCCTTTCCACTACCTTGGACCATGCTTAGGCCCAAAAGTGTTTGATCAGATTGTAGGCAAGCCCCGTATTCACTACCCTTTCAAAACCCTCTATCCAACCTACATTGGAAAAACGCTCGAGTGGATCCGGGAAACGAGCGAGTTAGGAGTTGAAGCCTGCGTACCCAGGTATTACAACGAATTATCATTCCTGACAAAAGTCCCTGTTTTCAGAGAATTCTGGACATGGAATACGGCCATGCTCATCAGAAGGAATCCATGAGCAGCAGAGGGCAAGGCAATCTCAGCATCGATAGCAGGTATTTCACGTGTTTGACCGCATCAGATTGAACACCCTACGATAAAATTGGATATGTATCCTGATTAGTTGCTCATCAAATCATCGAACCATGATTTGCCAATGCTTGCGGTAATATTTCTTTTTCATTTTGCGGATTTTTGCTTCAATCCACGGCCTGATGAATATCTTAGTAATCGGTTCCGGAGGAAGAGAACACGCATTGGTATGGAAGCTGGCTCAATCGTCATTGACCCAAACCATGTATTGCGCTCCCGGCAATGCCGGTATTGCAGGCGAAACTTTGGCAGCCAATGGCAATTCGGTTCAATGCATCAAAATTGGTGCAGAAGACTTAGAAGGCCTTCTGGCCTTCGCGAAAGAAAAACAACCGGACCTGACTGTCGTAGGTCCAGATAATCCTTTATCGCTGGGAATAGTTGATCTTTTCAATAAAGAGGGACTGACCATCTGGGGACCAAATCAAAAGGCTGCCAGATTCGAATCTTCAAAGGCTTTTTCTCAGGAGTTCATGCTCCGCCACGAGATTCCAACTGCGAAATCAGGCATCTTCTCCAACCCGACGGAGGCTCTGGCCTTTGCAACATCCATTCAAGGCAAATGTGCCGTAAAAGCAGATGGACTCGCATTAGGCAAAGGAGTGATTTTGACATCGAATGTGGAGGAAGCCAAAAATGCCATCCAACAATTAATGATCGATAAATCATTTGGTGATGCCGGAGATCAAATTGTCATTCAGGAATATCTCGAAGGCATGGAAGTCTCTCTTCATGCACTCTGCGACGGTCATGGTTACTTGTTATTTGAATCATCTCAGGACCATAAACGAGCCCTGGATGGAGACAAAGGGCTAAACACGGGAGGCATGGGCACCTACTCACCTGCACCGTTTATAAATGACCACGAATTGAAATCCATCCGTGAAACCATTCTGGATCGGTGGGTAGAGGGGTGTAAGAGAGAGGGCATCGATTTCAAAGGGATGCTTTACCCTGGTTTGATGCTCACTGAATCAGGCCCTAAAGTCCTGGAATTCAATGCTCGTTTTGGAGATCCAGAAACACAGGTGTATTTGATGCGACTCAAAAATGATCTCCCCACGCTTTTGGTGGCAAGTGCAGAAGGCAAATTAGACCAACACAGTTTGGAATGGGATGACCAGGCAGCCACGTGTGTCGTGTTGGCTTCTGGCGGCTACCCTGAGGCATATGAAAAAGGTAAAATCATCACCGGCATCAAGGATGCCGAGCAAGACCCTCAAGTCAAAGTGTTCCATGCTGGCACAGGGTCGAACGCTGATAATCCGCTGATCACTGCAGGAGGCCGAGTATTAGGAGTCACTGCGCTGGGTAATAATCTGGAAGAAGCGACTAAACGTGCATACGAAGCGGCTGAAAAAATTCATTTTGACGGATGTTATTTTCGTCGTGACATTGCCGCCAAGGCCTTATAATGGTCTTTGAATAGTTGGGGTTCAGCGCTTCGAAAAAGTTTGGATCGATGATCCGTTCTTGTTCAATCTGAATTGATTAAAGACTCCAATTAGAACTCATTAGGAATGTCATCTAACATTCATGGAAAATATTAAATTGTCCGTTTTGCTATCATGCCTGAGCGTTATCTGTGCATGCGTCCTCCCTTTGTCTGCACAAGAACCAGTAGAGTCGAGGGAGCCGGTGGCTTCATTGCCTGACTACGGCGAAATATTTGAGATTATCAGCAATCAACTACCAGCAATCAGCGAGCAGGACCTGCAACATGCTGCTTTGCAGGGTATTTTAACCGAATTTCAATCCCAGATTGAATTAGAATCAAACTCCTCAAAAGTAGGAGAGGAGCAAAACAAGCAGGCATCTATTGCCAAAATGGAGCTCATTACTGAAAAAATCGCGTATTTTCGTCTTCATCTCATATCGAAGGGTTTGGAAAACATTCTCAGAGAAAAAATTGAATCATTCCGAATTGAAAATGGAGCCGAAGGTATTGTGCTCGACCTTAGGTATGCGGACGGCTCAGATTACGGTGAAGTTTTAAGACTTGCGGGACTATTTTTGAATGATGCTGTCGCGTTATTGGATTGGGGGTCCGGCAGTCAAAAGGCAGTTGTGGCATCCCCCTCCATCCAGCTTCCACTTGTTGTACTAATCAATGAATCCACAAAAGGTGCTGCGGAGGCATTGGCTGGTGCATTGAAGCTGATCGAAAAAGCGGCGATCATAGGCCGTCCCACGTCAGGACTCGCTATGCTTAGAAAACGTATTCCCCTTGAAAGCGGGCACGTTTTGTCCATCGCAACGGGTAAGGTCCAATTAGCGGATGGTACACCTATAACAGGTCAAGGGGTAGCTCCTGATATTGAGGTTGATATCAGTCCGACCGAGCAAGCCGCTTATTTCGATGATCCTTATGGAGAATTAACCTCAAAGGAAAAGGAAAGTAATACCGAACGACTCAACGAAGCTGCCCTGATGCGCCGCCAGAATGATTCCAACGGCACGGTAGAAATAGAAATCAATGTCCCGCCCGCGGGCGAACAGGAATCCAACTCACAGCCCAACACCATCGTGGACCCTATTCTAGCTCGAGGGGTTGATTTATTGAAAGGTTGGACCATTTTCAATAGACAATGGAATCGATGATCCCGAAAGCGCCCACCAAAACGAAGATGTGGGCTCAGACTCCAATCATAATTAAATGAAACGTATCCTTTTTGTTTGCACTGGAAATATATGCAGAAGCCCCATGGCCGAAGGGTATTTGAGGCATTTACTCAAACAGGAGGGCCTGGGTGATGTGGAAGTTAACTCTGCAGGCGTCGGAGCCATGACTGGACAGTCTCCCAGTAAACATGCGGTTGAGGCTCTCGCTGATTGGGGTATTGATATTAGGGACCAGCGCAGTCAGATGATTTCCAATTCCGATATTGCCGAGACGAATTGGATTTTTGGGATGACACAGGGACATGTAGATATGATCCATTCCATGTTTCCGGAAGCTGCGTCCAAGACCTTTCTGATTCGTCGGTTCGTGGATCATTTGTCCGATTACGAAAAAGAAGTCTCGGATCCCATTGGAGGAAACCTTCAAATTTATCAAACATGCAGGGATGAAATCAAACAGGGAATCGATCACATACTTGTCAACATACTTTCCGAATTAAAATCTCAACCCTTTTCATCCGATGACACCGATCCAAAAATGACCATTGCCATTGCCTCAGATCATGCAGGATTCGCAGCCAAAGAGGCTATCAAATTGATTTTGGAATCTCATTCCTACAGGATAGATGACTTCGGCACCAAGAACGAGAACTCTACGGACTATCCAGATTACGCAAAATCAGTGGCGGAGCATGTCGCGGAAGAGAAAGCGGATATTGGCATATTAATTTGCTCGACGGGTATTGGGATGAGTATCGCCGCCAATAAAGTGTCCGGAATCAGGGCGGCTTTAGTAAACGACCTTGAAACAGCTCGCCTTTCGCGGGAACACAACCATGCAAATGTCATTTGCATGGGAGCCAAGGGAAAAAATCCTGAAATTTTATGGGCCAACCTTCAGGCCTTTCTTTCTGCCAAATGTGAAGGCGACCGACACCAGCGACGTGTCCGAAAAATTACAGCCATGGAACAAAAACAATCGCACTCAGTCAGCGCCGTAGATCCGGCCATCTCTCAAATCATTGAAAAAGAACGTCAGCGTCAACAAGAAAACATCGAGTTGATCGCAAGTGAGAACTTCACTTCACCGGCAGTCATGGAGGTGCAAGGATCCGTGCTCACCAATAAATACGCCGAAGGTTATCCAGCCAAACGCTGGTATGGGGGATGCGAATTTGTTGACGAAGCAGAAACTTTGGCAATTGAACGAGCCAAAAAACTATTCAAGGCTGATCACGCCAACGTTCAACCACACTCAGGTTCAGGTGCCAACATGGCAGTTTACTTCTCAATGTTGCAACCCGGGGACAGGATTTTGACCATGGACTTAAGTCATGGAGGCCACTTGACTCATGGTAACAAAGCCAACTTCTCAGGAAAATTCTTTGAAGTCGTTCATTACGGTGTGCGCAAGGAAGATGAGCGCATCGACTATGATCAACTGGAGGCCATGGCCAAAGAACATCGCCCTAAAATGATCACGGTAGGCGCCAGTGCCTACCCTAGGGTGATTGATTTTGCGCGCATGGGAGCAATAGCAAAGGAAGTTGGAGCTTATCTGTTGGCGGATATTGCACACATTGCCGGATTAGTCGCAGCCGGTATTCATCCAAGTCCGGTGGAACATGCTGATTTTGTAACCACCACCACCCACAAGACGTTACGCGGTCCTCGCGGCGGTCTCGTTCTTTGCCGTGCCGAATATGCCAAGGCAATTGATTCTCAAACATTCCCTGGCATTCAAGGTGGCCCGTTAATGCATGTGATCGCTGCAAAAGCTGTTTGTTTTGCTGAAGCACTCGAACCCGATTTCAAGATTTATCAAAACCAAGTCGTTACCAATGCTAAGACACTTGCGGAGGGAATGGTCAACAATGGTTTCAGGCTTGTCAGCGGGGGAACAGAAAATCATCTCATGCTGGTGGATGTTGGTGCTCGTGATATGACAGGCAAAGCGTGTCAACATGCTCTGGATGAGGCAGGGATCACCGTGAATAAAAATACGATTCCTTTTGAAACTCGCTCTCCTTTCCAGGCAAGTGGTATCCGTATTGGCACTCCAGCGGTCACCACACGTGGAATGAAGGAACGGGACATGGTTCTCATTGCTGACATGATCTGTGAAGTCCTGACCGACATTAAAAACCTTGACTTAGCCAGTGAGGTCAGACAACGTGTCAAACGATTGACCGCAAGTTACCCCTTGCCATACTAAGCAAAACGCTTCAGAGGTTTGATTTCTTTGGAATACCCCATTGGAAATCACCGATTTAATACATTTCAGAAGGATACAGCCGCTTATTCGGTTGAGTGAATGTAGCAATACGGGATGAGCTTCCGAGCTCTGAATGTTATCGCTACGCGACGTTTCATATTTTCTGAGACGGATTTCCTCAGGAGCCCTCATGTTCGCTTGGTAAAATCCCCAAAAATTAATTTTATGCCCAAAGCAGTTAAAAGTACCGCTCGCAAGAAAACTGGCACCAAAACAAGTGCCACCGAGGAGAATGCATCTACTGAAAATCAGCCGGAGCTGATGCCCAACGCGGAGTCACAAATATCAGAGAACGATTCATCCCCAAGCCCAGCTCCCAAGAAGAAACGTGCCGTGCGAAAGAAGCGTGCTGCTAAAAAAGTTATAGCAACTGACACGGGCGAAAAGGTTAAGAAAGAGGATTCAGACTCCTTGAGCTCAAAGCGGACAGAAACTGCTTCCACTGAATCCGAGGTAGCTCTACCTCCTGCGGAAGCCAGTTTACCTGAACCCTCTGATCGCACTGAGGATGCGATGAATGCTGCACCGAATAAAAAGGAGCAAACTGCTGAAAAGTCCAGCGACAACGCAGAACCCGCTGCAGATAATGATGAGCGGTCCCAAGATCGGGACTCAGTTACTCATGAAACCGCTGGCGGCGATGCTCCTGCGCGACACCACAAGGACAGACACGGAAAGCACTCCAAGAAGCACAAGGACAAGCGAAAGGACAAGCCCGCTAAAACAATCAATATCAGTAAACTTCAGTCTATTCCAATGGCTGAATTGAACACGATGGCCAAAGAGCTCGAAATCGAGAACTTTGGCACAATGAAAAAACATGAGTTGATTCTGGAGATCCTGCAAAAAAATGCAGAGAGAAGTGGTGTCATGTTTGCGGAGGGCGTTCTGGAAATTCTACCAGAAGGGTTTGGATTCCTTCGCTCCAGAAGTTACAACTACCTATCCTGTCCAGAAGATATTTATGTCTCGCCATCCCAGATCCGACGATTCGACCTGCAAACGGGAGATATTGTCGCAGGACAGATCAGGCCACCTAAAGAAAAAGAGCGGTTTTTTGCCTTATTGCGCGTGGAAGCAGTGGATAAGGAGGACCCAGAAAAAGCCAAGGACAAGATTCATTTTGACAATCTAACCCCGCTTTTCCCTGAACAACGATTACTGCTGGAAAGCAACCCAGAGGAATGCTCCACTCGAGTTTTAGATCTGGTCTGCCCGATTGGGAAAGGTACGAGGGGATTGATCGTAGCCCCGCCTCGCACAGGAAAGACTGTTCTGATGCAAAACGTGGCCAATGCCATCATCAAAAACAACCCGGAAGTTTACCTGTTCATCTTGTTGATCGATGAACGTCCTGAAGAGGTAACCGACATGGAGCGCACATGCCGGAACGCAGAGGTTATCAGTTCCACTTTTGACGAGCCGCCCGAACGACATGTTCAGGTTGCCGAGATGGTCATTGAGAAAGCCAAACGCATGGTGGAACACAAGAAGGATGTGGTCATTCTCCTCGATTCCATCACCCGCCTGGCACGAGCTTATAATACAGTGCAACCTCATTCCGGCAAAATCCTCTCTGGAGGTGTAGATGCAAATGCCCTGCATAAGCCTAAACGCTTTTTTGGTGCCGCTCGAAATATCGAAGAAGGAGGTTCACTTACCATTATCGCTACGGCTTTGGTAGATACCGGATCCCGAATGGATGAAGTGATCTTTGAGGAGTTCAAAGGTACTGGAAATATGGAGGCACATCTGGATCGAAGCTTGGTTGATCGGCGTATTTTCCCTTCAATCAATGTGGAATTGAGTGGCACACGCAAGGAAGAACTGCTTTATCATCCGGATGAATACGGAAAAGTTGTCTTACTCAGAAAAGCACTCACAGGAGTACCTGCCGTCGAAGCAATGGAGCTTTTGTTGAGCAAACTGAGACAGACCGGAACAAATATCGAGTTTCTCCTTTCCGTGAGCAACGCCTGACGCATTCCATCAATTTAAATGAAAGCAAAACGGTCTCTCTGGAGATCGTTTTTTTATTCAGGTTCCTCTTTCCACCGACTGACGAGTTTGTGCTCGATTCCCAGATGATCCAATACTCGAGAAACGACCGTGTCAGCAAGTGCTTCTATAGATTCAGGGCGATGATAAAAATGTGGAGAAGCAGGCATGATGGATGCGCCTGCGAGACATAGTAATTCCATGTTTCGGATGTGAATCAGATTGTATGGTGTCTCTCTTACAACCAATAAGAGCTTTTTCTTTTCTTTCAACATGACATCCGCAGCGCGCAGTAAAATGTTGTCACTGTAGCCATGAGCAATCCGCCCCAAGGTCCCCATGCTACAGGGAATGACCACCATGACATCAGAAGGATTAGAGCCACTTGCAAATGGAGCGTTCATGGATTTTAGCTGATGCTGCTTTACAGCCGTGGAAACCTGTAATCCACCTTTCAATTCCTGCCCAATCACCTGATGAGCGTAACTGCTCATTACGAGATGAATGTCATATACAGAAGGATCCAGATTGTCTAGAAGACGTTGCGCGTAGATCGCACCACTGGCTCCCGTGATCGCTACTGTGATTCGCATCGACACCTTTCATACTTTGTTTGGACTTCCATGATCCTAATTTGTCCTCAATTGATTCTTTAAGCAAGAGATTGATCCAGCAGCAAGGGTTGTTTTGGCAGAAAGCTTCTTGCCGGTGGTCTTGCAAATTCGTAATCTAGCATCATGGCTAAGGTATTGTTGGTTGATGATGAGGTAACCATGGTTCAATTGGTCGCAGACTCATTACGCAGTTGGGGACATGAAGTGCATCCTTTCTCCAATGGTCCTGCTGCTCTGGAGGCTCTGGAAGAAATTCAGCCAGAAGTAATTATCACAGATCTCTACCTTGATAAAACAAGGGCATTCGGCCTGGACCTGCTCAAACATACCAAAAAAGTTCTCCCTTCAGCGGTAGTCATTGTTGTGACTGGATTTGGTTCCATTGAAACTGCTGTTGAAGCCATGAAACACGGCTCGTTCGATTATCTGGAAAAACCATTCAAACTGGATGAGCTCAAGCTGAGCTTGGACCGCGCTCTCTCCTACAATGAGGCTGTTTCAGAAAATGCGTACTTACGGAAGCAGTTGAAGAAGAAATATCAGTTTAATCAAATCACTGGTTCATCCGCTAAAATGCAGGAAGTCTTCAAGATGATCGAACGTGTTGCAGACACCGACAGCACCGTGCTCATCCTGGGCCAAAGCGGTACAGGCAAGGAACTTGTTGCTAAGGCGCTCCATTTCAACAGTAACCGTAAAACAAATCCCTTTATCCCGATCAATTGCAGCGCACTCCCTGAAAACCTTCTGGAGTCTGAATTATTTGGCCACCGCAAGGGCGCATTCACAGGCGCTTTTAGCGATAAAAAGGGTCTGTTTGAAGAAGCCGATGGCGGGACAATTTTTCTGGATGAGATCGGGACCATGCCCCCTACTCTGCAGAGCCGTCTGCTGCGTGTGTTACAAGAAAAGGAAGTCCGCAGAGTAGGTGATAACACTCCGGTTCAGGTCAACGTTCGAGTTTTATCGGCAACCAATGAGAAATTGGAAGATCGCATCAAGCAAGGTGAGTTTCGTGAAGATTTATATTATCGACTCAACGTCATTCCCATTCACCTTCCCCCTCTCAAGGAACGTCGTGATGATATTCCATTGCTTGTCGCCCATTTCCTGAAAGACAAAATACACTCGCGAACAGGTAAATCTTTTCAGGTCAGCAAGGTGTGCATGGAGGCTATGTCGCTTCATTCCTGGCCGGGTAATGTCAGAGAACTTCAGAATGTCGTAGAACGAGCATGCGCTCTGAGTGAGTCTCATGTGATCAGGAGACAGGACATGCCAACCATGATTGCTGACCTTGTCAATCAGGACGACGAGGGAATCGAAACTGGCTTCATCGAAAAGGCAGCCGAAAAAGAGGTCGAGGAAAACCTGTTCCAATTGGAGCAAGCGCCGGACGTCGGTATTCAGGCTTCGAGTTCCGATCAGGTTACCAGCGCAAATGCAGGCTCCCTGAAGCCGCTCAAACATTTCCTGCGTGAACAGGAAGTTGCGTATATCAATCGAGTCATGACACATTATGGAGGGGACAAAGAAGAGGCGGCAACATTACTTGAAGTGTCTCTTGCGACGTTGTATCGCAAGCTTTCGGAAGAAGAAAGCTGACTTTCTTTTCATGATTCAAACAGGTTTATCCTTGGGATTCCAATAGATCATGATCCCGACAGACATCGCTTCAAAACTAGACTCACAATTGGCCTTGAATAAGGTCACTATTCCGGATCTATGGCAGCAGGATGCTGTCAATGCCTTGCGCCAAGGCAAGGATGTCGTGGTCCATGCACCAACCGGTGCAGGTAAAACGCTTATTTTTGAACTCTGGTCAAATCAAGGAAAGCTCAAGAAATCACAGGCCATCTATACCGTTCCGACAAGAGCCTTGGCAAATGACAAATTGGCGGAATGGAGATCACGTGACTGGAATGTCGGCATCGCAACAGGTGATCTGGCTGAGAACCTTGACGCCCCCATTTTAGTTGCAACTCTGGAAACCCAAAAAAGCCGATTAATTCAAGGTGACGGCCCCAAGTTGCTGATTGTAGATGAATACCAGATGATTGGAGATCAGGATCGCGGCCTGAATTACGAATTAGCCTTGGCTCTGGCGCCACCAAATACGCAATTATTGCTCCTGAGCGGCAGTGTCGCCAACCCTGAGCATGTTGTAAAATGGCTCTCGGGGCTTGGCAGGAATGTCGAGCTAGTTCAGCACCACCACCGCCCCGTTCCTCTGGAAGAAATAGCTCCCATCCATCTTCCTCATCAATTACCTCGAGAAATGAGGAGTTACTGGGCCAAATTTACAGCCAAAAGTTTAGCTGAAGGATTGGGCCCCATACTGCTATTTGCCCCCAGAAGACGCGCAGCTGAAAAACTGGCACAGGAACTCAGCATGCAGCTCCCCAATCCAAATCCGCTCAAACTCAACGAGGACCAGAAGCATGTGGTTGGAGACAGGATGGCAAAAATGCTCTCATGCCGTATCGCATACCATCACAGTGGATTGAGCTACGCTGCTCGAGCAGGAGTCATTGAACCCTTGGCCAAAGCCGGGCAGCTACGCATTGTCGTAGCCACCATGGGACTTGCTGCTGGTATTAACTTTTCTTTGCGCAGTGTTTGCCTGGTAGGCGATTCCTATCGTCGGGATTATCAGGAATTCCCGATTAATCCTGATGAATTACTTCAAATGTTTGGACGCGCAGGTCGACGCGGTATTGATGAAATCGGTTATGTACTTGTCGGAGGGAATTCTGTTCGTCTCAGGGATGGACATCCGGCAAGACTATCAAGAAGCGGCATGGTGGATTGGAATGCCCTTCTGGCGATCATGCACGCTGCATCACTGAACGGTAAAAACCCCTACGCTGAAGCGGTTCGTGTGCAGGAAAGGCTATTCACTACAAAACCTATTTTTCTTGGGGTCGAAAACGCCATGAAAAACCCCCACACTCCGTGCAAACTGGGAACCGATGCCGAGCGCGCAAGGTATGTTAAGAAGAAAGTCCGCCAAATTCTCAATAGTGAGGGCGAATGGGATTACGATCCAGTCGTTCAGGGAGTCCCCATGGAGCGCGTCAGTGTTCCGGTGTATCAAAATCGTGATGGTGAGACTTTGTATTGGTGGAAACTCAAAGATACACCCAAGGATATGACAGATTGGTCCATATCCCACCTCCAACCTGCTTTAAGCGTCCCCGATATCGTATCCGAACTTGGTGATGGACGCACCTGTGTGCTCGATGATTGTGGCAAATATAAAATCTACGGCAAAGCCCTGTCAGCTGCCGATCGTTTGCATAATGGCAAAATTATTTTGTCTAAATGGGTGCGCCGCCTGACTCAATGGCGAGGCCGACAGGTTTCTGATGGTATTTGGCAGAAACGCATTCAGCCGTTCATTCGAAAGAGAATGGATCAAAAGGGAGCCCAAGTAGTGAAGTTTCTTGAGAAAAAGAACTCCATAGATGTATTGCTTAACTACGGCAAGCAAACTCTGAATGTTCCCACGGACCGCCATGGGATCGCTCTCTGGGGAGCAGCCGTTCGTAAAGTTGCTCCTTCCTCATGTCAAACTTGCAATATAGTTGATACCTGTAAAACCTTGTCGATAAAAACCGGCACTGCCATGTTGTGGCGACGCCTAAAGCTGATTGATGCCGACGGTATCCCGACGCGTCGTGGCAGGGTGGTGAGTTTTTATTCCCATGGTGATGGACTGGCAGTCGCCGCCGCTTTGGAAGATGAAAGCTATCCTTTGAATGATTTGATATATGACATGGCCAATCTGCACGCCGGCCATCGTTTCAGCCGAGACGAACATCGCTGGAGCGGAAGAATGGCCATGAGATGCCATGATGCTTATGGTTTTCAAAATATTGCAGGCTATCTCGAAAATGGAATCCCCACTCAATATGGCTTTGGCGCTGAGTCCATCGTCATGGATGTGCACTCCAACGGGCTCAACAAATACAAATGGGTTACTGATTTTCTGGGAGCAGGAGATATTGACCGAATCATCATAGAATGGCGCAGTCTCCTGCGCCAGACCCTTCACTCACCGGCCTTGGAATGGGAGCGCTGGGTTCATTTCAAGGAATTGGCACGCAAGATCCTTGATGAAACTGAATCTCCGACCCTTAAAGACCTACCGCCATTGGAGTATGAACAGAAACAAAGAGTGAATCATGCATTACGCATGCGATAAATCATGATGCGATTTCAGATCACTGCTTGTCCTCAGGGCTGTCCTGCGCTCACTTGAAAGAACAGGTTTGTGTGATCATTGAACCATTCATTCAGGATCAAAGTTTCAACGTTTCGCTCTAACGTAGCTGCCTTCCAGGTTTGCCACTCATCGAGATCTTCCGCAAATTCTATGATGTATGATTGTCCCTGATGGCCTTCCAGCTTTAACCCTATCGACAACTGGTCATCTATCCTCGCAGAGAATATGGAGATATTCAGAGCGGTTCGGTCAGGCGGCCGCATCACAGTCGAATCAAGTAAGATGAACCTTGCCTGATTTGGATAACCAATTTGATAGGAATCGTGAGGCATCAGGGAAAGAACCATGGTTTCATCAGGCTCTTCCAATTCATCTTCAATTGGAGCCAAATTCAAGATACCTGTTGTTGCTTCCTTCTGGATGAGGACTGGACCCTGACCTTGCAATATAAATAAGTCCTGATTCAAGGTAACATTTCCTTGGAGAGTAAAATTCACCCATAACTCTCTCTCCTCGTAACCCAGTCGATGGATCCTCAAATGCTCACTGGGCAGTAGACTTTCCGGTCCGGCCGCGAGGGCTGTAGTGATCATGTCGATTCCACCAAGAAACTCAGACAGATCGCGGCTTGATTTATCAAATTGCCAGAAAACATAAGGTTTCTCTGATCCTACCATGACATCCTCCCATTGAGTGGAAATCCTGATATGGTCGATTAGAAACCGCCCTATCCCGCTTGATCGATTCGCAGGTTGCCGAAAGGCAAAACCATTGATATTGGATGAAGTGGTTTCATCCTGTGCCACCACGTGCGCTGTCTGAAAACTATCAGGATCTACCCACAATCGAGTGAGGCTTTGTCCAGGTGTGAACCCCAGGATCAGCCTCAAGCTCACGGGGGCAGCAAAGACCTGGGGAAACCAAATATCTCCTGTCGATTGGCCATTGGATATTCCAAATTCAAATGTTCCTTCCGCTCGGTTAACGGCCCTTGAAAACAGGCGCCCTTTGAAGGTTGATGTAGTATTCCCCCTAAAGTGCGCCCAATAATTACCGTCACCTTGAGGAGCTTTGGCCACAAATAAATCCATTCCCACAAAGTATTCATATTCTGTATTCGAGAAAGTCTCGACGGCTCCAAACACGGGAATATCAATCATGACATCCTCACTTTGAATTTCATTTAAATCTAGTTGACCGGCAAATATGTTCATTTCACTGCTGTTTCCACTTGTGTGTTTCCATTTACCTGAGGACACATCGGTCACTGGGCCTGATTCATAATCGAAGGACTCCGACAGGAGCATACCCTGAAAATCATCATTCAAAATTTCGACACTGATCTGATTGTTTTTGATCTGATATCGTTCCGATGGAAGCAGTCGAAGTTGAAACCATTCTGGCATTTCTGGAACCAAGTCATCCAGCAGCGCGAGCTTGTGCATTAAATGCTCTTGCCCTGAGGAAAACGACACTGAAAAAGGAAACGACGCATCAAAATCGACTCCTTTTTCAGTATGGCCTTCAAGCATCCAATCTACCTGCAACGGAAGTGATAGATCACCCGTTCGATACAAGTTAATCTCAATGTAACCATCCACTCCTTCCGTCACTGTCAGCGTGGGTGTTGATATTTCGACAGTCGTGAGATCATCATCCTGAATTTCCCAAATCAAGGAATTGAGCCCCAACATTCTTACCGTATCGGATACTTGAACAGTCATTTCAATGGTTTCTGTTCCCTCCTTCAAAGCATCATTTACGAGCTTCCATTGAATTTCTGCAAAGGCCTGATCAGGTAAAAAGGAAATAAGTTCAGGCGCACCGCGATAATCAACCCCAAACTCTGCTGTTCCTCCCCAAATCAATTCCAGGTCAAGCACACCATCAAGTGGCCCTATTCTTTCCATTCGAACAGTTAAGGAGGGTTCTCCCCTTTCGGGGAGAACCTTGTCATTGCTGTGTATTCTCAAGGTTGGTTCCTGAATTTCAGCACTTGCCGAGAGGTCGCTGAATTCAGTCGAGATCTTGAGGTGATCTATTTGAATTGTTCCAATGCCGGAAGACTGACGAATGGCAAACTGATTGATTGACTTTACTGAAACGGAATCCGTTGCTACGGCAGTAAGGTCCGATTCCTGATCAGGATCAATTCCCAGGCGAGTAACAGCCACGGATGGTTCATAACTCATCACAACACGATAGGATTTGCCAGCCTCCAGAGCGGTCGGAAAAGCGACAGAGTCGACGAACTTCGACGCTCCATTACTGACACCTAGTTGATATCCTCCGTCCTCCGAGGCAGCTATGAACAAGCGCCCGCGAAAAGTGGAGGAACCACCGCCTCTGAAATGTGCAAAATATCCGCCACCTGCTGTAGGTAGTTCGACAACTTGCAAGGTGAAACTGACAAACAGGGTCTCAGAGCTGGATTCATCATAGTCCGATTCACCAATAGCAACAGCGACATCCTCAGAGGCAGAAGATCTGATTATCAGAGAACCTTCCTCAGTAACCAAATCACCTTCCCCTCCGCTGCGATGTTGCCATACCCCGTTCGAAGCCCCAACAAGGGACCCGTCAGCAAGATCGAAATCATGGTCGACAAGTGTGGCAGCAATTGCCACGCCCTCAAGCCCATGAAGAGCCATTGCACAACTGAGCCCCAGCCATAGAAAACTCGGGAATCTATTAATTAATATTTTCATGATTGTACTTTATTTAAACATTAACGGAACAAGACAATCTTGAACCTGATACAATCATCTAAATACCTTTTAGTTACGCAATATCAAAGAGCTCGTAAAAAGGGACATATAATGCTAATATGCGCCATTTAATTACACTATTTAGCCTTTCTATGAAAACAAGCCATCTTCAGGCAGCAATGCATGCAGCATGGAAGGAAGTAATTCGAGAAGAAATATTTGAAGTAATTCAGCGAGCGGAGCGGTTTGTATCTGGCGCTGTCGCAAGATCATCCAGCGCCTTGTATTTAGCTAGAAATGCTTCGCGTTCCTGCTCCAAGTTCGCCAGACGACGGAGACCATTGTTTATGACCTGAGATTCACGCAAGATCAGTTGCCCTCGTTGTTTAGGTGAAAAACCAACGCGTCCTAACTGATCTTTAAATTCACGAATAAAAACCATGTATTTATCAACCAGAGGAATGACTTCAAGCAAGGATTGAGCTTTGAGCATTTGAAGTTGCCGGCTGATGTGATCTAGCGTGGAGATGCGTTCTTCTCCTCTCCAATAAGCTAGGATGTCTTGAAATGTAAATTGACGCCAAGCAGGGAGACTTTCTTTATCAATAGCAACTTTTGCTTGCGGATTCAATATGGCACCCAGTTCAGAAAGGCTTTTAGCCATATCCCACCGGCGCCGATCGTTGAACTGAGTCACGGATGCAGTGATAACTGCCCACCATTTCTCAAGCTCCAGCATGTTGGGAAATGAATCAGAGTAGGCCTGATGGAAAGCTGTTTGTGCATTGAAGTATTGAGGCAATAATTCAACGAATCGATGCATGGAATCAACTCCCTGAGGAGTTTGCAATAGCTCCGCAAACATTAAGTGGGCGCTGTGCCTGAAATTGGAGGTTGAAGCAAGTTCTGAGCTTGCTTGAAAAATTTGCTCTGCCGTCAGCGGATTATTTTTCCTCAGAAATTCCTTGGCGAGAAAGGTTGGATTACGTTTGTAGAACCAAGGCACAGGTTTGCCCAATCTGCCATTTAAATCCCCCACTTCGACCATGTCATCCACTGTCAATGAATGGTCTGTCAGTGATGAATGGACGACATATTGGCGTAAACCCTCAACGAGCCAGGCAGGAGGATCGCACATGTGTTCAGGAGACGGCCGATTGACCATTTCCATTAAGATGACATGTACAAGATTGCGAATCCATATGTCTTCACTGATCTTGGTCTTTAGCAGTACCCGGTATCCCCACCCGTTGGAGTAGCGCGCCGGAAAGGTCACAAATGACTGGGCTTTGCTTGAGCCAGTACTAATTGTGATCCGAATCTTATTGCGCCAGGTGTCCTGTAACCCCAGAGCTTCCATGATTCCATCCTTGATCCTTTCTGCAGTCAAACTGATCAAGTCGGGTGTCAGCGCGATGAATTCTCGTCTACGCTCGAGCGTGTTGAGATAAGGTGTGGATAGAGGGTCGTTTGCCCAGCTGATGACAAACTGTCCACTTCTGCTCTGCAGTGTTTTCCCGTGACTTGTCGCCAGAAATATAGTCAACCCGACTCCCGCGAGGAGACGGGTTATCAAATTGCGATTCATGTTATTCAGGTGAAACAGCATGCCTTGAACTGACACGAATGATTCCAATGGTGCGACCGGATTGGATTAAGAACTTTTCTTGGTCGCTTTTTTGGATTTCTTAGTTGATGAGGACTTCGATTCCTTGGCAGGTGATGGCTTGTCGCTCTTGGCTCCTGCCTTGTAGTTCTCACTGCGGTAGTCGGTGATGTAAAACCCACTCCCCTTGAAGATAAGTCCCGCACCTGCTCCAATCGCTCTCTGAACCTTGCCTTTTCCCCATCGTTTTTTCTGACAGGCTTCTTTCGGGCAAGTGGTCAAAGCATCATCTTTCATCGACTGGAACTGCTCAAATTCCAGCCCGCATTTTTCACATTGATATTCGTAAGTTGGCATAGTTTAAATGTTCAATCCAAGCAGCCATCCCTCCCTTTACTCAAGCTCCAGGGAGACTGGCAGAGTTTTCACATACCAAGCAAAAAACGGATATGCGGGAAAACTTCAAGTAAATTTCAGCTTCATTTTTCTTTGCATTTAAACGGCTGACAAGTAGGGATGGAAGCTTTCATGGCAAACGAGACATCCAAATTGAAAAAGAAGTTTTACAAAAGGTCCACTTTTGTGACACATCTACCTTTCGCCTATGTATTTAGCCCTTCTCACGGATGGGCTTGGGAGATGGAACCCAATCGATGGCGGGTAGGTTTGACCAAATTTGCAACCCGCATGCTTGGCGAAATGGTAGACTTGGGTTTTGAAACCGCCAAGGGAGACTCCGTGACACACGGTCAGATCATTGGGTGGATGGAAGGATTCAAGGCAATATCGGATCTCTATTCGCTGATTGATGGAGATTTTCAGTGCATCAATCCTGCACTTGAAACGGACATCACCAAAATATCAAAAGATCCATATGAAACTGGCTGGCTTTATGAGGCAATCGGAAAAATCGACGATCGATGTTTGAAGGTTGACCAATACACAAATTTACTCGACACAACGATTGACAAGATACTGGAGCAGCAACAGCAGGAAGAGGGCTAATGAAGCAAAACAGGGGCTTCGAAGCGGGTGACAATTGCCATTTCAAATAGCGATCTGCACTTGTAAAAAACGTAGGATCTCGCATGGTGTAGAGATGAACCACCAAAATACCACTAGGCAATCAGTTTTGGGGCTTTTTGCCCTCTGCTTGTTGTTTGGAGTTTGGATAGTTCAAAGCCAATCCCGCGCAGAAGGCAAACCCTCACCTTCTCCCGAGAATGTATCAAAACCACTCCCGACAGGAGCAACATACACTCTTCAACCTTCCACGATCAGGATTCCAGCAGGGGCCATCTGGCAGCAACTCAACGTAAGTAAAGTCTCAGCAGAAGGGTTCCATACGGATCTATCGGATCATGTGAAGTTCGTAAGCAGAAACAAGGAACTCTTCTACCAAAAGGAAGATCACTGGGTTGCTGCCAAAGAAGGAATAACAGTTATTGAAGTCATCAGTTCCTCAAATGATCTCATCGGACAAATTCAGGTCAACATCCTGCCTGCCCCAAGCGATCTCGCCCCCAACTTCATCGATCACATTCAACCTATCTTGACCAAGTCTGGATGCAATAATGGAGCTTGCCATGCAAAACCAGGGGGACGGAATGGATTTGAACTTTCTGTTTTCGGATTTGATCCTGATTCCGACTACCAGGAAATCGTTTATGAAGGTAGAGGAAGGAGGGTGTTTCCCGCCAGCGCCGAACAAAGCCTCCTGCTGATGAAACCCAGCCTCAGAACCCCACACGAAGGTGGCAAGCAGCTTGAAGAAGATTCTGCCTTCTACCAAACGCTGGTCAGTTGGATACATCAAGGCATGCCCTTTCTCCAGGAAGGAGCTCCCAAACTTACATCCATCGAAATCAATCCCAGCGGCGGTCGGCTTTTGAAAAATACAGCATTCCAGCTTCAGGTGATCGCACATTATGACAATGAGAGCATGCGTGACATAACCCACCTGGCCGAATATCAAAGTACCGATAAAGATCTATTGGAAGTAAGCCATGACGGCCAAACCCGATCCCTCGATCGTGATGGGCAGGCAGTCGTTATTGCTCGCTTTTCAGGTTTGATCGCAGAAAGTCGCTGGATTATTCCACGAGTCACCTCTGCCAAAGATCTCACCAAAGAGTTATTTGCGAACTTAAGCACTGAAAATTTTATCGATACATATGCGAATAACTATCTTGAAAAACTGGGCTACCTCCCTTCTGATCTGTGTTCAGATAGCGAATTCATCCGACGATCTGCACTGGATGCAACGGGTTGTCTTCCAATGGTGGAGGAAACCAGACAATTTCTGAGTGATCCAAGTCCCGATAAACGTAAACGCTGGATCAGGGATTTGTTGAGTCATCGATGGATAGGAGATTATTGGGCAAACAAATGGACAGATTTACTCAGGCCCAATCCTGACCGCGCAGGGATCAAGAGCGTGTTCATGTTTGATCAGTGGGTAAGGGATTCTTTCAGAAACAACATGCCATATGACGATTTCGTTCGCTCCATCTTGACGCTTGAAGGAAACAATCATCAGGCGGGCCCAGCCGCCATCTATCGTGACAAGCGCAGCCCAGAGGACCGCACTGTCTTGTTCAGTCAGGTATTTCTGGGAGTTCGACTGGAATGTGCCAAGTGCCATCACCATCCATTTGAGAAGTGGGGGCAGGAAGATTTCTATCAAACCGCCGCATTTTTTGGTTCGGTCACCCAGAAAGGAGCAGGTGTTTCTCCTCCGATATCCGCAGGTACGGAGACCTTTTTTTTCCGCAAAGGAGGTGAAGTCAAGCATCCCAGAACAGAGGAAGTCATGCAACCGGCACCTCCGGGGGGGCAATTGAATAATTACCCAGAAACCTCTGACCCCAGAAATGCGTGGATGGATTGGATGCTGCACCCGGACAATCCTTACTTTGCGCAAGCAGTGGTCAATCGAGTCTGGAGTGCGTTTTTTGGCCGCGGGTTTGTGGATCCTGTGGATGATTTCAGGACCAGCAATCCACCGGTTCACGCACCGCTGCTGGAGGCTCTGGCACAAGATTTCGTCAAAAACGGCTATAACCTTCGCCAGCTCATGAGGCGAATCATGGAATCGAGACTTTATCAGTTGAGTTCGTTACCCAATGAATCCAACGTAACGGACAATCAATATTTTTCGCGATACTACAGGAAGCGACTACCAGCTGAAGTTTTATTGGATGCCGTCACCGACATCACCGCAGTTGCCGATCATCTGGAAGGTTTACCTCAAGATGCACGAGCTATTGAAACATGGAACTTCAAGATCAACTCTGAGTTTATGGATGCCTTTGATCGGCCAAATTCCAGCTCTGATCCTCCATGCGTAAGAATCAATCAGCCTAGTGTGGTGCAATCGCTTCACATGATGCACTCGGAAAATTTGCAATCCAAATTGGCCTCTGAAAAAGGTTGGATTGAGACACTCATCAACAGTGGGCTCAGTAATGATGCAACTGTCGACGAGGTTTATTTGAAACTCTTCTGCCGATTTCCTTCCGATGGCGAAAGGAGTATTGCTGTTTCCTCCCTTTTGGGAGGAGATGCACGTGCAGGGCTGGAAGATCTGGTATGGGCACTGCTTAATTCAGCAGAATTTGTATTCAACCACTAAAAAAAAGAAGCAAACATGAGCCGAACCACAATCAATTGTGAAGGAATAACACGCCGAGATTTCTTACAGATAGGCCTGGGCGGAACCATGGGCCTGGGATTATGTGATCTTCTGCGCCTGCAGGCAAACACTCAAGGTAAGAACCAAAAAGGCTCAAAAACTAAATGTATTCTTGTTTGGCTGGATGGAGGTCCTTCCCATTACGAGACATTTGATCCAAAGCCGGATGCTCCATCAGGCATCCGAGGTGACTTCAAATCCATCCCAACTTCTGTTCCCGGAATACATTTCAGTGAAGTCGTTCCCAACTTGGCCAAGGTCATGGACAAGTCCACTATCATACGTTCCATTTGCCACAAAGATCCGAATCATGGTGGCGGAAATCATTACATGATGACAGGCGCTCCAACTCCGGTACCAGTGGCTTGTGGAGCGTTTGTGACCTTCCATCCGAGCTATGGATCCATGATTTCATACGAGCGTGGTATTCGAGGCGGCTTACCTGCTTACATGAGCTTGCCGAGGATGTCACGATCAGGGGGGCCCAACTTCCTTGGAGGACAACATGCTCCTTTCGTGATTGGAGGGGATCCAAACGGAGAAAGCTTTCGGGTCAGGGATGTCGTGCTGCCAAAATCGATCAGCGAAAGTCGCGCCAAAAATCGCCGTGAATTGCGTGAGCAACTTGATCGATTGAAGCGCATTCAAGATCCACTCGCAGCAGATCCTACCATTACATTCGATCAATTTTATGAACAGGGAGTGGATTTAGTCACTTCACCGCAAGCCCAATCAGCTTTTGATATCCATCAGGAATCAGACACCATTCGCGATCAATATGGTCGAAATGATCTGGGCCAACGTCTGTTGATGGCGCGGAGATTAACCGAGGTTGGGGTCTCATTCGTGACGGTTTATTATGGAGGGTGGGACAACCACACCAACTTGTTCAGCCGGTTCAAAGGATCATTCATGTCCAAACTCGACCAGGGCCTGGCGTCATTGATCAAGGATCTTCACGATCGTGGTTCTGCTGAAAACACGATGGTCATCTGCCTGGGTGAATTTGGAAGGACACCTAAAATCAACAAGGATGCCGGGCGAGATCATTGGCCACATGCGATGTCAGTGTTAATGTCAGGGGCTGGTATACCCGGCGGTCAGATTGTAGGAGCAACCGATGCCAGAGGGTTTTATGCTTCGGACAACGTTTACTCCCCCGAAGATTTCGCGGCCTCCTTGTACACCAAGATGGGGATTGATCCGACGCAAACGCTTTACCAATCAACCGGAAGACCCATACGACTGGTCAACGGTGGATCCCCCATCAAAGAGCTGTTTACTTAAGCCGCTAATTATTATCGGCTCAGGAAGAAACCATCACCTGAATTCTTACGGAACTTATAGCGTTGAAGAATTGAAGAACCCTTTCCCGAGGGATTGGAATTTTTAGTCTTGATATTGCGCATGATCTTTCGCTGTTGTTTGCGATGATCAGCAAGGACTTTTTTCTGATTTTTTTCAATTGCTTTCTGTGAATCACGCATTTCTTTTGCAAGCTTTTCCTGACGTTTTTTCTCCTCGCGCAGTTGCTTTTTGCTCTCCTTTTCAAGGAACTTTTCAGCAGTCTTACGTTCCTTTTCAACGTCCTTCAAATTGCGCCCTGCAGGGGCGTCGGACTCTACGGACTGAGTCGTTGTAGATTTATCGCGTTTCTTCCAGAACTTCCACCACTGTGCTTCAACATCCATTGGAGAAAAGCAGAGAAGGAGAAGCATGAAAGGAATCAGGAAGTTGAACCTTGAAAAGAAAAAAGGTAAATGTTTACACATAACGGTCAAAGGAAATTGGTGGGCCCAGAGGGACTTGAACCCCCGACCCAGCGATTATGAGTCGCTTGCTCTAACCAACTGAGCTATGGGCCCGACCTGTAAATTATAAATAAACTTGAAAATTGCCGGAGCTTCAGAAGCACCATGATCTTACCACACCTGATTTCTGCTTCTCAAATAAGCAGTTTTAATAAAGGCAATGCCCCACTGAAAACGCACGTTGAAATCAAATGGGAGGAACCGATCGTTACAACTCGGCAATCATATTCATGTCTCAATGCGCTGCAAGCATTAATCCAAGACTATGGCTTCAATTTTTCGATATCACCTGCGTCTTCCCCTACCTGTTTTCAGTCAAGGAGACTGGAAAAACAAGCTAAGGTTGAAGGAGTAGAAATGGTTGTTTGCGATCATTGATTCACAATGCAGGCCTTTATGCACCGATTTTGCGGAACGACTTCAAATGCAGCTTACCCCGCCTGAAAGACACGGCTCACCATGCATGGATTAGCCGAGAGATCGTGCATTATGATCCATTTCAGGGGTTTCTAACCTAGCCATGCCCTCCGATCTTGATATGCTCGGATTTCAAGCGACTAGCCTAAGCAAAACATTGTCAGGGATCTAACATTCAAAATTCCAATTCTATTCTGATGGTTTTACGGGAAACGACATTGCGGGTTCTCGTCAGTTCTCCCCTCTGTTTCTATTGGTTTTTCCTTGCCAAGCAAAAGCGATATTGATCCTCTCTGTTGTCAATTCATATGAGAACACCCCACTTAGTCCAGCAAGATTCTGATAGCCCGAGTTCAAGGTCGATAACATTCCACTCGCTGCGCATCCTATCTTATGCATGGTTTCTTGCGACGATGATATACGGCATTGGGGGGCAAGCTGCCCTGGCGGAAAACAATTCATGGAATGCATGGCTGGGGGATCATGCGGATTCGGTCTGGACTCAACATGAAAGATCAATGGATTTGAATAAGGAACCACTCAAGCTCGCGTGGAAAAGTAAGCTTGGAAGCGGCTACAGTGGACCTTCAATGGATGGCAAATCGGCTATTGTGATGGATTTCACGCCTGCCCAAGGTGAAACAGCGCCGGCAAACGTGTTTAATCGTGGTAAGGTTGTTGGAAAAGAGGCTATTCGATGCTTCGACCTGCAGACAGGCGCCTTGAAGTGGACTCACAGCTACGACGAAACCTATACCATCAGTTACCCGGCAGGCCCTCGCACAACACCCGTTTTAACCGAAGATAAAGTCATCACACTCGGGGCAGAAGGAAGGCTCAGTGTAGTCGGCAAGTTTCAAGGGAACCTTCTCTGGGAAAAAAATTTAAAAAAAACGCATCAAGCCAAAACTCCTTTATGGGGATTTGCTGGACACCCTCTGCTATTTGAGGAGTCGATCATCTGCCTTGTAGGAGGCAAAGAAGGAGCCGGAGTGGTTTCGTTTGATCTGAGCACAGGTAAAGAGAACTGGCGAGCGCTCCATCTTGAAGAAATGGGTTATTGTCCACCAACTATCATTCAGCGAAACAAGCAGCAGGAACTTGTTATTTGGAGCGGAGACGGTATTGATAGCTTGAATCCACGGGACGGTGCGTCCTACTGGAACATTCCCTGGAAATTGCGTTTTGCTCTCTCCATTCCCACACCAAGACAGTATGAAAACTTCCTTTACTTCACCAGTTTTTACAATGGTTCCAACCTGCTGAATCTGGAAACACATCCTCCATCGATTGTGTGGCAAACAAAAAAAGCGAGTGAAAAGGATACCACACACCTGAACAGTATCATGAGTACGCCTTATCTTCACAAAGAACACATCTATGGAATTTGCAGCTATGGCCAGCTTCGATGCCTTGAAATGAAATCCGGAAAAAGAATCTGGGAAACCATGGATGCCACGACCGGAGATGACGGCAAACGCGAGCGTTGGGCCAATGCTTTTATCATTAAGAATGGATCCGCTGACAGGTATCTCCTGTTCAATGAGTCTGGAGACCTGATTGATTGCGACCTTTCCCCTGATGGTTATGTCGAACACGGAAGAATGAATCTGATCAAACCCAACGGAAAAGACCTGCGAAGAAGGCCGATCGTCTGGTCACATCCGGGAATGACTCGAGATTATATCTGTGTTCGCAACGATGACAGTATCGCTTGTTATAAATTGCCCTAGTTCTTTTATCAAAATCAGCTTACCGCTATCTGTCCTGCATTGATTTGTGAGGTTGAAGCACAATAAATCCAATGGAATACCAGACACTAAACACCGGACACAAACTCCCCATGGTTGGCTTGGGTTTGTGGAAAATCGAAAAAAACATCACCGCTCAGACAATTGTCTCCGCCGTTAAATCGGGATATCGACATTTGGACAGTGCCTGCGATTACGGTAATGAACAAGAGGCTGGCAGGGGACTCCGTGAAGTCCTGAATCAAGGCATACTTCGGGAAGACTTATGGATTACCTCCAAACTCTGGAACACCTACCATCGTGCAGAGCACGTACGCCCGGCCTTGTTGAGAACCCTCAGGGACCTCCAGGTGGATTACCTTGATTTGTATCATATGCATTTCCCGATCGCACTCAAGTATGTCGACTTCGATTTGCGATACCCCCCAGAATGGCTGTACGATCCGAAAGCCGATCAACCTCGCATGGAGCTTGATTCCGTCCCCTTGCTTGAAACATGGCAAGCGATGGAGGCCCTGGTCGAAGAAGGGCTTGTGCGTGACATTGGTATCTGTAATTTTGGCACTGCTCTCTTACGCGATATTCTGGCATCGGCAAAAATACGTCCATCCGTTCTGCAAATTGAGCTACACCCCTATTTATGCCAGAAAAATCTTTTGCGGTTTTGCATGGAAGAAAATATCGCTGTGACAGGATTCTCGCCTCTTGGGGCACAATCGTATTTTCAGTTGAACATGGCTGAAGCGGGGGATTCGGTGATTGAACAGCCCTCCATCCGCAACATTGCAAAAGCCCATAATCGAACACCAGCTCAAATTGTATTGCGGTGGGGCATTCAGAGAGGCGTCTCTATCGTTCCTAAATCATCTAATCCAAAACGACTTCGAGAAAACATCGCATTGTTTGATTTCAAATTAAGTGATACTGAAATGAAAACCATCAATGCTCTGGACTGCCATCGACGCTTTAACGATCCAGCTGATTTTGGGCCGGCTGCCTTCAACACTTTCGTGCCGATCTACGATTAAGAGAAACCACTGAGAAAGAGGCACTGGATCGATTTGCTTCTGTGCGTCAGGAAAACATTGGCCAAGAAAAACATCATGGGCGTGTCGGCACCAGTGCACGTGCCACGCACCCGAATTATACCTGCAATTCCGAACTAATAGAGAGACCTGTTGGCGAATTGCTTCAAGCAATCCTCAACCGTACGTCCGCGATCATCCTTCAAAGTCAATTACCCCCTTTTCCTGGAGCAGTTTGAGAATATCGAGGTATTGATCCGATGCCTGTTGTTTCTTGATGCCGGCCTTGAGAAGGAGCTGGATATCACCAAGATTACCTGTGNGGACGGACAACGATGAACAAGGGAGCACGACCGACTGGAGACCTCCATCGAGATCACCGACCTCGCCTGCTAGGTAATTACAGATACCGCACCTGCGGTGGCCCAGCATCTTTGCAATCGCATTACTGGACCTGCAAAAACCGTGTTCAATCAGATCAACCCGGACCCGATAAACCTGCAATGGAAGGCAAAGCAATACAGTGTCCGGATCGTTCCGGACGATCGGCGTTTCGCCATACTGTCCGGGGGAACCGACCAAGCTCGCCCTGGCCTTGCCCCTTGCCATGATCGAGGAATTTGGAGGCCTGCGCTTCTTCATCTTCGATGAACCCACCTGCGGCGTGGATGCCATCATTGCCATGCAATCGGCAGCCCATTTCGAGCAACTCCTGCTCGTCTCCCACGACGATGCCTTTGATGTAAAGATCGAGCATTCCATTGTCCTGAAAAAAACAGCGGGCTCTGGATCGGCCATAAACATTGGGGCATGATCCGGTTGCTTGCCATCGCCGGACAGACATCGAAACACCATTCCATGCAAAGCCCTCTGGCCCACGAGACAAGGCCCCCGTTTTTGGCCTTGTGTACTCGAGCCTTCCTTCTCAATATGTATAGTATAAAAAAGTCCATCCCCAAGGTCCTATTTGCACTGGTCGGTGTGCTACTCATTGCCTCGGGTCTTCATCCCGAGGATCATTTCACCTGGGCCCTTGAAGTTTCCTGGGTGGGAGTGGGCATGCTGATTCTGGGTATTTATCACCATAAAAACGGTGCCATCACCTGGTTTTTAGGGATGTCCCTCTTTCTGCATGCCCTGATCCTGATCTATGGTGGCTGGTATACCTATGAGAAAGTTCCACTGGGCAACTGGATCCAGGAGTGGTTCCAGTTTGACAGGAACCACTATGACCGGATCGGACATCTTGCGCAGGGCTTCTTTCCGGCCATGCTGGCTCGAGAAATCCTGATTCAAAACCAGGTGGTTCCAAGACGAGCCTGGAGGGAGTTCATGGTTTTCGCATTGATGATGGCTTTCACGGCTTTGTTTGAGATCCTGGAATTCGGAGCAGCCAAGGCGTTCGGCGATGGCGCCAATGCCTACCTCGGCAGCCAGGGAGATATCTGGGACGCACAATGGGATATGGTGATGTGCTGCCTGGGTTGCGTGGTCAACATATCCCTCTTTGCAAGGCGACATGAGGCGAGAATCGAGTGCCTCCATCAGCAGGAAAACAAACCTTAATCCATTAATTAAAGTCCGCCATCCTCAAGACCAGATAAGGCACCACGGTAAAGAGAATCGCCGTCAATTTAAGATACCCCACCATAGTGTAGTGCATTTCGTTGAAAGGCTCCTCAGATATCTTGAACCACCGCATGCGCATTTTGAACATCATCTCCCGGGCAAACACAAAGGCAAGCCACCACGCGATGAGAATGCCCATGTTCACGACAGCCGACCGCCCAAGCGGGATGCGCAGGTTTTCAGTGGTTATTACCTTGCTTTTTCTTTCTCCCTGTTGACCTTGTACAACCCACAAGATGGGTTCATTCATGATATTATTCCGAGAACATGAAATCGCCCCACCTTTCAAGTTCAGGCAGAGATGGATCACCTTTACGAATGCATGCCAGCGTGGGTGGTCCAACAGATACCCTTTTCATGGACGGGACTGCCCCTGACAGGTCGTTTAAACCAAACATGCGAGTTCAAGTCATGACAACACGCGTGAAGGATCCTGGCACCCGAATTACGTCTGCAATCCAAAACTAGTAGAGAGATCTGTTGGCGAATTGCTTCAAGCAATCCTCAACCGTGCGCCCACGAAGATCCTTGATGCTTAAATCCGCCCCCTTTGCCTCGAGCAGTTTGAGAATATCGAAGTAGTGATCCGATGCCTTTTGTTTATTGATGCCAGCCTTGATGGCAGCAACATGGGCCGGCGTGTGTCCATATCTGTCGGCGATGCCAAGAAGTGCACCGGCCTTGAGAAGGAGCTGGATGTCGCCAACATTACCTGTGCGGACAGCGATGAACAAGGGAGTACGACCGACTGAATTCACTGGGTTCACATCCTTGGTCTTTCCGATCAAAACAGGCATTGGATTGTATCGACGATTTTTTTCCATTCGCCTGGCTGTCGTGTGCAAGGGAGTTTCACCGTTTTGATCGGCAATGCCCTCGATCGATTCCACCGTTTCCAGTGTTTCAGCTTTCCGGGCAACGTAGGCTTCGACGAGGATGTCTCCACGTTTGAATGAGTTGTTAAACTCAAACATGCATCCAATGAAGAAAACAAAAGGCAATACAATCATGGCCTTGGGAAAAACCTTTTGAGTCAGTTTCACAATTGCAAAGTCTGATTCACCGTTTGAATTCCGATTTTTCCGGGTTCCCATGAAAAAATTACCCAAAAAAGTATATCTGACAAAGGTATTGTAAGACCAGTAAATCATCAGTGTAGAAACCAGCAGAATGAGGTAGGATTTGGTCAGTGAATTCACTGACTCCAATTGCTGCCCCACCTTGGACAGACCAAATGTCAACGGCATATGAATCCAGTATACCCAGTAGGCAGAGTCCGCCAGATAACGAATGGTCGGGTTTGCTTTATTCAAGTAACGATGCGCCAGGCCAATAAAGGCAAAACACATCAACCAGCAGGTAAGGGCCCGTCCATAGGCAATAAGTACCTTCGCCCACCCACCATAGAATAAACCCTCGTGCACATATTTGAAATTGGAGACTCGCCAACTGGAAACATCCGACACCACACTGGCTCCATAGTTGAAATTCTGGGTCGGTAGATCCAGGAAAAGAAAGAATGGGATGGAGGTCAAAAAATAAAACCAAGCGTTTTGTGAGAGATGGCTCAATAAACCCCTTGTTTTGAACAAAAGGACTCCTGCAAAATAAAACAACCCATAAAAGGCAAGATCCAGCAGGGGCACATCATACCCACTGGGCGGAAAAAAAATGTCCTTGAGGGAGTATTGAAGCGGCAGGCAAATCAATGCCAGGAGAAAAACCCCATATCGACACTCGATGCAAAAATGCCAAAACCGGTTGATCACTTGATTCCCCAGAATAAGGTCCACGATGGGCCTCATGGCAAAGTGGAGAATGTAAATGAGCACCAGGTAGTGGATAAACCAATAATGAGCTAGACTATCCGGATTATCGTAAATGGTTTTATCCTCAAAAGCTCCCCAAAGAAACAGAGCTTTATAGCGTTCCAGAAATCCCATACCATCCAAAGTGGCACTGTAAAAACCGTTCACATTGGTGACATAAAAATGCAGGGGCACCATGAAAAGGACCGCGAAAACGAAAGGCACCAGTATGCGTTTGACGCGATCCTTGATAAGGGTGGAAAAACCCTTCCTGAAAATCACCAGTTCGGCAAAGAAGCCAGCCATCAGGAAAAACAACTCCATTCGAAAATAGTGGATAAAACTCAGCAGTCCACGGTTAACAGGATCCCCGCTGTATTCACCCGCCACCCACAAATAGTTACCAGTGGGCATGAAAAAGATGCACACGTGCAGCACCAGCCCCAGCAACATGGCCATGGCCCGCACAAAATCCAAACCATGGTATCGTTCTTGTCCTTTCATATTAATCAAGTTCCCTTCTTCCGAAATATTGAAGACAATCCTGCGCGGTGCGCCCGCGATAGTCCCTTAAAGTCATGTTGATTCCATTTTCCCTGAGCAGGTTCAGAATGGCAAAATATTGTTCAGATGCTTCCGAATCCAGGTTACCGGTTTTAATGGCGGCCACATGGGCCGGTGTGTGCCCGTATTTGTCGGCAACTTGCATATCAGCACCTTGTTGAATAAGAAACTCAACGTCCTTAATATTCCCGATGCGTACGGCGTAGAACAAGGGGGTGCGTCCCGCAAGGTCTTGTCCATTCACATCAACTGATTTCTTGAGCAGGATGGGGATGGGATTATACCTTCGAAACGCCTCGGGAAACAATGAAGCGAGGTGAAGCGGGTTTCTACCGTATCGATCTTCCACGTCTGAAAGGGAGTCATACGGGTCCAGAAATTCTGAATCTCTGGGGGCAAACGCTTCCACGAGCACTTCTCTTTTACTCCCTTCGTGAATGGAATTACTGAGGTGTCCCCATATAAATGCAACAAAGAGAGATACCACGCAGCCTGGCCATGCTTTTTTGATCAGATTAAGGCTACTGAAATACTTTTCATCCGGGTGGGATGGGTCTTTTCTCTTTCCCATGAAATAATCACCCAAAACCGAATAACGAATACACGTATTATAGAGGAAATACATACAGAACAGGCTCAGGTTAAGGACAACTATCGTTTTGAACATTGAATTGTGACTCGAAAGTTGCTGGGCGTAGTGTGAAAAAAAGCAAGTGAATAAAACATGAACCCAAAATACCCAATAAGCCGAGTCTGCAAGATACCTTACGTAGGGGCTTGGTTTTCTCAGATACCTGTGTGCCAACCCAATGAACCCAAGGCACAAGGTCCAGGAAACAGCACACCTCAGGATCACAATGACTGACTTGGTGAATCCGCTGGAAAAAACTCCCTCTTCCCACACCTGAATGTGTGCAACCTTCCAAGTGGTAATATCCACGACAACATTCCTCATTAAGTCAAATCTTGTCGTAGGCTCGTTCAACAGGAAAACAAACGGCAGCGAAATGATCACGTAGAACCAGGCGTGCTTGGTCAATACCTCCAGCAAATGGATGTTTTTGCACAAATAAACACCAAAAACATAGAAACCGAAGTAGTAGAACAGTTCATTGATCTGCAAATTGAATTGGGATGGCCAAAACATGGGGCTCTGCAGTGAGTAATGAACAGGAAAAGCAAGACAACTCAAGACCAGAAAACCCCATTTACCCTTTAACGTAAAACGGGTAAGCCAATTCAATAATGCATTGTCATTGAAGAGAAAATCTCTCTTGCCAAGCTGCCGGAACAAGTAATGAAAGAGATAAAAAAACATTAAGAAGTAGAGAAACCAGAAGTGCCAGAAATCGATTTGATTAAAAACCGGCAGGTCTGTAAATTTCCCCCAAAACAGTACACTTACGATTCTCTGGAGGATCGTTGCATTTTCATAAACATTTGTAAATCTGCCAGTCCAATTTGATTCCAGGAGCAAACAGATTAAGGGAATAAAAAGGAAAACTCCGACTAGAAATGGAAGAAGAATCCGCTTGACTCGGTCGCGACAGAGATAGGTCATTCCCTTCCTTTGATAAACAAGTTCAGCAAAAAATCCAGCGAGCAGCATGAAGAGCTGCATTCGAAAAAAATGGATGAATTTCACTGCAAACGTATTGAGATAGTCACCCTGGTAGGCACCGGTCACCCAGGAATCAAGAATATCATCCCTGAAAAACATGCTGGTATGAATAACCACTCCCAGCAACATGGCCATGGCGCGCACAAAATCCAAACCATGGTATCGTTCTTGTCCTTTCATATTAAAAAATAAATGAAGTGGCGAGTTTCAGACTGTATCGTTCGGTTTCCAGTTCGAACCCCCTGATCCCATCGCGGTATCCCTGACGCAGCACAAGAAACATCTCTTTCCCCGGAGACCATTCCCACCTGAAACGAGAATAGATTCCCACCGTGTCAGTATAGCTGTCGTGTTGTATTACATTTAACAAACCAATATTTGGGCTCAGGTTGATCTGCATTCTCAGCGAATTGAGGAGCACATCTTCATCAACGAGTTCTCGTTCAAAATGGCTTAAAAGGTGGCTGGTTGTGAGCAGGAGGTATTGATTGATGCTCCAACGAAATCCGAGCCTGTAATCGGTCCTTTCCCAGTCATACCACCGATCATGCAAAGCAAGGTTCATCGTTGCACCAAGTTTTCGTTTATTGGAGAGACCTGCCCCGACAGTGAATGCGTTCCATTGGTAATCACCCTCTTGAATACTCCCGACCCCCGGAACGGAAAAGTCCGATTCAGGGTTGTCCTTAAATCGCGAATATTTGAAATAAACCTCATCTGTGGACTCGAAAACGATACGGGGCAGCAGCAACCCATTTTCCATCGTTTCACCACCCCCTTCCCCAAGGCTGGTATAAATGTTGTTGGTATAAGAAAGAAACATTTGCCGAATGATTTCAGAATCATTGAGGCGGGGTTGCCAGCTCAAGTGATTTTGAAATTTATTCACTCCAGAGCGCCGCACATAGCCAAGTTTCGGACTGAAAGAGTCATCAATGCGATAGTAAGTGGAACCTGCATTGATCCGGTCATTCGGGTAGAGAAACTCCATGGAAAAAGCCGTTCCAGGGTTTTCTCCCGGGGTATGGCTCGATAGTAAATACGAATTTGCCTCAAACATTTTATCGCCAAAAACTTTATCCGTACGGTGCCGGAAATCCAGACCATGCGTACTGGACTCGATATCAGAATTCGGATCTCCAAATGTCGATATCAGCCCCACCGAGGATTGTTCAAACACATCACGTTTAATGCGTGCGATGGTCAGGTTCGCATCGGGAGTCATCGATGACTGAGCGATTCCTGCATTGAGGATACCGACATGATATTTGCCCTCGTGGCCCGTTAATTTCACTGCATAGTCAATATCCGTGATCTGCCGATCATGATTCAAACCAATCCTACGGCTGAAATAAGGCACAATCTCAGGCGCAGACCATGACAATACCTGCTGGCCCACTGTAAACACCTCGGCATCCTCGAGAAAAAAATCACGTTTCTCAGGAAAAAGAAGTGGGAAACGTGTGTAGTTCAATCGTCGGTCATCCACCTCCGTTTCAGCAAAGTCTGTATTGAAGGTCAGATGTGTGGTCCAGTTTGGTTTGAATCGATAACGGACATCGCCTCCCGCATCTCCGGATGTTTTCGAGTCATCGATGTTGCCAACCAAATAAGGTGTCACCTGCAGATTCAGGCTTTTTCGGTTGATGTTGATCCCTTCGATTTTACCCGCCTGCGCAAAGTGATAGGTGCGGATCTCCGGGCGAGAGCCTGACCAGCGTCCAGCCTCCCCGTTACGGGGTAATTTCCGCCATATGTTAAAACCCCAGTCATTGGCACCTGGGCGATGCCGAACCGTAGAAAATGGAACTTTGATTTCAGCCTGCCAGCCATGTTTCGTCCGCCTGGCCTTCACGTTCCAGATACCGTCCCACTGCGCGTTGAGTGAGGCATTATTCGCCACGCTCGCATCATACTTGACGCCGTTAGGATTGGTCCAAAACACATAGCCATTTCGGTTGTCATCCATGGTGTCAATGGCAAGGAACACGGAATCATCGTGGAAAGGCACCTCATCACGTTCCATGACACTGGCAACGATTTTTTCGGGTTCCGTATCATGGGCTATCACCCCGAAATAAATATTCTCCCTGTCATAGACAACCATAAACTCCGTCTTTTGGGACATGGGCACGCCTTGCCTTGGCTCATACTGCAACATGTCAGCGCCGCTCTTCATGGCCTGAGCCCAAATGGCCTCGTCCAGTAGCCCGTCTAGTTCAATGGTATCGGATGTATATTCTGCCTGTATCACCGGCTTATCGGCCGCGAGATTACCGGACAGCAAATGCAACAAGGAGAAGACAGCAAAAGTGTCTCTTATTTTGAACCCCACCATTGGTTCAAACATGAGTTCCAATGCCTAAGCACTCGTTTTGGACAAACTTGCCATGAGCGTGGCTATTCCTGAAATTTTGCATACTAACTACCTAAACGTTTTTTTTTGATAAACCGGGCCATTTTTTTTATTTTTCTGGAACCACGAGTTTCGGATCAATCCTTTGAATCTAATTCCCCGATGTTGGAGACGGTGGTTTTATGGCTCGCAACGGTTCTTGATCAAAGATTGGGGTTTGAGGATAAACGGTCGAAGTCCCAATCAATGATACCCAAGGAGATAGGTTTAGGTGGATATGTGCTCCAAGGGCCAATACCATCCACAAGAATGAGATGAAATCTCCCT
The DNA here is from genome assembly GCA_000383715.1 of Verrucomicrobia bacterium SCGC AAA164-E04. Classification (GTDB taxonomy): domain Bacteria; phylum Verrucomicrobiota; class Verrucomicrobiia; order Limisphaerales; family AAA164-E04; genus AAA164-E04. The sequence goes on from KB912012.1 coordinate 122,596, forward strand.
TTGAAAAGTGACTCAGCCACTGCGTACGTGATGGTTCAGATCTGATTGCAAGTAAAGGGCCTTACACGATTAAAGTGCGTCATCTGGAAGGAGGAGGGTTTAAATCGTTACTGACCATCAAACTTCAACGGTGGCAATGCTAAAACTGTCGTCGATGTTTTGTCCCGGAGTTACCGGTCGTCCATTCAGGTCATCTGAGATGAGAAAAAGTAGGTTGGGCTGCTTTGCACGAGATAAAATGACTATTGAGACCAAAAATCCCACCTAGAGATTCGGTATAGAAAATTTCATACGTCCCTTCTTGGACTACCCACATCATCACCCGCTGGATGTGAAGGAACCATTCTTTTTGTGAGTGCTTTTTTCCAAACACGGACCCCCTGCCATTCATTCCGTGATGCAATATTCCGAACGATTGGTTTGAGCCTTCCTTTCAGGATACCTATTCTTGTGAAAAGTAACGGACTTTCTCAAGCTTACCATCAGGTTTGAAAACCATCCTTACAGAGCGATCCGGAAAATGCACATCGGCACGGTAAGCTTGAAAAGAGCGCGGCCGAATCAATGATCGATTGTACGCCGGAAAATTCGGGTAGAAAAAATCATCGTAATACCCGACGACTTCATACCTGGGGACAGTGGTCCCCTTTTGAAGAAGCCATTCCGCCACTTTTGTTCCATCCGACAGCGTTTCACGTTTGTCAGCGGGGCCCATGTCCTTGATCACGTCATTATAAGTCCATTCGCCGACACGCGATTCCCAGTCTACTTTGGGTGTGGTTTGACATCCGGCAAATAAAAAAGCAATCAACAGCGACACCCAACAAACAAAAAGCGTCCCGAGCTTTCGATTACCATTATTCATGAAATAAATCATACATATTGGTCATTTCTGATACAAATCTGCATTAAACAAAAAACAGTGTCCCCTGAGTGAGGTTCTTCTCGCTGTGAATACAGTGGACTACCTCACACCGCTGTTTGAAGTTGAATTTCAGTTTTCAACAACAAACTACTTGGTTAGCGTGGCCTTGGAACATGGGTATCATTCAATATCTTGATAAGTGGCTATTCAGGCGTTTTGTATTCCTGTTACTGGCGGCTTACGCACTGGCGGGCCTGATACCATCGCCAGGTCTCTGGCTGAAAAATATGGATTGGGGTTCTCTTCCCGGCACGCATGGAACCGTGACGACCAGCTTGATCATGCTTGCGGCACTCCTCTTCAACGCAGGATTCTCGGTTACTTCAGAGCAGTTGAATGCGCTTCGACGGAGACCTTCGCTTTCGTTGGCTGGCCTTGTGGGGAAAGTCCTCATCGCTGTCACATGGATTTCTATACTGATGATTGGTCTGTCTGCCGGGCTTTCGAGCCTCTGGATTTCCATGCTCGCTGGTTTTGCCATTGTTTCCATGATGCCGGTAGCCACTTCATCCACAGCATGGGCCCAGCAAACAAACTCCAACATGGCGCTCAGCCTTGGGCTCTTATTACTCAGCACAAGTATGATGCCTTTGATATTCCCAGTGATGAGCTGGCTTTTCCATCAACTTCCCCCTGAGCTGGGCACGCGTGGTTTTACCGAGACAAAATCAGTATTCAGTTTACCCTTCATCGTGGTCTGGATCATTGTCCCAGTGATTGGAGGAAGGTTCTTTAGATGGTTTTCAGGAAAAAAAGGAAAAACCCAATGGACGAACTGGATGAAATGGGCGAATGCCTTGAATTTGCTTTTGTTGAATTACATGCACGGAGCATCGTTCCTTCCTCAAAGCCTGCAGCCTTTCCAGCCTTCAGCGATATTTAGCCTTTTGCTGGGCGTCCTGACATGTTGTAGCATGGCGTTCGTGACAGGCATATGCATAGGGAAACTATTAAAGGTAACACCGTCTGAAAAAATGGCACTCATGTTTGGCACCGGGATGAACAACAACGGAATGGCTCTGGTTCTGGCGGCGCAGTTCCTGGGGGCATCAGGCTGGATTGGGCTGACCATTGCCTTGTGCACGTTCGGACAGCATCTGGTCGCAGCCGCGGTTCAAGTTTTTTTGAGCAAACCCGTCATGGGAATCCCCAGTTCGTCAAAACATGCCAACCCGAGATCAGAAATCCCTTTGATCAGATCCTCAGATGAGACTGTTCATTGTCATGAGCCTTCGTCTACTTTATTGGCCAGAAAACCATCAAGCCACCCATCAACACCATGACCAATCGTCCGGATCTCACCACGCAAATAGAAGCTCTGATTGATCGCTTGATGAAAGGGGACGAATCGGCACGTATTGAACTGGTTCAATGCACGTGGGAAAGACTGCTGAAAATGACTCGCCAAATATCCCGTGATTACCCACCCGTGCGTCGCTGGGAGCAAACCGATGATATTTTCCAAAATGCCTCGATCCGTATTTGGAAAGCGCTGGAGAAAGTCCCACTAAAAGACGCACGTCATTTTTTGAGACTGGCAGCTGAAAAGATACGATTCGAATTGATCGATTTAGCACGTCACTATCAGGGACCTTTGGGGCAAGGGCGCAACCATCAGACGCAATTAGCACCCCGCGAATCACAGACTTCCATTGCTCCTGAAGAAAATGGATGGGTCACCGAAGACCCAAGCAAAGCCGCTCAATGGGGAGATATTCATGCCCAAGTAGAAAAGTTGCCAGATGAGCTCAGGGAAGTGTTTGATTTGATATGGTATCATGACCTTTTACAGAGCGAAGTAGCACATATTTTGAAAATGGATGTTCGCACGGTAAAACGTCGCTGGAGAAAAGCGCGTCTGGAATTACAAGTTTTACTGCAAGATTCAATACCCGAGCCATGAGTAATGATCCAAAAAACCGCATCCTCGAAAACCTGCTGGACCAATGGGAAGAGGCTCAAGAAAAAGGAAGTCCTGTATCGCCTGAAGACTTATGCCTCGAACACCCTGAACTCATTAACGATTTAAAAAAGCAACTTGATTCGCTGGATCAAATCAATCGGATGCTCAAACCCCAAAGCGAGATTCTCCAGCAATCGGATCGAAACGATTTACAGGAACAAACTCTGGATGAAACATTCATTGCCAATATAGGGCTCACTGAAGCGCAGTTTCACGCTGAAGGTGCCTTGGGCCGGGTCTATCTTGCTCTGGACACAGAGCTGAACCGCGAAGTTGCCATCAAATTCATGCAAAAACGTCACATGCATGATCAGGCAAGGAAAGAACGGTTTTGTCTGGAAGCAGAAATCACCAGTCGGCTGTATCACCCTGGAGTGGTTCCAGTCCATGGGATTGGTCAGACTGAAGACAAACGCCCCTTCTATGTCATGCAGTTTGTGCACGGCGAGACGCTTCAGAAGACCATTGATACCTATTATTCCGAAGCAGATCGCTGGAATGTTCACCGACGCAATCTCGAGTTCCGTAACCTGCTGGCTCATTTTGTGACCATTTGTAACACGATTGCCTATGCCCATAATCGCGGAGTTATTCATCGTGATATCAAACCCGAAAACGTGATTATTGGCCGTTATGGAGAATCGATGGTTGTGGATTGGGGGCTTGCCATGCCGGTGGATCGTGATGAATCCGCACGAGCGAGCGGAGAAAAAACATTGTTTCCGAGCGGGCATCAAGTGAGGCAACGCTCAGGCCATGATCTCGGCGCAGGCACTCCCGCTTACATGAGTCCTGAACAGGCCTCAGGTCAATCTTCAATGACGGTATCCAGCGATATTTACAGCCTTGGATCGATTCTTTATAAAATACTCTGCGGCAAAAGCCCGGTCGATGGAATTGAAGGAGGCATCCAACAAATACGCCAGAAAGTGATCGATGGCGAGTGGGTTCATCCCAAGACAATTTCAGCTCAATGCCCGAATGCCTTGGAAGCTGTCTGTTTGAAAGCCATGCACCTTCAAGCCTCGAAAAGATATCCTTCCGCACTGGAACTTGCCAATGAGGTAGAGCGTTTTCTGGCAGATGAAAAAGTACAGGCCTATCAGGAGTCGCCTCTGGAAACGCCCCTGCGATTTTTTCGCCAGCACCGACGCATGGCTCAAATCACGGCGATCTCTATTGTTTTACTGCTTGCTGTTTTCCTTGGCTCAGCTTTTCGACTGGGAATAGCCGCGCGTGAGAGTCAGGCAGTCAATGAAACACTCCTGAAATCTGCAGCAAAACTAACAGCTGTCACGGTTCAAATGGAAATGGATGGCAGGTGGTTTTTATTGGAAAAGGAGGCCAGTAACCCGCGGTTAATCGAGCATTTGAATACAAATCAAGCGACCCTTCATGATCAAAGCCGAGTTTTGTTTTCTGATTTGATCACAGCCATCAGGGATAGAGCTAAACTGGATGAAGTCGAAGCCGAGAGCTGGTTTATCTGCAACAGTGCAGGCGTGCAATTGGCACGGCACCCATCAGGCTCTTCTATCGGTCAAACCTATGCACATCGTGATTATTTTCATGGCAATGGTATTGATTTGCAATCTGGCACAACAGGTTCTCCTCCTCATATCGTAAGCGAGTATTTATCGGTCCCTTATGCCAGCAGTAGCGATGGAGCATTGAAAGTCGCATTGACGTGCCCCATCTACAGTCAAATGGGGGGACAATCTGGCCGCCAGTTCCTCGGCGTTTTGGGAATGTCGATCAAACTGGGAGATTTTGAGGTGCTCACCGGAAATCTGGCTGATGGACAAATGGCTGTTTTGGCAAATTTTGGCTCTGACCATTTCGAAGGACAGGCATCCACGGGCCTGTTCTTGCATCACCCCCGCCTTGCATCATCTTTTAATCAGGAAGGTGGAAACGCTTTACCCCGACTTGCTGCAGGCCTACTCAAAGAACTCAAAGCATCTCCGCGTGGGCTGTATCTCAGGAATTATATGGATCCCGCATCGAGCAATCCGTCTAAAGACCAATGGACGGCTGCATTTGAGCGTGTTCATCTGCGCAATCAATCTGAATGGGAAGAGGATCGTGGATGGGTTGTCATTGTTCAGCGCCCTAATTAAGCGATTCGCCAACAAGAGACATGTGCCCTTTTCAACTCAGGATTTCATTCGATCAAATAAGTTCCGGGTAATTTTCTGTAGTCGTGTATCAGGACCTTCAGGTGAAGTATAGACAGAAGGACGCACATAGCCAGGGGGTTCACTCAGACCATCTCCCCACCATATCGTTGCTGCATTGAATACCCAGTTACCTTTTGGTGCTTGGTAAATTGTGGATGTGTATTCACCACCATTCAATATTCCTGGAGCACTTTGAGTCTTACCCGACGCAAGAATCTCCAGTCCGTCGATGCCAGCAGGGTCCCCATGCCATTCCCACCCGACAAGTCCGGGTATGGCATCGCCCATGGACATCTCGGTCCCATCAAAAATCCAATGATCTGGTTTACGACAAATCCAATCGGCTCCTCCAGTGACTGGCCCCGTGCTCTGAGCGCCCATGAGTTCGCTGGCATAAGGAGGTTCATGGATCAATTTCGACATCGAATTAAATTCTCGAGTTCCGCCGGGAGGACCAAATACCCCAATGCGCTCCATCACTCGATCCGGATTCCCTTGACGATCTCGTTGCAAATGTATTTTCCCGCAAACCGCGTTACCGGACAAAAAAGCAGCATGCATCCCCTGCTTGATCGCCTGCTGTACGTTACGAAACATCTGAAGAGTCCAGTATTCATCATGGCCCACTGACAAGAAACTTTTGCAACGACGCAATCCTGGCGCATCGCTGTGTGTATCCTGATTGGAAGTATACGTCACATCATAGCCCAGTGATTCCATCCAGAAAGCAGTCGGGAACTCCCACAAAAGAAACTCCCCTGAACCCGTGCTCAAAGGAGCATCCAAAATTTGACAGTATTTACCATAAGGTCGATTGAAAGAGACTTCGATGCCTCCCCCCCAATACCATTCAGTTTGTCCATTGTCATATAGAGAGAATTGGTCAGGCCAACGATTGTAGGCCTGCCAGGTGTGATCACTGCATTGAAACATGAAGTCCGCCTTTCGATCATCCCTGAGGATAAAAATGGCATAACTTTGAAAACCTTCTTTCAGAGAAGTCAGTTTGACCAAATAAACACCACTCACCCAATCTGCAGGGATATGGTATTCAAATGAGGTTTCCCACTGACAATCCAGACGACGCTTGGCATCAGCAGCTGGATCATCCTGCGAACGACCATTGAAAGGCCCCCATTGCCCCATGTGTCTCCCTCCCTTTCCTGCATAGTAGCCTAACCGATAGATATCCAGTAAAAATCCGGAAGTAGGCCGTGTGCTTACCTTGACTTGTAATTTATCTCCCGCGCGGTATCTGGTCTGTGAACAGTAACCCTCAATCCAGGGGCAACGATATCGTGTTGAAGGATCAATACCCGTTGTTTTCAACATCCAATCACGCGTCCCTTCCTTCTGGTTTTCCAGAACGACTGGATTTGAGGGCTGACTACTCCTTGATTGGTTAGGAGAAAAACATGCCCCAGTCCCAACACTGAGTCCTGCGCCAAAAAGCCCTTTCAATACTTGTCGACGGTTGATGAGTGAAAAGAGATACCTGGGATTCATAATATTTCTGGAATTAAGGAAGGCATTTTAAGGCCTGATTCATTGGAATACAAGAAGCACCCATTGTAGTTAAAGGAAGGTTCAGCTGAAATTTGCTCTTGGCTAATGAGCCATGCATTTGCGAAGATCATAAGCGTGTGGGAAATTTTTCAAGAATTTGTGCAGTTCCTAAAGCAGGAGAAAAAGTGGTGGCTCTGGCCACTGGTAATCATATTACTGTTGCTTGGAGCATTGATCGTATTTTCCTCCTCCAGCGCTCTGGCTCCATTCATGTACCCGTTCATGTGACACCTTGTTCACTGACCGGCAATTTGACATGAAATATATTTTAGGCATATCCGCTTTTTATCATGATTCCGCAGCGGTGTTGCTCAAGGATGGCGTCATTATTGCAGCAGCTCAGGAGGAACGTTTCACACGCAAGAAAAACGATGAACGCTTTCCGACCCATGCCATTACATTTTGTTTAAACAAAGCTAAGATTGCCCCTGAACAACTTGATGCGGTTGCGTTCTACGACAAACCGATCACTAAATTCGCACGCATGCTGGAAACCTACCTGGCAGTGGCACCTGGTGGCTGGAAAACTTTTCCGCGTATTTTACCCACCTGGCTGTCGGAAAAATTAAACCTGAAAAACACCATTCGCGAGGAATTCAGTGGGCTCCCTGAAGCATGCCCTATTCTCTTCACCCAGCATCACGAATCACATGCGGCATCGGCATTTTATCCTTCACCATTCGAAACGGCTGCCATCTTGACCATCGATGGTGTAGGAGAATGGGCCACCACCTCAATGGCTGTAGGAGGAGGAAAAAAAATAACCACGCTGAAGGAAATCAGATTCCCCCATTCCCTGGGACTGTTGTATTCTACCTTTACGGCCTATTGTGGTTTCCGAGTCAATTCAGGGGAATACAAACTCATGGGGCTGGCACCTTATGGTGAGCCAAAGTATGTCAAACACATCTACGATCATCTGATCGATGTCAAGGCAGATGGTTCCTTCCGTCTGAATCTGGATTACTTTGATTTCCTGCGATCCAATCGCATGAGCAATGATCGCTTCCATGCCTTGTTTGACGGCCCGCCCAGGAAACCTGAGACCAAGATGGACCCCAGGTTCATGGACATCGCCAGGTCCATTCAACAGGTCACCGAAGATATTGTCCTGAAATTGGCGAAACATACCCGGGAAGTAACAGAAAAAAAACGTTTATGCCTTGCCGGCGGTGTCGCTTTGAACTGTGTTGCAAATGGAAAGCTGGCTGCCCAGAAATGGTTTGATGACATATGGATTCAACCAGCTGCAGGTGATGCCGGGGGAGCATTGGGGGCAGCTCTGGCTGTATGGCATGAGCAGACCAGCGAAAAACCACGCGGTGAATCCACGCTGCAAAAGGGACAAGATCAAATGTCAGGCTCATTACTTGGCCCTGCCTACAGTTCAGACGAAGTGCAGAGGACTTTAAACGCACATGAAGCCTCTTTTCATGTAGCCGACGACCATGGCACATTGAACAAAATCACCTCCAGATGGTTGGCTGAAGGTCAAGTGGTGGGATGGATGCAGGGAGCCATGGAGTTTGGTCCGAGGGCATTGGGCAATCGCTCGATTCTGGGAGATGCACGTTCAAGTAAGATGCAAAGCTTGATCAACCGGAAAATTAAATACCGGGAATCCTTCCGTCCCTTCGCACCTGCCGTCCTGGAAGAAAAGGCTCACAGGTTTTTCGAACTTCACGGACTGAAATCACCCTACATGCTGATTGTAGCTGACTTGCTTGAATCACAGCAAAAATCCACCTCCAGTGAATTGGAAGGTCTGGAACGATTGCATGCTGAACGATCTGATGTGCCCGCCGTCACACACGTGGATTACACTGCTCGGGTTCAAACGGTTAATGAACACCAGAACGCTCGATTTTACCATTTGCTCAAGACCTTTGAATCAGAGACGGGCTGCCCGATGTTAATCAACACTTCCTTCAATGTAAGAGGAGAACCCATCGTTGCCACACCTGATGACGCCTATCGCTGTTTCATGAATACCGAAATGGATTATCTGGTGATTGGCGATATTTGGCTTTCCAAGATCGAGCAGAAACAGGATCGTCCGAAACAACAATTCGTCCCGATCCCCGATTGATACAATGAAACTCAAACTCAAGGAAAACCCGATTGAATGGCTGAAGTTCACCGCGGTGATTGGAACGATGGCAGGCTTGCTATGGACTTTGGGGTGGTGGAAACAAATGCATGGCCTGTCCTTGTGGTATGGCTGGGTTCCAGGTATCATCGCAGCACTTCTTTGTGCTATCTTTCCTTCCTGGTTTCGAGGGTTCTACCGAACGGGAACAACCGCATTTTTTCACCTTGGACAATTCATGGGGACCATTCTATTGACACTCTTTTTTATCTTTATCATGACACCCATGGGTTTTGTGCTAAAGTTGATTGGTAATGATTTATTGGAGCTTAAACTGGACCCCACCGCTTCCAGCTACTGGAAGGAACCCAGGAAGACAGGTGGACATAAAAAAATGTTTTAGGTCCAACCAAAATTGATGTCACAAACACTAGAACCATGCCCCCATTCCCCTAATTGCGTCAGCAGTCAATCCAGGGACCCGAGCCATCACATTCAACCCATTCGTTTCTCCATAGCATCTGACAAGGCATGGCATACCTGGAAAGAACTGATCCAGGCGCAAAGGAATCTAGTTACTTTTGATGCAGACCGATTGCATTTGAAAGCAATCTTCGCGACGCCGATTTTCAGGTTCAAAGATCAGGTAACTTGCCTTCTTGATCTGGAATCACGCATCATCCATGTCAGATCTGCCTCTAACCTTGGGTATTGGGATCTGGGGGTGAATCGAAGAAGAATTGAAAATTTGCGATCGGCATTCGATCAAGAAATCAAGGGTCAGCATGCGCATTAGCCGCCAGCAAAAATTCTGGATCGCAGGGGGGGGCAGTGCCCTCTTGATGGCCATGCTGGCATTGGCATATTTTTCAGGTCATATCCAGTTCATGAACCCCGCGAATGCCCTGAAAAGTGGGGCTGAGCCGGACCGGTTCGACGGTCTGATATATATTGCCAACAAAGGCACTGAAGGCCGGCGCTGGAGATATCTGGTGACGGAAACTCTATCAAATGACCCAAGCCCTGACATACGCGAAATGGCGGTCATCACCCTCAGGGAACTGGGGAAGGATGTGGAATCAATGAAATGTCTGAGAAAATGCCTCGCCACAGAAGAAGAGGATATTGTCAAAAAGGCCATAGAGGATCTTCTTTGGCAATGGCAACCTTGAGACTCATGTGTGCCTTTGCAATGGACAAGAGGTCCTGCTCAAATAGAATACGGGGATGAAAGAGTGGCACTTAGACACCAGGGCAAGCAGCATTTTCTTTCAACGATCAAATCAGGTAACCCTGTTTTTAATCGTTTTATTCATGGCATCGAACACTGCCTTTGCGGGGCCTTTCTCTGTCGGCAAATTCCCTCAAGAAACATCGGAATTCTTTCCCATGAAGCCGCAAGCTGGTGCGGACGATTTTTGGTCCATTGAAATCACTTCAACAGATCAGGTATTTGTAGAAACAAGAGAAGGCTGGTTTCTCCTTTCGGAACGGCAGTGGTTGAAGAAAGCACTCCCCAGAGCCATTCAGAAAACCAGGCAAATCCCCCGCAAACTCCTGCGCTCGACTCAAGCCCGACTCAATCAATCCACCCAATTACCTGACAGGCGCTGGTTAGCGGCTGCCAATGAGGGTTTATTGATCGAGGCAGAGGGGGAACTCGTCCCGTGGCCAGTATTTGACAACAAAGGCAGACAATGGGGGACTCATGATATCAGGGGGGTGGAGGTTGATCGAAAAGGACAAATCTGGTTTACCTCCCTTGCTGGAGTTGCATGTCGCAGTTCCAAGGGGTGGCAATTTTTTGAGGGAAAGGATGGTCTACCCTACAATGATTTCACGCGCATCGCTTCCGGTCCGGATGGAGAAATCTGGTTTGGAACACACAAGGGGCTCATCAGATATCAGGATGACCGTTGGGATTACCGGCAAGGCAGGAGATGGTTGCCCGATGACAAGATCATGGACCTCAAAGTCGATTCGAAGGGAACTGTATGGGTGCTCACTCCAGAGGGGATAGGTTGTATTCGTAAAGATCCAATAACGCTTGCAGAGAAAGCCGCCTTTTACGAAAAAGAAATCCAATCCTATATTAAAAGAACACCCTTAGGTTACCTTTCAGAGGTCTCTGTCACCACTCCTGGCAAAAGAGATCACATTCATTACCATGACAGCGACAATGATGGCTTGTGGACCAGCATGTATGGAGCTGGAGAGTGCTTTGCATATGCGGTCACCAAAGACCCTGAGACAAAAGAACGGGCACACCAGGCCTTCAAGGCACTTCGGTTTCTCCAAACAGTAACGCAGGAAGGAAGCCACCCTGCTCCTCAAGGGTTCGTTGCCCGTACCATCCGATCCACGAAGTTACCGGATCCAAATGACGGACGCCTGAAACAGGACGAGGAGATTCAAAAAAATAAGGATAAACTCTGGAAAGCCTATGAACCTCGCTGGCCTGTGAGCGCTGATGGCAAGTGGTATTGGAAAAGTGATACCAGCTCTGATGAATTGGATGGGCATTATTTTTTCTATCCCCTGTATTATGATCTGGTGGCTCAAACGGAGAAAGAGAAGGAAGAAGTTCGACAGGTTGTCCGTGACTTGACTGATCACCTCATTGCGCACGGTTACAATTTGGTGGACCACACAGGAACCGTCACCCGGTGGGGTGTTTACAGCCCGGACGCACTCAATCACGACCCTGATTGGTGGGCGGAACGTGGACTCAAGTCCTTGAGCATGCTTTCTTATCTGGCGGTTGCAGCTCACGTAACAGGAGAGTCGAGATATTTGGAACATCAGGCTGAATTGATTCAAAACCATGCATTTGACACCAATGCACTGATTTACAAAATCCATCGAGGTATCGGCTCTGGAAATCAATCCGACGATGAGATGGCCTTCATGTGCTATTACAACTTATTGCGATACACGCCGGAAGGCCCCCTGAGACAGAAGGCCCTTTTATCCTTCTACGCTGCCTGGCTGAATGAAGCGCCCGAGATGAACCCGTTTTTCCATTTCGCTTATGCAGGTCAGGCCATGGGCCGCGAAGTCAGTGATCCTTGGGGGACTCACTCGATTTCTCCAACAGGCGACTGGCTTGTGGATTCCATTGAGACCTTGCAAGGATTTCCCCTGAACCGCTTTAACTGGGCTTGTGAGAACAGTCACCGAATTGATATCAGGAGCCTTCCTGATCAAAATTCCACCGATTTACTTTCAAGCAACCCGCGTCAAAGGGGTCATAGAATCAATGGCAAGGTATTACCTGTTGAAAACCGGCACTTTAACCATTGGAACACAGATCCATGGCAGCTGGACTACGGGGGAAGTGGTAATATTTTAGCTAGTGGTACTGTGTTTCTGCTGCCTTATTACATGGGCCTTTACCACGGCTTCATCGCTCCTTAAGTAAGCAGGGTGCCAGAAATGAAAGGCTCTCACTTACTGTCAGGGGCCTGAACCTGTCGCAGACGAATGTCGCGAAGCGAAGAGGAGGTCATCCATGTTGCGACTCCCAATGGGGCCGATTCTTCAATTTCACCGATCCGCATGCCAACACTGACATCCGTTGTATCAACATCCAGAAAAAGTTTCTGATCGATCCAGCCCTGAATCCGGTTATCCATTACGCGCAGACTGATTCGATACCATTGATTGTTTTCAAATTTTTTGAATTCCGTGGTCTGATTCTCTGAAGCATCCATTCCATTGATACTCGACAATCCTACGACTCCCCCACCCCATCCACCGCAAACAAAGGTACAATGTTCCTTTTTATAAGGCATGGTCAGGCCGCAAAAGAAATCACCTCCATCACGTTTCATGGCTTCCAGAGTGATTTCGTAGTTGATTCTGGGAGGTTGATTTGTGTACTGCACGCCACTGAGCGCGAGTCCCATGTCAATCTCAATGCTTCCATTTTTGACACTGGCATCTCCCCCTCCTGCAAAATTAGTCGTTTTCCAGCCTTTCATTGTTTTCCCATCAAACAATGATTTCCAATTAGTTGCAGAAAGATCAGGGGTAACAGGTTCATTTTTATCGTCAGAAAACACGAAAAAGCCTGAAAGCAACATGCACGAGGCAAGCCCCAAGTGCAGCATGCGGCGTATTTGGGAGAAAGGGTGAATTTGCATGAACCCAGTATTCACACACAAACCCAAACGGTCCAGAATTCTCTTTGTCGCTTGAAGTTTGAATAGGGCTGATCATAGTCCCTGCATGGATAATGCAGATGTCATTGAAATCCTGGAAGAAATAGCGGTACTTTTGGAGTTGAAGGGGGAAAACCCTTTCAAAACGCGGGCATATGTCAACGGGGCCCGCACACTCGAAACGGGTCAAACGTCGGTCGCAGTTTTGGTGAACGAGGGACGATTGGGAGAGTTGAAAGGCTTCGGTGAGGCGCTCCAGAAAAAAGTAACCGAATTAGTCCTGACAGGTAAGCTGAAATACTACGAGGATTTGAAAGCATCCATCCCTGCAGGTCTGATTGAAATGCTGAACATCCCGGGCCTTGGGCCGAAGAAAATCAAGGCGTTGAACGGCACTTTGGGTATCGAATCCATCGAGGCGCTCGAGTCAGCTTGCCGAAAGGACGAAATCGCGGGAATCAAGGGATTCGGAGCCAAAACACAACAGAAGATCCTTGATGGCATTGAGTTCAGAAAAAAATATGCTTCTCACCATAGACTTGACGTTGCGCTGGCCACTGCCGAAAGCATACTTGATTTTCTCCGTCAGCATGATGATGTAATACGCTGCAGCGAAGCTGGCAGTCTGCGACGACGAAAAGAAATCCTGCATGATATTGATTTTCTGGCTTCATCCAAACAGGCAACCCGGGTTATTGAGAATTTCACATCGCTACCCTTTGTTGTATCCGTGCAAGCCAAGGGAGATACCAAGGCCTCGGTCATATTGCATGGCGGCATTCAAGCCGATTTGAGAGTCATCGATGACAAATCATTTCCGTTTGCACTGGCTTACTTCACGGGGAGTAAAGAACATAACATCATCATGCGGCGCCGCGCGATTGAACGTGGTTTACGTTTGAGCGAGTATGGTTTATTTCGATCCAAAGAAGAGACCCGTGACATGGCTCTTTGTCTGGCATGCTGCACAGAGGAAGATATTTTCAAACATTTGGACCTGGACTACATCCCTCCGGAACTTCGAGAAGACTCAGGTGAATTCGAAGCAGCTGAAACTGGAAAAATACCCCGACTGGTCGAGTGGAGAGAAATGAAAGGATCCTTGCACAATCACTCTGATTGGAGCGATGGGCGACAATCGCTGGCGCAATTAGTAAAAGATTGCCTTGAGTTGGGATTCAGCTACTGGGCAGTCACAGATCATTCAAAATCATCTTTCCAAGCTAACGGACTACAGGCATCACGTCTGGAAAGACAAATAGAAGACATTGAGCAAATAAACCGTGAACTGAGCCTGGAGAACACCTCGTTTCAACTCCTTACGGGGACAGAAGTCGATGTAATGAGCGATGGATCACTTGATTTTAAAGATTCACTACTGGCCAAACTGGATGTGGTCGTTGCAAGCATTCATCAAGGATTCACCCAATCCAGAAACCAATTGACGCATCGATTGATCAAGGCTGCTGAAAACCCCTTTGTGCACATGCTGGGTCATATGAGCGGTCGTTTATTGCTTCAAAGGGAACCCTATGCGATTGATCATCAGTCGGTCATTGATGCCTGTGCCAGGACAGGCACATGGATTGAACTGAACGCCAGCCCCTATCGACTCGACATGGACTGGCGTTGGTGGAGATACGCCAAGGAAAAAGGAGTCAAGTGTGTCATCAATTGCGACGCTCACCATTTGGATCATGCAGGTTTTCTGCGTTTGGGCGCTGAACATGCGCGCAAGGGTTGGCTGGAGAAAAGGGATATTATCAACACCTTGCCACTTGATGACCTGAAAGTTGAATTGGCGAAAAAACGGAAATCCATTTCCTGAGCCTATGTCTTTTTCCAATTAAAAATTCATCCCACGTGAAGCAGAGACTTAAACAGGAACATATCGGGTTTTTGGCCGTTTTTGCGG